>CAVPEX010000021.1:0-28536 GCA_963703585.1 uncultured Solirubrobacterales bacterium | reverse complement strand
CTCACCGCAGCTGCAGGGTCAGCTGCGGGTCGTCTCGCACCTGGTGGAGGTGAGCTCCTGATGGCCGAGACGCCGCGCTCCGAGGAGATCGGTCTCCACAACCTGAAGCCGAAGCCCGGCTCGCGCCGCCCGCGCAAGCGGATCGGCCGCGGCGAGGGCAGCGGCCTCGGCAAGACCTCCGGCCGCGGCCACAAGGGCGCCGGCTCGCGCTCGGGCGCCAAGCGCAAGGCCAACTACGAGGGCGGCCAGAACCCGATCCACATGCGGATGCGAAAGCTGCGCGGCCCGCACATGAAGAAGTCGATGCCCTTCGAGAACTTCCGCACCAAGACGCAGCCCGTCAACCTCGCCGACCTCGAGGAGCGCTTCGACTCCGGCGCCGAGGTCAACCCCTCGACGCTGAAGGAGAAGGGCCTGGCCAAGCGCTCGGACCCGGTCAAGATCCTCGCCCGCGGCGAGATCAAGAAGAAGCTCGAGGTCCACGCGCACGCCTTCAGCGCGGCCGCCAAGGAGAAGATCGAGGCGGCCGGCGGTTCCTGTCACACTCTGGAGCCGTAATGCTCAGAACTATTCTCAACGCGTTCAGCGTTGCGGACATTCGCAAGAAGCTCGCGTTCACCGCGGCGATGCTGCTGCTGTACCGACTGGGCGCCTACATCCCGGCGCCGGGCGTCGACATCGACGCCGTCAAGGAAATCGAGAGCAACTTCGGCGGCTCCGGCATCCTCGGCTTTCTCAACACCTTCTCCGGCGGCAGCCTCTCGCGCCTCTCCCTCTTCGCGCTGGGGATCATGCCCTACATCACGGCTTCGATCATCCTGCAGCTGCTGACCGTGGTCGTCCCCTCGCTCGAGCGGCTGCAGAAAGAGGGCGAGGTCGGGCAGCAGAAGATCACCCAGTACACGCGCTACCTGACCGTCGCCCTCGCCTTCGGCCAGTCGCTCGGCTACGTCTTCCTCTTCCGCTCCTTCGGCAACGAAGCCGGCACCAGCGTCATCGGCACCCTCACCTTCCCCAAGGTCTTCCTGATCGTGATCTGCCTGACCGCCGGCTGCACCCTGCTGATGTGGCTGGGCGAGCTGATCACCCAGCGCGGGATCGGCAACGGCATCTCGCTGATGATCTTCGCCTCGATCGTCTCCGGCCTGCCCAGCGGCCTCGACAAGTGGTGGAACAACCCCGACCAGGTCTTCGTCGTGATGATGCCGTTCATCGCGCTTGGCGGTGATCGTCGCGATCGTCTTCGTCCAGGAGGGCCAGCGCCGGATCCCGGTCCAGTACGCGAAACGCGTCGTCGGGCGCAAAATGACCTCCGGCGGCTCGACCTACCTGCCGCTGCGGGTCAACATGGCCGGCGTCATCCCGGTCATCTTCGCCGCCTCGATCATGGCCTTCCCGCCGACGATCGGGCAGCTGCTGAACACCCCGGCCGCGCTCGACTTCGCCGCCTTCTTCGAACCGAACGGCTGGGCCTACGTGGTCGGCGAGGTCTTCTTCATCATCGTCTTCACCTACTTCTACACGGCGGTCACCTTCAACCCGGTCGACCAGGCCGACAACCTGAAAAAATACGGCGGCTTCATCCCCGGCGTGCGGCCCGGCAGGCCGACGGCCGAGTACCTGGACCGCATCCTCTCCCGCCTCACCTTCCCTGGCGCGCTCTATCTCGGCGCGGTCGCGGCGTTGCCGACGATCCTGATCAGCCAGACGTCGGCCAACTTCTACTTCGGCGGCACCTCCATCCTGATCGTGATCGGCGTCGCGCTGGACACGGTCAAGCAGCTGGAGGCGCAGCTGATGATGAGGAACTACGAGGGCTTCCTGAAATAGGCTTCCACAGATGCCGGAGCTGAATCTAGTCCTGCTCGGCCCTCCCGGGTCGGGGAAGGGCACCCAGGGCGAGCGGCTGCAGGAAGACCTGCGCCTGCCCTACTACGCGACCGGGGACATCCTGCGGGCGGCCGTCCGCGACGAGACCGAGCTCGGCCGCACCGCCAAGGAGTACATGGACAGCGGCGACCTCGTGCCCGACGAGGTGATCGTCGGCGTCATCGCCGAGGCGCTCGACTCCAGCGAGGCGCGCGACGGCTTCATCCTCGACGGCTTCCCGCGCACGACACCGCAGGCGGAGGCGCTCGACGCCAAGCTCGAGGAGCTGGGCAGGGCGGTCACCGCGGTGCTGCTGATCGACGTCTCCGACGACGAGGTCGTGCGCCGCCTCGGCGGCCGCCGCACCTGCGTCGGCGGGACGCCGCCGCACGTCTACCACGTCGAGTTCAACCCGCCCGAGCAGGAGGGCGTCTGCGACGTCGACGGCTCCGAGCTGATCGTCCGCGACGACGACAAGCCCGACGTGATCCGCAGGCGCCTGCACACCTACCACGAGAAGACCGAGCCGCTGGTCGACTACTACGACCATCGCAGCGTGCTGCGCCGGATCGGCGGCGAGACGACGCCGGACGCGGTCGCCGAGGAGATCCGGCGGACGCTGGCGACGATGCGGCTGGAGCAGGACGAGGCCGTCTAGGCGGCCGGAGCGGGTTGCGGGGACGACTAGCGTGTACCGGATGATCATCCGCAAGACTCCCGACCAGATCGAGCAGATGGCGGCCGCCGGCGAGATCCTCGTCCGCTGCCTGAAGATGCTGGCCTCCAAGACGCGGCCCGGGATCACCACCGAGGAACTCGACGCGGCGGCGGAGAAGTTCATCCGCTCCCAGGACGCCTTCCCCGCCTTCAAGGGCTACCGCGGCTTCCCGGGCTCGATCTGCGCCTCGCCGAACTCGATGGTCGTCCACGGCATCCCCGGCCCCTACGAGCTGAAGCGGGGCGACATCGTCTCGATCGACGTCGGCGTGATCAAGGACGGCTGGGTCGCCGACGCGGCGATGACGCTGCCGGTCGGGCCGATCGGCCCCGAGGCGAAGCGGCTGCTCGAGGTCACCAGGGCCTCGCTCTTCGCCGGGGTCGAGCAGATGCGACCGGGCAACCACCTCGGCGACGTCTCCGCCGCGATCCAGCGCTCGGTCGAGGCCGAGGGGCTCTCGATCATCCGCACCCTGGTCGGCCACGGCATCGGCCGCGAGATGCACGAGGAGCCGCAGGTGCCGAACTTCGGCGAGCCCGGCAAAGGGCCGGAGCTGGAGGAGGGGATGGTGCTGGCGATCGAGCCGATGGTGAACGCCGGCGGGCCGCTGGTGCGAATGGACGACGACGGCTGGGCCGTCCACTCCGAGGACGGGTCGCTGGCCGCGCACTTCGAGTTCACCGTCGCCGTCACCGCCGAGGGCCCGCGGATCCTCACCCCCTGGCAGGAAGAGGGCTAGCGCCGTCGCCTTCGCCCGCCGCCGACCGATTTGGTTGGTTGGCCAGTCCATCAGCTAGTCTTCCCGTGCGGCTGGGGCGCCGCAACGGGAAGGAGAGAGGTCTTGCTTGGTCGAGTCTGCTCGCGCGTGGTGAGCGCCCTGTTCGTGCTGTCCCTGCTCCTGGTCGCCCTCGCGCCCACCGCGGGCGCCGCGGTCCCGGCGCCCTACGGCAGCAACGACGCCGGCGGCTTCCGCAACGTCCTGCCGCCCGGCGAGAACGGGCTCGACAACGTCAAACAGCTGTTCGAATTCCGCGGCCCGGGCATCCTGCCGCCGCACTTCGCCGACCAGCAGCCGCTCTACGAAAACCTCCTCTACGGCAGCCCCGAGCTGACCGAAGCGCAGATCCCCGGCTTCTTCAAGGACGCGACCTTCGGCGTCCCCGCCGGCCAGGTCGAATCGACGATCGAACCGCGGCCGGGGGTGACGATCCAGCGCGACTCGGCCTACGGCATCCCTCACATCTACGGCGACAGCCGCGCCGACACGATGTTCGGCGCGGGCTACGCGGGCGCCGCGGACCGCCTCTTCCTGATGGACGTCCTGCGCCACACCGGCCGCGCCGAACTGGCCTCCTTCCTCGGCGGCTCCAACGCCGCCACCGACGCCGGCCAGTGGAGCTTCGCCCCCTACACCGAAGCCGACCTCGAAAAACAGCTGACGCAGACGCCGCAGCTCTACGGCCAGACCGGCCAGCAGGCGGTCGACGACGTCAACGCCTATGTCGAAGGCATCAACGCCTACATCGCCGCCGCCAACGCCAACCCGACGGTCCTGAAGCCGGCCGAGTACACGCTGCTCTCGAAGCCGATGGAACCGTGGAAGGCGACCGACGTGATCGCGATCGCTTCATTGGTCGGCGGCATCTTCGGCCGCGGCGGCGGCAACGAGCTGAACTCGGCCCTGACGATGCAGGCCTTCGTCGACCGCATGGGCAAGAAGGCCGGGCGCCGGGCCTGGCTCGGCTTCCGCTCCAAGAACGACCCCGAGGCGCCGACGACGATCGCCAAGGCATACCCGTACGAGACCCGGAGCGCTTTCGCCAAGCGCGGCCTGGCGCTGCCGGATCCAGGCAGCGTCAAGGAAACGAAGACCGCCAGCGCCTCCTCGGCCCCGGCCGCGGGTGAGGGCATCGCCAGCGTCGGCGCGCTACTGCGGGAAGCGCTGGAAGCGGCCGGCCACGCCTCCAACTGGGAGCTGGTCTCCGCCAAGAACTCGGCCAACGGCCACCCGATCGCGGTGATGGGCCCGCAGGTCGGCTACTTCGTCCCCCAGATCCTGATGGAGGAGGACCTGCACGGCCCCGGGATCGACGCCCGCGGCGTCTCCTTCGCCGGCGTCAACCTCTACGTCCAGCTCGGCCACGGCCGCGACTACGCGTGGAGCGCGACCAGCGCCGGCTCCGACAACGTCGACACGGTCGCCGAGGTCCTCTGCAAGGACAACTTCCACTACCTCTACCGCGGCAAGTGCCTGGCGATGGAAAAGCTCGAAAAGAGCGAGAGCTGGTCGCCGAACGCGATCGACTCGACCGCGGCGGGCGCCCAGACGCTGGTCGCCTATCGCACCGTGCACGGGATCGTCTTCGCCCGCGGCAAGGTCCACGGCAAGAAGGTGGCCTACGTGCACCAGCGCAGCACCTACTTCCACGAGGCCGACTCGGTGATCGGCTTCGGGCAGCTGAACGAACCGGGCGTCGTCACCGGCGTCTCCGGCTTCAAACAGGCGGTCTCCGACATCAACTTCACCTTCAACTGGGCCTACGTCGACTCCGAACACATCGCCTACGCGCTCTCGGGGCCCTACCCGCAGCGGGCGAAGGGCACCTCGCCGGACTTTCCGGTGCTCGGCACCGGCCAGTACGACTGGCAGGGCTTCAAGCCGGCGACCCAGATGGCCGACTACCTGCCGTTCTCCGAGCACCCGCAGGCGGTCGACCCCGACTACCTCGTCTCCTGGAACAACAAGCAGGCGCCTGAATGGGCCGCGGCCGACGACAACTACGGCTACGGGCCGCTGCAGCGCCAGCAGATGATCGCCGACAAGGTGCGCGCCGCGACCAAGGGCACCGGCAAGATGTCGATCGTCCAGCTGATCCAGGCGACGGAGGAACCGGCGACGCAGGACCTGCGCGGCTACCGCCTGCTGCCGGCGATCTTCAAGGCCGTCGGCAAGCCGAAGTCGGCGAAGCTGCGGCAGGCGCTCGCGACCCTGCGCGCCTGGCACGGGGCGAGCGCCCACCGGCGCGACCTCGACCGCGACGGCATTGACGAGGAAACGCCGGCGATCGAGCTGATGGACGCCTGGTGGCCGAAGCTGGTGACGGCTGAGTTCAAGCCGGTGCTCGGCGCCAAGGCCTTCGAGCAGCTGGAAGGGATGCTGCGGATCGGTGACCACACCGGCGGCTCGCCCGACGCGCCGGACTTCTACGACGGCTGGTGGGGCTACGTCTCCAAGGACCTGCGCAACGTCTTCGGCCCGAGGCCGAAGGGCGCGTTCAGCCGCAAGTACTGCGGCAACGGCTCCAGGCAGAAGTGCCGGGCGATGCTGCAGCGGACGCTGGCGGCGGCACTGAAGGTGACGCCGGCGCAGATGTATGGCGGCGGCAACGGCGACTGCGCCGCCAACCCGCAGCCGTCCTGCTTCGACCAGAACCGGCCGCAGGTGACCTCCGGGATCGAACTGAAGCCGTTCCCCTTCCAGAACCGGCCGACCTTCCAGCAGGTTGTGACGCTGACTCAGCGCTTGCCGCGCTGAGCGAGGACTAGGCGCTGGCTGGCGCCGGGGCGGCTCCCGGCGTCAGCGCTTCGACCTGCTGGACGTCGACCTCTTCGATGGCGCCATCCCCAAGTGGGTTGGCCTCGCCGGGGATCTGCTTGCGGTGCGAGCACCAGCCCTCGAAATTGCCGCACCATCTGCTCTCGCGCAGCTCACTCTGCGTCATCGGCCGCGCCGGGTGCTCCATCGGGGACATGTGGCCGCTTTCGCGCAGGCGGTCGTAGAGCTTGAGGTCGGCACTGAGGTCGCGGGTCCCGTCGTGGGTCAGGTAGCTGACCCGGGCGCACCGCCCGACCGAGACCTTCACCAGCTCCTCCTCGGAGGTCGCCTCCTGCCTGTCGCTGGGGCCGATCAGGGGGAGATGCCACTCGCCGGCGTCGAGCTGGTCGGGAGTCGAGCTCTCCAGGGCGTCGCGCATCGCCAGGGCGATCCGCTGGATCTCGGGCTGTGCATCGGGATGACAGCGGAGACGGAAGAAGTTCTCCCAGGTGGTCGAGCTGACGATCACCGTGTGCCACATGAACGGCTCGAGCAGTCGGTTGGCCACCTGCTTGTGGACGTTCAGCCAGTCGCCCGGCCGACGAGCCGGGTCGCGCAGCTTCTCTTCGATCTGATCGAGGCAGGCGATCGGGTCTGCCTCGGCGACGAGCTCGGGGCTCGCCATCAGGCTCAACACGTGCCGGACGGCGTCGTCGCGGGCGCGCAGCCACTCAGTTTCGGCATCGTCGCGGGCCGCGCCGGCCAGCGCCGGTCCCGCCTGCATCCCCGGCTGATTCGATCCGAACTCGATCGGTACATAAGGGTGTTCGATCACGCGGCGCAGCTGTTTCGCCACCGGGATCGCTCGTGAGCTGGCCGAGTTGCGCGAGAAGACCCTGTGGGTATTGAACTCGGCGAGCACGAAGCGCGGAAAGGTCGCCTCGAGGGTCGTCAGACGGTCGCCTCGAGGCGTCACGGAGTCAGCGAGTATCTTCGCGTCGAAGGCCATCAGGAGAAGCTGCGGAGAGCGGGTGAAGGGAGGAATGGCGGTGCGGTGTGCACGGTCACTCCAATCTCGCACGACATCCGGACGGACTCTAGCGGCCCTGAGTGGGCTGCCCTGCTATCTTTCCCGGTCGGCCCAGTGGGCCGATTGTTAGCTCCTGCCGTCCGACTCATGGGGCGTGCGGGAATCCTGTATTCGATACGAGATCCGGAGCAATGAAGGTTCGAGCTTCCGTTAAGCCGATGTGCGAGAAGTGCAAGGTCATCCGCCGAAATGGGGCGGTCCTGGTGATCTGCCAGAACCCGCGACACAAGCAGCGGCAGGGCTAGCCGATGGCGCGAATCGCAGGCATCAACATCCCGGTCAACAAACGGATCGAGGTCGGGCTCACCTACATCTTCGGAATCGGCCACTCGACGGCCAAGAAGATCCTCGAGGAAACCGGCATCGACCCCGGCACCCAGGCCAAGGACCTGACCGAGGACGAGGTGATCAAGCTTCGCGAAGCGGTCGAGAACCGCGAGGTCGAGGGCGACCTCCGGCGCGAGCGCTCCCAGAACGTCAAACGGCTTATGGAGATCGGCTCCTATCGCGGCCTGCGCCACCGGCGCGGCCTGCCGGTCCGTGGCCAGCGTACGAAGACCAACGCGCGCGGCCGCAAGGGTCCGCGCCGGCTCAGCATCGCCGGCAAGCGCAAGGCTTAGGTAAGAGGAAATGGCTGAGAAAAAACCCTCCAGGGGCCGTGCCCGTCGCCGCGTCAAAAAGAACGTCACCTACGGGCAGGCGCACATCAAGACTTCCTTCAACAACACGATCGTCACCCTCACCGACACCGACGGCAACGTGATCGCCTGGGAGTCGGCCGGCTCGGCCGGGTTCAAGGGCTCGCGCAAGTCGACCCCGTTCGCCGCCCAGGTGACCGCCGACGCGGCCGCCAAGAAGGGCATGGAACACGGGCTGGAGCGGGTCGAGGTCTTCGCCAAGGGCGCCGGCTCGGGTCGCGAGACGGCGATCCGCTCGCTGCAGGCCGCCGGGCTCGACGTGACCACCGTCAAGGACGTCTCGCCGCAGGCCCACAACGGCTGCCGGCCGAAGAAGCGGAGGCGCGTCTAGATGGCCCGCGACACCTCCCCGCAGTGCAAGCAGTGCCGGCGCGAGGGCCAGAAGCTCTTTCTCAAGGGCGAGCGCTGCTTCACCGACAAGTGCGGCGTCGAGCGCCGCTCCTACCCGCCCGGCGAGCACGGCCGCGGCCGGCTGCGTCAGTCCGAGTACCGGGTGCAGCTGCGGGAGAAGCAGAAGACCCGCCGTTATTACCAGGTGCTGGAGAAGCAGTTCCGCGCCTACTACGACAAGGCTTCGCGCCAGGACGGCGTCACCGGCGAGAACCTGCTGCGGCTGTTGGAGTCGCGCTTCGACAACGTTCTCGTCCGGCTCGGCTTCGCCGCCTCGCGGCGCCAGGCACGGCAGCTGATCACCCACGGCCACTGGCAGATCAACGGCCGCCGCGTGAACATCCCGTCCTACCAGGTACGTCCCGAGGACATCATCTCCATCAAGGCCGGATCGCCCGCCACCGACACGATCCAGCGCGCCACGGAACTCGTCTCCACGGTTCCGGCCTGGTTGCAGGCCGATCACGATGCCCTCACCGCCAAGGTCCTGCGCTACCCAGAGCGCTCCGAGATCTCGGCGCCGGTTCAGGAGCAGCTGATCGTCGAGCTGTACTCCAAGTAGCCCGGAAACCGCAATTTCTGAACACGCATACGCAAGGAACTCATGACCACTGATTTCCAGGTCCCCCGAATCATCTCCGAGAAGGTCGACGACCGTCGCGGCACTTTCACGATCGAGCCGCTCGACAAGGGCTTCGGCTACACCTTCGGCAACAGCCTCCGCCGCGTGCTGCTCTCGTCCCTCGGCGGCGCCGCCATCACCAGCGTCCGCATCGAGGGCGTAGCGCACGAGTTCTCGACCGTCCCCGGCGTCAAAGAGGACGTCACCGACATCGTCCTCAACCTCAAGGACCTCGTCGTCCGCATGCACACCGATGCCGACGAGGTCGAGGCGCCGCTGGTGGCGACCGGCCCCGGCGAGGTCAAGGCCAAGGACATCGACCTGCCCTCCGGCGTCGAGATCCTCAACCCTGAGGCGCCGATCGCGACGCTCGAGAAAAAAACCAAGCTCGAGGTCTACCTGACGATCGGCCGTGGCCGCGGCTACTCGCCGGCAGAAGAGAACAAGAGCGACGAGCAGCCGATCGGCGTGATCCCGATCGACTCGATCTTCTCGCCGATCCGGCGCGCCTCCTACGCCGTCGCCGCCGCCCGCGTCGGCCAGCGCACGGACTTCGACAAACTCACCCTCGAGCTCGAGACCGACGGCTCGATCGAGCCCGCGGCGGCGCTGCGCGAGGCCTCCGAGATCCTGATCAAGAGCCTGGCGATCTTCACCGACGCCGAGCGGGTCGAGGAGCTCACCGCCCGCCAGCCGGTGGCGGCGATGCCGGCCGACCCGCTGGGCGCGGCGGGTGGCGACGGCGGTGCCAGCAGCAACGGCCTCGACGAGATCCTGATCGAGGAGCTCGAACTGGGCGTCCGCTCCTACAACTGCCTCAAGCGCGCCGGCGTCCAGACGGTTGGCGACCTGGTGCGGAAGTCGCGCGCGGAACTGAACGCGATCCCGAACTTCGGCCAGAAGTCGATCGAGGAAGTGATCGAGACCCTGCACGCCCGCGGCCTGGACCTCCAGCAGGACTAGGAAGCGGCGGCTAGAGCGGAGCGGAGAACCCTGTGCGCCATCGTAAGAAGCGAAACAAGCTCAGCCGCGACGCTGCCCACCGCGAGGCGCTGCTCTCGAACCTTTCGAAGCAGCTGATCGAGCACGAGCGGATTCAGACCAGCCAGGCCAAGGCCAAGGCGGTCAAGCCCGAGGTCGAGAAGCTGATCACGCTGGCCAAGCGCGGCGACCTGCACGCCCGCCGACAGGCGCTGGCAACGCTCCACAACGACAAGTTCATCGTCCACAAGCTGTTCGACGAGGTGGCGCCGCGCTACGCGACGCGGCCGGGTGGCTACACCCGCATCGTCAAGCTGGGCCCTCGGCGGAGCGACTCCACCGAGATGGTGTACCTCGAGCTGGTCTAGCGGCCTACTCGTAGGAGACCGACTCGAGGTAGAGGCCATGCGGTGGGGCGGTGTCGCCCGCCTCGGAGCGAGGGGCGCCGCCTAGAAGCGCAGTGAAGTTTCCGACCGCGCGCCTCGACGAGGCGACTTCGAGCATCGTGCCCACTAAGGCGCGGACCATGTTGCGCATGAAGGCGTCGGCGGTGATGCGGAAGCTGAGCACGTCTCCCTCGCGCGTCCAGGAGGCGGCGAGGACGTCGCGCTCGAAACGGACGTGGTCGGTCTGGGTCGGGGTGAAGGCGGTGAAGTCGTGGGTCCCCGGCAGCGCCGCGGCGCAGGCCTCGAGCGCCTCGCGGTCGACCCGGTGCGGCCACCACAGTGCCCGGCCCCGCTCGAAGGGCGAGGGCGTGCGGCGGGCCAGCAGGCGGTAGCGGTAGCTGCGCGAGCGGGCGTCGCGGCGGGCGTCGAAACCGTCGGCGACGACGACGCCCGCGGTGACCGCGAGGTCGTCGGGCCCGACGCCGTTGAGGCTGCGAGCGAGATCCCGCGGCAGCTCCGCGGCGGTCTCGAAGCTCGCGACCTGCCCCAGGGCGTGGACGCCGGTGTCGGTGCGGCCGGCGACGGTGAGGTCGACCGGCTCGCGCAGGACCGTGGCCAGCGCGGTCTCCAGCTCCCCCTGGACCGTGCGTAATCCCGGCTGCTTGGCCCACCCACGGAACCCCGAGCCGTCATATTCGATGTCGAGTCGCACGGTCGGCATCGGGGCAGTATCTCCGACACCTAGAATCGAAGAGTGCGCATCCTCCTCACCAACGACGACGGCATCTCCGCCCCCGGCTTGCAGGCGGCGCGGCGGGCGCTGCGCGAGCTCGACGACGTCGAGGTCGACGTGATTGCTCCCAATACGAACCGCAGCGCCACCGCCCGCAGCATCACCACCCGCTCGCCGCTCAGCGTCGAGGAGGTCGAGTTCGGCGACGGCGACGTCGGCTACGCCACCGACGGCACCCCGGTCGACTGCGTCCGCTTCGCCGAGCTGGGTCTGGTCGGCAGCCGTCCCGACCTGATCGTCTCCGGGATCAACCACGGCGCCAACCTCGGCGACGACATCACCTACTCGGGCACGGTCGCCGCGGCATTGGAGGGGATCGTGCTCGGGATCCCCGCGCTGGCGCTCTCCCAGCAGTCGGGCCGAGGCGGCATGGGGTACGTCAGCGGCAGCTTCGACTTCGCCGTCGCGGCCGCGTTCACGGCCCAGCTGGTCTCCCGGCTCGCCACCAGGGCGATGCCCGAGGCGACGCTGATCAACGTCAACGTCCCCGCCGGCGAACCGACCGGGATCGAGGTGACGCGGCTCGGCAAACGCATCTACAACGACGAGCTGCGGCTGATCGAGGAGTCCGAGGCTGGGCACCGCCGTTATGAGATCTATGGCTGGAAGCCGGGCTACGAGGAGATCGAGGGCACCGACCTCTACGCGGTCGCAGAGGGCAGGATCGCGGTCACTCCGATCCACTTCGACCTCACCGAGCACGGCCAGATCGAGCGGCTGCAAGGCTGGGGGTTCGAGGAGATGCTGGCGGCGAGCGCGACGGCGTGAGCCCCTCCGTCGAGCGGCGCGCAGAGGAGCTTCGCCGGCTTCTCGATCACCACAACCATCTCTACTACGTCCTCGACGATCCTGAGATCGGCGACGACGAGTACGACGCGCTGCTGGACGAGCTGCGCGAGCTGGAGCGCGAGCACCCCGGGCTGCAGACGCCGGACTCGCCGACTCAGCGGGTGGGGGCGCCGCCGCTGGACCGCTTCGAGCAGGTCGAGCACGTCGAGCAGATGCTCTCGCTCGGCAACGCCCGCAACGAGGAGGAGCTGCGCGCCTGGGAGACCCGCCTCGCCAACTACCTGAAGCGGCTCGACATCGCCGCCTCGGAGTTCAGCTACACGACCGAGCCGAAGATCGACGGCCTCGCCGTCACCCTCACCTACGAGGACGGCGTCCTCGTCCGCGGCGCCACCCGCGGCGACGGCCGGGTCGGCGAGGACGTGACCCAGAACCTGCGCACGATCGGCTCGGTGCCGCTGCGGATCGAGAGGGCGCCGGAGCTGATCGAAGTGCGGGGCGAGGTCTACCTGCCGATCGCCGCCTTCAAAGCGCTCAACGAGCGCCGCGCCGAGGCGGGGGAGCCGACCTTCGCCAACCCGCGCAACTCGGCCGCCGGCTCGATCCGCCAGCTCGACCCGGCGCTGGCGGCGGAACGGCCGCTCTCGTCCTGGTGCTACGGGATCGGCGCCGTGCGCGGGCTCGACCTCGCCACCCACATGGACGAGGTCGAATGGCTGCGGGACCGCGGCTTCAAGGTCAACCCCGACACCGCCCGCCACCAGGGGGTCGAGGGCGTGGTCGAGCGCTGCCACTGGTGGGAGGAGCGGCGCGACACGCTCGACTACGAGATCGACGGCGTCGTCGTCAAGGTCGACGAGCGGGCGCTGTGGCGCGAGCTGGGCGTGGTCGGGCGTGAGCCGCGCTGGGCGATCGCCTGGAAGTTCGCGCCGACGACGGCGACGACGACGATGAAGCGGGTCGTCTGGAACGTCGGCCGCACCGGCCACCTGGTGCCGTTCGCGATGCTGGAGCCGGTCCACGTCGGCGGCGTCACGGTGACGACGGCCACCCTCCACAACGAGGAGGACCTCGCGCGCAAGGACGTCAGGGAGGGCGACGAAGTGGTGGTGATGCGCGCCGGCGACGTGATCCCCCAGGTCGTCTCGCCGAAGCTTCCGCGCAAGAACAAGGGAGCGCGCAAGCCGAAGCCGCCGAAGCGGTGCCCGGCCTGCGACACCGAGACGGTCAAGCCCGAGGGCGCCGTCTTCACGATCTGCCCCAACCGCCGCGGCTGCCCGGGCCAGTCCTTCCAGCACGTCAGACATTTCGTCAGCAAGGGGGCGATGGACATCGACGGGTTCGGGGAAAAGCAGGCCTCGCGCTTCCTCGAGGAGGGCCTGATCGAGGACGTCGCCGACATCTACGACCTGACCGAGGAGCAGCTGACGGGGCTCGAGCGCTTCGGCGAGGTCTCCGCCCGCAACCTGGTGGCGGCGATCGACGCCTCCCGGCGCCAGCCGTTCAAACGCGTCCTCTACGCGCTCGGGCTGCCGGGCGTCGGCTCCGTCACGGCAGAGGCCCTGGCCGACCACTTCGGCTCGATCGACCTGCTGCACAAGGCCGATCCCGAGGCGATCGAGGAGGTCGAGGGGGTCGGCCCGATCATGGCCGTGCAGATCAACGAGTCGCTCACCGACGACGCCACCTGGTCCCTGGTCGAGAAGCTGCGGAGCAAGGGCCTGCGGCTGCAGGCGAGCGAGGCCGAACGGCGGGCCGCCGGCGGCCCGCTGGAGGGGAAGACCGTCGTCCTCACCGGCACCCTGCCCGTCCTGACCCGCGAGGAGGCCGCGGCCCAGGTCAAGTTCGCTGGCGGCAAGGTCACCGACTCCGTCTCGAAGAAGACCGACTACGTCGTCGCCGGCGAGAGTCCCGGCTCCAAGCTCGCCAAGGCCGAATCCGTCGGCACCGAGATTCTCGACGAAGCGGGGTTGCTGGCGCTGCTGGGGAGCTGATCAGCCCCACTTTCGCCGCTGAGAATTTGCACCGTGCGCGCCACGTGTGCGTCCTGCTTGCCGAGACTTGCTCCATATGGCGCCCGGACGTATCGGACCGCTGACGGAGTTCTTGGAGTCCGTGGCGACGGCTGTAGGGGCAGGGATGCTCGTCGGTGGCTTCGCTATCGGCTCTGCGGCTTTCATTGCCGGACGGTCCCGGCAGGCGTTGGCGGAGCGCACCTTGACCGCTGGCTATCTCGGGGGGATCGCCGGGGCGGGGGCGATCCTGATCGATATCGCCCTACGCTATGGTTGGTAAACGTTTTGTCTGAGAATAGGAGGCGCACTCATCTTCGGGCCTGAGCGATAGGCCGAGCTCGGCCTTGTCGTGATCGCGGCCTTCATTGTTGCCGGGCTCGTCTACAACGGCCTCTGGGAGCGAGCCAAACGGCGAACCCGCGGCGATCAGTAGCCGGCGACTGCGGCGGCGATTCGGTCCTGGTCGAGGTGGGCGAGGCTGAGATTGGTGACGCTGCCCATCAGGATCGAGAAGGCCATGATCCGGCCGCTGGCGTTGAAGCAGTAGCCGGAGAGGTTGCTGACGCCGCTGATCGTGCCGGTCTTGGTGCGGCAGCGGCCGTAGGCGGCGGTGCCGTGCATGCGGTCGTCGACGGTGCCCTCGTGGCCGGCGAGGGCGAGGTCCTGGATGAAGTCCTCGCCGGCGGGGTCCTCGCGCATGCCCAGCAGCAGCTCGACCACCTGGCGCGGCGAGGCGCGGTTGGAGCGGGTCAGGCCGGAGCCGTCGACGGCGTTGACGCCGGAGCCGAGCGAGCGGGCGAACTCGCTGACGACGGCGGCGCCCGCGGCGGTCGTGCCGGCGGTGCCGAGGCGGGCGCCGAGCAGCTTCATCAGCATCTCGGCGAAGAAGTTGTCGGAGTACACGTCGGTGACGTTGACGATCTGGTGCAGGCTGGGGGAGAGGACCATCGCCACGCGGTCGGCGTTCGACGGCGTCGGCGACAGCGCCACCCGGGCCGGGACGGAGACCCCGGCGGCCCGCAGCGAGCGCGCGAGTTTCGTGGCCGCCAGCTTCGCCGGGTCCGAGGAGAAGCCGCTGGCCGAGCTGGTGCCGCTGAAACCGGAGTTGAAGGCCAGCCCCGAGAGCGGGCCGATGTAGGGGCTGGTGGCGAAGCCGGAGTCGCGGACGCCGCGGCGGCGGTCGAAGATCGAGTCGTCGGCGTAGAGGCGGCCGGTGATCTTCTCGATCCCGGCGGCGCGGATCTGCCCCTTGAGGGCGAAGAGGTTGGTGCCGAGGCCGGCGAGGTAGCTGTTGTAGAAGACCGGCGTCCCCAGCGCCGGGTCGCCGCCGCCCTGCAGGTAGAGGCTGCCGTGGAGGGTGCCGGTGGCGTCGACGCGGCCGTCGCTGAAGACCTTGGTCGGGATGCGGGTGTCGGGGCCGAGGCGCGAGAGCGCGGTCGCCGTGGTGAACAGCTTCATGTTCGAGGCCAGCGGCCGCGGCCGCTGTGAGCCGGCGGCGCAGACGATGTCGCCGCTTTCGACCTCGACCACGAGCAGGCCGCTGGCCGCGCCGCCGCCCTGGTTCAACCAGCCCCGCATCTGGTCGCAGACTCGGCTCGCCTGGGCGCTTCCGGAGGTCAGCGAGACCACAGCGGAGAAGGCGGCGAGCATGATCGCTGCGCGTCTCATTGTGGATACCAACACGGATCGGGTGCAAGGTAGCGGCTCGGCCGGCCGGTCGCCCTGGGATAATCACGTCTTATATGGGCAAGGTCGTCGCAATCGAGTCGAAGCCCCGTCGTAAAGGCCGCGGCCGGAAAAAGCCGTCGAAGACGGCCCTGGTGCTCGGTGGCGGCGGCTTCACCGGCGGCGTCTATGAGATCGGCGCCCTGCGCGCGCTCGACCTGCTGGCGGTCAACAGCACCGTCAACAGCTTCGACGTCTACGTCGGCACCAGCGCCGGCTCCTTCGTCGCGGCGATGCTCGCCAACGGCGTCACGCCCGACGAGATGATGCAGGTGCTGAACTCGCGCGATCCCTCCGAGATCGAAGACCTCGACCTCGACAAGGTGCTGAAGCCGAACTACCTCGGCTTCGTCCAGAAAGCGGTGGCGCTGCCGCTGCGGACCCTGGAGCTGATGCGCTCGCTGGCTCGGATCGGCGGGCTCTCGGCGATCGACATCGGCGTCGGCCTGGCGGAGGCGCTGCCGACCGGTCTCTACTCCGGCTCCGGGCTCAACGACTACGTCGCCGAGGTGCTCTCCGGCGACGGCCGCGTCAACGACTTTCGCCTGCTCGACTCCGAGCTGTACCTGACCGCGACCGACCTCGACACCTGCGAGCGGATCGTCTTCGGCGAGGCGGACTGGAACGACGTGCCGATCTCCAAGGCGGTGCAGTGCTCGACGGCGCTGCCGCTCGTCTACAAGCCGGTGGAGCTGAAAGGCCGGGAGATGGTCGACGGCGGCATCCGCTCGACCACCAACGTCGACATCGCGGTCGAGAACGGCGCCAGGTTCATCATCGTCGTCAACCCGCTGGTCCCCTACGTCAACGATTTCGAGAAGACGATCCCGACCGTCTTCGGCACCAAGGCCCGCCGCGTCTCCGACATGGGGCTGCCGGCGATCGCCAACCAGACCTTCCGCCTGATCGCCCACCAGCGACTGCACCAGGCGGTCGAGCATTGGCAGGAACGCTATCCGGGCGTCGACATCGTCCTGGTCGAGCCCGAGCCCAACGACGAGCTGATGTTCGGGACGCCGATCATGGACTACTCGCGGCGGCTGAAGATCGCCCGCCACGGCTTCGAATCGGTCACCGCCACCCTCGCCAAGGACTACGAGCGCTACAAGGAGATCGCCGAGCGCCACGGCCTCGAGATCTCCGAGCGCCGGGTCCGCCGCGCGGTCGAGCACGCCGCCGAAGTCGAGCCCGAGCAGTCCTCCGCCTGGCGCCGCGTGCTGGAGCAGACCACCTCGGTCCTGCTGCGCCAGTCCGGCGAGGCTTCCTAGGGCGGGAATCCGGCCTTACCCTGGGCGTGGGGGCCGGCCTGGCACCCCCTTCCACTTGACTTGCCCGGGTGGGTCCGCAGCTGTGGTCCGCGGGTCGTGCTGCCCGAGAAGTACAAGACGTTCCAGGGGGTGCCGGGCCGGCCCTTCAAGGGAAGGGAGGAAGCCGGCTTGCCCGTTTCAGCGAGAAGCAGATACGCGGCGGGTCCCGCCCCTCCACGACCAGGCAAACCCCGCGGGAACGGCTCCCCGGGACCGTTCAGCCCGCGTAGAGCTTCTCGATCTCCTGCTCGTGCTTGCTGGCGACGACAGCCCGCTTGACCTTCAGGGTCGGCGTCAGCTCGCCGCTCTCCTGGGAGAGGTCGTGGGGGAGGATCGAGATCTTCTTGACCTGCTCGACGCGGGCGAAGTTCCGGTTGATCTTGTCGACGTGGGCTTCGATCGCGGCGCGGATCTCGGCGTTCTCGGCGAGCTGGGCCGGATCCTCGGGCAGGCCGTGGTCTTTGGCGTAGGCGACCGCCTCCTCGGGGTCGAGCGTGACCAGGGCGACCAGGTAAGGCCGGCGGTCGCCGACGACGACGCACTGGGAGACCAGCGGCTGCTGCATGATTTCCGCCTCGAGGTTGGCCGGCGTGATGTTCTTGCCGCCGGCGGTGATGATGATGTCCTTCTTGCGGCCGGTGATCTTGATGAAGCCGTCGGGGTCGATCTCGCCGATGTCGCCGGTGTGGAGCCAGCCGTCGACGATCGTCTCCCGGGTCGCCTCCTCGTTCTTGTGGTAGCCCTGGAAGACGTTCGGCCCCTTGACCAGGATCTCGCCGTCGTCGGCGATCCGCACCTGGCAGCCGGGGAACGGCTTGCCGATCGTGCCGACCTTGAAATCGTCGGGGGTGGAGATCGTCGCCGCGGTCGAGGTCTCGGTCATCCCCCAGCCCTCGAGCACGAGCACGCCTGCGGCGTCGAAGAAGCGCAGGATGTCCGGGTTGATCGGGGCCGCCCCGGAGACCGCCAGGCGCATCTGGCCGCCGAACAGGTTGCGGATTTTCGAGAGCACCTGCTTGTCGGCGAACGCGTACTGGCGGGAGAGCAGGAAGCCGGGCTTGCGGCCGCCCCGTTCCCGCTTCCGCATCCTTTCGCCGACCTTGATCGCCCAATGGAAGATCGCCTTCTTGAGGCCGCCGGCCTTTTCCATGCCGCTGTTGGCGGCGGTGTAGATCTTCTCGAAGATGCGCGGCACCGAGGGTAAGTAGGTCGGTTTCAGTTCCGCCAGGTTCGGCAGGATCTTCAGCGGGTCCCGCTCCCAGTAGGCGATCGTGGCGCCGAGGTCGAAGCTGCCGAGCTGGATCAGCAGGGCGAAGGAGTGGGCGAGCGGCAGGTAGAGGTAGGTGACGTCTTCGTCTTCGATGACGCTGGTCTCGTTGACCATGTCGAGCATCGCCCGGTAGTTGCCGTGGCTGATGATGCAGCCCTTGGGCGGGCCGGTCGTCCCCGAGGTGTAGATGAAGGTGCAGATGTCCTCCGGGGTGACCGCCGCGTAGCGCCGCTCCCAGACCGCCGCGTCGACGCCGGCGCCCTTCGCCGCCAGGTCCTGCATCGAGATCGCGTCCTCGGCGTCGCCGGTCATCAGGACCACCTGCTCGAGCTTGGGCAGGACGGCGCGGACGTCGCGGATCTTCTGCAGCTGTTCGGCGTCCTCGACGACGACCACCCTGGCGTCGGAGTTGTCGAGGACGTAGCGGCACTCCTCAGGCGAGTTGGTCTGGTAGATCGGCACCACGGTGGCGCCGATCGAGAGGGCGGCAAAGTCGAAGTAGGTCCACTCGGGCCGCGTGTTGCCGAGGATCGAGACGCGGTCGCCTTTCTCGATGCCGAGCTCGGCCAGGCCCAGCGCCAGCGGCCGAACGATCTCCAGCACCTCGTTGAAGCTGCGGTCGACCCATTGCTCGCCGTCCTTGTAGCGGACAGCGGGACTGTCGCCGTAGACCTCGGCGGAGCGTGGCAGCAGGTCCGCCAGCGTCTTCGAGTGGGTGCCCCTCCCCTCCATTCGGGGGGAGTCTATTCAGTGACTGGCCGCAGAGCCAGCCCGATATGCCCGGGTGGCAGTCTCATTGCGCAGGGAGGACTCGAACAGGGACCTGTCGATCCGGCCGTGGAAGATCGGGACGCCCATCTCAACGCACTTTCCGATCACCTCCTGCCGCTTCATCTGCAGCTGGTCGGCGAGCTCGCTGGGCGTCAGGTGATTGGCCATGTAGACCTCCCATGTCGTGGAAAGTTGGTAGAGGCATGTTTATCGCTGCCTGCGGACGTGTCAATCGGAACATTCCGCACCTTGCGGGATAGCCGGGGGCCCCGGGTCGGGATAATGGGGTCCCGATGTCCGAGATCGCCGTCAAAGCGATCCCCCGGAGAGGCCGTCTCTGGGTGATCGCCCTCTTTGCCCTGGCCCTGCTCGGGCTGGGCTACCTCGTCGTCGAGGTCTCCACCCAGGAGCCCGGCGACGCCCTCGTCCACCTCGACGGGATCGGCGACGCGCAGCGGATCTTCGGCGGCGTGCCCCAGGAAGGCGACCGAATCGGCTCCGACGACGCGCCGGTGACGATCCAGGTCTTCAACGACCTGCAGTGCGGGGCCTGCCGCGACGACTTCCTCACCACGATCCCGGCGCTGGTCGAAGACTACGCGCGCCCCGGCGACGTCAAGCTGCTGTACCGGCACTACTCGAACAGCGAAAGCCCACAGGAGCTCGGCTTCTACGGGGCCGAGGCGGCCGCCGACCAGGGCTACGGCTGGCACTACACCTACCTCTTCTTCCGCAACCAGGACGAAGCCGAGCGCTTCGGCGTCGACCAGGACTTCCTCGACTCGGTGGCCGGTGGGGTGGAGGAGCTGAACGGGCCAGAATGGGAAGCCGACCTGGAAGACAACGGCGGGCGCGACGGCGCGATCGCCAAACGGCTCGAAGCCTCCGAGCAGCTGGGCCGGGACCTCGGCATCCGCTACGGCCAGGCGGCGATCGTGACCGGGCCGAACGGGACCCAAACGCTGCAGGATGGGCCGACCCTGGGCGAAATCGAGCGGGCGATCGCCGCGGTCGAATAGCGGCGCGGCAGGGGGGAGTCCTCTAGGCGACGCGCCGGATGCGGGCGCGGGCGCGGCGGGCGAGGACGTCGCCCCAGTCGGCGTCGTCGATGCGGCCCGGGGAGGTGGTCTCGAGGAAGTCGCCGAGCACCGCCGCCAGCCCCTCCGGGTCTTCCAGGTTGGGGAAGTGCGCCGCCCTGGGCAGCGTCTCGAAGCGGCAGTTGGGGATCGCCCGCTCGGCTTCGAGCCCGTGCGCCATCGGGATCGTGCGGTCGCGCTCGCCCCAGACGATCAGGGTCGGCATGTCGCCGAGCAGGTAGAGGCGGTCGCGGGCCGAGACTTTCTGGCCCTGGACGTCGATCACCGAGCGCAGGGTCTGCAGGAAGGCCCGCCGCGAGCCGCTCTCCTGCAGCGGCCCCAGCGCCCGCGCCACGGCCTGCAGATAGACGCCGGTGGAGTTGCCGCGCGCCCGCAGCCGCGCCCCGGTGCCGGCGATCGCGCCGACCAGCCGCGGTCGCGTCGCGACCCGCAGCAGCGTCGCCGAGCCGGGCAGGGCGGCGCCGCGCAGCAGCGGGCTGACGTCGTGGCCGAGCCCGCCGCTGGAGATCAGCACCAGGCGCTCGGTGCGCTGGGGGAACTGGTAGAAGAACTGCATCGCGACGCCGCCCCCGAGCGAGTGGCCGACGATCGTCGCCCGCTCGACCCCGATCGCGGTCAGCAGGTCTCGGATGCTGGCGGCGTGGGCGCCCAGCGAGTAGTCGCCGCGCGGCGTCGCCGCGTCGCCGTGGCCGATCAGGTCGGGCGCGACCACCCGGTAGGAGCCGGCCAGCCGCGAGGCGACCTGCTCCCAGTGGCGGGAGGAGTTGATCATCCCGTGGATCAGGACCACGGTCGGGCCGCTGCCGGCGGTGCGGTAGACGGTCCGGTGCCCGTGGAGATCGACCTCATGCGCCTCGAAGGGGCCGGCGGCTTCCATGCCGAGACCCTATCGGCGCCGCGGGACCGGGGAGAGAGGGGAGTCCTTCTGCCCTTGGCGGGGCAATGATCTCATTGCTGGCTATTATTATGGCCATATGGCCAAGCAAGTGACCGCGACCCAGGCAAAGGCGACGATTCTGCGGCTTCTCGACGAGGCCGCCGCCGGAGAGGAGATCGAGATCACCCGGCACGGCCGTCCGGTGGCGCGGCTGGTGCCGCCGGCGGGGGCCCGCTCGCTGAAGGGCTCCTGCGCAGGGGTTGCGATGAGCGCGGCTGACGACGAGCGGCTGTTCTCCACCGGCGAGGCCTGGAACGCCTCCTGATCGATGGCCGCCGTCCTCCTTGACACCCACGTCGTCCACTGGTGGTCGGCGGAGCCGCAGCGGGTCAGCGCCAGGGCGCAGGACGTCCTGGAGGCCGCGGACGAGCTCGCGGTGGCGGCGATCACCTGGTACGAGCTGGCCTGGCTCGCCCGGCATGAGCGGATCGTCGTATCCGTGCCGATCCGAACCTGGCTGCAGGGCCTGTGCGCTCAGGTGCGGACGATCCCGATGACCCCCGCCGTCGCCGGCGGCGCCGCCTCCCTCCCCGCCTCGTTTCCAGGGGATCCCGCCGACCGGCTGATCTACGCGACGGCGATCGAGCACGGCCTCGGGCTCGTCTCCAAGGACCGGCGGATCCGGGACCACGCCCACGTCGCCGCCGCCGTCGTCTGGTGACGCCGGCCCGGATCGGCCGAGCCAGGTCATCGCTTCATCGGGGCGCCCGGATTTGAACCGGGGACCTCACCGACCCGAACGGTGCGCGCTACCAGGCTGCGCCACGCCCCGAGAAGGGCGATTATCTCAGAGCCAGGGCGCAAGGCGGTGTGCGCCGGTCCTGGTGGGGTGCTCCGATCGTGTCGCGCGCCGCTACTTTGGTTTGCTCGACCGGTTCCCAGCTATGTCGATGGCCCGCAAGCTCGCAATCCTCTTCGCCCTCGCCGTGGCGCTCGCCGCGCCGGCGAGCGCGGCCGCCTACCTGCCGGAAGGCTTCCTCGGCATCTCGCCGCAGAACCCCGCCAGCCACAAGGACTTCGAGCTGATGCGGGAAGCGGGGGTGACCAGCGTGCGGCTGCCGCTCGCCTGGTCGGGCATCCAGCGGCAGAGCCCGCTGGTCGCCGAGCCGGACTGGAGCGGCTTCGACCACGAGCTCGAACTGGCGGCGGAGGAGGGGATCCGGATCATGCCCTTCGTCGTCAGCACGCCGGACTGGGTGGCGCCCGACACGATCGTGCTGCCGACCCGCAGCTCCTGGCAGCGCTGGGCATGGGCCAACTTCCTCCGCGCCGCCGTCTACCGCTACGGGCCCTGGGGCGAATTCTGGGAAGAACACCCCGAGCTCGACGCCTACCCGATCCGCAAATGGGAGATCTGGAACGAGGAGAACATCGTCACCTTCGCCCACCGCCCCGACCCGGCGAGCTACGCGACGCTGCTGCGGATCGCCGGTCGGGTCCTACACCGCGAAGACCCCGGGGCGCAGGTGATCGTCGGCGGCTTCTTCGGCCGGCCGCTGCAGATCCCGCCCAACGTCGCTTCGGGGGACTTCCTCTCGCGCCTCTACCGGGCCCGCAACGTGAAGGAGTACTTCGACGGAGTCGCCCTGCACCCCTACGTCGCCGAGGCGCGGGCGATGCGGGCGCAGATCGAAAACCTGCGGCGGGTCATGAGCGTCCACAACGACGCCTCGACGCCGATCTACGTGACTGAGCTGGGCTGGGGCTCGCGCAGCGGCCCGACGCGCTGGGAGCGCGGCCTCTGGGGGCAGGCGAACCAGCTCTCGCAGGCCTTCGCGATGATCTCCACCCACCGCCTCAGCTGGCGGATCGGCGGCGTCTGGTGGTTCACCTGGACCGACGAAGGCGGCACCTGCCTGTTCTGCCGCTCCGCCGGCCTGTTGACCGAGAAGCGCGAAGCGAAGCCGGCCTGGTACCGGTTCAACGCCTGGACCGGCGGCGACGCCGACGCGGTCCCGCGGGCGCTCTTCGGCGACTGAGGGCGGCGCCGCCAGCGGTGTGTAGCGACGAACCCTGGGGGTAGCTGAGGGCTCGCGGCGGTTAGGCTCCGCTGGACTTCCTATTCCGACACAAGGAGACCTTCGATGGCTTACTCGGTACCCGATCTGCCGTATCCCTACGACGCGCTGGAGCCCCACATCGACGAGGCGACGATGCGGGTGCACCACGACAAGCACCACCAGGCCTACGTCGACAAAGCCAACGGCGCCCTCGAGGGCACCGAGTGGGCCGACAAGGACGTCGAGGAGGTCCTGCGGAACCTCTCCAGCCTTGGCGACAAGGAGACGGCGGTCCGCAACAACGCCGGCGGCCACTACAACCACAGCCTCTTCTGGCAGATGCTGAGCCCGGACGGCGGCGGCGAGCCGCAGGGCGAGCTGGGCGCGGCGATCGCCGAGAAGTTCGGCTCCTTCGACGCCTTCAAGGAAGAGTTCAAAAACGCCGGCATCGCCCGCTTCGGCTCCGGCTGGGCCTGGCTGGTGAAGGACTCCTCGGGCGGCCTGGCCGTGGTCTCGACCGCCAACCAGGACGCGCCGATCTCCGACGGCTCCACCGAGCTGCTCGGCTGCGACGTCTGGGAGCACGCCTACTACCTCAAGTATCAGAACAAACGGCCCGAATACCTCGACGCCTTCTGGAACGTCGTCAACTGGGATTTCGTCGCCCAGCGCTTCGCGGGCTGAGCAGCTAGGCGAGGGGGGCCGGGCGCGCCGCCTCCGGGCGGCTGAGCTCGGCCCCGTCCTTCGGGGGGATCTCCGCCATCGCGTGCTCGGCCAGGGCGGTGATGGTCAGGCTCGGGTTGACGCCGACGTTGGCCGGCACCGCGGCGCCGTCGCAGACCAGCAGGTTCTCGTAGCCGAAGACCCGCTGGCGCCTGTCGACGACGCCGTCCTCGGGGCCGTGGCCGATCACGGCGCCGCCGAGGATGTGGGCGGTGGTGGGGATGTTCATCAGCGCCTCGGTGGTCGAGCTCTGGGCGATGCCGCCGGTGCGCTCGGCCAGCCATTCGGCGGCGTCGTTGGCGACCGGGATGAAGGTCGGGATCGGCCGCTCGGGATCCTGCTCGGTCTGCAGGCGGACCTCGCCGGAGCGCTTCAGCTTCGGCCGCAGGGCGATCGCGTTGTCGAGCGTCTGCATCACCAGGACGATGATCGTCCGGCTCGACCAGTTACGCGGGAAGAGAACCCTGGCGAAGCGGCCCGGGTGGCGGACGATCTGCGCCAGCAGCTTCAGCGGCCGCGTCGCCCGGGTGCCGTCGCCGACCAGCAGCGTGTAGAGCATGCTCATCGAGTTGCCGGCCTTGCCGTAGGTGACGGTCTCGATGTGGGTGTGCGGGTCCGGGTAGATGCTGGAGGTGATCGCGACGCGCGTGGTCAGGTCCTCGGGGTAGTCCTCCGGGACGGTGACGGCGAGGATCGACTCGCTGTTGGTCCGGACCAGCTCACCGAGGCGGGAGGAGATCCGCGGCAGGGCGCCACCGAGCCGGCAGCGCTGCAGCAGCTTGTTGGTGCCGAGCGGGCCGGCGGCGACGATGACGCCGCGGGCGGTGAGGGTGCGACGGCCGCGGCCGCGGCGCAGGCCGGAGCGCTCGCCGGTGACCGCGTAGCCGTCGCTGCCGTCGGCGGCGCCGAGCGGGCGGATCTCGGTCACGGTGCGGTCCGGCGCGACCTGGACGCCGCGGCGCTCGGCCAGCCAGAGGTAGTTCTTGACCAGGGTGTTCTTCGCTCCGTGCGGGCAGCCGACCATGCAGCGGCCGCACTGCATGCAACCGGTGCGGTCGGGTCCCTCGCCGCCGAAGAAGGGGTCGGGGACGGTCTGGCCGGGGTTGTCGAGGTAGATCCCGATCGGGGTCTTGCGGTAGGTGTCGCCGACGCCGAGGTGCTCGCCGTACTCGCGCAGCAGCTGGTCGGCGGGGTCGTCGCGATCGTGGACGACGACGCCGAGCATCCGCTGCGCCTCGGCGTAGTGCGGGGCGAGCGTCCGCTCCCAGTCCTCGAGGTCGCCCCACTGCGGGTCCTGGAAGAACTGCGAGGGCGGCACGTAGAGCGTGTTGGCGTAGCCGAGGCTGCCGCCGCCGACGCCGCAGCCGCTGACCACGGAGACGTCCTTGAAAGGCGTCAGCCGGAAGATCCCGCGCATCCCCAGGCGCGGCGCCCAGAAGTAGCGGCGCAGGTCCCAGGTCGACTTCGGGAAGTCCTCGTCGGCGAAGCGCTTGCCGCACTCCAGCACGGCCACCGAGTAGCCCTTCTCGGCTAGTCGCAGCGCCGAGACGGAGCCGCCGAAGCCGGACCCGACGACGATCCAGTCGTAATCGAACTCCCCCATTGCCGCGCAGCCTATTCGCTCAGCCTGGTTCCTGGCCAGCCGGCCAGGAAGCGCTCAGGCCTCGCCGGGCTCGAGTGGGCGGAAATCAGTCGTGCGGGCGCCGCAGACGGGGCAGAACCAGTCCTTGGGGATGTCCTCGAAGGGGGTTCCCGGCGGGATGCCGCCGTCGGGGTCGCCGATCTCCGGGTCGTAGATGAACCCGCAGCTTTCGCAGATCCAGAGGGTCGCTTCGGTGGTTGCGGTCATGCCCTGAATTGTAGGAGAGCGCTATTTGTCGAAGCTGACCGAGACCGGTTCGCGCTCCGCCGGGTTCTCGATCTCGAAGTACTCGCGGGCGGTGAAGTTGCCGGCGTTGGCGATGATCGAGCCCGGGAACTGCTGGATGTCCGTGTTGTAGGACTGGACGTTGGAGTTGTAGATCCGGCGCGAGGCCTGGATCTCGTCCTCCAGCTCGGAGAGGTTGCGGCTGAGCTGCTGGAAGTTCTCGGTCGCCCGCAGGGTCGGGTAGTTCTCGGCGACGGCGCGGAGGTCGGTGAGGGCGCCGCTCAGCGCCGACTCGGCTTTGGAGGTGTCGGCGACGCTGTGGGCGGACATCGCCTCGGCCCGGGCTTTGGTCGCTTTCTCGAAGACCTCGCTCTCGTGCGTGGCGTAGCCCTTGACGGTCTCGACCAGGTTGGGGACGAGGTCGTGGCGCCGTTTGAGCTGGACGTCGATCCCGCTCCAGGACTCGTCGACCCGGTTGCGCGCGGCGATGATCGAGTTGCGCTTCGCGATGAAGTAGAGGACCGCGATGAGGATGATCGCGACGACGACGACGACGATGGCGATGGTCATGAAGGCTCCTGTGGTCGACCGGGCTTGCCGCCAATCCTAACGCCGTTCGGCGGCGCCGAGCCCGGGTTCCGGCCCTCCGGCTCATAGGATCCGGCGATGAGCGCCAAGCAGGAAGCGCAGGACTGGGCCGAGGCGGTGCGCCGCTACGGCGAGGGCAACGGCCTCACCTACGAGCCGGTCGGCGGCATCAACCCGAAAGACGGGCCGGTGGCGCTCTGCGTCGGCGGCGTCAACCGGCTCACCGGGCAGCTGGCCGAGGGCTTCTGGGGATCCTCCTGCGACGCCGACGAAAAGGAGGTCGGCGGCTTCTTCTCGAAGGCGGTGCTGCCGACCGCGATCCTCGCCAAGGCCCACATGCCGGACCTGGCGGCGGTCGTGCCGGCGTTCAACGTCGAGTCGATCGAGGGCCACGAGGTGGTCACCCAGCGCTTCCAGCGCAAGGTCGAGTTCGAGTCGATCGACTTCAACCGCCGCTTCGTCGCCACGGTGCCGAAGGAGTGCGACCCGGTCGCCCTGCGCGAGCTGTTCGGCCCCGGCTTCCTCGCCTGGGTGACGACGATGACGGGCGAGGTCGACTTCGGCGTCAACGACCGCCAGCTCTGGTTCCTCTGGCGCCTGCGCGAGCGCAGCGAGGAAGAGCTGAAAGCGGCGCTGAAGAACGCGGGCCAGCTGTTCAAACGACTGCAGGGGGAGATGGAAGAGAGCGGCATCCACACCTACCCGCCCGGTCCCTGGCACGCCGGGCTGGAGCCGTTCCCGCAGGGTTGAGCGGGGGCTCGTCGGGACTAAGCCGGGTAGTCCGGGTCGCCGGGGAGGGCGACCCGGCGCTGCTCGCCCTCGCCGACCACCACCGGCAGCGTCGGCTCCATGCTGCGGCCGCGGTGATGGGCGAGAGCCTCGTCCGAGGTGCGGAAGGGTTGCAGCGCCTTCAGCTGGCTCAGGGTCGGGAAGGCGAGTGGCAGCTCGCCGGCCTCGTTGGCCGCGAGGGCGTCCCCCGGGGTGAGCCAGGCCGCCTCGACGATCTCGATCCCATCGGGCTGCGGGGGGGTGTGGGCAGGGGCGAGGGCGAAGTAGAACCAGGCGTCGAAGCGGGTGGCGACGATCTCCGGCGTGATCCAGCGGCAGAAGGGGACCAGCTCCTCGCCCGCGGGCAGCTCGATCGAGGCCTCCTCGGCCAGCTCGCGCACGGCGCAGGCGCGGTAGCCGCCCTCGCCCTCGCCGTCGCCGGGGTCGACGGCGCCGCCGGGGAAGACCCAGAGGCCCGGCATGAACTTGGCTTCCTCCGTGCGCTTCAGCAGCAGCACTTCGAGCGCCCGTTGCGAGTGCTTGCCGCCGCGGCGCAGGAGGACGATCGAGGCGGCCGGCCGCGGGGTCGAGGGCGGACCGAAGTTCGGCATCTCCGCCGGTCCGCGAACCCGTTCACCCATGTGCCCACCCTACCGGCGGGCGGGCGCTCAGCCGAGGGTGCGCTCGCGGGCGTGGCGGACCCAGGCGCGCTGGGCGAGCCAGGCGAGCAGCGCGATCAAGGCGATCGGGGCGAGCACGGCGAGGCCGACCAGGGCGACGGCGGCGGCGATGCCGAGGATGCGGCCGGCGTCGGCAGGGCGTCGCCGATGCCCCAGGAGGAGTCGTCGTTGGAAGGCACAGAGGCCTCGCCGCTCTCGATCCGCAACGAGACGTGGGAGAGGTTGGCCTGACGGTGCAGCCGTGAGAGCTGCGAGCGCAGCACGGCGGCGTGGCGGCGCTCGGTCCGCAGCTCGGCTTCCACCGCTTCGCGCTCGGCTTCGGTGTCGGCCTCGACGAGCTGGGCGAGCAGGCTGTCGATCCGCGCCCGCGAATCCTGCAACTCCTCCCCGACCGTCACCGTCGGCGCCGTGATATCGACAACGGCATCGTGGCGGTAGCGAACTTCGCCGATCTCGGAGAAGGCGGCGAGGGTGTCGCTGAGCTTGGCGCTGGGGATCAACAGGTCGAACACGGCGCGCGGGTCGTTCTCGCTGCCGCCCCGGACCGAGGACTGCAGGACTATCCCGTCGTTGGCGTGGACGGCTTCGAGGACCCTGCCGGCGGCCTCGCCGACCTCTGCCGGCTCGATGCCCAGCACCATCTGGGCCGAGCGTTGGACCGCGCGGTGGGAGGCGCCGGAGGAATAGCGGCCAGCGCCGTTGAAGTTCAGGTTGGTGGCACCGGAGGGCCTTTCGATTTCGACGTTGCCCCTTTCGTACTGGGTCGAGCCCTGAGACTCTCCACCCGCGGCAGAGTGCCCCTGCTTTGCCGAGAACGGGATCAACGGGGCGGCCCCGCCACCGTCTTCCGCTGGCGCCGCCGTGCTCGTCTCCGAGGGCCTGCTTCCGAGGCTCACCAGTCCGCCGCCCCCGCCATC
>CAVPEX010000020.1:0-5103 GCA_963703585.1 uncultured Solirubrobacterales bacterium | reverse complement strand
TGTTGTGGCCTGTTGCTGGATGCATCGTATTGCTAAGCTGCACGGCTACGGCAAGATCGCCACCAGCGACGGCTCGATCCCGCCGGTGCTGCAACGGATCACGCTCTGGTTCGACAAGCACGGCGCGGTCGAGACCCGCGGGCTGCCGGTCTGCACCCGCGCCAAGCTCGCGGCGACCGACACCGCCCAGGCGCGCCGGAACTGCGGCGGCGCGATCGTCGGCAAAGGCTTCGGCAAGGCGGTCGTCTACTTCCCCGAACAGTCGCCGATCCCCGCCTCCTCGCCGATCACTCTCTTCAACGGCCGCGAGAAGCACGGCAACCCGACCGTGCTCGCGCACGCCTACCTGAAGGTGCCGGCGCCGACCGCCTACGTCGTCTCGATCGAGATCGAGACGGTCCGCGACGGGCGCTACGGCTTCAAGACCGTCGCCGAGATTCCCGAGATCGCCGGCGGCAGCGGCGTCCCGACCTACGGGCGGCTGACGATCGGCCGCGAATGGAAGTACGAGGGGAAGACGCTCAGCTACGCCAGCGCCAGCTGCCCGGACGGCCGCCTGCAGGCCAAGGGCCAGTTCGACTTCGACGACGAGACGGTCCTGCAGGGAACCCTGTTCCGCCCCTGCGAGAGCAAGGGATGAGGAGAGCGCTGCCGAGAGCAGCCGTGGTCGTGGCCCTGGTCGGGCTGCTCGCCTGCGGCACCGCCTACGCGCTGAAGGTGGAAATCGGCGAGACCGTGCTCAGCGCCACCGCCAGCGTGCTGCCGCGGGAGCTGCCCGAAAAGCGCGACGCGCCGGTGAAGCTGACCAGCATCACCCGCGTCGGCACCAAGGACGGCTCGATGCCGCCGGCGCTGGCGAGCCTCGACTTCGAGTTCGACAAGCACGGCTCGATCGAAGCCAAGGGCGTGCCGGTCTGCACGGTGGCGAAGCTGGCGGAGACGACGCCGCAGCAGGCACGCAAGCGCTGCGCCGGCGCCCTGGTCGGCGAAGGGACGGGCAGGGCGCGGGTGCAGCTGCCGGGCCAGGCGCCGACCACGATCGGCTCGCCCCTCTCCTTCTTCAACGCGCCCCCGACCGGCGGCAAGCCGACGCTGATCGCCCACGGCTACGAGACCCTGCCGGTGGCGAGGACGGTGCTGGTGCCGATCGTGATCGAACGGGTCAGCCACGGGCGCTACGGGTTCCGCGTCCATGTCGAGATGCCGGAGATCGCCGGCGGCTTCGGCGCCGCCACCCTCGCCAAGGCGACGCTGGGCCGGACCTTCAAGCGGGGCGGCGAGGAGGTCGGCTACGTCAACGCCCGCTGCGAGGGCGGCCGCCTGCAGGTGCACGGCTCGGTCAGCTTCAGCAACGGCGACTTCTTCCCGTCGACCCTGTCCTCGGCGTGTCACGCGCCGCACTGAAGAGAGCCGCCCTTCTCTGCTCGCTGCTGGTGGCGCTGCTCGCGGGCGTCGCCTCCGCCACCCCGGCGATCGTCGAAGTGGACAACCTGATCCTCCACGCCGACGGCGGCTTCCGCCCCCGGCAGCTGCCCCGCGCCCGCTTCGCCCCGATCGAATTCCAGGGCTACGTCAGCCTCGCCGCCAAAGACGGCGGCCCGCCGGCGGCGCTGCAGCAGGCGATCGTCGACTTCGACCGCGACGGCCGGCTCAGCGTCGCCGGGCTCCCCACCTGCCCGCCGCAACGGGTGGCGCAGGCGAGCACCGAGGAAGCCCGCCGCGCCTGCGCCGGGGCGATCGTCGGCAGCGGGCGCGTCGACGCGACGATCGCGCTCGCCAGCGGGCCGGTGCCGGCGACCTCGCCGCTGACGATCTTCAACGGCCCGCCCCTCGCAGGTCACCCGACCGTCGTCGTCCACGCCCGCACCACCGTGCCCGGCACCCAGACCTACGCGATCCTGGCCCCGATCGAACGCCGCCCGGGCCCCTTCCGCTACCGCGCCACCCTCGACGTCCCCCCGATCGCCGCCGGCTTCGGCGCGATCACCCGCCTCAAGGTCAAGATCGGCCACCGCTACAGCGCCGGCGGCAGGCGCCGCAGCTACGTCTCCGCCCGCTGCTCGGACGGAATCCTGCAGACGCACGGCCGCTTCACCCTCGAGGGCGGCACGATCGTCGACGGCGCCGTGGAAAAGTTCTGCCGGGCGAGCCGGCGTCCCGTCGACGACGCCGGCTTCCTATACTTGCCGGCCCCGGGCCGCTAGCTCAACTGGTTAGAGCAGGAGCCTCTTAAGCTCAAGGTTGAAGGTTCGAGTCCTTCGCGGCCCATGAGCGGCACCGCGCCCAACGTCGAGAGGTCGGACCTCGTCGGGCTCTCGGCGCCGGTCTTCTCCGTCCTCCACTTCGCCTCCGACGCGATCGAGGCCGCGCGGGGCGGGTTCTCCGACGCGCAGCTCTGGCTCACCCTCGTCGCCGAGGCGGCGATCCCCTTCTTCGCCGCCAGCACTTTCGGATCGGCCCCGGGCGAGCGTCGAAGCGGTCTCCGACGTCGAAGTCAAGGAAGGCTGCGAGGACGAAGTCAGCCGGCAGTTCGCCTTCTTCAACGCGATCGTCGGCATCGCCGTGATCGTCGGCCTGCTCGGCGTCGTCAACACGCTCTCGATGTCGGTGATCGAACGGACCCGCGAGATCGGCGTGCTGCGGGCGCTCGGCGGCTCGCGCTGGCGGATCCGGCGGATGATGCTCGACGAGAGCCTGCTGATCTCCCTCGCCGGGGCGCTGACGGGGATCGCCGTCGGGGTCCTGATCGGCCTCGTCTGGCTCTTCTCCGTCCGCGAGAGCTCCCTGGTCGGCCTCGAGGTCCACTTCCCGCTGACGACCCTGGTCGCGATCGCCGTCCTCGGCGTAGTTCTGGGAGCGCTGGCGGCGATCGTGCCGGCGCGGCGCGCGGCGCGCCTCGACCCGCTCGAGGGGCTCACCTACGAGTAGCTATTCGGCGAGGCCGCCGCCGAGGCCGAGCGGGTTCTGCAGGCTTTCCTGGGGGTTGGCGCCGCCCTGTTCCGCCGCCTGCTTGGCCGCTTCTTTGGCCGCTTCGTATTCCTTCTGGAATTTGACCGCCTGTTTCTTCACTTCGTCGAACTGGTTGTCGAGGTTTTCCCGTTCGAACTTGGTGTTGGCGAATTTCTTCGCTTCGTCGCGCAGCTGTTCGGCTTCGGCGTAGTCGAAGGTGTAGAGCGTGTAGAGGGCGGCGGTGCTGAGCGAGCCCAGGCTCGGCCGCGCTTCGGCGACGATCTTCTGCGCGTCCGCGGCGGCGGTGATGTTGGCCTCGGCCTCGTTGTAGGTGCGCGAGGTGTTGGCGAGGCTGAAGAGGGCCTGCGACATCAGCTGGGCAGCGCCGGGGGCGGGTTCGTCGGTCGCTTCCAGGTATTCGCTCCAGCTCGCGCTCGCCTTCTCGTACTGCTGGCGCGACTCGACGGTGAGCAGGACTTCGCCGTTGGGGCCCGGTTCGGCCAGCAGGTTGGCGGCGCTGGTGTGGCTGCGGGTCAGCTTCAGCAGCAGGTCGCTGTTCTCCGGTTCCCTGGCCAGCTTCCGCTCGACCCTCGCCGCTTCGTCTTCGATGCGGGAGACGGCTTCGCTGTTGCTGGCTTCGTTGCCGTCGAAGATGCCGCCGATGCCGGGCCCGGCGAGGAGGAAGAGGCTCAGCCCCATCAGCAGGGCGAGGATCGCGTAGACGACTTTGACGACGCTGCGACGTTTGCCGCGGATGTCGAACAGCATCTTGTGCTCTCTGTCGCCTGAGGCCATGCTCTCTTCTCTCTACTCCTGGGTAGAGGGCTCTGCCATCCCCCCGGACTCGCCCGGCCGTCCGAACGCCCGTGCGAGCAAGATACTCAACTCAAACAGAACAAGCAGGGGGACCATCTCGATCACCATCGAGACCGGGTCGACCCCGGGCAGCGCCGCGGCGACGACCGCGATCGCCAGGTAGGCGTAGCGACGGTTGGCGGTGAGCTGCTCGACGCTGACGATGCCGAGGCGGGTGACGGCGAGGATCACCAGCGGCAGCTGGAAGAGCAGGCCGCAGGCGATCTCGGTCATCGAGAAGAAGCTGTAGTAGTCGCGGGCGCGGACCTGGACGTTGAACTGGCTGTCGTTGAAGTTGAGCAGGAAGTTGACCGCGGCCGGCATCACGACGAAGTAGGCGAAGGCGATCCCGGCGACGAAGAGGACCGGGAAGAGCAGCAGCAGCGGCAGGATCACCTTCCGCTCGGCGCTGCTGAAGGCGGGCAGCACGTAGGCGTAGAGCTGGTAGAGGATGATCGGCAGCGAGAGCACCAGCGCCCCGTAGACGGAGACCGTCAGGGTCGTCGTGAAGGGCTCGGTGATGCCGAAGGTGAGCAGCTTCTCGTGGTCGCTCGGCAGCGGGCCGGAGGCGATTTCCAGCAGCAGGTGGTTCTGCCAGAAGCAGAGCGCCAGGGCGACGACGAAGACGGCGATGCAGACGATCAGCCGCGCCCGCAGCTCGTCCAGGTGCTCTACGAGGGTGAGGCGATCCTCGTGGGCGACCGCCTTGACGCGGCGGGGCATCCCGGCACGCCCTCAGCCGCGTTTGTCGTGAGCGACCTCGGCCTCGGCCTCGGCGGGCGGCTTCGCGGCGGGGGTCGCAGTCGCCTGGGCGGAGCCGATCGCCTTGGTGTCGTCGTCATCGTCGTCGTGGTCGCCGGTGATCGAGCCTTTGAACTCACGGATCCCTTTGCCGAGGCTGCGACCCAGCTCCGGCAGGCGTTTGGGACCGAAGACCAACAGGGCGATGATGACGACGATGGCTATCTCGAGGGGACCGACGTTTCCGGGCATCACGACCATGGTAACGGGGTCGCGAGCCGGCCGGATCAGCCTCACTCGATCAATTGGATACCCGGTAATTGGGTTTTGTCGGCGAAGTTTCGGAAAAGTACGGATCAAGTGGCCCCCGATCGGGTTCGATAGTTAGCCGATGAGAGAGCCAGCGCCGAAGAAGACGAAGCGGGCACGCGACCTGCACATCTGCCCGGAGTGCGGCTCTCACCTGGTGCAGCCGACCTGCTGGGAACGGGCCGGGGACCGCGCCCACTGGCGGGTCTGGCGCCGTTGCCCGGAGTGCGAGTGGCACTGCCAGGAGGT
>CAVPEX010000019.1:0-19764 GCA_963703585.1 uncultured Solirubrobacterales bacterium | reverse complement strand
GACCATCGCTACGGCTACGGCGTCTCCTCGCCGCTCTGGGACGTCGCCTTCCGCACGCTGCCGCGGCAGCGCAAGAAGCACTAGGCCCTCAAGCCGCCTCGGCGCGCAGCGCTATCTCCAGCTCGAAGCGGGCGTCCGGGTCGTCGAGCTGGTCGCCGAACAGCTCGCGCAGGCGGGCGATCCGGTAGCGGGCGGTCTGCGGATGGACGTGCATCTCCGCCGCCATCGCCACCGCGTTGCCGTTGTGGCGGACGTGCGCCAGCGCCGTCTCCAGCATCCGCGCCCGCGCCTTCTCGGTCAGCCCCGCCAGCGGCTCGAGCCGGCGGGCGGCGATCCGCTCGGTCAGCGCCCCGCCGCCGAGCAGCAGCAGCTCCGCCAGGTGGTTGTCGGCGCGCAGCAGGCCCTCGCCGGCCGGCGTCCCGGCGGCGGTGGCGCGGAGCAGCGCCAGCGCCAGCGACCAGGACTCGGCCGCCGCGCCCGGGGCGACCGCCGGACCGAGCGCCAGCGGCGCCCGCGCCGCGGCCCGTGTCAGCGCCTCTGCCCGCCCGGGCCCGTCGGGGTCGGGGATGAGCAGGCAGCCGCTGCCGTCGATCGTCGTCGCCAAAGTCTCCGGCGGCAGCCGCCGCGCCACGCCCGCCAGATCGCGCTCGGCGCAGGCGGCCACGGCGAGGCGACCGGGCAGCGACCAGCCGGCGGCACGGGCGGCGGCGGCGACGTCGGCCGGGTCGGCTGCCGGCTCGCGCAGCAGCAACCGGGTCAGCTCGCGCCGGCGCCGGCGCCGCAGATCCTCCACCTCCGCCTGGGCCTCGGCAAAGCCCTCGACCGAGTCGGCGGAGAGCTCGTCGATGTAGGCGAAGATCGACTCCGCCAGCAGCGTCAGCGGCTCGGCGTCGAGCCCGGCGCGGCGCCCGGCGGCGGCGATCCGGCGCCAGGCGACGCGGGCGCCGATCCGGTAGGCGGCCAGCAGCGAGTCGAGGGTGCGCCCCTGGCGCTGCTCGCCGCGGCCGAGCTCGACGTAGACCTCGCGGCCGGAGTCGCGACCGGCGTCGGGGTCGCGGATCAGGGCGACGAACTGCAGCAGCGCCTCGCCGACACCCGTGCGCAGCCCACGGCCGAAGCTCCCCTCCAGCGGCCGCGCGTACTCCGGCACCTGGCGGGCGATCGTGGCGAGGATCTCGCCGGTGATCGCCGGCAGCTCCGGCTCGATCAGGTCGGCGACGTGACGGGGAAGGCCGCGCCAGGGCTCGGAATCCAGCGTTTTCATCATCTAGATGACAAGTCTAGTGCCTTAGATCGTGGCATATGCGCTAATACATATTGCCGACATGCTCGTATCTTTGCGGCGTGGGCGAGATGACGAGAACGGAGAAGGCGGTCAACCTTGGCGCCGTCGTGCTTCCCTTCATCGCCACGCTCACCGCGATCGTCCTGCTCTGGAACAGCTGGGTGACGGCGGCCGACCTGATCGTCGCCGCGGTCATGTACCTGCTGACGGCGGTCGGGGTCACGGTCGGGTTCCACCGCCTGCTCACCCACCGTTCGTTCCAGACCTCGAAGCCGCTCGAATACACGTTCGCGATCCTCGGCTCGATGGCCGTGGAGGGCCCGGTCATCTCCTGGGTCGCCGACCACCGCAAGCACCACGCCCACACCGACGAAGAGGGTGACCCGCACAGCCCCCACGTCCGCCCTGACGGCAGCATCCAGACCGTGCTCGGCGGCCTCTGGCACGCACACACCGGCTGGCTGATGTCGAGCCAGGGCCGGGCCGACTGGAAGAAGTACGCGCCTGACCTCTATGAGGACAGGGGCATGCGGTACATCAACCGCCACTTCGGCTTCCTCGTGTACCTGAGCCTGGCGATCCCGGCGCTGGCCGGGTTCGCCGTCACCGGAACCCTGGTGGGAGCCGCCACCGGCCTGCTCTGGGGCGGATTCGTGCGGATCTTCTTCGTCCACCACGTCACCTGGAGCGTCAACTCGGTGTGTCACTTCCTCGGCAGCCGCCGCTTCGACACCGACGACCGCTCCACCAACGTCTTCTGGCTGGCGCTGCCGTCCCTCGGCGAGTCCTGGCACCACAACCACCACGCCTTCCCGCGCTCGGCCGTCCACGGTCTCAAACGGTGGGAGCCGGATCCCTCGGCGATGATCATCGGAGCGATGGAGAAGCTGGGACTGGCCCGCAACGTGGTCAGGATCTCACCTGAGCGCCAGGCCGAACGCGCCCAGTAGGCACGTTTCCCCGTCCGCTTTGCCACTTTCACCATTTGGCCGCCCAGCCAAACGTCCAGTTGCGGGATGAGATTTGAGTGAATAGACACTCACCGATGACTGTGACTCTGGCACACTTCCAGCGGTACTCTGGATGGAAAGCGGAAAGGAACTCGATGTCCCCCACCACGAACGTTGATGAGGTTCGGCAGCATCTGCACAACCTCCTCGCCGACCTCGACGAGGAGCGCAAACGCGTCGAGCGCGCACTCCACGAGCTCGGCGGCAAAGTCACCCGCCGTGCTCCCGGCCGTCCCCGCGGCGCCAGCACCAAAGCCGCGTCGGGCAAAGCTCCCGCCAAACGCCGCCGGCGTCGTGGCGGCACCCGCGCCGACCAGGCCGTCGCGCTGATCGAGAAAGAGCCCGGCATCAGCGCCTCCGACGTCGCCAAGACGATGAAGATCAAGCCGAACTACCTGTACCGCGTCCTCGGCGACCTCGAGAAAGAGGGCCGAGTGAAAAAGCAGGGCCGCCAGTACTTCCCGGGCAGCTGACCCAGACCCGTCGTGGCGCAGAGAAAAGGCCGGCCTCCAGGGCCGGCCTTTTTCGTGCCCTTCGGAGTGCGCTCTAGATCAGGCCCAGCTGGCTGACCGCGTCGCGCTCCTCCTGCAGCTCCGTCACGCTGGCGTCGATCCGCTCGCGCGAGAAGTCCGGAACGTCGAGGCCCTGGACGATCGACCACTCGCCGCCGGTGCACTGGCAGGGGTGGCCGCAGACGATCCCCTCGCCGATCCCGTAGGAGCCGTCCGCCGGCACCGCCATCGAGACCCAGTCGCCGTCCGGCGTGCCCAGCACCCAGTCGTGGACGTGGTCGATCGCCGCGTTGGCGGCGGAGGCGGCGCTGGAGGCGCCGCGGGCGTCGATGACCTCGGCGCCGCGCTTGGCGACGCGGGGAATGAACTCGTCGGCGATCCAGGCCTCGTCGTCGACCGCGTCCCAGGCCGCGCTGACCGTCGACCCTGGCGTTCACCAGGTCGGGGTACTGGGTGACCGAGTGGTTGCCCCAGACGGTCATGTTGGTGACGGCGCTGACCGGCTTGCCGAGCTTGTTGGCGAGCTGGGAGATGGCGCGGTTGTGGTCGAGGCGCATCATCGCGGTGAAGCGCTGGCGCGGGACGTCGGGCGCGTTGGACATCGCGATCAGGCAGTTGGTGTTGGCCGGGTTGCCGACGACCAGGACCTTGACGTCATCGGCGGCCCCGGCGTTGATCGCTTCGCCCTGCGGCTTGAAGATGCCGCCGTTGGCCTCGAGCAGGTCGGAGCGCTCCATGCCGGGGCCGCGCGGGCGGGCGCCGACCAGCAGCGCGACGTTCGTGCCCTCGAAGGCCTGGTTGACGTTGTCGGTGATGTCGATCCGGCGCAGCAGCGGGAAGGCGCAGTCGTCGAGCTCCATCGCCGTGCCCTCGGCCGCTTTGATCGCCGGGGGGATCTCCAGCAGGCTCAGCTCGACGGGCGTGTCGGGGCCGAGCATCTGGCCGCTGGCGATCCGGAACAGGAGCGCGTAGCCGATCTGTCCGGCGGCGCCGGTGACGGTGACCTTGACGGGAGTGCTCACGAAAATCTCTCCTCGAGTTGTGGTTTTTCGGCCGCTAGGCCATCGCTCGCTGGAGGTTCTCGTCGATCGAGGCGAGGAACTCCTGCGTCGTCTGGAACTCCTGTCCCTCGCCGACGAGCAGCGCGAGGTCTTTGGTCATCTTGCCGCTCTCCACCGTCTCGATGCAGACCCGCTCCAGCGTCTCGGCGAACTCGGAGACCTCGGGGGTCTCGTCCATCCGCCCGCGGGCGGCGAGGCCGCGGGTCCAGGCGAAGATCGAGGCGATCGGATTGGTCGAGGTCGGTTTGCCCTGCTGGTGCTGGCGGTAGTGGCGGGTGACGGTGCCGTGCGCGGCCTCGGCCTCGACCGTCTTGCCGTCGGCGCTCATCAGCACGCTCGTCATCAGGCCGAGCGAGCCGTAGCCCTGCGCCACGGTGTCGGACTGGACGTCGCCGTCGTAGTTTTTGCAGGCCCAGACGTAGCCGCCCTCCCACTTCAGCGCCGCCGCGACCATGTCGTCGATCAGGCGGTGTTCGTAGGTGATGCCGGCGGCCTCGAAGTCGGACTTGAACTCGTTCTCGTAGACCTCGGCGAAGATGTCTTTGAAACGACCGTCGTAGCCCTTGAGGATCGTGTTCTTGGTCGAGAGGTAGACGGGGTAGCCGCGGTCGAGGCCGTAGCGCATCGAAGCCCGGGCGAAGTCGCGGATCGAGTCGTCGAGGTTGTACATCGCCATCGCGATGCCACCGCCGGGGAAGTCGTAGACGTCGAGCTCGACCGGCTCGGAGCCGTCCTTGGGCGTGTAGGTCAGGGTCACCGTCCCCTCGCCGGGGACGACCATGTCGGTGGCCCGGTACTGGTCGCCGAAGGCGTGGCGGCCGATCACGATCGGCTTCGTCCAGCCCGGCACCAGGCGCGGGACGTTGGAGATCACGATCGGCTCGCGGAAGATGACGCCGCCGAGGATGTTGCGGATCGTCCCGTTCGGCGAGCGGTACATCTCCTTCAGGCCGAACTCCTCGACCCGCGCCTCGTCGGGGGTGATCGTCGCGCACTTGACGCCGACCCCGTGGCGCTTGATCGCGTTGGCGGCGTCGATCGTGATCTGGTCCGCGGTCGCGTCGCGGCTCTCGATCCCGAGGTCGTAGTACTCGAGGTCGACGTCGAGGTAGGGCAGGATCAGCTGCTCTTTGATGAACGACCAGATGATGCGGGTCATCTCGTCGCCGTCGAGCTCGACCACCGGGTTCTTGACCTTGATCTTCGCCACCGGCGCGCGATGCTATCTCCCCGGCGCCCTCGCCCGCGCCGTCGGGTCAGATCTCGCTGGAAGTGCCACAATCGGTACCGGATGGCAACCGCGGAGCGCCCAGCCCTTGGCAACCACGAGGTGGCGAACCAGCCGCCGCCGCTCGTCGACTACAACGTCTTCGAGGCGGACGCGCCGCTGGTCGAGGCGGTGCGCCGCGAGGGCGCCGAGTGGGCGCGGGAGCGGATCTCCGAGGTCGGCGCCCTGGCCGGCAGCGAGCGGGCCCAGACCCTGGGGGCGCTGGCCAACGAGAACCCGCCGAAGCTGAAGACCCACGACCGCTTCGGCAACCGCGTCGACACCGTCGAGTTCCACCCCTCCTGGCACGAGCTGATGACGATGGCGGTCTCCCACGAGCTGCACTGCTCGCCCTGGAAGGACCCGCGGCCGGGCGCCCACGTCGCCCGCGGCGCCGCCTTCATGTGCATGTCGCAGGCCGAGGCCGGGATCGGCTGCCCGATCTCGATGACCTACTCGGTGATCCCCGCCCTGCGCACGCAGCCGGAGCTGGCCGCCGAGTGGGAGCCGCGCTTCCTCTCCGCCGTCTACGACCCGAGCAACGCGCCGGCCCCGGGCAAGCAGGGCGCGCTGGCCGGGATGGGGATGACCGAGAAGCAGGGCGGCACCGACGTCCGCGCCAACACCACCGTCGCCCGCCCGGTCAACGGCGGCGGGCCCGGCGCCGAGTACGAGCTGACCGGCCACAAGTGGTTCATGTCGGCGCCGATGTGCGACGCCTTCCTCGTCCTCGCGCAGGCCGGCGGCGGCCTCTCCTGCTTCCTCTTCCCGCGCTGGACGCCCGACGGCGCCCGCAACCGCTTCCGGCTGCAGCGGCTGAAGGACAAGCTCGGCAACCGCTCCAACGCCTCCAGCGAGATCGAGCTCGACGCCGCCTCGGCCTGGCTGGTCGGCGAGGAGGGCGCCGGCGTGCGGACGATCATCGAGATGGTCAACCACACCCGCCTCGACTGCGTGATGGGCGGCGCCACCGGGATGCGGGCCGGGGTCGCGCAGGCGATCCACCACGCCTCCAACCGCTCCGTCTTCGGCCGCGTGCTCGCGGAGCAGCCGCTGATGCAGAACGTGCTCGCCGACCTCTGCGTCGAGTCGGAGGCGGCGACGATCTCGGCGCTGCGGCTGGCCCGCGCCTACGACGAAGCGGGGGCCGGCGACGAGGGGGCGCAGAACCTGAAGCGGATCGCCAACGCGGTGCTCAAGTACTGGATCTGCAAGCGGGCGCCGATGCACGCCGGCGAGGCGCTGGAGTGCCTCGGCGGCAACGGCTACGTCGAGGAGTCGGGGATGCCGCGGCTCTTCCGCGAGAGCCCGCTCAACTCGATCTGGGAGGGCTCGGGCAACGTCCAGTGCCTCGACGTGCTGCGCGCCATGGTCAAGAGCCCCGCCACGCTCGACGCCTTCTTCGCCGAGGTCGAGGAGGGCGCCCTCGCCGAGCCGCGGCTCGCGGGCCTACGCCAGCTCGCTCAAGGACGAGCTGGCCGGCGACGTGGGGACGATCGAGACCCGCGCCCGCCGCCTCGTCGAGCGGATGGCGCTCGCCCTACAGGGCTCGCTGCTGGTCCGCTACGGCGACGAGGCGGTCGCCGACGCCTTCTGCGCCTCCCGCCTCGCCGGCGACTGGGGCCAGGCCTTCGGGACGCTGCCCGCCGGCACCGACTTCACCCGCATCGTCGACCGCCACCGCGCTGCGCTCTGAGCGGCGGCGCGGTCCGCATCCGCTGAGCCGCCGAGCTCACGGCGGCGCATTTCCAGCAAGCGCGCCACCCGCTCCATCACCCGCCGCGGTTCGCGCTTCAGACGCGGGCCGGTGACGTGGATCATCTCGACGCCGGCCAGCTTCAGCTCCTCCTCTCGCACCGCGTCCTCCTCGAAGGAGAGCCGGGAGCCGTGGGTCTCGAAGACCTCGAGTTCGACCGCGAAGCGCAGCTCCGGCCAGCAGACGTCGAGCTCGTAACCGGCTTCGACGTAGTTGGTGGCCGGCCGCGACAGGCCGTGCTCCAAGACGAGCTCGAAGAAGCGCAGCTCGAGGCCGGAACGGGTGAACGGCGGCGGCTCGTAGATGGCGATCGCACGACGCAGCGGCCTGGCCCCGCGGTGGCCCCTGTTGCTGGCCAGGACCGATTCGAAGTCCGGCAGGTCGAACAGCCCCAGCTCTTCGCTGCGCTGGAGCAGGCGGTTGACGCTGCGGGTGCGGACGCGGGCGGCGAGATCGAGCGCGGTGCGGGCGACGGAGGTGACCGGGATCCCCTCTTCGAGCGCCCGGTCCTCGTCGGCGAGGGTGCGCGAGCGGTGGATGCGGAGTCCGAGCCGGGCCCTGCGCGGGATCGGCGTGGTGACGTGGATCGGGATCGGCTGCGTCGGCATCAGCCCCAGGAGCCAGGCGGCGGACCAGTGGCTCAGCAACGCTCCCCGCCCGCACCCGAGCACTGCCCCCAGGCATCTCCCGTGCAACGACAGATCCGTGTGCCCGACGGCGTAGACGCCCTGGTGCAGGCGATGGAGACGACCCTGGGCACAGGCGTACTCGACTGAATCTTGCGAGTAGCCGAGGAGCTCTGCCACCTCCCCGGCTCGCCCCCCCGCGACTGCGGGTAGCTAGATGTAGCGGTTACGAGGTGGTCGCGTCGCGGAGCGCTCGGCCTACCTGCTCCACCGTGACCACGCCGCTGAGGCGGCCTTCGGCGTCGACCGCCATCAGGGCGCCGAAGCGGCGCAGGTTCTGGTTCGAGAGCAGGGAGTCGAGCGGGGTGTCGTCGCGGACGAAGAGGCCGTGGTCGTGGTCGACGAGGTCGGCGACGTTGGAGCTGGCGCGGGAGATCTCGGGGACCTCGTCGGCGCGTTCGCGCAGGATCAGGCCGAGGAAGCGGTGGGCGGCGTCGACGACCGGGAACCAGGGCCAGCGGTAGCGCAGGAAGTACTCGTCGAGCGCCCGCTCGACGCTGATGTCGCCGGGGATCGCCACCGGCTCGCGGTCCATCACGTCGGCGACGAGGACGTCGCCGATGCGGCTGGTCAGCGCCGTCTGCATCGCGGCGCCGCGGGCGGAGCCGTTGATCACCATCCCGATCAACGCCAGCCAGACGCCGCCGAAGAGGCCGAAGATCGAGTCGGTGACGGCCATGTAGACGCCGGCGCCGATGAAGAAGTAGCCGAAGAGCCGGCCCAGGTTGGCGGCGAAGCGGGTCGCCGCGTTGCGGTCGCCGGTCCGCCACCAGGCGACGGCGCGGGCGACGCGGCCGCCGTCCATCGGGAAGGCGGGCAGCATGTTGAAGACGAGCAGCAGGAGGTTGATCGAGGAGAGCCAGGCGAGCACCGCGATCACGCCCGAGGCGCCGGAGTTGACGTCCAGCTCGGCGGCGTTGCGGAACTCGGTCCAGCCGACCGCGGCAAGCCCGGCGACGGTGAAGAGCAGGAAGAGGGCGAAGGTGACGAGCGGGCCGGCGAGGGCCACCTTCAGCTCCGCCGCCGGCGTCTCGGCCTCGCGGTCCATCCGCGCCATGCCGCCGAAGATCCAGAGCTGGATGCTGGAGATGCCGATCCCGTTGCGCAGGGCGGCGACGGCGTGGCCGAGCTCGTGCAGGAGGATCGAGCCGAAGAAGCCGGCGGCGCTGAGGATCGCCAGCAGGAACGGGGTCGTCGCCGAGCTCGATTCGCCGAGCAGGTCGCCATAGGTATTGGACATCCAGAAGATGACCAGGAAGAGGACGAGAAACCACGACCAGTCGACCGCGATCCGGATCCCCCGAACGTGGAACAGCGTTATCGAACCACCACCCAGCATGCGTCAATGGTAAGGGGGTAGCTTCCCCGCCATATGGCGGGAGAACAGGATTGGCTGCGCGAGCGGCTCGAGGAACTGGAGAAGATCGACCGTCCGTCCGCCTCCGAGGGCGAGCGGCGGGCGGCCGAGTGGCTGGTCGCGCGCTTCGCCGAGGAGGGCGCCGAGGCGCGGATCGAGGCCGAGCCGGCGCACGGCACCTACTGGTGGCCGCTGGGCATCGGCGCCGCTCTGGGGGCGCTGGGGGCGATCGCGGCGCTGCGCGGGCGGCGCCTGCTGGGCGCGGCCCTGGGCGCGATCGGCACCGCCGGCATCGCCGACGACTTCCCGCCCGGCCAGCGCCGGCTGCGGCGGCCGCTGCCGACGCGGACCACCTACAACGTGCTGTGCGAGCTGGGCGACCCCGGGGCCGAGCGCACGGTCGTGGTCATCGCCCACCACGACTCCGCCCACTCCGGGCTCGTCTTCCACCCCGAGATCCCCGAGGTCGCCAACCGCCTGGGGCTGATCGAGCGCACCGACACCAGCCCGATGCTGATGGCGCCGATCGTCGGCGGGCCGCTCCTCGCCGCGCTCGGCGCCCTCACCGGCAAGCGCCTGCTCTCGAAGCTGGGCCTGCTGCTCGGCCTCGGCTCGGCGGCGGCGATGGCGGAGATCGGCGTGCGGGAGGTCGTCCCCGGCGCCAACGACAACGGCACCGCGGTCGTCTCCCTGCTGGCGCTGGCGCGGCGCTTCCGCGCCCAGCCACCCGAGGGGGTGCGGGTGATCCTGCTCTCGGTCGGCTCGGAGGAGTCCTTCAGCGAGGGGATGAAGGCGTTCGGCGAGCGCCACTTCCCCGAGCTGCCGCGGGAGAGCACCTTCTTCCTCTGCCTCGAGTCGATCGGCTCGCCGCACCTGCTGGTACTGCGCGGCGAGGGCTTCCTGAAGATGCACGGGTACCCCGAGCGCTCGCTCGCCTTCATGGACGGCCTCGCCGAGGAGATGGGCATCTGGCTCTTCCCCAACCTGCGCCTGCACAACGGCACCGACGGGCTCGAGTCGCTGGCGGCCGGCTACGAGACGGCGGCCCTGTGCGGCTGCACCGACCTCAAGCAGCCGGCCAACTACCACTGGTCCCACGACCTCGCCGAGAACGTCGACTTCGGCACCGTCGAGGACGGGATTCGCCTCTCCGAGGCAGCGATCCGACGCGTGGACGAGCTCTGGGGACGCTGAGGCGCTGTGTGACGAATCCCGACTACGCACTCGGACTTGACATGTATAGGGTTCCGCCCCGTGCCATCCCATGACGTCCTCGTAATCGGGGCCGGGCTCGCCGGCCAGCGGGCCGCCCTCGCCGCCGCAGAGCAGGGTGTATCGGTCGGGATCATCAGCAAGGTCCACCCGGTCCGCTCCCATTCCAACGCCGCCCAGGGCGGCATCAACGCGGCGCTCGACCCCGGCGACTCCTGGGAGTCGCACGCCTTCGACACGATCAAGGGCTCCGACTACCTCGGCGACCAGGACGCGATCGAAATCATGACCCGCGAGGCGCCGGAGGAGATCCTCCACCTCGAGCACCTCGGCGTCACCTTCCACCGCAACGAGGAAGGCAAGCTCGGCACCCGCGCCTTCGGCGGCGCCTCCGCCGCCCGCACCTACTACGTCGCCGACATCACCGGCCAGGCGATCATGCACGTGCTCTACGAGCAGCTGATGAAGTACTCCGAGCAGGTCGCCCGCTACGAGGAGTGGTTCTGCACCTCGCTGGCGCTGGACGAGAACGGCGACTGCTGCGGCGTCGTCACCCGCAACGTCGCCGACGGCTCGATGGAGCTGTTCCAGGCGAAGGCGGTGATCCTCTGCACCGGTGGCAACGGCCAGGTATGGAAACCGACCACCAACGCCCTGATCTGCACCGGCGACGGCATCGCCATGGCCTACCGGGCCGGGGCGAAGCTGATGGACATGGAGATGATCCAGTACCACCCGACGACGCTGGCGGGCAAGGGCTTCCTGATCACCGAGGGCGCCCGCGGCGAGGGCGCCCACCTGCTGAACCGCAACGGCGAACGCTTCATGGAGACCTACGCGCCGAACAAGATGGAGCTGGCCTCGCGCGACGTCGTCTCCCGCGCCGAGCAGACCGAGATCAACGAGGGCCGCGGCTTCCCCGACGGCACCGTCGCGCTCGACATCACGGTGGTGCCGAAAAAGCGCGTGCACGAGGCGCTGCGCGAGATCGTCCTCGTCGGCCGCGACTTCGCCGGCGTCGACATCACCCGCGAACCGATCCACATCAAGCCCGGCAACCACTACACGATGGGCGGCGTCAAGACCGACATCGACGGCCGCACCGACATCCCCGGCCTCTACTCGGCCGGCGAGACCGCCTGCGTCTCCGTCCACGGCGGCAACCGGCTCGGCGCCAACTCGCTGCTCGACACGCTGATCTTCGGCCGCCGCTCCGGCGTCGACGCCGCCTCCCGCGCCAAGCGGATCGACGGCGCCCGCCCCTCGAAGAAGGTGCTCGAGGACGAGGAGGCGATGATCGCCGACGTCAACTCGCGCGAGAAGGGCTCGGGCCGCCGCGTCTCGGAGATCAAGCTGGAGCTGGGCACGACGATGGACGCCAAAGTCGCCGTCTTCCGCGACGAGGCCGGGATCCAGGAAGCGCTGGAGACGGTCCGCCGCCTCAAGGAGGAGGCCAAGACCGCCTACATCGACGACCACGGCAGCGTCTTCAACCAGGACCTGCTTGGCGCGATCGAGCTCGGGTACATGCTCGACAACGCCGAGTGCACCTGCATCGCGGCCCTGGAGCGCAAGGAGAGCCGCGGCGCCCAGTACCGGACCGACTACCCCGAGCGCAACGACGATGATTGGCTCAAACACATCGACCTCGAGAAGACGGACGACGGGCCCGAGATCTCCTACTCCGAGGTGACCATCACGCAGTGGGAACCGGAAGCGAGGACGTACTGATGGCCGAGTACACGATCAAGGTCCGCAGGTTCCAGCCCGAGAGCGGCGAGGGGCCCTACTGGGAGGAGTTCAACGTCGACCTCGAGCCCTCGCTCTCGGTCCTCGACGGGCTGCTGCAGGCGAAGGACCGCGAGGACGGCTCGCTTGCCGTGCGCTGCTCCTGCCGCGCCGCGATCTGCGGCTCCTGCGGGATGAAGATCAACGGCCAGTCCGGGCTCGGCTGCAAGACGCAGATCGGCGAGGCCCAGGAGCTGGCCGACAAGAAGGCCGACGCCGTCGGCGGCGCGACCAGCGGCAACGCGATCGTGATCGAGCCGATGGGGAACATGCCGGTGGTCAAGGACCTGGTCACCGACATGGAGTCGACGCACTGGACCAAGATCCGCCGCGTCACCCCCTGGCTCCTCCCCCACGGCGAGCCGCCCGAGCGCGAGTACGTCGTCGAGCCGGAATCGATGCTCGACATCACCCAGGCGATGGCCTGCATCCAGTGCGGCGCCTGCGTCTCCTCCTGCCTCTCGATGGAAGCCGACCCCGACTTCATCGGCCCGGCGGCGCTGGCCAAGGCCTACCGCTTCGTCGGCGACCCCCGCGACGCCGAGACCAAGGAGCGCCTGCACGACCTGGCCGAGGACCCGCACGGGATCTACGACTGCACCCACTGCTTCAGCTGCGTCGACGCCTGCCCCAAGGACGTGGCGCCGATGGACCAGATCATGCGCCTGCGCCGCAAGGCCGGCGAAGAGGGGATCGAAGACCCCAACAGCGGCCACGACCACGAGATCGCCTTCGTCAAGATCATCGAGAAGAAGGGGACGCTGGACGAGTCGCTGCTGCTGCAGGAGTCCTTCGCGCCCGGCATCAAGGGCAAGCTGAAGCCGACGAAACGGGCGATCAAGGAAATGCTCGGCTCGCTGCCGACGGCGATCCGCGGCGTCAAAGCGGGCAAGATGCGCTCGCTGCCGAAGCTGATCCCCGGCATCCACCACAAGCTCCCCGACGGCGCCCAGGACGAGGTCAAGGCGATCTACCGCCACGCCGAGGAGCACAACGAGGAATTCAACCTGTACATCAAGGGCGAGGAGGACGTCGAACCCGAGCCCGACGAGCCCACGGCGGCGACGCTGGCAGCCGAGAGCTCGGCAGCGGCGGAGACGAAGGGAGAGGCGTGATGAGCAACGGTGAGATCAAGGTCGCCTACTGGCCCGGCTGCGTCTCGCGCGGCTTCACCCCCGAGCTGCACGGCTCGATGGCGCTGGTCGCCGACCGCCTCGGGATCGAGCTGGTCACCCTCGACCGCGCCAACTGCTGCGGCGCCGGCGTGATCGCCGAGCACAACCAGGAGCTGGCCGACACGCTCAACGCCCGCACCTTCGCCCTCGCCCAGCAGACCGGGCTCTCGATGATGAACATCTGCTCGACCTGCCAGGGCGCCCAGTCGGAGTGCCAGCAGCGCCTCGACGCCGACTCCGCCTACCGCGCCCACGTCAACGAGGCGCTCTCGGGCCAGGGGCTCTCCTACGAGAAGGGCAAGGACGGCTTCACCAACAAGAACTTCCTCTGGCTGCTGGTCGAGGACTACGGCCTCGACCGCCTCGCCGCCCAGGTGAAGCGGCCGCTCTCGGGCCTCAAGGTCGGGCCCTTCTACGGCTGCTACATCGTCCGCCCGAAGGAGCGCCTCGGCTACGAGGAGCACCCGGACCGCGACGTCTACCTGGAGAAGGTGATCAAGGCCCTCGGCGGCGAGGTCGTCGAGTACGACGGCGCCCGCAAATGCTGCGGCTTCCCGGTGATCACGATGAACCGCGAGACCTCGCTGCGCCAGTCCGGCACCCACGTCGGCGACGCGATCGACGCCGGCGCCGACTGCCTCGTCACCCCCTGCCCCCTCTGCCACCTCAACCTCGACATGCAGCAGCCCGAGGCGGCCAAGGTCGTCAACCGCGACCTCGGTCTCGCCGTCCTCCACCTGCCGCAGCTCGTCGGCCTCGCCCTCGGCGCCGAGCCGAAGGAACTGGGCATGAGCAAGCACATCGCCTCGACCGGCTGGGTCGAGGAGCGCCTCGGCGCCGGCGTCGCGGCCTAGCGCCCCCCCTCGGCGCGCAGCATATGCGTCTTTGCATCGTTGACGATGCAAAGAACGTATTCTGAGCTACAATGCATCGAGAACGATGCGTTATGGCACTACAGGCGCAAGAAACCGACGCGGCGATCCTCGAGGAGATCGGCTCTCGCCTGCGCCAGCATAGGCTCGCGCGGAACCTGAGTCAGGCGCGCCTGGCCGACGAGGCCGGGATCGGCCGGGTGACGCTGCAGCGAATCGAGGAGGGCAGCGCCGCGGCCTCGCTGCCGAGCCTGATCCGGATCCTGCGTGCCCTGGAGCTGACCGAGGGCCTCGACCAGCTGGTGCCGCCGGTGGCCCCGAGCCCGGTCGAGGAGCTGCGACGTCGCGGCCGGCAACGCCGCAGAGCGGGCTCCCCGCGCTCAGCCGAGCGATCCGAGCAGGCTCGGGAGGAGTGGGCATGGGGAGACGAGGAAGGTAGTTGAGCTCCCTCGCCGAGGTCCAGCTCTGGGGAACGCCGATCGGCGCGGTCACCCTGGCGGACGGCGAGGCGACCGCCAGCTTCGAGTACGACCCCGGATTCGCCGCCAGCGGGATCGAGGTCGCGCCGATCGCGATGCCCCTGGCCCCGCGCCGCGTCTATCGGTTTCCGACTCTGGCCGACGAGAGCTTCAGCGGCCTCCCCGGCCTGCTGGCCGACTCGCTCCCCGACCGCTACGGACATGCCCTGATCGACGCCTGGCTGGCGACGCGCGGCCGCGAGCCGGAGAGCTTCGACCCGGTCGAGCGGCTCTGTTACGTCGGCCGGCGGGGGATGGGGGCGCTCGAGTTCAAGCCCGCCCGCGGCCCGAAACCGTCGACCAGCCACGTGCTCGACATCGAGGCGCTGGTCGAATTGGCCGCCGAGGTGCTTGCCGAGCGGGCAGACCTGGCGGCCTCCTTGCGGAAGCCCGGGAGACGGGAAGCCGTGAGGGAGATCCTGCGGGTCGGCACCTCCGCCGGCGGTGCTCGCGCCAAGGCGTTGATCGCCCTCGACCCTACGACCGGGGAGGTGCGCTCCGGTCAGGTCGCCGCCGGCTCCGGGTTCGAGCACTGGATCCTCAAGTTCGACGGCGTCGGCGACCGGACCCGCGACCTGGGAACCGCCAAGGGCTACGGCGTGGTCGAGTGGGTCTACTGGCAGATGGCGAAGCGGGCCGGGATCGAGATGAGCGAGTGCCGGCTGCTGGAAGAGGGGGGGCGTCGGCACTTCATGACCCGCCGCTTCGATCGTGGCCCCGGAGGGGAGAAGGTCCACATGCAGTCCCTCGCCGCCCTCGCCCATCTCGACTTCAACCAGACCGGCGCCCACTCCTACGAGCAGGCCTTCCAGACGATCCGGCGGCTCGGCCTGCCACACGAGGCGAGCGTCCAGCAATTCCGCCGCATGGTCTTCAACGTGGTCGCCAGGAACCAGGACGACCACGTCAAGAACATCGCCTTCCTGATGGACCGTCGCGGACGCTGGTCCCTGTCACCCGCTTTCGACGTCGTCTACGCCCACAACCCGGGAAGGGGCCACCCGACCCGCAGGCACCAGATGTCGATCGGCGGCAGGCGCGACGACTTCACCGTCGAGGACCTGCGGCGGGCGGGAGACGTCGCCTCGCTCAAGCGAGGTCAGGCCGAGGAGATCCTGGCCGAGGTCAGCGCCGCGGTCGAGGCCTGGGCGCGGCTCGCCCGCGAGGCCGGGCTCGACGAGCGGCGGATCGAGCGCATCCGGCGCGATCACCGACTGCGGCTGCCGCGGCGCTGACAGCCGGCGGCGAACCGCCGCGAGGGCGACGGCGGGGCGGGCATCCCTCAGGGCGGCGCCGGGTGCGGCGAGAGCTCTGACAGCTCGGCGCCGGCAAGCTCCTCCAGCGACCGCCCCTTGGGCTCGATCCGCAGCGCCACCGTGACCGTCAGCGCCAGCAGGCAGCAGCCGGCGACGCCGAACAGCAGGGCCGAGGCGCCGACGTCGTGCAACAGGGTCGGGAAGAGGAAGACGCCGAGGGCCGCCCCGAGCTTGGCCGAGGCGGCGGCGAAGCCGTGCCCGGCGGCGCGGATCTCGCAGGGGAAGACCTCCGCCGGCAGCGCGTAGGTGGTCGCATTCGGCCCCGCGTTCATGAAGGTGTTGAAGAGGGCGAAGCCGACGACGACCAACGGCAGGTGGGCTTCGCCGCCGCCGTTCAGCAGCTCCGCGGTGGCGAGGATGCAGAGGGCGACGCTCATCATCGCGAAGCCGGTGACCTGCAACGGGATCCGGCCGACCCGGTCGACGAGGACGATCGCGATCGCGAACCCGATCGGGAGGAAGATGTCGAGCACCGCGGTCGCCTTGGTCGAGGTGATGTCGTCGATCAGGAAGCTGGTGTCGGCGCCGTGCACGGCCAGCAGCGCGATCAGCGTCGGCGTGAAGATGCCGACGCCGTAGGTGGCGATGTCCATCAGGAACCAGGGCACCGCGGTGAACAGGGTCCGCCGGCGCATCGCCCGCGAGAAGAGGCGCGGCTGGATCAGCGCCCTCAGCCCCTCCGGGGTCTCCTCGCCCCTGTTCCGGTCGGCGTCGGTGACAGCTACCGGGTGGCCGACGAGCGCCTCGGTCACCTCGATCGCCTCCCGCTCGCGGCCGTTCTGGGCGAGCCAGCGCGGGCTCTCGGGGACGCCGCGACGGAGGATGACGACGATCAGCGCCGGGATCGCGCCGAACCCCAGCATCCAGCGCCAGGAGTCGATCTCCGGCGCGACCTGGAGCACGATCACGCCGACGATCGCGCCCAGCAGGATGCCCACCGCCTGCAGGCTGAAGGCGCTGACCAGCCACCGCCCCCGGTCGCGATTGGGCAGGACCTCGGCCAGGTAGCTGGCGGCGATCGGGTAGTCGAGGCCGATCGCGATCCCCAGCACGAAGCGGAAGGCGATCAGCGACCAGACGCTCCAGGCGAAGACGCAGGCGACGGAGAAGACGATGAAGAGGACCAGGTCGACGCGGAAGATGCGCCGCCTCCCCACCCGGTCGGCAACCGGCCCCAGCAGCCCGGCGCCGAAGATGGCGCCGACGATCGCCGCCGCGGTGACCAGCCCCTGTTCGGCGCTGGAGAGGTCGAATTCCTTCACCAGCAGCGGGCTGGCGACGCCGATGATGAAGAAGTCGAAGCCGTCGAGCATGATGCCCAGCGCCGCCAGCAGCCAGAAGCGGAAGTGCAGGGGCCCGAACCGCGACCCGTCGAGCGACTCGCCCAGGGGCTTGGCGTTGGCGGCGTCGCTCACGGCGGCCCGAAGCTACGGCGCCGCGGGCACCACGAGGTTGCATGGATGTGAAGGAGGCCGCGCGTCGGCGCCGCCGCCGCGGCTTAGGGCAAGCCCTAGAGAGCGCCGGCAGCTCTCACGACCGCCAGCGTGCAGACCACGCCGATCTCGATCCAGAGGAAGGCGAGCATCGCCTGGGTGATGCGCTGCGCGGCCCGTTCCTTTTGCTCCCTCATCGCCTGCTCGATGTGGTCGATTCTCTCGCCCAGGCGAGCGATCTCCCGGTCGGTCTGCGCCTGTTGCCAGTCCGTGGCCATGCCGGAACTATAGCAGACAATATGTTGCCTGACAATAAGTTTCGGAGGCTTCCTCAGTCGCCGCGCTCGAGGCCGACGCGGCGGGCCAGCCATTTGGCGCCGACGGTGTCGGTGAGGCCGTGGGCGACGATCGAGGCGATGATCGCGATCGCGGCGACGTCGAAGATCAGCTCGCCGTGCTCGACCTCGGATTTGACGACGAAGAGGGCGAACAGCATCGAGGCGACGCCCTTGGGGCCGAACCAGGCCATGAACAGCTTCTGGGACTGCGGCAGGCGGGTGCGGACGAAGGAGATCATCACCGCGGCCGGGCGGGCGATCAGCAGGGCGAAGAGGACGAAGACGACGAGGGGCGGGATGCTGTGGGGGAAGCCGGTGGCGACGATCAGGGCGCCGAAGACGAAGAAGGTCAGCACCTGCAGGATCGCGCTCGAGTTCTCGGCGAACTCGACGAACCCCTCTGGGACTTCGCGCTCGCTCGCCCCCATCGCGACGCCGCAGACGAAGGCGGCGATCAACCCGTTGCCGAACGTCACTTCGGCCAGGCCGAAGGCGAAGAGGGCGAAGCCGATCGCGTAGATCCCCTCGTAGCGGGCGGTGACGCCGCCGCCGGGCAGGTGCTGGTGGAGGCGGCCGCCCAGCGCTCCCAGCGCCACCCCGATCGCCGCCCCCACCGCCGCCTCGCCGACCAGCTTCGCGCCTTCGCCGGCGGCGTCCCCACCCGGGCTGGCAAGGACCAGGAAGAAGAGGACGAAGGGAAGCGCCAGCCCGTCGTTGAGGCCGGACTCGAGGTTGAGCGTGTGGCGCACGGCGCGGGGGACGAGCTTCGAGGTGACGACGGCGGAGGTGACGACCGGGTCGGTCGGCGAGAGCACCGCCGCCAGCAGAAACGCCTCCGCCCAGCTCAGCTCCGGGAAGAGCGCCTTGGCGGCCAGCGCCAGCAGCGCCATCGTGATCGGCATCGCGATCACCAGCGCCCGCGCCACCGGGCTCCAGTGCCGCCGCAGCAGCTCGCGCTCGACGAACATGCCGTCGGAGAAGAGGGTGAGGATCAGCGCCAGCTCGACCAGCTCGACGATCGCCTTGTCGGTGGCGTCGACGTCGACCAGCCCGGCGGCGGCAAGGACGATGCCGAGCACGACCGAGAGCACCGAGGCCGAGAGCACCGTCCCCTTCATCAACCCCGAGAGGGCGGCGACGACGGCGAGCAGGCCGCCGAAGAGGAGCAGGGCCTGGGCGAAGTCGAGGCTCACCGCGCCCTCCAGAGGACGGAGACGGGCCAGGCGGCGAGGCGGTCCCCGAAGGGCAGAATCCTGTCGCCGGTGTAGAGGACGACGCCCCGCACGAAGCGCGGCCCGAGCACCTCGCGCAGGCGCTCGAACCGCTTGAAGTCGCCAGGGCCGACGCTGCTCGACGCCTTCGCCTCGATCGCGGCGACGCGGCCATCGGGCGCCTCGAGGACGAAATCGATCTCGGTCCCCTTCGGGGTCCGGTAGTGCATGACCGAGAGGCCGTCGCCCTCGAGGCCCGCCGACTTGACGAGCTCCATCCCGACGAAGCTCTCCAGCACCAATCCGAGCGAGGACGGATCGGTGCGGAGCCGCTCCTCGTCGAGGCGCAGCAGGTGGCAGAGCAGGCCCGAATCGGCGACGAGCAGCTTCGGCGCCTTGACCAGGCGGGGGTGGAGCCGGTTGTGCCAGGCGGGTAGGCGCCGAACCAGGAAGACCCGCTCGAGCAGCGTCAGGTAGCGGTCGATCGAGCTGCCGGGGATGCCGAGATCCTGGCTCAGCCCGCTCCTGTTCAGGGGGCCGCGCGAGCGCAGCGCCACGGCGGTGAGGACCGCCGGCAGCTGCTCGAGCCGGGCGATGTCGGCGATCGAGCGGACGTCGCGCTCGAGGATCGTGGTCAGGTAGCCGGAGAACCAGCGCCCGCGCCGCTCGGGGTCGTCGCGCTCGACGGCCTCGGGGAAGCCGCCACGGACGATTCGCGCGGGCAGCGCCGGCGGCTGCCGGCCTCCGCGCACGGGCGGCGGCTGCTGCTCGGCAAGCAGTTGCCGGGCGAGCCGTACCCGCGGCCTTCCCTCGAGCTCGGCGGCGGAGAAGGGCCAGAGCGTCAGCACCTCCATGCGGCCGGCCAGGGCCTCGGCCACCGCCGGCACGAAAAGCGGGCTGGCCGAGCCGGTGAGCAGGAACCGGCCGGGGCGGCGGTCGCGGTCCACCGCCGCCTTGATCGGCGAGA
>CAVPEX010000018.1:0-42717 GCA_963703585.1 uncultured Solirubrobacterales bacterium | reverse complement strand
TGCGCTTTTTCCCGACCAGCGCTTTGCCGATCGGCGACTCGTTCGAGAGCTTGTGCTCGAGCGGGTTCGCCTCGGTCGAGCCGACGATCTGGAATTTCTGCGAGTCGCCGGTTTTCTGGTCTTTGACGTGGACGACCGAGCCGAAGGCGACCTCGTCGGTGCTGAGCGCCTTCTCGTCGATCACGGTCGCCCGCCGCAGTTTCTCTTCGAGCTGGGCGATCCGGCCCTCCAGCAGCGCCTGTTCGTTCTTGGCGTCGTCGTATTCGGCGTTCTCGGAGATGTCGCCGAATTCGCGCGCCTCTTTGATCCGCGCCGCGACCTCGCGGCGTTTCGTCGTCGTGAGGAACTCGATTTCCTCTTTCAGCTTCTCGAGCCCCTCCGGGGTGATGACAGCCTGACGACTCACGTAAACGACCTCGCTTATGGGTTGAGGGAGCGCAAACTGGCTCCCAGACCGAAAAAAACGGCCCTGATGCGGCTACCTGCTCGCCACACCCGGGCACAGAGTCGCGGGATTATAGCGAGGGTCCCGCGCGGGCAATCAAGCTCGTTCTAAGCAACCGCGGCGGGCTCGGCGAGGCCCGCGATCAGCGCCCTGGCGCGGTCGAGGCCGGCGCTGCGCTGCAGCTCGTCGGCGACCTCCGCCGGAGCCTCCAGGCGCTGCGTGTACCAGGGGTAGAACTTGCGCAGGTAGCGCTCGGCCCGCTCGCTCCCCAGATGCTCCTCGGCGCGGTCGACGATCCAGAGCAGCTCGGCCACCGTCTCCTCGCGCGAGGGCGGCTCGGTGCGGCGGCCGGTCAGCTCCTCGAACAGCCAGGGATTGCCGAGCGAGCCGCGGGCGATCATCACCGCCGCGGCGCCGGACTCGCGGTAGGCGGTGCGCGCCGCCTCGGCGTCGCTGAGGCCGCCGGAGACGATCACCGGCACCTCCACCCGCTCGACCAGCTCCCGGGTCAGCGCGTAGTCGGGCTTGCCCTTGTGCCCCTTGGTCGCCGCCCGCGGGTGGAAGGCGATCGCCGCCACCCCGGCCTCCTCGGCCAGCCGTACGGCGAGCTCGAAGCCGGAGTGGTCGCCGGCCTCGATCCCCGAGCGCAGCTTCACCGTCACCGGCAGGCCACTGCCCTCGGCGGCGCGACGGGCGAGTGCCAGCGCCAGCTCCGGGTCGCGCAGCAGCTGCGCGCCGGCACCGGTGCGCCGCACCTTCGGCACCGGACAGCCCATGTTGATGTCGATCAGGTCGGCGCCCGCCTCGGCGGCGATCCGGGCGCCGGAGCGCATCACCTCGGCGTCGTGGCCGAACAGCTGCACGGAGACGGGATGCTCGTCGGGGTGGATCCGCATCAGCTCGCGCAGGGTGCGCTCGTTGCGGTAGTGCAGGGCGAAGCTGGAGACCATCTCCGAGACCGCCAGGCCGGCGCCGTGGCGCTTGGCCTGCAGGCGCACGAACCAGTTGCCGATGCCCGCCAACGGCGCCAGCAGCACCCGGTTGGGGATCTCGACGTCGGCGATCCGGAAGGGATCAGTCAGTTGTGGGGGAGTTGCGCTCATGGATCAGTCGCAGTCCCTTGAGGGTAAGCATGTCGTCGACCTCGTCGATCGTCTCGGTGTGCGGGACGACCACCGAGGCGAGGCCGCCGGTGGCGAGCAGCCGCGGCTGCGGCAGCTCTTCTTCGATCCGCCGCACGAGGCCGTCGATCAGGCCGGCGAAGCCGAAGACGAAGCCGGACTGGATCGCCGCCCGGCTGGAGCGGCCGATCGCCGCCTCCGGCTCGGTCAGGTCGATGCGGGTGATCCGCGCCGCCCGCTCGATCAGGGCGCTGAGCGAGATCTCCAGGCCGGGGCCGATCGCGCCACCCAGGTACTCCCCGTCGGCGGAGACGGCGTCGACGTTGATGCCGGTGCCGAAGTCGACGACGACGCAGGCCTCGCCGAAGCGCTCGTAGGCGGCGATCGAGTTGACCAGGCGGTCGGCGCCGACCTCGAGCGGGTTGTCGATGCGGATCGGCATCCCCGTCTTCACGCCGGGCCCGATCGTCAGGCAGTCGGCCTCCAGGTAGCGCTCGGTGAGCCGCTCGTACTGGACGCCGAGCGGCGGCACCACCGAGGAGACGCAGACCGCGTCGACGTCGGCGAAGGACATCTCGCAGAGGGAGAAGAGGCCGGCGATCCGCTCCGCCAGCTCGTCGCCGGTCGCTCCTGAGCGGGTCTGGAAGCGCCAGTGCTCGACCAGCCGCTCGCCGTCGAAGGCGCCGAGGTGGGTCTGGGTGTTGCCGATGTCGACGGCGAGGAGCACGGCGCGATTATTACGGCAGGGTTGGGATGGGTGGCGAACCGCGCTGTCCTGTGCATAGGATCGTGACGTGGAGGCCCGGCTGTACGCGATCCCCGCGTCGCACCCCAGCATCGCCGCGCGGCTGATGCTCGAGCACAAGGGGATCCCCTACAAGCGCACCGACCTGCTGCCGGTCATCTCCAAGGTCGCCCTGCGCGCGGTCGGCTTCCCCGGCGTCACCGTGCCGGCGCTGAAGATCGACGGCAGCAGGGTGCAGGGGTCGCGCCAGATCGCCCGCGAGCTGGAGCGGCTGCGTCCCGAGCCGCCGATCTTCCCCTCCGACCCGGCCCAGCGGGCGGCGGTCGAAGAGGCGGAGCGCTTCGGCGAGGAGGAACTGCAGCCGCCGATGCGGCAGATCCTCTGGTGGGCGATCAAGCAGGACAGGGAGCCGCTGCGCAGCTACTCCGAGGGCGCCAAGATCGGCATGCCGATCGGACTGGCGATGAAGACCGCGGCGCCGATCGTCGCCCTCTCGGCCCGCTTCAACGAGGCCGACGACGAGAACGTCCGCCGCGACCTCGAGCGGCTGCCGGCGCTGCTGCAGAAGGTCGACGACTGGATCGCCGCCGGCGTCCTCGGCGGCGAGCAGCTGAACGCCGCCGACTTCCAGATCGCGCCCAGCATCGGCCTGGCGATGACGATCGAGGACCTGCGCCCGGCGATCGCGAACCGCCCCGCCGGCGCCCTCGCCAAGCGGGTCGTCCCGGACTACCCGGGCCACACGCCGCCGGTGCTGCCGGCCGAGTGGCTGGCGCCGCTGCGCGGCCAGCCGGCTGCGACCTAGCGGTGCGCCTTTTCCGGTAATAGACCGGAAAAGGCGCACCAACTCAGAGCGAGCCGACCCGGTCGACCCGCTGGCCTTCGGGCAGCGCCGCCAGCGCGCCGGCGAGGCGGGTGCCGTCGGGGAGCGTCAGCTCGGGGTCGAGCTCGAGCAGGGGGACGAGGACGAAGCGGCGGCTGCGGACCTCGGGGTGCGGCAGGGTCAGGCGCTCCGTGCGCAGCTCGAGGTCGCCGAGCAGGAGCAGGTCGACGTCGAGCGGGCGGGGGCTGTGGCGGGGGGCGTCGAAGGAGCGGCCGCGCTCGGCCTCGACCGCCTTGCAGGCGTCGAGCAGATGCTCCGGCTCCAGCTCGGTGCGGACGCGGACGGCGGCGTTGAGGAAGTCGGGCTGGTCGAGGACCTCGCCGACCGGCTCGGTGACATAGGTGGAGGAGACGGCCTCGACCTCCACCCCGTGCGCCGGCAGCAGCTCGACGGCCGCCCGCAGGTGGGCGGCGGGGTCGCCGACGTTGGAGCCGAGGCCGAGGTAGCCGGTCCGCACCCAGGCTAGTCCCCGGCGGCTTCGTCGTCCTCGTCGACGGCGCGCTCCTGGGTCACCTCGACCGCCACCTCCTGGATCGCCAGCGGCAGCGGCGGCTCCGGCTTGGCGGCGCGGACGCGCACCGACTCGGAGCCGTAGCGCTCCATCAGCCGCTCGCCGATCACCTGGGCCAGCCGCTCCAGCGTGCGGTAGCTGCGCTCGGTCGCGGCGAGGGCGACGATGTCGCAGACCTGGGCATAGTCGACCGTGTCCTCGAGGCGGTCGGTGAGGACCGCGTCGCAGTCGGGGACGTCGAAGGAGATGTCGAATTCGAGCCGCTGCCCGACCTCCTGCTCGGCCTCGGAGACGCCGTGGTGGGTGTAGATCGAGAGGCCGCGGATCTCCACTTCGGCGCTCGACTCGATGCCGCTGCCGTGCGGTCCCTGAGACTCCATCCCGGCCAACTTACTGGAGAACGGCCGCCGCGAGGGCCATCGCCTGGGCGACCTCGGCGACGTCGTGGACGCGCAGGACGTCGGCGCCCTCGGCGGCGGCGAGGACCGAGGAGGCGATGGTGCCGCCGAGGCGCTCGCCGGCCGCGGAGCCGTCGAGGCGGCCGATGAAGCTCTTGCGCGAGGTGCCGACCACGAGCGGCCGCCCCAGCGCCGTCAGCTCCGAGAGGCGGCGCAGCAGCTCGAGGTTGTGCTCGGCGGTCTTGCCGAAGCCGATGCCGGGGTCGAGCCAGATCCGCTCCTCGGCGATGCCGGCGGCGACCGCCGCCTCGAGCCGGGCGGCGAGGAAGTCCCTGACCTCGGTGACGACGTCGCCGTAGGTCGGGTTGCGCTGCATCGTCCGCGGGTCGCCGAGCATGTGCATGAGGACGACCGTGGCGCCACGCTCGGCGCAGAGGCCCGCCATCTCCGGATCGCCGCGCAGGGCGCTGACGTCATTGACGATCGCCGCGCCGGCGTCGAGCGCGACGGCGGCGACCGCGGCCTTCTGGGTGTCGACGGAGAGCTCCGCCCCCGACTCGGCCAGACCGGCGAGGACCGGCACCACCCGCCGCAGCTCCTCCGCCTCGGCGACCGCCTCGGCGCCCGGCCGGGTCGATTCGCCGCCGACGTCGAGGATCGCCGCCCCCGCCACCACCAGCTCCTCCCCATGCGCGATCGCCGCCTCGGGGTCGAGATAGAGGCCGCCGTCGGAGAACGAGTCGGGCGTCACGTTGACGACGCCCATGAGCTTCACGGCGGGGACTAGCTGGCGTCGCCGCCCGCGAATCCCGGTCTGGGGCGCGGGTTGGGGCGAGCGCCCTCGCGGGCGGCGGGCTCGGGCTCGGGCGTCGGCTCGGCCGGCTCGGCCGGCTCCTCGTCCTCGGCGAAGACCTCGCTCGCCGGCTTGCCTTCGAGCAGCGCCGCGAACTCGTCGGCGTCGATCGTCTCCCGCTCCAGCAGCAGCTTGGAGATCTGGTCGAGCTCCTCGCGGCGCTCGTTGAGCAGGCCCTTCGCGGTCTGGTGTGCGCCCTCGACGATGCGGCGGATCTCGTCGTCGATCTCGCGCGCGATCTCATCCGAGTAGTCGGGCTCGGCGGAGAACTCGCGACCGAGGAACGGCTGGCCGCGATCGTGGCCGAAGACGCGCGGGCCGAGGCGCTCGGACATGCCGAAGCGCATCACCATCTGCTTCGCCGTCTCGGTCACCTTTTCGAGGTCGTTGGAGGCGCCGGTGGTGATCTCGCCGAAGACGATCTCCTCGGCGGCGCGGCCGCCCAGGGTCATCGCCATCGTGTCGGTCAGCTCGGCGCGGGTGGTGAGGAACTTGTCCTCGGTCGGCAGGCTGATCGTGTAGCCGAGCGCCTGGCCGCGGCTGATGATCGAGATCTTGTGGACCGGGTCGCAGTTGGGCAGCAGGTGGCCGACGATCGCGTGGCCGAGCTCGTGGTAGGCGGTGATCAGCCGCTCTTTCTCGCTCATAACCCGGGTCTTCTTCTCGGGGCCGGCGATCACGCGCATGATCCCCTCCTCGAGCTCCTTCATCGTGATCTCGCGGCTGCCCGAGCGGGCGGTCAGCAGGGCCGCCTCGTTGATCAGGTTGGCGAGGTCGGCGCCGGTGAAGCCGGGGGTCTGACCGGCCAGCGTGTCGAGGTCGATCTCGCGGCCGAGCGGCTTGCCGCGGGTGTGGACCTTGAGGATCTTCTTGCGGCCCTTGCGGTCGGGGCGGTCGACGACGACCTGGCGGTCGAAGCGGCCCGGCCGCAGCAGCGCCGGGTCGAGGATGTCGGGCCGGTTGGTGGCGGCGATGAGGATGATGTTGTCCTTCATCTCGAAGCCGTCCATCTCGACCAGCAGCTGGTTCAGCGTCTGCTCGCGCTCGTCGTGACCGCCGCCCAGGCCGGCGCCGCGGTGGCGGCCGACGGCGTCGATCTCGTCGATGAAGATGATGCAGGGGGAGTTCTGCTTGGCCTGCTCGAAGAGGTCGCGGACGCGGCTGGCGCCGACGCCGACGAACATCTCGACGAAGTCCGAGCCGGAGATCGAGAAGAAGGGCACGCCGGCCTCGCCGGCGACGGCGCGGGCCAGCAGCGTCTTGCCGGTGCCGGGAGGGCCGAAGAGGAGCACGCCCTTGGGGATGCGGGCGCCGAGCGCCTGGAACTTCTTCGGGTTCTCGAGGAATTCCTTGATCTCCTCCAGCTCCTGGACCGCCTCGTCGACGCCGGCGACGTCGCGGAAGGTGATTTTCGGCGCGTCCACGGACATCCGCTTCGCTTTCGATTTGCCGAAGTTCATCACCCGCGAGCCGCCGCCCTGCATCTGGTTCATGAGGAAGATCCAGAAGCCGAAGAAGAGGACGAAGGGGAGGATGTAGGTGAGCAGCGAGAGCAGGCTGGAGCCGCCGGTGCCGTGGACCTTGGTGACCGCGAGCTGCTCGGTTGCTTCCCCTTCTTCGAGGACTTTCAGCAGCGTCGGTTCGGTGTTGGGCGGGTAGCCGGTGGAGAAGCTTTCGCCGTTGGTGCGCTTGACGTCGAGGGTGCTGTCCTTGACGTTGACCGAGACTTCTTCGACCTTGCCGGAGGCGATCAGCCCCGTTTTCGGCTTCACCAGCTCCGTGTAGGAGGGCGCCTCCGTGCCGTCGGGTTGACTGATCACTTTCTGGGCGACGAACGCAAGGATCACCACCAGAAGGATCGGAAATGCCGCGCTTTTGAAAAAACGCCTCAAGGGTGTAAATCAGCGTACCAGGGGGAATTCGCCGTCTACTCGGCCAATGCGGCCACGTAATCGAGGTTGCGGTAGCGCTGAGCGTGGTCGAGGCCGTAGCCGATCGCGAACCGGTTGGGGATCTCGAAGCCGACGTAGCGCGGCGAGAGGTCGACCCGCAGCCGCTCGGGCTTGGTCAGCAGCGCGCAGACCTCGAGCGAGGCGGGGTTGCGCGCCCGCAGGTTCCGCATCAGGTAGTGCAGGGTGAGGCCGGAGTCGATGATGTCCTCGACGATGAGGACGTGGCGCCCCTCGATCGGCGCGTCGAGGTCCTTGAGGATGCGGACCACGCCCGAGGAGTCGGTCTGGGAGCCGTAGCTGGAGACCGCCATGAAGTCGATCTCGCAGGGGACGTCGATGTGGCGCATCAGGTCGGCGAGGAAGAGGACCGCGCCCTTGAGGACGCCGACCATGAACAGCTCGCGGCCGTCGTAGTCGCGGCTGACCTCGGCGCCGAGCTCGGCGACGCGGCGCTGCAAATCCTCTCTGCCGACGAGGATCTCGCCGATCGCGGGGTCGCTCACCGGCAGCAGTCTAGATATCCGGGGGCGACGACCTCAGCCGCGCTCGGCGTGGAGGACGCCGGCCTCGACCACGGCGCGGACGCCGCCGCCGAGGTCGAGCCGGGCGACGCCGGTGCGGCGCAGGCCGGCGACCTGGTCGGCGAAGCGGGCGGCGCCCGCCACCGGCCGCCCGGCGGCCTGGTCGGCCAGCCGCTGCACGACCAGGCGCCGCAGCGCCGGGTGCAGCTCCGCCAGCCGCTCCAGCTCGATACGGCCGCGGCCGGCGCCGCCGGGGCCGTCGAGCTCGGCGTCGACGAGGGCGTCGAGGACCTCGGCCTCGTCGCGCAGCAGCTGCGCCGTGCGCAGCACGTTCGCCGCCGCCGCCGGGTGGATCCGGGCCAGCTCCGGCAGCAGGCCGCCGCGGATGCGGTTGCGGGCGTAGGCCTCGTCGGAGTTGGAGCTGTCGTCGCGCCAGGCGAGGCCGCGCTCCTCGCAGTAGGCGGTGGTCTCCTCGCGGGCCGTGCCGAGGAGCGGCCGGGCGAGGCTGCCGTCGAGCGGGCGCATGCCGAGCAGCGCCCGGCGGCTGGGCGAGGAGGCGAGCCGGTAGAGGATCGTCTCGACCTGGTCGTCGGCGGTGTGGCCGGTGACGATCCGCGCCCCCTGCGGCATCGCCACCCGGGCGGCGGCGGCGTAGCGGTTGTCGCGGGCCCAGGCCTGCAGGTTGCCGGGGCCCTCGGGCCGCCGCGGACGCTCCACCACCAGCTCGGTGCCGAGCGCGGCGCAGAGCTGCTCGCAGTGGCGCTCGTCGGCGTCGGAGTCGTCGCGCAGGCCGTAGTTGACGTGGACCGCGGTGACCGCCTCGGCACCGCGCAGGCGGACGGCGACGTCCAGCATGCAGACGGAATCCCGCCCGCCGGAGAGCATCGCCACGATCGGCGCCGGCGGCGCGATCAGCCCGCCCTGCTCGACCCGCTCCGTCAGTCGATCCGCTTGCATGAATCCGAGTCTAGGAGCGTCGCTCCGTCTACATATGAGGGCTCAGCCGGCGGCGCGGACGAGGAAGAGCTCGGTCGGCACCGGGAAGCCCTTCAGCGAGACGCTGCCGATCGGCTCCAGGCCGAGGCCCTCGCGGCCGGCGATCGCTTCGGCGACGCGGTCGGTGACCAGCACCTCGCCGGCCAGCGCCCGGTTGACGACGCGGTGGGCGAGGTTCACCTGGCTGCCGAAGTAGTCGCCGTCGCGGTAGACGGCGTCGCCGCAGTGGATCCCGACCCGCGGCTGCGGCCGCTGGCTGAAGCTGCCCAGGAAGTCGACCGCCCACTGGGTCAGCGAGGCGGCGTCGGGCGAGACCACCATCACCTCGTCGCCGATCGTCTTCACGATCGTCGCCTCCGGCGGCAGCGTCGACTCGACCGTGGCGACGAAGTTCTCGACCACGTCGAGCGCCTCGATGTCGCCCTCTTCCTCGGTGTAGCGGGTGAACCCGGTGAGGTCGATGAAGCAGAGGGTGACGGTGACGTGGCCGAGCTCGATTTCGGCCGTCTCCAGGCCCTGGTCGACCTCCATGTGGCCGACCACGTCCTGCTCGAGGAAGTAGCGCAGGTAGCGCTTGTGCAGGTATTCGCTCAGCGGCGGCGCCAGCGGCAGGATGTCGGCGGCGAGCTCGCCCATCTCCTCCGCCATCTCCAGCTCCGGCACCGCGTCGCGGATCATCGGTTCGTGCACGTAGAGGTGGAAGAGCCGCACCTCGGCGTCGGCGATCCGCCGCATCGACTGCACGTAGACCCGGACGAGCTGGAGGAAGGCGACGAGCGGGAACCCGGCGGCCAGCACCCGCGCGCAGTGGCGGAGCGCCGCCGCGTCTTCGGCGGTGAGGATGTGCTGGCGCCCCTTCGGGGTGCCGAGGATGACGAGGATGCGCTCGATCAGCTCCGGCTCGAGCCCGGTCTCGCGGGCGACGTCGGCGACGGCGATCGGCACCGCCTCCTCGGAGAACAGCTCTTCGGCGAAGCCGAAGGCGAGCCGCCCCTCGCGACCGGCCTCCTTGAGGTCGGCCAGCGAGTAGCCGCGCTCCCGCATCCGCGCCACCACCCGCGCCTGGGCGGCGGCGGTCGCGGTCCAGCGACCGCGGCGGACGGGAACGATCTTCTCTTCCGCCCAGCGTTTGAGGGTGCTGGCGGGGACGCCGGAACGACGGGCCGCCTCGCTCAGGGAGATGCGCTCGTCGGACATGGCACACAGTCTCGCGCTTCGCCGGACACGAAACGGGGCGGCCCGAAAGCCGCCCCGTTTCGTGTCTCTCTCGTATGTCCCGGATCTGCCCTAGCTGGGTATCTCCGACTCCTCGTGCAGCTGGAGGACCTCGATGCCCCCCTCGCCGGTGCGGATGCGAATCGCCTCCTCCACCGGCAGCACGAAGATCTTGCCGTCGCCGACCTCGCCCGTGCGGGCGTGTTTGAGGATCGTCTCGACGACGACCGGCTTGTCTTTGTCCTCGACGACGACCTCCAGCTTGATCTTCGGCCGGACGTTGACGGTGAGGGTCGAGCCGCGGTAGCGCTCGACGATGCCTTTCTGGCGACCCGAGCCCTTGGCCTCGATGATCGACAGGGACGGGAATCCCTTGTCGAGCAGCTCGGCCCGGATCGGCTCGAACGCCTCGTGGCGGATGAACGCCTCTATCTTTTTCATGCGTCCAAGCCTCCTAGGACTCGGTAGTGGTCATTGGAGTGACGGGAGACGCCGGCGGCGCGGTTGCCGGCGGCGGCGAGCCGAACTGCAGCCCCGTCGAGTACTCCGGCTGCGGGATGAACTGCTCCGGGTACCCGTACATGCCGTGCTCGAGAGATGTCGAGACCGGCGTCCTCTTCCTCGGCGGACCCGCAACCCGATCGTCTACTTGATCATCGCGAAGTGACTATCGAGATCACGAAGAAGACGACGAACGTGAACACCGAACGCGACCCCGAACGCCCAGCGCCTGGGCGCCGAGCTGGTCGAACGAGCCGCTGTACCAGAGGCCCGGATCGCCGACTTCGTTGAATTCCGCCAGGCGCGGCGAGGTGAAGATCCCGCACGAGAGCGTCCCCCAGATCCCGGCCAGGCCGTGAGCCGAGGTGGCGCCGACCGGGTCGTCGATGATCTTCTCGATCGCGATCACGCCGAGGACGACGATGACGCCGGCGATCGCGCCGATGATCGGCGCCGCCCAGTACTCGACGTAGCCGGACGGGGCGGTGATCGCCGACCAGACCCGCGATCGCGCCGTTGCCGGCCATGCCGATGTCGATCGTCTTGGTCAGCAGCCACATCATCGCCACCGCCGCGATCACACCCGCCGCCGCGGCGAGGTTGGTGACGACGACGACTTCGGCGAAGCGTCCGCCAACCGCCCCCAGGGTCGAACCCGGGTTGAACCCGAACCAGCCGAGCCAGAGGATCAGCACGCCGAGGCCGACGAGCGGCATCGAGTGCCCGGGGATCGCCCGCGGTTTGCCGTCTTTCGTCGTACTTGCCGATGCGCGGGCCGAGCAGCAGCAGGGCCGCGAAGGCACCGATCGCGCCGATCAGGTGGACCACCGTGGAGCCGGCGAAGTCCTGCATCCGACTTGCGCCATGTCAGAGGACAGCCGCCGCCCCAGACCGGTGCGCGACGCAGCGGGTACAGCACCGCGCTGAAGACGATCGCGTAGATCACGTAGGCGCCGAACTTGATCCGCTCCAGGGTGGTGCCCCAGACGATCGCCAGCGAGACCGCGCAGAACGCGAACCCGTAGAGCATCAGCATCGCGGTTTCGCCGATCGACGGCTTCGACCTGCGACCATCTTCGTCGAAGTGGAAGAAGAAGCCGCTGCCGCCGAAGAACTCGGTGCCCGGCACGCCTTCGCCGTTGCCGCCTTCGGCGATCGCGTAGCCGACCGCCCATCAGAGCGATCGTCACGATCGAGAAGTTGACCAGCACCTTGGCGACGCCGGTGCCGGCGTTCTTCGCCCTCGAGAAGCCGACCTCCAACAGCAGGAAGCCCGCCTGCATGAACATCACCAGGACTGCGGCGACGATCACCCACATGGCGTTGATGCTGGCCTCGGGGGTTTCGAGGATCGCTGGTTCTTCTTCAGCCCCGAAGGCGAGCCCCGGCACGATCAGCGAGGCGAACGCGGCCACCGAGCCGGCGATCAAGAGCCTCTTTCTCATTGATTTCCTCCTTGCCCGCCGGAGCTCAGGCTGCGGCGGTCGCGGGTTTGGCGATTCCAGTGGCACCGTAAATTCGGCTCGCCGGGCTGTGTTTAGACGGCTGGAGGAAATCCGCGGGGCCGGTTTCTCACGAGTGGCGAGGCCGGCGCGCGCCCCCGGCCGAGGGCGCCGCGGCGGCCGCCGATAGCAATCCCGACTTCGATGATCGGATTCCTTTAGGGTTCCCGAACCACACGTAATTAGGGAGCCCTCATCAGGCTCCCCTGACTCAGGAGGCGACCGACTTCGATGAAGCTCAGAGCAAACCTGGCGGTTCTCGCGCTGGCGTCGAGCGCGGCGCTCGTCGCCGGCTGCGGCGACGGCGGCGGCGACGAGGCCACGACCGCCGAGGCGGCGGCGGCCGAGCTGGCCCCGGTCAAGACCTACCTCACCGACCACTCCGCCGACCTGGTCGAGCAGGTCGGGTTGCTGAAGGAGAACGCCGACCAGTACTACGACCTGGCGAAATCCGTGCGCTTCGACTACGAGCGGCTGCTGCGGGAGCACGGCGAGGAGGTCGCGGAGATCCTCGGCGACTCCAAGGACGTCTTCGTCGTCGCCAACCCCGCCTACGAGCAGATGGAGGGGATCGTCGCCGGCGTGCCGCGACTGGCCCAGTACGACGTCGACATCGACGCCGGCTCCGACGCCTCGACCCCCGAAGACGCTGTCTCCTTCGACCTGAAGACGGCGGACGGCCGCACCCTGAAGCAGCCGGGCAACCTCTTCTTCCTCACCGAGACCGCGCTGTACGGGACCAACCCCGACCTGCTGGCCAAGGGCGTCGAGGGAGACGTCGACGGCAGCGGCAAGGTCGAGTTCGGCGAGGGCCTGCCCGACGCCGACGTCTACAAGGCGACGCTGGAGGAGTTCGACCGCCAGGCGAAGAGCCTCGACGAGGACGCGCAGGACTTCGAACCGACCCCCTCCGACGCGCTGACCTCGATCGTGATCATGACCCCGACCATGAGCGAGTACTTCGAAGCGTGGAAGAACTCGCGCTTCATCGCCGGCGAGGGGGCCTCCGAACTGGGCTTCGTCGCCACCTCGCGGCTCTCCGACATCGCCGACATCCTCGGCGGCATCCTCGTCACCTACGACGGCATGGAGCCGATGGTGGCGAGCGCCAACGCGCAGCAGGCCGAGCAGACCCGGCGCGAGCTGCAGGGCCTGGCCGACTTCGCCGCCGACCTGCGCGACCGCGAGGCCGACGGCGAGCAGTTCACCGCCAAGCAGGCCGACGCGCTCGGCGCCCAGGCCCAGTCCCAGGCCGAGGCGATCGCCGGCCAGGTGACGCAGGTGGCAAAGGAACTCGATATCGAATTGCAGGAAGGCTAGAAGGGGGCGGTCCCGACGACGGCTCCACCCCGCCCACTCGACGGCCTTCGGGCCACGGCCGCGGTCCTCATCGCGGCCGTGGGCCTCGCCGTCTTCGCGGCACCCGCCGGGGCCGCGACGGAACCGCCCTGGCAGGCGGCGGACGAGATCCGCGCCGAGCTGTTCGAGGCGCAGACGCAGCTGCTCTTCGGCGAACGCGACGACGGCGCCGTCGACCGCGCCGAAGCCCGCCTCGCCGGCGAGCTGCGCCGCGGCCTCGCCGCCGGCGCCCCGCGCGAGCTGGACGAGATCGAGAGCTCCCTGGCCGCCGCCCGCCGCGCCGCGGCCGAGCTCGACGAAGCGGCGCTCGCCGCGGCCCGCGGCCGCGCCGTCGCCGCCCTGCGCCGCGGCGCCCTCGCCCTCGCCGTCGACGCCGCCGCGGCCGGCGACGCGGCCGCGGCGCGGAGCTGGATGCAGATCCGCGACTTCCGCAAGACGACCCGCTTCACCCGCCCTGGAGTCGACGGCACCGCCGCGCTGGAAGCGCTGGCCGCGGGTGAGGCCACCCCGCACGAAGCGGTGCTGCAAGTCGAAAAGGATCTGCTCGACACCTTCCAGGCGCGGTTGCTGACCAACCTCGACGAAGCCGCGCAGGCGGCCGAGCGTGGCTTCGGCGGCCGCCTTGCCGAAACGGCGGCGCTGGTCCACGGCTACTGGCGGGCGATCGCCCCCGAGTACGGCGAGCAGCGCGGCGCCGCCGAGCGAAACGCCACCGACGCCGACTTCCGCCGGCTGGCGGCAGCCGGCGCCGCCGGCGAGAAGGCGGCGTTCGCGGCCGCCCGCGCCAGGGTCGAAGCCGACCTCGAGGGCTTCACCGCGGCGCCGCTCACCCCCGACGAGCAGGTCAACCGCGCCAGTCAGCTCGAACGCTTCCGCGAGCTGGTGCCGAAGGAGTACGACAAGGGCACCAGCGACGGCCACGTGACGATCCCCTTCGAGGTCCAGGAGGCAGTCGCCTTCATGGACGGGGTCGAAGCCGCCTTCTCCGACCTCGAGCCCTTCCTGCTCGAGACCGACCCGGCAGCGGTCGAGCGGATCAAGGGCGACTTCGCGCAGATGCGCGAGATCGTCGACTCGGCCCAGCAGGGCGGGGCGGTCGCGCCGCAGGAGGACCTCGACGCCGCCAGCGAGCGAGCGGGAGCGGAAATCGAGCGGATCTCGCCGCAGCGCTGGAGCGAAGGCGGCGATGAAGCCGACTACGAACTCGTCGACATCTCCCTCGACCAGCTGGAAGCCGCGGTCAGCGCCGGCCGCTACCAGGAGGCCGAGCAGGCGCGGCTCGCCGCCTACGGCTTCTTCGAGTTCGGGCCGGAGCTGAAGCTGCGCGCCTTCGACACCCAGCTGGCGCTCGAGATCGAGGGATTGATCTGGTACGGCGCCGACGGCGACAAGGGCCTCGCCAACCTGGTCGCCGACAACGCGCCGCTGAGCGACATCCGCGAGACCCGGATCGACCTCGACGAAAAGCTGGCCGACGCGCGGGCGATCACCGGCGACGGCGCCAGCGCCCTGACGACGATCACCAACTCGGCTCTGATCGTCTTCCGCGAGGGGCTGGAGGCGATCCTGATCATCGCCGCGATCACCGCCAGCATGCTCGGCCCGCGGGCGCCCCTGCGCCGGCCGATCTACCGCGGCGCCCTGCTCGCGATCCCGGCCAGCATGCTGATGTTCGCGCTGGCGATCCTGCTGCTCGACTCGCTCTCGAAATACGGCGAGAAACTGGAGGCCGTGGTCGGCGTGGTCGCGATCGCGGTCCTCCTGCTGGTGATGAACTGGTTCTTCCACCGCGTCTACTGGACCGAGTGGATCAAGGGCCACCGCGATCGCGGCAAGGCGCTGACCGGCGCCGCCCTCGTCGCCGGCACCGGCGTCGCCACCGTCGCCGGCCTCTACACGCTCGGCTTCACCAGCGTCTTCCGCGAGGGCTTCGAGACGGTGCTGTTCCTGCAGGCGCTGCAACTCAGCTCGGGCACCGGCGTCGTCGTCGCCGGCGTCTCGCTGGGGCTGGTGCTGACCGGGGTCGTCGGCGCCATCACCTTCTCGCTCGAGCGCAAGCTGCCGTACAAGAAGATGTTGATCGTCACCGGCGTCCTGATCGCGCTGGTGCTGGTCGTCCTGGTCGGCAACACGGTGCGGACGATGCAGGGCGTCGGCTGGATCCCGATCCACCCGATCGAAATCGAATTCCCCCTCTGGATGGGGACCTGGCTCGGCATCTACCCGACGGTCGAGACGCTCGCCGGCCAGGTCCTCGCCTTCGCCTTCGTGGTCGGCTCCTACTTCGCCGCCGAGTGGATGCGCAAGCGCGAGCTGCGGCGGGCGATCGCAGCCCACGAGGAGTCGCTGCGGGCCGCCGAGCCGGCCCCCGAGCCGGCGCTGGCCGGCAGCTACGCCAACGGCGACGGCGGCGGCCCAATAGGGTCGGCCGAGGATGCCGGCCCGACTTCGCCCCACCGCCTCGGTCGCCGCTGACGCCGTCCTCGTCGGTGACCCCGGCCGCGCCCTGGCGCTGGCCCAGGTGCTGCTGGAGGCGCCGAAGATGAGCAACCACGCGCGCGGGCTCTGGGGCTACTCCGGGGAGACCCCGGAGGGGCGGCCGCTGACGGTGCAGTCGACCGGGATGGGCGGGCCGAGCGCGGCGCTCGTCCTCGCCGACCTGGTCGAGCTGGGCGTGCGGCGGGCGGTCCGGGTCGGGACCTGCGCCGCGATCGACCCCGGCCTCGAGCCGGGCGAGCTGCTCTGCGTCACCGAGGCCCACGCCTGGGGTGGCCCGGGCGGCGGTGAGGGGGCGGCGGTCCTCCCCGACGCCGAGCTGGCGGCGGCGCTGCGGTCGGAGCTCGGCGCCGCGGCGCAGCCGGGAACGGTCGCCAGCCTCGACACCCTGCCCGGGCACGAGGGCGCCCCGGCCGGAGTCGAGGCCGACGCCGCCGACATGCAGACCGCGGCGCTGTTCGCCCGCGGCGCCGCCCTCGGGGTGCCGATCGCCGCCGTCCTCGTCGTCGCCGATACCGCTGCCGGAGGGCGGATCGGCGACGAGGTGGCCGATCCGGCCGTCGAACGGGCCGGCAAGGCCGCCGCAGCCGTACTCTAACCCTCAAGTCGAGGGTTAGTCTTTTGCCTCTTCCGCCTCTTCGGCGGGCTTCTCGGCCGCTTTCGCGGCTTTCTTCTGGCCGTTCTTCGCCGCCTGGCGCCGCAGGGCGCCCAGCTCGCGGCTGAGGTCGTCCATCTGCTCCTCCAGCTCCTCCAGCCGCTGTGAGAACGAGCGCAGGCGCCGCTCCAGGCGCTCGACGTCGCTGGCCGAGGGCAGGTTGAGCGCGGTCATCGCCGCCTGCTGGGCCTCGATCGCCTTCTCGCGGGCGCCGAGGGCGGCCGAGATCGCGTTGTGGAGCGTCGGGTTTTCGATCAGCGCCTGCGCCAGCTCGCCGATCGCCTGCTCGGACCTGGCTCTGAGGCCGTCCTGCTCGTACTCGTCGTAGGTCACGCCGCCCGCCTTTCGCAACTCATTTACGTCAGCTTAACGAGCGCATCCGGCTCGGCTGAAACGCTCCCGCCCGCAGGCATGTCGAGGCTACTGATTAAGGGCTTGTTGGGGGGCGGCCGGGGCCGTTGCGGACCCCTGGGCCAACGGGTAGCTTGGTGTCGCTCGAGGTTCTGCGGGGAGGGAACGATCGCGGCCACCGCGATCTGCGGCGGCGGGCACCGAGGCGCACTGGGATGAGAGCAAAGATCGCACTGATCGTCGTACTCGCCAGCTTTCTGGCGGTAACTGCCGTGGGTGCGGCGATGGCCGGCGCCGACCCGCTCGGCGAAGTCACCACGGCGGTGCCGGAAACCACCACCGCCGTCCCCTCGCTGCAGGCGCCGGCCTGCGCCAACGGCGCCGACGACGACGACGACGGCCTTGTCGATCTCGCCGACCCCGGCTGCGCCTCGCCCGACGGCACCACCGAGGTCACCGCGCCCGAAGCCGCGGCCCCCTCTGCCCAGGCCCCCGCGCCGGCGACCGAAGAGGTCGCCCCAGGCGCGGACGAAGGGTCCGGCGCGGTCCGCCACGGCAGCTCGATCGGCGGCGACGCGGCGAAGCGGTCCCGCGGCGAGGCCACCGTCAACGAGAGCCTCGGCGACGCCAGCGGCGGCGGCGAGACCGGCGGCGGCGTCAGCGCCCCCAGCGCCACCGGCGGCGGCGACCAGCCGCTCGACGAAGGCGCCGACGGCGGCGCCCTCTTCTCCGCCGGCGGAGCCCCGACCGCCGCCAACCCGACGACGACGATCGCCCCCTTCGGCCCGGCGCCGATCGGCGTCCCCAACTTCGTCATCGACTCCTTCGAGATCCCGCCCTTCCTGCTGCCGATCTACCAGGCCTGCGGCACCGAATACGGGATCCCCTGGGAGGTGCTGGCCTCGATCAACAAAATCGAGAGCGCCTTCGGCACCAACCTCAACGTCTCCAGCGCCGGGGCCGTCGGTTGGATGCAGTTCCTGCCGTCGAGCTGGGAGGCCTACGGGCTCGACGCCAACGGCGACGGCCGCAAAGACCCCTACAACCCGGTCGACGCGATCTGCGCCGCGGCCCACTACCTCCACGTCGCCGGCGGCTCGAAGAACCTCTACGACGCGATCTTCGCCTACAACCACGCCGACTGGTACGTGCAGGAGGTGTTGCTCTACGCCCGCGCCTACGGCAAGCTCCCGTCCGACCTGGTCGGCTCGCTGACCGGCCTCACCGAGGGCGCGCACTTCCCGGTCGCCGCCGACGCCAGCTACGCCGACGACATCTCCGCCCGGGCGGCGCTGAAGCGCTCCTCGGGCGGCAGCGAGTCCTACGGCAACGCCGCCGAGGTGATCTCCTCCTCGCCGACCCGGCGCGGGATCAACATCTTCGCCGCCGAGGGCGCCCCGGTCGTCGCCGTCAACGACGGCGTCATCCGCAAGATGGGCGCCTCGCCGCAGCTCGGCCACTTCGTCGTCCTCGAAGACACCTACGGCAACCGCTACACCTACGCCGAGCTCGGTTCCCTCGTCCGCGACCGGCGCCTGGTCGTGATGCCGACCGGCGAGGAGAAGCGGGTCCCGGTCGAAAGCGAGAACCTGCGGCCGCGACTGCGGGCGCTGCCGCAGCGGGCGGAGGGCGACGGCGACGCCAAGTCCAAGGTCGCGGCGGCGGAAGCCGAAGCGGCCGAAAGCCAGCTCGCCGCCGCCGGCGACGGCAACCTCCGGCTCGGCTCGAAGGTGATCGCCGGCACCGTCCTCGCCCGCGTCGCCGGCGCCACCGAAGGCGTCGACCCGCACATGAACTTCTCGATCCGCCCGGCCGGCAAGGGGGCGCCGCGGATCGACCCGAAGCCGATCCTCGACGGCTGGAAGCTGCTCGAGGCGACCGCGATCTACCGCGCCAAGGGCAAGAACCCGTTCACCGCCCGTCTCAGCGGAGCCGGCGTGCTGCTGCTCTCCAAGGAGGCGCTGCAGAAGCGGGTGGTGGCCGACGCGGGCCTCTCGATCTACACCTGCGGCCGCGAAGACATCGCCGCCGGGCGGATCGACCGCCGCGTGCTGGCGATGCTCGAGTACCTCCGCTCGAAGGGCTTCGAGCTGACGATCACCTCGCTGCAGTGCGGCCATGGCTTCCTCACCACCTCCGGCAACGTCTCCGAGCACTCGACCGGCGACGCGGTCGACATCGCCGCGATCAACGACGTGCCGGTGACCGGCCACCAGGGCACGGGGACGCTGACCGACGAGCTGATCCGCGCGATCCTGCAGCTGCAGGGGACGATGCACCCGCACCAGGTGATCTCGCTGGAGGACCTGCCAGGACCGACCAGCTTCGCTGCCTCCGACCACTACGACCACGTCCACGTCGGCTACCACGCGCTGACCGGCAACCCGCTGGAAGCGCAGTTCTCGGCGCTGCTCAAGCCGGACCAGTGGCAGCGGCTGATCGACCGCCTGGGGCAGATCGAAAACCCGGAGGTGCCGATCAAGCCCTCGCCCTTCTCGCTGCCCGCCGACGAAAAGTCGGCGGGCGGCACCACGAGCGGCGACTAGCGCCGGCCGGGAGAATCCCGGTCGTGACGAAACTGTTCGGGTTCGCGCAGTTCGACTTTGCCGGCGCCTTGCCGCTGGCGGACGGGCGATATCTGGCGCGTGAGCTCGGCTCGGCCCTCGAGCCGAATGAGGATCTGCGCGCGGGCGAGGAGAGCGTGCTGGTGGTGCAGACGCTGGGGGCGCCGCCGCCCGCGACCAGGCGCCGCCGCCGTGCCCGCCGCGCCGAGCCCGACGCCGCGCCCGAGCAGCTGCCGCTGGCGCGGGCGACGGCGATCCGCGCCTTCGCGCCGTTCGCCTCCGAGGCGGACGCGAGGCGCTGGTTGGAGGAGGTGACCGAGGCCGAGGACACGGCCGACGTGCTGGTCGGCGAAGGCGTCGCCCTGCTCAACCGCGCCCTGCACGCGCAGGCGGTCTCCGGCGCCGACCCGCACGCCCACACCGTCACCCCGGAGCGGGCGGTGGCGGTGCGAATCGGCTACGGCAGCGGCGAGGAGACGGCGGAGGGGCGCTTCACCGAAGCGCGCGAGGTCGACGTATGGGCCAGCGGCGCCTCGCGGCGACGGCGGCGCCAGGAAGACCTGCGGCCGCAGGAAAGGGTAGCCGCGGTGCTCGGCGGCCGCGAGCGCCTCGACGTCTGCGAGACCCTGCTGCTGCGCGCCCGCGCCGACCTCGACGGCGGCCGCGGCCGCGAGGCGGCGCTGCAGCTGCGGGTCGGCCTCGAGGCGCTGCTGGCGGAGCTGCAGAACGCCCCCGAGGACCCGGGCCACGAGGGGGACATGGCAAGCCTGCGCGAGCGCCGCCGCCAGGCCGGCGACGCCGCCAACCTGGCGCTGAAGCACGACCTCGACCCGGAGGCGGCGAAAAAAGTGCGCGAGCTGCTGGAGACCTGCGAGCGCGTCCTCCGCCGCCGCCGCGTCCTCCGCGGCTGACCGATCCCTCCCTTTGACTTTTTTCGCCCACAGGGCGAATTAGGTCAAGAGCAAGAACCTAAGCCTCAACTTGAGGGTTAGAGTATGAGACGGTGGGCGACGACGGCGTCGAGCAGGGACTCGGCGATGTGGTGGGCTTCCTCCAGCACGACGCCTGCGACCGAGGGGATGCCGATTACGGTAAGGCCGGCGGCGCGGGCGGCGGCGACCCCGGTCGGGGAGTCCTCGAGCGCGACCACGGCCGGGCCGGGCTGAACACCGAGGCGCCGGCAGGCCTCCAGGTAGGGATCGGGCGCCGGCTTCGGCGCCGCCACTTCGTGGGCGCTGAGGACGACGTCGAAGTGATTTTCGAAGCCGACGATCTCCAGCGAGCGGCGGACGAAGGCGAGCGGCGAGTTGGAGACCAGCCCGATCGGGGTCCCCCGCCCTTTCAGCGCATGCAGCAGGTCGCGGGCGCCGACCATCGCCTCCACCCCGTGCTCGAGCTCGGCGACGACCAGCGCGTTCAGCTCCTCCATCAGCTCCGCGGCGCTGCCGGGCTCGCCCAGTCGCCGTTCGAGCACGCCCCCGGCGATCTCGGCCGAGGTGCCGAGCAGCTCGCGCTTGTCGGCCGGGGTGAACTCGGTGCCGCGGCGCTCGAAGAGGTCCTGCTCGGCCCGGGTCCAGACCGACTCGGTGTCCAGTAGCAGCCCGTCGTTGTCGAAGACCACCGCCTCCGGCAACGCCATCGCCTCGCTCACCCCGGGCCCCGCCATGCCTAGACGAGCGCCGCCACGATCGCCGCCAGCTCCTCGTCGACCTCGCCTTCGAGCTTCAGCTCCGCCTCGGCGTCGAAGGGAGTCGGGCCCTGGGTGACGATCGCCAGCCGCCCGCCCCGCTCCAGGGTCAGCTGCGGCAGCCCGGCGACCGGGTAGACCGCCAGCGAGGAGCCGACGCAGATCATCAGCTCGGCCCGCTCGGCGAGCTCGCTCGCCCGCGCCATCGTGCTCTCGGAAAGCAGCTCGCCGAAGAGCACGACGTCGGGTTTGACGGGGCCGGCGCAGACCGAGCAGATCGCCGCGCCGTTGCCGTCGAACAGCCCTTCGACCTCCTCCAGCCCGAACGAGTGCGCGCAGCGCCGGCAGGAGGAGGTCTCGGCCGAGCCGTGCACCTCGATCACGTTCTCCGACCCCGCCGCCCGGTGCAGGCGGTCGATGTTCTGGGTGATCACGCCCTCGAGCAGGCCGCGGCGCTCCAGCTCGGCCAGCGCCTCGTGGGCGCGGTTCGGCGCTTTGTCGCCGAGCGACTGGAAGCGCGGCCGGTAGTAGGACCAGAAGCGAGCCGGGTCGCGTTCGAAGACGTCGATGTGGGCGACCTCCATCGGGTCCACCTTCGACCACAGGCCCGTCTCGGGCGAGCGGAAGTCAGGGATGCCGGACGGCACCGACACCCCCGCCCCGGTCAACGCGACGGTGCACCCGGACCGGCGGATCAGCTCCGCCAGCCGGGCCTGCCGGGCTGGGGCTACCTGCCGCTCCACTTCGGCGTCCGCTTGCCGAGGAAGGCAGAGATGCCCTCTTTGGCGTCCGCGCTCTGGAAGGCGGCGGCGAAGCCCCGCTTCTCGGCCTCGATCCCCTCGTCGAGGCCCCCCTGGTGGGAGACGGCCTTGATCTGGCCGACCGCGAGCGGCGCCTGGGCCGCCAGCTTGCGCGCCCACATCAGCGCCGCCTCGAACAGCTCGTGGTCGGGGACGACGCGGTTGACCAGGCCCAGTTCGAGCGCCTCCTCGGAGAGGATCGCGTCGCCGACCAGGTTCATCTCCAGCGCCTTGTTGGGGCCGACCAGGCGCGGCAGCCGCTGGGTGCCGCCGAAGCCGGGGATGAGCCCCAGCTTGATCTCCGGCTGGCCGAAGACGGCCGCCTCGGCGGCGATCCGCACGTCGCAGGCCATCGCCAGCTCGCAGCCGCCGCCGAAGGCGATCGAGTTGACGGCGGCGATCGTGGCCACGCCCTCGCTGCCCAATTCGCGCAGCAGCGCGTGGCCCTTGTCGATCAGCTCTTTGCCGCCGGCCGCGTCCATCGAGGTGAAGGCCTTGATGTCGGCGCCGGCCGAGAAGACGACCGGGACCGAGGAGGCGATCACCATCGCGTTGACGCCATCGGCCGCCTTGACCTTCTCCCAGACGGTCGAGAGGTCGCGGATGACGTCCGGCGAGACGGCGTTCATCGGCAGGTTGGCGAGCCAGGCGATCGCGACCTCGCCGCGGGTCTCCAGCTTCACCGTCTCCGGCTGCTCGCCCTCGTCGGGCTGCGGGTATGGGTAGAAGCCCTGGCCGCTGGCCAGGCCGAGCCGGCCCTGGGCGACCAGCCGCTTCAGCGTCACCGGCGGCGTGAAGCGCTCGCCGTAGCGCTCCTCCAGCCGCTCCGCCTGCTCCAGCACCTTGTCGAGCCCTTCGACGTCGGCTTTCCAGAACGGCGGCAGCAGGCCGCGGCGGGGGTCGAGGCCGGCGCCGGCCATCATCCCCAGGTCGACGTCGCGGACCGAGGCGATCCCTTCCTCGACCAGCAGGCAGGACTCGATCAGGGCGCGGGTGGTGAACATCGCCACCAGCTCCTCGGCGTCCGGCGCGGCGTCGCCCGGGACGGTCTGCTCACCGTCCTTGAAGAAGCCCTCGCCGCCGCTCTTGGCGCCGAGCTTGCCGTCGGCGACCAGCTGCTTCAGGCCCTCGTGGACGTAGAAGCTCTCGCCGTAGCACTGGTTGAGGTATTCGGCGACGTGGAGGACGGTGTCGAGGCCGAGCAGGTCGGTGAGGAAGAACGGCCCCATCGGCGCCACCTTGGCGGCGGCGATCGCCTCGTCGATCTGCTTCAGCGAGAGGCCGTGCTCCTCCTGCATCCGCCAGATCTCGCCGATCGTCGCCATCAGGACTTTGTTGACGACGAAGCCGGGGATCTCGCCGCAGACGATCGGCTGCTTCTTGATCGCCTGGGCGAAGTTGTAGGCGGCGGTGGCGGTCTCCTGCGAGGTGTCCTCGCCGACGATCACCTCGACCAGGGGCATCGCCGAGGCCGGGTAGAAGAAGTGGAAGCCGACGACCTTGTCCGCCCGCAGCGTCGTCTCCCCCATCTCGGTGATCGAGAGCGATGACGTGTTGGAGGCGAGGATCGCGTGCCCGGGCGTGGCGGCGTCGAGCTCGCGGAAGACCGCCTGCTTGATCGCCATCTTCTCCGGCACCGCCTCGATCACGAAGTCGACGTCGCCGAACTCCTCGTAGCTCGTCGTGCCGATGATCCGGCCCATCACCTCGGCCAGGCGGGCGTCCGCCTGCTCCTGGGTCAGCTTCTCCTTCGAGACCAGGCGGCCGAGCTGGCCCTCGGTGACGGCGCGGGCTTTGTCTAGAGCCGCGTCGACGAGCTTCTGGTCGATGTCCTTGACTGCGACCGGGATGTCGGCGGCGGCGATCGCCTGCGCGATCTCGCCCCCCATGGTGCCGCCGCCGACGACGGCGGCCTTGGAAACGAACATGTGGTGAGCCTTCCTCCGGTTTTCGGCTTGGTTGAGCGGCACGGGCCGCTGAGGACCGCAGGCTATAGGGATGCCCGCGGCGGCCGCTCGTCGGACCCGATCCGCTGGTGGGCAAATGCGCCGACCAGCAGCAGGAGCCCGAGCCCGACCTCGCCGAGATCGCGGTCTGTCGCCCGGAGGGCGACAGACCGCAACCGCAAAGGTCGTCGCCAGATGGGATAAGCCGGTACCGGCAAAGACTGTACGGCCGTATAAACCCATCGGGAAGCCATGCCCATTACCCTTTTTTGGCTCTTCATAAGGGAGTGAGACACGAAACCGACCGCGCTCAGCGACTGGGCGCGCCGCCAAGCGAGGGACAAGCCAAGCGATGACTCGTATCCGCCAGCAGAACGTGACCGCAGCGCAGTGGAGCTCCAACGGGGAGTCCCTCGGCGCTGTCGACCTGACCCTTCCCGAGAACGAGGCCTTCGGGGCCAACGTCTTCTCCGTCTCGGTGCAGCGCGAACGCCTGCCGAGCGACGTCTTCGAGAAGCTGCAGGCGACGCTCGCCGGCGGCGAGGCGCTCGACCCGAGCCTCGCCGACACGGTCGCCGAGGCGATGAAGGAATGGGCGCTGGAGAACGGCGCCACCCACTACACGCACATGTTCCAGCCGCTGACCGGCTCCACCGCGGAGAAGCACGACTCCTTCTTCGAGCCCTCCGGCGAAGGCAAGACGATGGCCGGCTTCTCGGGCAAGGAGCTGATCCAGGGCGAGCCCGACGCCTCCTCCTTCCCCACCGGCGGCATCCGCGCCACCTTCGAGGCGCGCGGCTACACCGCCTGGGACCCGACCAGCCCCGCCTTCCTGCTGGAGAACCCGAACGGGACGCTGCTCTGCATCCCGACCGCGTTCGCCTCCTGGACCGGCGAGGCGCTCGACGCAAAGATCCCGCTGCTGCGCTCGATGGACGCGCTCTCGCGCTCGGCGATCAAGGCGCTGCGACTGCTCGGCGACGAGGAGGTCCAGCGCGTCTTCACCACCGTCGGGCCCGAGCAGGAGTACTTCCTGATCGACGAGCAGTACTTCTTCGAGCGCCCGGACCTGATCAGCACCGGCCGCACCCTGTTCGGCGCCAAGCCGCCGAAGGGCCACGAGCTCGACGACCACTACTTCGGCTCGATCCCGGAGCGGATCCTCGCCTTCATGATGGAGTCCGAACTGGAGATGCGGAAGCTGGGGATCCCGGTCAAGACCCGCCACAACGAGGTGGCGCCGGCCCAGTTCGAGATCGCGCCGATCTTCGAGAACTCCAACGTCGGCTCCGACCACCAGCAGCTGCTGATGCAGACGCTGGAGAACGTCGCCCGCCGCTACGGCCTCGTCTGCCTGCTGCACGAGAAGCCGTTCGCCGGCGTCAACGGCTCCGGCAAGCACAACAACTGGTCGATGGGGACGGACACCGGCGACAACCTGCTCAACCCGGGCGACACGCCGGCGGACAACATCCACTTCCTGTTCTTCTGCACGGCGGTGATCCAGGCGGTGAACAAGCACCAGGGCCTGCTGCGGGCCTCGGTCGCCAACATCGGCCAGGACCACCGGCTCGGGGCCAACGAGGCGCCGCCGGCGATCATCTCGATCTTCCTCGGCGCCGAGCTGGAGAAGGTGTTCGAGGCGATCTCGACCGGCGAAGGGGACCCGAACACGCCGGCCTCCTTCCTCGACCTGGGGACGACGGTGCTGCCGCCGCTGCCGCTGCACGGCGGCGACCGCAACCGGACCTCGCCGTTCGCCTTCACCGGCAACAAATTCGAGTTCCGGGCGCTGGGGTCGAGCATGTCGCTCGCCTTCCCGAACACGGTCCTCAACACGATCGCCGCCGAGGCGATCGACGAGCTGGCCGGCAAGCTGGAGGAGAAGCTCGCCGCCGGCACCGGGATGCCGCAGGCCGTGATGGAGATCGTCAAAGACTCCTACCTGGCCAACAAGCAGGTCTGCTTCGGCGGCGACAACTACTCCGAGGAGTGGCACGCCGAGGCCGAGCAGCGCGGGCTGAAGAACCTCAAGACGACGCCCGATGCCCTGCCCGAGGTCCTCACCGCCGACACCGTCGCGGCGTTCGAGAACTACAACGTCCTCTCCAAGCGCGAGCTCGAGTCGCGCTACGAGGTCTGGATCGAGCAGTACTCGATCCGGGCCAACATCGAGGCGGAGGAGACGTTCGCGATCGCCCAGACGATGATCCTGCCGGCCGGCCTGCGCCAGCTGGCGCTGATCTCCGAGGCCGGCGTCTCCGCCCTCGAGGGCGAGGTGCGCGAGCTGGTCGACGAGCTGGTGGCGAACCTGGCCGAGCTGAAATCGGCCAACTCCTACCCCGACGGCCTCGAGGGTATGGACCTCGCCGTCTACGCCCGCGACAACCAGCTGGCGGCGATGGCAAAAGTCCGCGAGGCCGCGGACAAGCTGGAGAAGGTCGTCGCCGACGACCTCTGGCCGCTGCCGAAGTACGAGGAGATGCTGTTCATCAAGTAGCCGCCGCGGGCGATTCCGGTGGCGGCTCCCCGCCCCCGCCGGAATCGCCCCTCGCCCAGGGCGCTCAGCCCACGTTCGCGCAGATCGCGTAGATCTGCAGGTCGATCGAGGTATCGATCGAGGTCGAGTTGTTGAACAGCTGAACCGACCAGCCGGTACCGGTTCCGTCGGGCCCGCTGAGCGAGACGGTGACCTGGCGCTGCTGGCCGTTCTGGGCTTCGTTCGTCCCCAGGTTGGCGCCACCGCCGAGCGCCCGCTTGCCGGATGGGCAGCTCAGCGTTTTCACTTCGCTCAACCCCCGCTGGCCGCCGCTGTTGACGATGAACACTTCTTTGAACGTCTGGTTGACCACCTCGTAGCCGGAAAGCCCGGAGGCGCCGGCGGGTCCGCGGGCGCCGGTGTCGTCCTTCGCCCCCTTGGTGCCCTTGGCTCCGCGCGGCCCCTCGGGACCTCGCGGCAGCGGTCCGAGCACCTTGCAGGTGACCTTCTTGCCCGTGACCACAGTCAAGGTAGGGTCGGCGGGAGGCGCCTGAGCCGTGCGGCCGTGCTGGCCCGACTGGCCTGGTTTCCTCCCGCCGCCTCATCGAACCGGGCGTGCGGTTCTCCCGCACCCGGCTCACGACATCCTTCACCGGCGGCATTCGGCGTCATCTCCGCCACGGCCGGTTGGGTCGTGGCGCGACGATGGTTCCGTTGAGGTTGACCAGGCCCAGTTGATCGGGCGAGCGGTGGACCACGGTCCACCACCCGTAGTCCCGACTCCGCTTGTGGCGATGGGCCACGAACAGGGCGAGACGCCCGAGCGCATAGTTCCTGGTCTTCACGAGGTGACGGGCCGTATTCCCATAGCGGAAGTAGCCCGACCAGCCGCGCAGGAACCGGTTGAGGTCCCCCACGACCACCTCGGTCTCGACGAGCAGCCTGCGCCGGTGGGTTAGTTCCCGTATCCGGTCGCGGGCCTGCTGCATCGCCTGGCGCGAGGGCCAGCGGGCGAGGAAGCAGAGATGCCGCGAAGCGGGCGTGTTGCCGCGCACCCAGCGGTGGTGGAAGCCGAGAAAGTCCAGCCCCTCGCCGCCCTCACGCAGCTGCACGATCTGAGTATCGGGTGGGGCGCGGACGGAGGCCCTCAGGGACCAGAGGCCATCGGCAGCCACGGCCGCCCGGCGGAGAGCTGCCCGAGCGCGGCGAGCGCCTCGATCCCGTTCTTGCGGGCGGTCGAGATGTAGCTGCGCACGGCGAGAAAGCGCTCGGCGCCCTCGGCGGTCCGAAAGCAGCCGGAAATCTTCTGCTGCAGCTTGACCATCCGGATGTCCCGCTCGGCCTGGTTGTTGGTGTTATCCCGATATCGGGATAAGACGAATCTGGGGTATCCATTTAGACGGCCTAGAATAGGCTGATCGCCAGTCCCCAAGCCGGAAAGCACTATCCGCGGTCGCTGGGCGAGTTCCACGCCTGGTTCCGGACCGACGCCGATTGCCGGGACTACCTCGAGTGGCTGCGGTGGCCCGATGGGTTCGTCTGCCCGGAGTGCGGGCGCGCAGGCGGCTGGCGCATGGCCGACGGGAGGCTTCGGTGCTCGTGCGGCGTTCGCATATCGCCCACTGCGGGCACGGTGGCTTCATATTGCACCTCACGCAGCAAGGGTTTCGGATGGTCTCGGGAGATGGGCGGAGTTCGCGACCCGCTCGCGGCATGCCTGCTCGACCTCGGGGCCGAAGGGGATGTATAGGCGGTTGGCGGGTCCGCGGCGGGCCGCGAGCAGGCCGTGCTGGATCCAGTAGTAGACGGCTCCGGCGCTGACGCCGAGTCGCTCGGCGACTTCGGCGACGGCGAGCTCGTCGGGGGCGTGCGTGGGCGGGGAGGGAACCTCGTGCCGGTAGCGGACCCAGCGCACCGCCTTCGCGTCGAACGGCCGGCCGTGGCCGGTGCGCAGCCCGGCGGCTTGGAGCTCTGCGGCGAGCTGCTCGTCGCTGCGATGCGGCCCGAGCCGCTTGACGAGGTCGACGGCCGCAGGCGGGGTGCGCCGCACCTGGAAGTGCGGCTTCGGTCGCTGGGTGGTGTGCTCCTCGGTCGCGCCCGAGCGCCAGCGGATCCCGACGCGCAGCTCGCGCCCCTCCGGCTCGGAGGTGATCGTGACGTCGGCGATCAGCGCGCGCAACAGGCGCTTGCGGTCGCGCTCGCTGGTCGTCTTCGCCGCCCACAGCGCGGGGACGTTCGCGGCCAGCGCCTCGATCTCCTCGCGCGAGGGCTCCGGCGCGGGCGCCGCTCGCTCGGCCATCTCGGCCTCGGCGTCCCGAAGCTCGCGGAGCTTCTGCTCCCAGCGCGTCTCGAGGCTGCGGGCGACCAGTCGGTTCTCGGGCTCGCACCGGTGAAAGGCGCGCTCGGCGCGGGCCGCCTCGTAGCGGGCGCGCTCGACGCGCAGCTCGAGCGCGCGGGTCGAGCGCGCGCGGCGATCGGCGACCTCCTCGGCGGCGGCGAGCGCGAGCGCGATCTTGCTCGGGCCGAAGCGACTCCAGCAGCCTGCGGGCGACGACCTCATCGACGACCGACGCGATGACGCCGCGGCAGCAGGGAGTGTCGGACGTGGTCGGCGCGCGAGCGCGAACAGTCATAGACGGGGCTCTGCCCCGCGCGGTGGCTGGTCGACATCGGACGGCCGCAGCCGCCGCAGCGCACGATTCCCTGGCAAAGCGCGCCGCCCTCGCGCAGCTGGGCGCGCGCCCGCGGCGGCTGTTGTTCGCCTGAAGGCGCTGCTCGTTTGCGCAGGAACGGCTCCCAGGTGATGTAGCCGGGGTGGTGGTCGTGGATCACGACCTTCCACTCGGCGCGCGGCAGCTCGACCGTCTTGGTGCTGATCGTGCCGTCCGGCGCGACCGTGCGGCGCGAGCGGTAGCGCCCGAACACATAGGTGCCGGCGTAGGCCGGGTTGGCGAGCACGGCCGAGCGCGCGCGAGTGCGTGAGCCGCCCCCAGCGCAGCTCGCCGGCCCAGGCGCCGCCGTAGGCGCGCTTCGGGAACCGCCGACCCTCGAAGGCGCCGACGACGCCGTAGGCCGAGCCGGTCTGCTCGAACGCGGCGAACAGATCGGCGACCGCCGCGCTGCACCTCCTCGTCGGGGTCGATGATCGTCTGGCCCGTCCTCGTCGTAGACGTAGCCGACCGGGAGCGGGAAGCGCAGCTCGCCGCGCTCGGCCGCGGCGCGCTTGGCGCCCTGCAGGCGCCCGGCGAGCATGTGCAGCTCGGCCTCCGACATCGTGCCCTTCAGCCCGAGCAGCAGCCGGTCGTTGAAGCTGCTGCAGATCGTAGACCCCGTCGGAGTCGATGATCAGCGTGTCGGTCAGCGCCGCAGAGCTCGAGCAGCCGCTGCAGGTCAGCGGAGCTGAGCGCGCCAGCCTCGAGACCTCCAGCCCGAAGATCGCCCCGACCTCGCCGGCGCAGACCCGCCCGACGAGCTCGTTGAACCCCTGCCGCTCGCTTGCGTTGCCGCCCGAGACGCCGAGGTCTTGGTCGATCACCACGACCCGCGCGCTCTCCCAGCCCAGCCGCTCGGCCTCCTCGGCCAGCGCGTACTGGCGCTCGGTCGACTGCGTGTTCTCCCGCACCTGCGCGAGCGTCGACTGGCGCACGTAGATCAGCGCCAGCCGCTGCCGGTGCGCGCTGGTGACCTTTGCCTCGGCGCTCACCGCTCTCGCCCTCCGCGAGCGCCGACTCGACCATGTTGGCCAGGGCGTGGCGCACCGCCGGGTCCATCGCGCCGCCCGCCCATCACCGGAGCGCCCGCCGGCGCAGCAGCTCGAGATTGATCTGGGATATCTCTGCCAGCGCCGCCTCGCGCCGAGCCGTCGCCTCGACCAGCTCGGCGACCGCCTCCGCCGAGGTCGCCGGTACGTAGACCGAGCGACTGCCGCGATCGGCGGGCACGGTCAGGTAGAGGTACGGGCCGTGCAGATCGCCGCGCGCGCAGCGGCAGGACTCGCGACCGCAGCGGCGTCCCTGGCGCCGCAGGGTGCCCCGCAGGGTCACCTGTGGATCGCCAACCGCCCGCGCCAGGCGACGGCGGCGCGCCCGCAGCTGGGAGACGCTCAGCTCGCTGAGGCTTGCTTCGCTCATCTGCTTGTGCCAAATTCGCGCACAACATCAGCAGTCCTCCCCGGCGTTCGACTCGCCGTCGATCGAGCCCACCACCTCGACGAGCTCGCCCAGCACATCGACCGTCAACGGCCCGGCCGCCGGCTCCGGCCCGCGGTCGGTGGCGTCCTCGGGAAGCGTCACGGTGCCGAGCGGCCCGCCCTCGCATACGTAGAGGCGCGAGCCCGCCCAGCGGCGCTCGAACAGGACCGACAGGCGCTGCCCCGCGAGCGGATGGAACGGGTGGGTGACCACCAACGAACCCGAAGGCTCGCTGGAAGGCTTCGGGGTATGACGTGACCGTGGGCACGATCTTCGATAAGACCCGCACGCCGCTGACCGTGTGGTTCATGGCCTGCTGGCTGTTCGCCAGCCAGAAAGATGGAATCTCGGCGCTGTCGCTGAAGCGTGCGCTTGAGATCGGCTCCTACCAGACCGCCTGGGCGATGTTGCACCGGCTGCGCTCGGCTCTGGTGCGCCCCGGCCGGGAGCGGCTGGCCGGGAGAGTGGAGGTCGACGAGACCTACATCGGCGGCGAGGAGGCCGGGCTTGCCGGCGGCCGGGCGAAGGGCAAGAAGGTCCTGACCGGCATCGCCGTAGAGGTTCGGGAGCCGAAGGGGCTCGGCCGCTGCCGGATGGCGCCGCTGGCCGATGCCTCCGCCGAGTCGCTGCACCCCTTCGTCACCGATCACGTCGAGCCGGGCGCGGTCGCGATCACCGATGGCTGGTCAGGCTACGCCGGGCTGGAGCGGCTCGGCTACGTCCACGAGCGCCGCAGCCAGCGCGCGGCCCGCGCCCGCGGGGAGGACCCCGACGAGCTCCTGCCCGCGGTGCACCGGGTTGCCTCGCTGGCCAAGCGCTGGCTGCTCGGCACCCACCAGGGCTCGATCGACGACGCCCATCTGCCCAGCTACCTGCACGAGTTCGTGTTCCGCTTCAACCGCCGCCGCTCGCGCAGCCGAGGGCTGGTCTTCTACCGCGTGCTCGAGCTCGCAGTCGCCCACGACCCCGTCCGCTATCGCGACCTGATCGCCAACCCGAAGCCGGGAAGAGTGCGTATCCCGCCTGGGACCCGGGGCCGGCCGCCCAGCCTCAAGCGTCCCCCGGCAAATCGGCCCTGGCGAGCCTAGGCCGTCTAAATGGATACCCCAGAGACGAATTATGCCGATGTCCTGGTTATGACGATGTTGGCTGCGGGGGCGGCTGTTGCGATGAGGGTCAGGCTCTGGGAGTTCGGGATAATTAGAGGGCTTCGAGGAACGCGAGCAGCTTGTCTGGTGGGTGGTAGCGGCCGGGGCGGGTCCGTGGTGGGGCGGTGCGGTCGAGTGCTTGCTGCTTGAGTTGCAGGTCGGCGTGGAGGTAGGCGCGCGTGGACTCGGGTGACTCGTGGCCGAGCCACAGCGCGATCGTGGTGGAGTCGATCCCGGCGGCGAGCATTCGCATCGCGCAGGTGTGACGCAGGATGTGCGGCGTCAGGTTCTTCGTGGCGATGGTCGGGCAGGTGCGGGCAGCGGTCGCGGCGTGGAGCTTGAGCCGCTGGGCGACTGCGTCGGTTGTCAGTTTTCTGGTTGTGCCACGCGCGGTGAACACGGGCATGGCCGCAGGGCCCGGGTTCTCGGTGAGCCACGCGCGGAGCGCTGCGGTCGTGGTCGTGTCCAGTGGCGTGACTCTGGTTTTCCTGCCCTTCCCGGTGGTGGCGATGTGGGCGGCGGGCTTGCCGGTGTGAATGTCGGCTCGGGTCAGGCCGGTGAGCTCGGAGACGCGCACCCCGGTGGCGATCATCAGGAGCATCAGGAGTTGGTCTCGCCGTCCAGTCAGCGTTGTGCGGTCGGGGCTGGCCAACAGCGCGTCGATCTCGGGGGTGGTGAGGTAGGCGAGGATCGTCTGATCGTGGTTCTTGGTGGGGATCGCCAGGACTTTGGCGATCAGGCCAGCGTGCTCGGGATGGCGCAGGGCAGCGTGCCGGTAGAGGGAGTGGATCGCGGCCAGGCGCGCGTTGCGCGTTCGGGTGCTGTTCCCGCGGCGCTGCTCGAGCATCGTCAGGAACGCGCTGATCATCTCGGCGTCCAGGTCGCTGATGTCTAGGTCACTGGGCTGGACGCCGGTGCGCTCCTGGACGTAGCCGAGGAGCAGCCGCAGGGTGTCGCGGTAGGCGGTGATCGTGTGGCTGCTCGCGCCACGTTGACCGACCAGGAAGCTGGTGAAGAACGACTGTAGGGTTGGGGCCAGGGCGGTCATCGCACGCGCTCCTGGTGGGCGACCATCCGTTCGCGAACGATCTGCATGAGCTGCGGGCTGGCGGTCAGATACCAGTAGGTGTGCGACGGATCGATGTGACCGAGATAGTTGGCGAGGGTCGCAATCCGCGCATCGACGTCGGCCCCATCGCGGTGCGCGTCGATCAGCGTGTTCACAGCAAAGCTATGCCTCATGTCATGCAGGCGGGGGGCTCGGCGACCTGGTCCGACAGGCAGCTGGCAGTCGTTGACCAGTGCCCGGAACGTGGCCCGAGCGGTGTTCAGGTTCAGCCTGCCGCCCTTGGGCCCGATCAGCAATGGGCCCGTCGCCGCCGGCGCTCGGGTCGCGCGGATCTGTTGGTAGTCGGTGAGTGCCTGGACGGTCGTTGGGTGCAGCGCAACGCGCCGCTCCCGCTTGTTCTTGCCGGTCACGGTCAGCACCTGCCTTTCTGGGTCGAGGTTCACGATGTTGAGCGCGGCGGCCTCGCCGCTGCGGATCCCGGTGCTGGCGAGCAGCCCGATCAGCGTGTGCATGCTCGCGCCGAGCATCGCCGGGGCGAGCGAGAGCGCCCTGCTCATCAGCTCGGCGATCTGCTCGGCGGAGTAGAGGTACGGGATCCGGCGAGGCGTCTTGGAGCCGATCAATCCAGCCGGGATCAGCTCCGCGCCGGTCGGATCCAAGCCGTGCACATGCGCGGCCAGACCCCGGATCGCCCGCAGTCGCCTTGCCTGCCAGCCGCGGGTGGTGTCCGGGCGCTCGGTCGCGAACGCCACCGCGTCAGCGACCGTGATCGTCGCCACAGATCGGGCGGTCAGACCGTCCAGGAACGCAGCGAGCAGCCAGTCCTCACCAGCGAGCACGTATCCCCGGGCACGACGATCATGCAGATAGTCGACCGCGGCTTGGCGGAGATCGACGCTCATGATGTCGCTCCGGTTGGCCATGGGCGCGCGAGCACGGTGAGCGCGACGTCATCCGATCGGGCGTAGATGGCGCTGGTCTCCGGGCTCGAGTGGCGCAGCAGCTGACCGACCTCGACAAGGCCGCCGCCTGCGGCGAGCACCCCGCACGCCGCGGTATGCCGCAGCCGGTGAGCAGCACCACGCCCGACGATGCCGGCGTCAGCCAACGCGCGCGCCGCGACGCTCGAAACCGCTGCGGCGCCCAGCGGCCCGTGGGGAGCATCAAGCGCCAGGAACACCTCCCGGTGCGCTGTCGCGCGGGGTCTCCCCCGCGCGACGTAGCCAGCCAACAGCTTCCCGACGTCGGCCGGCAACGGCACGTGATCCAGCCGGCGGCGCTTGCCACGCACGAGCACAACCCCTTCCCGCCAGTTGATGTCCTCCAGCCGCAGCGCTCCGACCTCTCCAGCGCGCAAACCCAAGCGCCACATCAACGCCAGCAACGCCTCGTTGCGAAGCCCGACCGGACCATCGGGCAGTCCGGCCACCAGATCCGCGATCTCGTCCCGACTCAATGCCCTCCGCGGCACGTCGCCGGTCGCCGCTGCGAACTTGCCAACAGCATCGGCCAGCAACGGCGAAGACACGATCCCCTCCCGCCACATCCACCGCAGAAAGCAACGCAACGCGTTCGCACCCACGGCGACCGACCGGGGACGCTGCGCCACTGATCGCTCGGTCATAAACACGGCGACCTGCCGGCCGGTCAGCGCACCCCACCCAGCATCAACATGCCCGACAACGAACGGCCGGACCTGAGAGACGTAGCTGCGAACCGTCGCCTCGGCCAGTCCCCGCTCGCAGGACAGATATGCGGAGAACCGCTCCAACAGCACATCAGCCGGCTTGGTCGCCGCTCCCACCGACGCTGGCGGGGTCGCGCCTCGCGATCGCAAATACGAGAGCAACGGCACCAACGCCCGCCACGACCGCAAGCTCCGATGCGAGCGCTGACGATCGGCAACGAACCGATCCGCGACCTCGGTAGTCAGATCGCCAGCCGTAAAACCCTGCGCCGACAACCACCGCGATACGTGCTTCATCAGACCCAGCTGCGCCTCGCTGCTCCGCGACGCATACCCCAACCGGACAAGCTCACCGCGGAAACCCTCAGCGAACTCCTCCAGCGGGCCAACAACCACGACTCCAGACCAACCTGCCATGACGCTGCTCCTCTCCGATCGACGAAGAGCCCAGCGTCCCCGATCCGGCCACGTTATCCCGAGCTACACGACCAGATCAGCCTCCAACAGCCGCCCCCGCAGCCAACATCGGCATAACCAGGACATCGGCATAATTCGGTGTTATCCCGATATCGGGATAACACCAACAACCGGGCCGAGCAGGACATCCGGATGGTCAAGCTGCAGCAGAAGATCTCCGGCTCGCTTTCGGACCGCCGAGGGCGCCGACGCGCTTCCTCGCCGTGCGCGGCTACGTCTCGACCGCCCGCAAGAACGGGATCGAGGCCCTCGCCTCGCTCGCAGCGCTCGCCGCCGGGCGGCCGTGGATGCCGATGGCCTGCGGCCCCTGAGGTCGCGACGCCGCTTCGTCCGCACCCGGACCGATACTCCCGCCGATGGGCCGAAAGAGCAAGTCGAGCAGGCGCCGACGTGCCTCGCCGGCGCCCCGGCCCGCCCCCGACCCGCGTGAGGTACAGCCCGAGCGCCCGCTGCTCGATCGGATCGCCGCCGGCGAGCTCGACCCCCACCTGACCGCGATCGCCGAAGCGATCCGCGCCCGCTCGGAGCTGCTCGAGACGGTGGCCTCGGCCGAGGCGCTCGCCGAGCTTCGCGTCGGCGATCGGGTCCGCATCAACCACCGTGCCACGCCCCGCTACCTGCACGGCGTCGAGGGCGCCGTCCTCGCTCTCGACGACGAGGGCGCCACAGTCTGCGTTCACCGCCCGATCGGCCGTTTCAAGAGCGGCGAGATCCGCTGCCCGCCGCTCGTCTTGGACCGGCTTCCAGAGCTGCCTGAGCGCGATCGCGAGCAAGCCGCCGCATGAGCCGCGCCCGTCAAGCCGATCCCGAGCTCGACAGCCTGATCGCCGAGATCACGGTCGACTGCCACGACGAGGACGAGGCGCTGATGGGGTTCGAGAACGCCTTCGAGGAGGCCGGCCTGCCGTGCCGGGGCACCGTCGTCGGCGAGGAGGTCGAGGTCCTATCCGTGGGCGCGAGCGGCGGGCGCGGTTGACGACGCTCACCTGCTCGACCCCGCGTCCGCTGCGCTGATCCTGCACCTGGTCCGCGGCGGGGCCGTCGCGGTGGCGACTATCCGCGCCGAAGCGAGTCCGGCCGATGCGGTAACGGCGCTGTGGAAGGACGAGGGCGCGCGGCGGATCGAGTTGGACGCGCTGACCGAGGATGAGTGCGGCGATCTCGGCGAAACGTTGCTGGGTGGTTCCGCGGAGACGATCGTGGCTCGCTGGGCTTACACGATGAGCGCCGGCAACCCGCTCTACCTGCGCGAGCTGCTGCACGAGGCCATCGGCACCGGGACGATTGCGCGCGAGGACGGCCTCTGGCGGCTGCGGCGACGCTGGCGGCCGGGCCCGGCCCTGACCGAGCTGGTCGCACAGCGCCTGCGCGGCCTCGACGAGGACCGCGTCGTGCTGCTGGCCGCAGTGGGCCTCGGCGAGCCCCTCGAGGAGGAGGTCGCGGTCGAGGCGGTGGGCGCCGACCCGATCTCGGAGCTCGACCGGCTGGGCCTGATCGCGGTCGAGGCGGGCGAGCGCGGGCGCGCGATCCGCCTCGGCCACCCTCTCTACGGGGAGGTCGCGGCGGCGCGTCTGCGACAGGGACGCCTCGACGAGCTGCGGAAGTTGTTGGCTGCGGCGGTTCGCCGTCGCGGCTCCGCGCCTGGTGACGCCTTGCGGGTTGCGATCTGGCTGCGCGATGCGGGGGCGAGGACAGAGCCGGCGCTGCTGCTCGACGCCGCCGCAGAGGCGTTCCGCGGCCGCGACCCGGCGCTGGCGGCGGAGCTGGCGGAGCGAGCCGAGCAGGAGGGGGCCGGCCCCGCCGCGGTTCTGACATTGGGCCAGTCGCTGGCAGCGCTCGGCCGCCACGCCGACGCCGAGCGGGAGCTGTCGCGGATCGAGGATGCGCCGCGGGACCGCTCCGACGCTCAGGTCTACCTGTTCGCGCGCCTCAACGTCCTGGTCTGGGGCCTGCGCGAGGTCGGGCGCGCCGAATCCCTGGTCAACCGGGCGGAGGCCTGGTGGCCGGATCCCGCCTGGCGCCGTTTCACGACCGCGCAGCGGCTGATGGTGCTGAGCGCCGCCGGCTCGGTGGCGCGGGCGGTCGCGATCGCCGGCGAGCTGGCGGTGGAACCGGCTACCGACCCGAGCGTCGGCCGGCTGCTCAACACCAGCGGCGCGATCGCCTGGTTGCACGCGGGGCGCACCGAGAGGGCGCTCGCTGCCGTCGGCGACGCGCTGCCCGCACCGCCTGCCGACGAGCGGCTTGGCGACCTCGAGATCGCCGGTCTCGTCTCCTGGTCACTGGTCCGGCTCGAGGCCGGCCGCGAGTGGGACGAGGTCGAGAGCCGGGTGCTGCGGATCGAGAGAGCGTCGGTTGGCCGGGGCGACCGGATCGCCGCCGGTCCGGCGGCCGGGCTGCTCGGCTACCTGGCTCTATCGCGCGGTGCCGCGCGCTCGGCGATTCGCCGGCTGCGCGAGGCCGCCGGTCACCTCGAGCTGCACGATCCCCGCGCCCTCTCTGTGGTGATCGAGGCCCACCGCGCGCAGGCGGCGGCGCTTCTTGGCGACCTCGAGCAGGCGCGACAGGCCGCGGCGGATGCCCAGGCTCGGCTGGGCGAACGCGAGGCCGCCTGGCACGAGCGGCCACGGCTGGTGATCGCGGACGCCTGGGGGCTGGCGGCCGCGGGGGAGCCGAGCCGCGGCGTCGCGATCCTGCTCGCGGAGGCCGCCGGAATGGACGAATGGCCGCTGCTGCAGGCCCAGATCCTGAGCGAGGCGCTCTCGCTCGGCGCGCCGCCGGCGCGCGTGCTGGCCGGGTTCGACCAGGTCGTCGCTCGCTGCGACTGTCCCAGGGTCGCGCTGGCCGCGGCGCACGCGCGGGCGCTGGCCGCGGGCGATGCCGGCGCCCTCGTGAAGGTAGCGGTTGGCCTCGATGCGCTCGGGGCTTACCTCGGTGGCGCCGAGGCGGCGGCGCAGGCGGCGAGCGTCTTCGAGGCCGAATCGATCCTGCCCGCCGCCCGCCGCGCCCGCGCCCACCGCGACCGTCTGCTGGATCGCTGCGAAGGCGCCTCGACGCCGGCGCTTCGGGCTGCGGGCGGCGGCGGCGCGAAGCTGACGCGGCGCGAGCTGGAGGTCGCGGGACTGGCTGCGGCGGGTCGCAGCAACGCCGAGATCGCGGCGCAGCTGGTGATCTCGGTACGTACCGTCGAGTCGCATCTCTACCACGCTATGTCGAAGCTCGGCGCCCCGCGCAGGGGCGAGTTGGCGGTGGCGCTGGCGCCGCGCGATCAGGGTTCAGCCCAGGAGTTGTCCTGACTGGAGCCGCGGTTGTTCCATGCGTGCCCGCAGGACGGCGTGTAGTCGCTCCACGATCGCCGCCGAGCGAGGCCTTCGAGTTCCTCCCAGCTCTGCTCGACCATCGTCATGTTCTTGTGCAGGAGGCCGGGCGAGATGGGTGAGACATTCTGGTCGAAGAGGCTGCCGCTGATCCGTTCCTGTTCCTGAGTGGTCACTTCTTCGAGTTCTTCGATGACTTCCTTTTCCTTCGCTTCGCTGTAGCCGCCGCTGACCAGAGCCGGTGCGATCATATACTCGGGCAGGAAGCCGAGCCCGCGAGCGCTCGGTTCTTCGTAGCTGGGCTGGCCGAAGAGGACCTTGGTCACCGACGAGCTGAGCAGGTGGGGCCGGCCGCGGTGGTGGCGTTCGGCCAGCATCACCCAGGTGTTGTAGAGGTTGAAGGTGCGGGGGGATTGGCGCTCGCGCCATTCAGGGAACGCCACGAGGGTGTTGAATGCCGCTTCGCGGTTGTGGCGGGCGACGCCGCCGGCGTCTTCGGCGACGCACTCGTAGGTCGAGTAGACGGGCTGCATCATCGTCAGCCACATGAATTGCCGCATCGACTGGCGGAGGTGGCCGGAGAGCAGCTCGCGCACTTCCAGCGGTAGCGCCCAGCCGCCTTCGCGCCCGGGGGCTTCGACGAGTTCCGCCGCTTTCTCCAGCTTGCCGGGCGCGCTGACGAGGAGATCGGCGATTCGGTCGAGCCCGCGTTCGACTTCTTCGGCCGATTCTTCAAGGTCCCCGGCCAGCGTCGCCACCGTCGTGTGGTAGCCGTAGGGGTCGAAGGCGGCTTCGCCGTTGCCCTTGGCGGTCGCGGCTTCGACGATCGTCGTGACACCGGCGCCGATGGCCGCGCCCCCGCTGATCACGCCGCCGACCACAGGGACGAAGGCACCGATGCCGCCAGCGATTCCCAGCGCGCCCTGGAGGATCCCGAGCGGGTTGCTGCCCGTGGCGCTGGCCTGCGGCGGGTTGAAGGCGGCGCGGATTTCGTTCGCGACCGCCATCAGGCCGTAGGGCTGGCTCTCGAACACGCCGGAGAAGAGTTGGTCGAGGTCGCCGGCCTCCCCGCCGCCGAAGTAGCCGCGCACGGCCTCGACCTGTTCGAACTCTTCGGCGAGACCCGGCGCCAGCGCCGCCGCCTTCTCGGAGCATGGGGGTTCCTGGCGCTCCTCACTTTCCATGCAGGTGGTTTCCAGCTTGCGCGCCTTCGCGTCCCAGTTGATCGAGGGCACCTGCCAGTAGTTGGCGCGGATCCCGGTCGTTTCCCGGTCAACGCCGATCTTGAGCCGCTCGGCGAGTTCGAGCTGGGCGGCGCGTTCTTCGGAGTCGAGCTGCGACCAGGTCGGGAACGGCGGTTCGTCCTGGGCGAGGACGCGGAGCACGGTCGGTTGGACCTGCGCGGCTTCGCCGCCGGGACCAGGGCTGCCAGTCGCGGCCGGCTCAAGCACGCCCTGGCGGTTGCGTTTGAGAACCCCCGCGAGGCGAGCTTCGGCGTTCGGCACCAGCCGCGTGCTCAACTCGGCGCCCGCGTTCGGCCCGCGCTGCTGCCGCAGTCCGGGGACGCCGACCAGGCTGTAGCCGCCCGGGGTGCCGGCGCCGCCGATCCCTGCGGCGCCGAGCGTGTTGAAGACGTAGGAGTTGGCTCCGAATTCCTCTAGTAGCGAGGAGATTCGCGCCAGCACGTTGCCCCCGACCTGGTTGCCGTCGTGGCCGCCGACGCGGTTTGGGTAGAAGGGCGTTTCGACGTTGCCGATCGTGTTGAGCATTATCAGCCCGGGCTTGGGATCGGCCAGGACCTGGCGCAGCGCGTTGCGCAACGGCCAGATTCCCTCGAGCTGTTCCGATTCGTCGGGAGCGAGCGTGAATTCGGTGGTCAGGTCGAGGCGCGGTTCGAGCGTATCCGCGTCGAGCCAGAGCAGCTGGAATCCGTTGCTCACCGTCTTGCCGGGGAAGGGCAGATCCCAGGAGCGGTACGGTGCTTGTTCGTCGACGCTCATCGTGTTTTCCGTCGCCGTCGCCGAGTGGCGGGTGTCAAAGGGGTGGTATTCGGGATCCCAGGCGAAGACGAAGTGGTTGCCGCTCGAGTCGATCTGGAAGCTTCCTCGCATCGCCCCAGGCGCCGCATCGGCCCCCTGCCGGAGCCCGATCAGCTGGTAGGCCTGCCCCGCTGGTATGCCGCGGATGCCGACCACCGACCAGGTACCGGCGCCTTCGTGCAGTTCCGACATGATTCCGCTCGCGCTGCCCGCCGGAGGTGATCGCGCCGACCGCCTCGATCGCTTCTTCGAGAATCCCTTCCAGCCGATACCCTCCCCTGACCGGCGCCGCTGACCACGACCAGGTCGCCGCTGGGCAATCCGTTCACGTCGCCAACCAGTTCGTCGAGTTGGCCGAACGCGTACGAGCGGTCCAGCTCCGTTTCCAGGGTTGTGCGATCGAGAGCGAGAAGGACCTGGACGATGCCGCCCGGTCCGATCGGGTGGAGCCGGCCACCAGTTCGATCCCCGGTTTCGGCGCCGCGGTGAGCAATCGTCTGCACCGGTACGCCTTCGGGGTGACCTGGGGATCGCGTCGATCTCGACTTCGTGAACCGAGGTCGGACCCGGGTCGTTGGCCCTGGCGCGGCCGCCGGCTGCGGTGGGGCCGGGGGTGGAGCCCGTCGCGCGCAGCTGCAGGCGGTATGAGCCGCTGAGGTCCGTGAGGAGGCGGGGGTGGGCGCTACGGGCGGCGAGCAGGCGGGCGTGTGATCCGCGCGGCGCCCGCGTCAGTCGCCAGCGCAGATGCAGCGGGCGGCCGCCTCCGGGCCGGGTGGCGGCGGCGCTGAGCCGCGGCGAATCGCCGGCACGGACCAGGCGGTCGCGGCCGGCGTCAGCGAGCGGACGGTCGCGCCGGACGAAGAACGCGCGCTGCAAGCGCTGGTAGCGCCCGGATGCGGCGAAGGCGGTCACCGTGAGCCGGTTGCGGCCGAAGCGGAGACCGTCCTTGGGGCCGAGCGAGCCGGTCCAGCGGCCATCCGCACGGTGGTCCAGCGCGCGTCCGGCGCGGCGGTCGTTGAGCCGCACCCGCAGCCGTGCCCCACGCGTTCGGACGGTGAGGGCAGGAGGTCGGCCCCCGTCACCGCCCCGCAGGTGCATTCGCAGCAGATCCCGCACCGGCCGGGCCAGGGTGAAGTGGAGCTAGCGGTTTCAACGCCGCCCGCGGGCGCGGTGGCGGTTGTCGAACGAAGACGCTGTTCCGTCCATAGCGAAGCTGGCGGCCCGCCTGCAGGCTGAGCAGGAAGCGACCCTTGCCTGTCCGCTGCAGCAGGTGGGTCACGTGGCGGTACCGGCGACCCTTGCCGTACATCGTCACCGTCGGTCGCGCCCGGCCGCTGAGTATCCGGATCCGCAGTGTGACCGCAGGCCCTGTTCGCAGGGCGCCCGGCGAGGGGGAGACGATCGCCACCGCTGGGCGCTCGCCGCGATCCGCTGGTGCCGCGACGGCGGTGGCAGAAAGCAGCGCCGAGAGAGCCAGCGCCGAGGCGAGGGTGGCCGCGAAGGAGCCATGGGATCCGCTTTGCACGGCGTGAGTGTCCCGCACTGCCTCGGCCTCTGCCTCAGTAGTCGCTACTGGGATTTGGTGCCGGGAAGGCGAGTGGCGACGATCACCGCGAGGGTACGTCCAACAGGTCCGCCGCGGGGCGAATGGTCCGCCCGCAGAGGCCGACAACGGCTCGAAGCAAGGCGGCTCAAGGTGGCGGAAGTGCCGAGCGCACCGACGGGGCGCAGGGGCGCAGGGGGTTGTGGGGCCGTCGGCGAGCACGAGGACGTCGTCGCTCGATCGCACTACTGTCGGGGCCGGGGCCATCGGTGGAACCGACGCCTCGGCCCTTGGCGCCTCTGCTCCGAGCCGATCCGCCCCAGGGTGTTGGAACGCCCGAGGGAGAGAGCGCCCGCGCCCGCCCAGGCTTGGCATCGAGCGCCTCGAGAACGGCAAGGCTGCGCACCACGACACGCGTGGACCACCCGGGGATCGGGGGCGGGCCGCCGATCGGCGGCGTTCACGACGTGTCGGGCCGGGCATCCCGGTCGGACCGCCGCGCTGGCCTGCCTCGGTTGCGTCCGACCGGCTCGCAAGCATGCGCGCGTGATCGCCGTGCACGCCAGCTGCCTCGCCGACCAGCGGGTCTGCCTCTGGGGCGAGGACTCGGCGCGGCCCACCTCGGCGCCGCGGCGCCGAGGTGGCGAAATGGATGCCTCGGAGCCGCGAGCGCATCCGTTCGCCTGCGATGCGACGTCGCTGAGGGAGGCGCTGGAGTCCAAGGGCGCGGCGCTCGGACCCAGCGCAGGGCGGACGTGGTTGACGCTCAAGCTGCCCTCTTCGAGCGAGGGTCCGGAGGCATCGCCGCAGCTTCTGCGTGCGAGCGAGGAGAGTGACGCGCGCGCTGCGTTTGACCGCCACGATCCCTGGCGGGTTCCGGCCCTCGCCCTCCCGCCCGAGGCGCTGCTCGAGTTGGCGCTGCAGCTGCCCTCCGGTCCGGTCGGCGGGGTCGCGGTCGGCGATTCGCTGCGAGTCTGCGCCGAGACCGCGAAGCTGGCGCTGGAGCTGGTAGCGCGGGGACGGCTCCGGGCCCGGCTCGAGCGCCGGGGAGATTCGTGGGCGGCGCGCTGGGGGCCAGTCGCCGACGAGCCGGAGGACGCCGAGCGGCTCGACCTGCTCCAGCGCTCGGTACCCGCGGTCCTGGTAGCGGGGCGCCCGCCGGAGGCGCGCGGCGGGGCGGTCGGCGGGCTTCTCGCCGTGCTCGCCGATGCCTATGCCCGCCGGCTGCTGGCTGCCGTCCCGGCGCCGGAGCCGGGCTCGCCGGTCG
>CAVPEX010000017.1:0-12922 GCA_963703585.1 uncultured Solirubrobacterales bacterium | reverse complement strand
CGAAACGCTTGCGGAATCGTTCAATGTGAGGCTTGAGGTCCATGGATGAAAAAGGAAAACGAATTATATCAGGAAATCATGAACTCAGGAAACGGAACAAGATATTCGAAATCGAAAATCATCGTTCCGATTTTCGTGATTTCGTGATTTTCTGATATAATCCGTTTTCCTTTATAAAAACAAAAAGGGTGACTCACCTTTTGACAGGCGAATCACCCTTCTTGTGCGTAAGCTATTTCTTCTTGCCGGCGGTCGTCGTGGCCTTGCCCGCAAAACGGGTGGCGCCGAAACGCGTTGAGGGTCGGTTCCGGCGGTTCCGCGGCGTGCGCGACCGGGGCGGTGCATGCCGCCATCACGCTCATCGCAATCAGGATCGCCCTCTTCATCGCGCAGTCAGGTCCGGCCGCGAGCTCGGCGTCCCTTTGCGGCCAAGGAACCTGTGTATCTACGGCAACAACACGACCTTGCCGACGTTGCGGCGCCGGGCGATGAATTCGTGCGCGTCGCCGGCCCGGTCGAAGGGGAAAGCCTCGGCGACGACCGGCTCCAGCCGGCCCGCCTCGAGGTCGGCCATCAGCGGCTCGGTGACGCGATCGAGGTCCCCTTCGCGATCCCACCAGGTCAGCATGTTGAGCCCGTACACGCCCTTGTTCTCGTTCATCAGGGCGAGGCTCTTCCACCACGGCATCGTCGCCAGCGGCATCGCCAGCATGCTCTTGAAGGCGGCGGGGATGCTGCGCCTGCCGTCGCGTGAGGCCTCCGAGAGCCCGTACATCACCAGCCGCCCGCCCCCGCGCAGCAGCCGGTAGTCCTTGCGGAAGGAGGCGGGGCCGAGGGCATCGATCGCCAGGTCGATCCCCTTGCCGCCGGTGATCCGCATCACCTCCGCCTCGAAGTCCTGGCCGCGGTAGTCGATCGCGTGGTCGACGCCCTCGGCGCGGATCGCCTCGTGCTTCTGCGGCGAGGCGGTGCCGAAGACCTCGGCGCCGGCGTTGCGGGCGACCTGGATGGCGGCGATGCCGACCCCGCCGGCGGCGGCGTGGATCAGCACCCGGTCTCCCTGCCGCAGGCCGCCCATCAGGATCAGCGCGGCGTAGGCGGTGCCGTAGTTGACCGGGAAGGCGGCGCCCTGCTCGAAGCCGAGCCGCTCCGGCATCGGCAGCACCTGGCCGGCGGGGACGACGACCAGCTCCGCCTGGCCACCGAAGCGGGTCCCGCCCATCACCCGTTCGCCGGGCCTGCGGTCCTCCACCCCCTCCCCCACCGACTCGATCTCGCCGGCGAACTCGTAGCCGAGCACGCAGGGCGGCTTCGGCGCGTCCGGGTAGAGGCCGACCCGGGCCATCGTCTCGGCGAAGTTGACGCCGGCCACGCGCACCGCGACCCGCACCTCACCGGGTCCGGGCAGGGGATCGGGCCGCTCCTGAACCTTCAGGACCTCGGGTCCTCCCGTACCCGTCAGCACCACCGCCCGCACGGGGCAAAGCCTAGTGGTGAAGCGGGCGAAAACCTAGAGATCGACTGAGCGGCCGATTGAGAAGCCCTCGATCCCGAGGATCTTCTCGATCGCCTCGTCGCGCACCGGGGCATCGGTGGTCAGCGCCATCACGGCGCTCTCGCCGCCGGGCTCGGCGCCGACGGCGGCGGAGACGATGTTCACGCCCTCCTCGCCGAAGCGGGTCCCGACCTGGCCGATCATCCCCGGCCGGTCGGCGTAGCGGAAGACCGAGATGTGCTCGGCGAAGGGCAGGTAGAAGCCCTCGCCCCAGACCGAGACCAGGTAGGGCTCGTTGCGGGGGCCGACGCTGGTGCCGGCGACCTCGACCTCGGTGCCGCCGACCTCGACCCGAACCGTGACCAGCTCGGTGAAGTCCTCGGCGATCGAGTCGGTCAGCTCGACCAGCTCGATGCCGCGCTCCTCGGCCATCTGCGGCGCGTTGACGAGGTTGACCGGCTCCTCGGTGTGGCCGGAGAGGATGCCGACGAGGACGGCGATCCCGAGCAGCCGGGTCTCGTGGGAGGCGATGCGGCCGCGGAACTCGGCCGTGACCCTGTCGACCGAGCCGTCGCCGAGGCCCTGGGCGAGGCGACCGAGCTTTTCGCAGAGCGGCACGAAGGGAGCGAGCGCTTCCATCGCCTCGGGGCGGACGGCGGCGATGTTGACGGCATTGGTGACGACGCCCCCGGTCAGCGCCTCGGCCACCTGCTCGGCGGTGACGACGCCGGCGCGGTCCTGGGCCTCGGCGGTGGAGGCGCCCAGGTGCGGGGTGACGACGACGTCGCCGCGGGCGAAGATCGGGTGCTCGGTGAAGGGCTCGGAGGGGAAGACGTCGAGCGCGGCCCCGGCCAGCTTGCCGGACTCCAGCCCGGCCACCAGCGCGTCGAGGTCGACCAGCTCGCCGCGGGCGCAGTTGACGAGGCGGGCGCCGTCCTTCATCGCCGCGATCGCCTCGGCGTCGATCAGGTCGATCGTCTCCGGCGTCTTCGGCACGTGGAGGGTGATGAGGTCGGCGCGGCCGAGCACGTCCTCGACCGAATCGGCGCCCTCGACGCCGAGCTCGCGGAAGCGCTCGGCGGAGACGAACTTGTCGAAGGCGACGACGTCCATCTCGAAGCTCTGCGCCCGCTTGGCGACGAGCTGGCCGATGCGGCCGAAGCCGATCACGCCGAGCGTCTTGCCGTAGAGCTCGGCGCCCTTGAACTTGGACCGGTCCCAGCGGCCGGCGACGAGCGATTCGTGCGCCTGCGGCACGTTGCGGAAGAGGGCCAGCGCCAGCGCCAAGGTGTGCTCGGCGGCGGCGACGGAGTTCGACTCCGGCGCGTTGGCGACGATGATGCCACGGCGGGTGGCGGCGGGGATGTCGACGTTGTCGACGCCGGTGCCGGCGCGGCCGATCACCTTCAGGTTGTCGGCCAGCTCGATCAGCTCGGCGGTCATCTTCGTCGCCGAGCGGATCAGGATCGCGTCGTAGCCGCCGATCCGCTCGCGCAGCTCCTCGTCGGACATCTCCAGGCCGAGGTCGACGTCGAACTTCGAGCGCAGCAGGTCGACGCCGGTCTCGGCGATCTTCTCCTTGACCAGGACCTTCACGAAGCCACCCCGTCGACGTTCTCGACCACCCAGTCGACGCAGGCGGTCAGCGCCTCGACGTCGGCCGGCTCGACCGAGGGGAACATGCCGACCCGCAGCTGGTTGCGGCCGAGCTTGCGGTAGGGCTCGACGTCGACGATGCCGTTGGCGCGCAGCGCAGCGGCCAGGGCGGCGGCGTCGACCGAGTCGGCGAAGTCGATCGTGCCGACGACGAGCGAGCGCTTGGCGGGGTCGGCGACGAACGGGGTCGCGACCTCGCTCGCCTCGGCCCAGCCGTAGAGGCGCTGCGAGGAGTCGGTGGTGCGGGCGACGCACCACTCGAGACCGCCGTTGGCGAGCATCCACTCGACCTGGTCGCCGAGCAGCAGCAGCGTCGCCAGCGCCGGCGTGTTGTAGGTCTGCTGCTTGCGCGAGTTCTCCAGCGCCGTCTGCAGCGAGAGGAAGGCCGGCTGCCAGCGGTCGCCGGCGCCGTCGAGCTCCTCGATGCGGGCGATCGCGGCGGGGCTCAGCAGCGCCAGCCAGAGGCCGCCGTCGGCGCCGAATGCCTTCTGCGGGGCGAAGTAGTAGGCGTCGGCCTGGGCGACGTCGACGGGCAGGCCGCCGGCGCCCGAGGTGGCGTCGATCAGAACCAGGGCCTCGCCGGCGTCGGCCGGGCGCCGGACGTCGACCATGACGCCGGTCGAGGTCTCGTTGTGGGCCCAGGCGATCGCGTCGGCGGCGGCGTCGGCGCGAGGCGCCGGCGCCTCGCCCGGCTCCGCCTCGACCAGGATCGGGTCGGCGAGGAAGGGCGCCGCGGCCGTCGCCTTGGCGAACCTCTGCGAGAACTCGCCGTAGGTGAGGTGGAGGGAGCGCGAGCGCACCAGCCAGGCCGCCGCGGCCTCCCAGAAGGCGGTGGTGCCGCCGTTGCCGAGGGCGACCTCGTGGCCGTCGGGCAGGGCGAAGAGCTCGCCCAGGCCCTCGCGGATGCCGCGCACGAGGTCGCGGACCGGTGCCTGGCGGTGCGAGGTGCCCATCACGCCGGCCTTCTCGGCGACGCGCGCCAGCGCCTCCGGGCGAACCTTCGAGGGGCCGCAACCGAAGCGGCCGTCGGCCGGCTTCAGCTCGGCGGGGATCTGGGCGGTGCCTGTGGTCTGCGCGGCCATCGGAGGCGACAGGTTATTCACAGGCGAGGGTGGACTGACCGCCGGGGCCGGGGGTAGGCTCGCCACGCTGTCTCTCGGGTCCCAGTCCTAGAAAGAGGAGAGCGATGTATCCGATCAGCTACGAAGCCGATTTCAATCCGACGCCCAACCGCTGGACGACCTTCTTCCGCATCATCCTCGCGATCCCGTGGTTCGTCGTGGCGACGTTCTGGGGAATCCTCTTCATCTTCACCCACTTCATCGCCTGGATCGCGATCATCATCCTCGGGCGCTATCCGCAGTGGCTGTACGAGTTCAACTCCGGGGTCGTCCGCTTCGGCCTCCGCGTCTCCTCCTGGGTCTTCCTGCAGACCGACGTCTGGCCCCCGTTCGGCCTCAGCGACGACCCGAACTACCCGATCCGGGTAAACGTGCCGCCGCCGGCCGAGCGGCAGAGCCGCTGGAGGGCGCTGTTCCGTCTCATCCTCGCCTTCCCGGTGCTGATCATCGTCTCCTATGTCACCGCCTACGTGATCCAGCTGATCGCGCTCGGCGCCTGGCTGACGATCGTCTTCCGCGGCTACCTGCCGGAATGGCTCTTCAACGTCCTGGCCGAGTGCCACCGCTTCGAGGCGCGCGTCTTCGGCTACATGGCGTTCCTGACCGACGACTACCCGCCGATCGGCCTCGAGAGGTCCAAGCCAGCGGGTGCGCCGGCAGCCGCGCCCCAGGCCCCGCCCCCGCCCCCGCCCCCGGCGGCACCGGCTGCCTGAGCCGACCATGTCCGGGGACGTCGAGGCCAGGGTGACCAAGGGCGACGGCTATGCCGTCGCCCACCTCGATGACCTCGGGCAGGGCCCGGGCTTCCGCAAGATCCGCACGCCGCTCGGCCTCACCGCCTTCGGCGCCAACGCGATCGTGCTGCCGCCGTCCTACGCGACCGGCAGCCACTACCACGACGAGCAGGAGGAGCTGTACTTCCTCCACAGCGGCCACGTCGAGATCGAGTTCGGCGACGGCAGCAAGCAAGAGCTGCGCCCGGGCGGCCTAGCCTGGATCGACGCCCCCACCCACCGCCGCATCCGCAACCTCAGCGACTCCGAGGAGGCGGTCTACGTCGTCGTCGGCGGCAAGGGCGGCTACGTCGGGCGCGACGGCAACCTGGCCCCGGGCGAGACGCACCGCTGAGGGCGGGGGCGGGATTCCCTTTCCCCTCGGGCGGGGGAGGGGGACCAGGCTTCCCTCTACCGGCTTCGAGATGAGGGGACATCCCGAACTCTCTCCTCAGGCAGCGGCACCTCCCCCCGGCCGAGTCGCCTCAGAACTCCTGGTCGATCCAGGGCATCATGTCGCGGAGGTCGTGGCCGACCTCCTCGATTTCGTGCCCGGCGCCCTCTTTGCGCATGCGGTCGAAGTTCTCGCCGCCGGCGCGGTTCTCGGCGATCCACTCGCGGGCGAACTCGCCTGACTGGATCTCGCTGAGGATCTGCTTCATCGCCGCCCTCGACTCCGGGCCGATCACCCGTTTGCCGCGGGTCATGTCGCCGTACTCGGCGGTGTTGGAGATCGAGTAGCGCATCCCCTGGATGCCCTTCTCGTACATCAGGTCGGCGATCAGCTTCAGCTCGTGCAGGCACTCGAAGTAGGCGAGGCGGGGGTCGTAGCCGGCCTCGACCAGCGTTTCGTAGCCGGCGCGGACCAGCTCCGAGGCGCCGCCGCAGAGCACCGCCTGCTCGCCGAAGAGGTCGGTCTCGCACTCGTCCTTGAAGGTCGTCTCGATGACCGCGGCGCGACCGCCGCCGATCCCCGCCGCGTAGGCGAGGACGAGGTCGTGGGCCTGGCCGGTCGCGTCCTGGTGCACCGCCATCAGGCAGGGCACGCCGTTGCCTTCCTCGTACTGGCGGCGCACGAGGTGGCCGGGGCCCTTCGGCGCCACCATGCCGATGTCTATGCCGGGTGGCGGCTCGATCTCGCCGAAGTGGATGGCGAAGCCGTGGGCGAAGAGCAGCAGGTTGCCGGGGGCGATGCCGTCGGCGATCTCGGTGCGCCAGATCTCGCCCTGTTTCTCGTCCGGCAGCAGGATCATCACGATCTCGCCGCGGCTGGCCGCTTCGGCGATGTCGAGGACCTCGAGGCCCGCCGCTTCGGCCTTGGCGCGGCTGGAGGAGTCGGGACGGAGGCCGACGACCACCTCGACGCCGGAGTCCTTGAGGTTGAGGGCATGGGCGTGGCCCTGGGAGCCGTAGCCGAGGATGGCGACGGTCTTGCCGTCGAGCTTGCCGAGGTCGGCGTCTTTGTCGTAGAAGATGTCGTCGGTGCGCATGGGCGGGCAGGCTATAGGAGTGCCGCGCTCTACCGGAGCGCCCTGCGCATCAGCTTCCCCGAGGGCGTCCGCGGCAGCGCGGCCGCCAGCTCCACGCGCTTCGGCACCTTGAAGCCGGCGAGCGATTCGGCGCAGTGGCGGCGCAGCTCGTCCGGCGTCGCTTCGGAGCCGCTTTCCAGCACGACGACGGCGGTCACGGCCTGCTGCCACTCGGGGTCCTCGCGGCCGATCACGGCGGCGTCGGCGACCTCGGGATGGCGCAGCAGCACCTCCTCGACCTCGGCCGGGACGACGTTCTCGCCGCCGCTGACGATCAGGTCGTCGATGCGGTCTTCGACGTAGAGGAAGCCCTCCTCGTCGATGTGGCCGAGGTCGCCGGTGTGCAGCCAGCCGTCGGCGTCGGCGCGGCCGGGGGCGACGGTCGGGCCCTGGACGAGGATCTCGCCGTCCTGGATCCGCAGGTGCGTGGTCAGCAGCGGCCGGCCGGCCGAGCCGAGCTTGCGGGCGGCGTCGGCGGGCGCCAGCGTCGTCACCTGGGAGCAGGTCTCGGTCAGGCCGTAGGTCTGGACCACGGTGGCGCCCTTGGCGATCGCCTCCTTCAGCGGCTCCTCGGGCACCGGGCCGCCGCCGACGAGGATCGCCCGCGGGCCGGAGAGGTCGGCGCCGGCCTCGAGCAGCCGCGCCAGCATCGTCGTCACCAGCGAGAGCACGGTGATCCCGTCGCTCCGCAGCGACGCGGCGACGCGGTCGACGTCGAAGCCGTCGTGGATCACCGCGGTGGTGCCGTAGATGGTCGAGCGCATCGCGATCCCGAGCCCGGCGATGTGGCTGAGCGGGACGCAGCAGAGCCAGCGGTCGGCCGGGTCGACGCCGATGTTGAAGGCGGAGCCGACGGCGCTCCAGAGGAAGTTGCCGTAGGTGAGGCCGATCGCCCGCGGGGCGCCGGAGCTGCCGCTGGTCATCACCCGGGCGCAGATCGCGTCCATGTCGTGCTCGCCGAGCAGCGGCAGATCGGCCTCGGTCTGGGTCAGCTCGCCGGGGTCGTCGAGGTCGGCGATCGGCTCCTCGGCCTCGACGATCCCCGCCCGCTCGGACGCGGTCAGCCGCGGGCTCAGCGGCAGCAGGGCGGCGCCGACCTTCATCAGCGCGTGGGCGAGGACGACCTGCTCGCGGCGCGGGTGCATCGTCAGCGCCGCGGTCGAGCCGCGGCGGACGCCGTGGGCGGCGAGCCGCCGCGCCACCCAGGTCGCCTCCGCCTCGAGCTCGGCGTAGGTCATCTCGGCGCCGTCCGCCACCAGGGCGGTGCGGTCGGGGCAACTCTGGGATCTCTGGGCGAGCCAGTCGTCGAGCTTCATCGGCTGGATATCGTCCCCATCATGCCCAAACGCCACAAGGACGCCCTGCCCGAGGAGACCCTCTACGCGCCGATCGAGTGGCGGAGCGCCGCCGAGTACGACGACATCCGCTACGAGAAGGGCGACGGGATCGCCAAGATCACGATCGACCGGCCCGAGGTGCTGCAACGCCTTCCGGCCGCAGACGCTGATCGAGGTCTCGGCCGCGCTGGAGCTGGCCCGCGAGGACACCGAGGTCGGCGTGATCATCCTCACCGGCGCCGGGGACGCAGGCGTTCTGCTCCGGCGGCGACCAGCAGCGTCCGCGGCGACACCGGCTACGTCGCCGAGGGCGCCTCGCTCGGCCGCTTCCACGTCACCGACCTGCAGGTGCAGATGCGGCGGCTGCCGAAGCCGATCGTGGCGATGGTGGCCGGCTACGCGATCGGCGGCGGCCACGTGCTGCACCTCTGCTGCGACCTGACGATCGCCGCCGACAACGCCGTCTTCGGCCAGACCGGCCCGCGGGTCGGCTCCTGGGACGGCGGCTTCGGCGCCTCGCTGCTGCGCGACCTGGTCGGGACCAAGAAGGCGAAGGAGATCTGGCTGCTCTGCCGCCAGTACGACGCCGAGGAGGCGCTGGAGATGGGCCTGGTCAACACCGTGGTCCCGCTCGAGCGACCTCGAGGCGGAGACCGTCGCCTGGTGCCGCGAGATGCTCGCCCTCTCGCCCTTCGCGCTGCGCCTGGTCAAGGCCAGCTTCAACGCCCACGAGGACGGCTACGCCGGGATCCAGCAGCTCGCCCACGACGCCAACCTCCTCTTCTACGGCAGCGAGGAGGCGCGCGAGGGACGCGAGTCCTTCAAGGCCAAGCGGCAGCCCGACTTCTCCAAGTTCCCGCGGCGGCCGTGAGGCCGAGCGGGCCGGGGGCGCCACGATGAGGATCTGGTTGATGGCGGCGCGGCCGCGGACGCTGCCGGCGGCGGTGGCGCCGGTGCTGGTCGGCACCGCGGCGGCGGTGCAGTGGGCGGGCGAGCTGCCGCGCTGGGGCGCCTTCGTGGCGGCGCTGGTCGGCTCGGTCTTCATCCAGATCGGGACCAACCTCGCCAACGACTACTCCGACGCCAAGCGCGGCGCCGACACCGCCGACCGGCTCGGCCCGGTGCGGGTCACCTCGACCGGGCTGGCGACGCCGCAGCGGGTGATGCGGGCGACCTGGATCGCCTTCGCGGTAGCGGTCGCCTGCGGCATCTACCTGGCGACCGTGGCCGGCGTCGCGATCCTCGTCATCGGCGCCTTCTCGATCGCCGCCGGCGTCCTCTACACCGGCGGGCCGCGGCCCTACGGCTACGCCGGGCTCGGCGAGGTCTTCGTCTTCCTCTTCTTCGGCCTGGTCGCCGTCAACGGCTCCTACTACGTGCAGCTGGAGGAGCTCGACGCGCTGCCGCTGGGCCTCTCGATCGGGATCGGCTTCCTCTCCACCGCGATCCTCGTCGTCAACAACGTCCGCGACCTCGAGACCGACCGCCGCGCCGGCAAGATGACGCTGGCGGTGCGGATGGGGCGTGCAAACGCGGTCGCCCTCTACCGGCTGATGGTGCTGGGCGCCTTCGTCACCCTGCCGATCGCGCTGGTCGCCGGCGACGCCAGCATGCTGCCGCTGATCGGCCTGCTGGCGCTGCCGCTGGCGATCCGGCCGCTGCGGGTGGTGGGCGAGCGCACCGACGGGCCGGCCCTGAACGGGGCGCTCGCCGCGACCGGCGCCGTGCTCGGCGTCTTCAGCCTGCTGGTCGCGGCGGGCCTGCTGATCTCGGCCTGAGCCTGCACCTGTCCCCGCATGCCGGGGACAAACCTGGGCCTCGCGGCGCAGATGCGCTTGGATGAGGGGTGATGCGCCTCGCCTCGGTCGAAGCGATCCCCTACGCCCTCCCCTTCAAACGGCCCTACGTGACCGCGCGCGGGTCCCTGGACCAGCGCGAGCTGGTGCTGCTGCGAGTCCGCGACGAAGCCGGCGTGGTCGGCCTCGGCGAAGCGGTGCCGCTCTCCCTGCGCGGCGGCGCGACGCTGGAGCAGGTGGTGCGCGAGCTGGAGGCGCTCGACGAGAGCGGCACGCTCGACCGCGCCCTTGCCGCCCTCGCCGAGGACGACGTCTTCCACCCCGGCCGGGAGGAGTTCGAGGGCCAGGAGCTGATCTCCCCGCCGGCCCGCTGCGCGGCGCTGATGGCCCTGCGCGACCTCTCCGAACGGCAGCGGCAGACGAACCTGATCGCCGGCGTGGGCTATGACCCGAGCCCGGTCCGCTGCAACGCGACGCTGGTCGCCGGCGAGCCGAAGGACGTCGCCGAGGACGCGCGGCACTGGGCCGAAAGGGGCTTCGACACCTTCAAGCTGAAGCTGGGGGCGGGTGAGGACGACGTCGCCCAGGTGCGGGCGGTCCGCGAGGCGGTCGGCCCCGAGGCGAAGATCCGCGTCGACGCCAACGGGGCCTGGCCGCTGCACACCGCGAGCCGGATCCTCGCTGAGCTGGAGGACCTCGGGATCGAGTTTGCCGAGCAGCCGGTCGCCGAGGTCGAGGAAGCGGCGGAGCTGGCCTGGCAGACGAGGATCCCGCTCGCCGGGGACGAGAGCATCGCCAACGTCGAGGATGCCCAGCGGGCACTCGTGCTCGGCGCCTTTCGCCTCACCGGGATCAAGCTCTCCAAGGTCGGTGGCATGTCGGAAGGGCTGACCATCTCCAAGCTCATGCCCTCCTACGTCTCCAGCGCCCTCGACGGCCCGGTCGGCATCGCCGCCGGGGCGCGACTGGCGCAGCAGATCCTGCGCGAGGCGATCAACCCCTACGCGCCGAAGTTCGCCCACGGCCTCGCCACCCAGCGCCTCTTCTCCTCGACCGTCGCCGCGGTCGAGTGCGGGCTGCGCGACGGCATGCTCCACCCCCCTCCCGGTCCCGGCCTCGGCGTCGAGATCGACGAGGACGCGCTGCAGGCGCACCGGCTCTAGCCTGAGTGGCGCTTTTCTCGGCGTATAGCCGAGAAAGTCGACACCCCGTGGACCCGACCAACGCCAACACCGCCCTCGCCTCGGCCTTCGCCGAGGAGCTGGCGCGCGGCGGGCTGCGGCGCGCGGTCGTCTCCCCCGGCTCGCGCTCGACGCCGCTGGCGATGGCGCTCTGGCGCCAGCCGGAGATCGAGGTGACGGTGCTCGTCGACGAGCGCTCCGCCGGCTTCTTCGCGCTCGGGGCGGCGCAGGCGAGCGGCGAGCCGGTGGCGCTCCTCTGCACCTCCGGTACCGCGGCGGCCAACTACCACCCGGCGGTCTGCGAGGCGGACGAGTCGGCGCTGCCGCTGATCGTCCTCAGCGCCGACCGGCCGCCGGAGCTGCGCGGGATCGGCGCCGGGCAGACGATCGACCAGGTGAAGCTCTTCGGCTCCGCGGTGCGCTGGTTCTGCGAAGTCGGCACCCACGCGGCAGACGACGACGGCCTGCTCCACTACCGCTCGGTCGCCTGCCGGGCGCTGGCCGCGGCCCGCGGCGAGACGCGGCCGGGGCCGGTCCACCTCAATCTCCCCTGGCGCGAGCCGCTGGCGCCGGTGGCGGTCGACGGGGCGGTGACAGCGGCCGATCCCTTGGCGCTGGAGGGGCGCGAAGGGCGCCCGCTGACCGCGGTCACGCGCATCGACATGGAGCCGTCGGCCTTCCTCCTCGACGAGGTGGCCGGCCACATCCGCGAGGCGATCTCGGGCATGATCGTCGCCGGCCGCCAGCTCGACCCGGAGCTGCGCGAGCCGCTCGCCCACCTCGCCCGCGTCGCCGGCTTCCCGATCCTGGCCGAGCCCACCTCCCAGCTCCGCTGCGGCCCCCACGACCGCTCCCACGTCGTCGCCACCTACGACCTGCTGCTGCGCGACGAGCGCTTCGCCCGCTCGGTCGTGCCGGACCTGGTCCTGCGCTTCGGCGAGATGCCGACCAGCAAGCCGCTGCGGACGTGGCTCGCCGCCAGCGGCGCCGAGGAGATCGTCGTCGACCCATACGGCGGCTGGAACGAGCCGAGCAACCGGGCGGCGGCGATCCTGCGCGCCGACCCGACCGAGCTGGCTTCGGGATGGGCGGCGCGCCTGGAGAACGACGCGCGCCCCGCCCCGGAGACCTGGATGGCGGCGGAGGGCGCCGCCCGCGAGGCGCTGCGGGAGGAGCTGCTGGGCAGCGCCGACATGACCGAGCCCGCCCTTCACCTGGCGCTCGGCCTCGCCCACGGCGACGGCGACCTCGTCTACACCGCCTCCAGCATGCCGATCCGCGACCAGGAGGCGTTTCTCGCCCCCTCGGGCGCCGACGTCTCCTTCCTCTGCAACCGCGGCGCCAACGGCATCGACGGCCTCCTCTCCGCCGGAATCGGCGCCGCCCACGCCGGCGGCCGGCCGACCACGGTCATCACCGGCGACCTCGGCCTGCTCCACGACCTCGGCGGCCTCGCCGCCCTGCGCGACGTCTCCACCCCGGTCCGGATCGTCGTCATCGACAACGACGGCGGCGGCATCTTCCACTTCCTGCCGCAGGAGGGACTGCTGGACAGCGCCGAATTCGAGGCCCTCCTCGGCACCCCCCGCGGCGTCGACGCCGCCCGTGCCGCCGCCCTCTTCGACCTCCCCCACCGCCGCCTCGACTCGCTCGCCGAGCTGCCCGAGGCGCTAGCCGCCGGCACCGGCCTGATCGAGGTCAGAACCGACCGCCAGACCAACGTCGCCGCGCACCGCCGCCTGACCGAGGCAGTCGCCGCGGCTACTCGCTGAGCAGCGGTAGCAGCGCCCCGAGCTTGACCTCGGTCTCGGCCAGCTCGGCGGCGGGGTCGGAGCCGTCGACGACGCCGACGCCGGCGAAGAGGCGGGCCTCGCGGTCGCGCAGCAGGGCGCTGCGCAGGGCGACGCAGAACTCGCCGTCCTCGGTGGCGTCCATCCAGCCGACCGGAGCGGCGTACCAGCCGCGGTCCATCTGCTCGAGCTCGGCGATCGCGCGGGCGGCGGCGGGCCAGGGCTCGCCGCCGACGGCCGGGGT
>CAVPEX010000016.1:0-10619 GCA_963703585.1 uncultured Solirubrobacterales bacterium | reverse complement strand
TGTGGCTAACTCGTTCGGTTTCGTATGCTCCGACGACACCGACCTCCGCACCGGCGTCGCCGGCGGCGCCGCCCAGCTCAACGACTACAGCAAGGTGACGCGCGACGCGATCCCCTGCGTCGTCGCGCGATCACGATCGCCACCTTCCTGGTCCTCGTCCTGGTGCTGCGGGCGCTGCCGCTGGCGGCGATCGCGGTCGGGCTCAACCTCGCCACCGTCGGCGTCGCCTTCGGCGTCCTCACCCTGCTCTTCGAGCTGCCCGACGAGCTTGCCGCTCGGCGGCCACGAACTACGTCGACGCGGTCGGCGCGACGATGATCTTCGGCGTCGTCTTCGGCCTCTCGATCGACTACGCGGTCTTCCTCCTCGTCCGCATGCGCGAGCACTACGACGAGCACGGCGACAACGCCGCCGCGATCGAGTTCGGCCTGGAGAAGACCGCGCGGGTGATCACCGGCGCCGCGGCGATCATGATGGCCGTCTTCATCGCCTTCGCCGGCTCCTCGCTGGCCACCGTCAGCCAGCTCGGCATCGGCCTCACCGTCGCCGTCATCCTCGATGCGACCGTCGTGCGGATCGTCCTCCTGCCGGCCCTGATGCTGCTGATCGGCAACCGCGTCTGGTGGCTGCCGAAGCCGCTGGCGCGGCTGCTGCCGAAGTTCAGCTTCTGAGGCGGCCGGCGCTCAGGTGCCTGGCGCGTTCCTAGCCCGCGAGGTTGCGGAAATCGTCGTATATCGCAGCTTTCCGCAACCTCGCGGAGGGCGCCGTCTCGATTCCTTTGCAGAGGAGGGCGGGGTCGGGCGGGGCCATTCATGGGTAAGGCCCCGCCCGCCGAGATGCTCCCCGGCAGCCCGTCCGGACCGCCTCAGCGCTCGATGACTACCTCTGCTTGCAGGTCTGGACCGAGGTCGGCGTCGACGATTCGCCGTCGATGAAGATGAACTGGGCACGGGCCTTCAGCTTCTTCGAGTTCGGGCATTTGGCCGAGATGAAGCTGACCTGCTTGCCCTTGTACTTGTAGTGCTTGTCGATCTTCACCTGGAAGTCGGTGAGGGCGCCGGTGCCGCCGGCGATCTTCGGAACTTCCAGGTCCAGGCGCGGGCCGTAGCCTCCCTTGTTGTAGTTGGTGACGGCGCCGATCAGGACCAGGGTGGTCTGGATCGGGGTGGTGCCGTAGGTGTGCAGGATGACCACCGGCCTACCGCCCTGGGGGACGCCGTTGAAGGCGGTCACGACCTGGTTGACGGTGAAGACCTGGGCGCCGACCGGGAGCAGGGCGATCGCCTTGCCGGTGCCGATCTTGGCCTTGCCGCATTGCTGCAGGGCGATTTCGGTCGAGGTGCTCTGCACCTTCGCCGGGTCGCAGGTCGGGATCCCCTTGGTGAAGATCTTGGCGTTCCTGTCGAAGTCCAACACCACCCGCACCGTCGGCTTCGGCACGCCGTTGGTCGAGCTGGGGTTCCTCAGTTGGGTGGTCACTTCCAGCGCCCCCGGCGTGAACTCGGTCTTCGACAGCTTCTTCGGCGTGATCAGGGAGCCGACCGCCTGGACGTTGCCGTTGGGGGTCGTGATGCCCGCTCCAACGGGTCCGGCGATGGCGACCGAGGCCGTGATCGCGGCAGCCAGCACCGCGGCCGGGCCGGCGATCGAAAATGAACGCTTGCGCATTGAGTCGCTCCTCCAGTTGAAATTTTGGCGAGGCGCCTCCCATATCCCCAACCACGCCGCGGGCCGAGAGTAGCGCGTTGACTTCCAGTTAAGTACCCGCGTACCCGCCGCTTAGCCGCAGGTCGCTCGGATACGATTCGCCCGCCCGTTCCACCGGGTCGGAGGGGCTGGGGAACGGACAAGCGACGACCCGTGGCTGCGAAACCCTTAGGCGAGGAGGAAAGCTCGGCTCCGAGCCGGGGGCTCACCCCCGCCCGGATCGCGGTGATCGGCGCGCTCGCGGTGGCCGTGATCGTGCTCGCGATCGTCTTCCTCAGCGGCAACGGCGGCCACCAGTACACGCTCGTCTTCCAGAACGCGGGGCAGCTCGTCCCCGACAACCAGGTCCTGATCGGCGGCTCCCCGGTCGGCTCGGTCGAAAGCATCGAGCTGACCGACGACAACCTGGCCGAGGTCCACGTCGGAGTCGACCAGCAGCTGCACGAGGGCTCGACCGCGGTGATCCGCGCCACCTCGCTCTCGGGCGTCGCCAACCACTACGTCTCGATCAGCCCCGGGCCGAACAGCAACCCGGGGCTCGAGGACGGCGCCGAGCTGGGCCTCGGCTCGACCACGACCCCGGTCGACCTCGACCAGTTCTTCAACACCTTCCCGCCCGCCGTGCGGAAGGGGCTCGGCAACTTCATCAAGGGCGCCTCGACCCAGTACGCGGGTCGCGGCGAGGACGCCAACCGGTCCTTCGAGTACTTCGGCCCGGCGCTCAACCGCGCCTCCGCGTTCGCCTCCGAACTCAACGCCGACCAGCGCCTGCTGTCGCGGTTCGTCGTCAGCTCGAGCAAGCTGACGACGGCGATCGCCGCGCGCGGCGAAGAGCTCTCCAGCGCGATCTCCAACGCCAACACCGCCTTCGGCGCGATCGCCGCCCAGAACGTCGCCTTCGACCAGACCCTGCGGCGGCTGCCGCCGGTGATGCGGCAGTCGAACACGACCCTCGTCAACCTCCGCGCCGCCCTCGACGACCTCGACCCGCTGGTCGAAACGGCGAAGCCGGCGACGAAGGAGCTGGCGCCGTTCCTGGCCGAACTGCGGCCGGTGTTCCAGAAACTGGTCCCGCTCACGCGCAACCTGCGGCTGACGGTGAGCAGGCCGGGCAAGGGCAATGACGCCGCCGACCTGCTGGGGGCGCTGCCGACGGTCGAGCAGCGGGCCTCGAAGGCCTTCCCCCACTCCGAACAGGCGATCGCGGATTTCCAGCCCAACCTCAACTTCATCCGCGCCTATACGCCGGACCTCTTCAACGCGATCGGCAAGTTCGGCCAGGTAGCCGGCTACTACGACGGCAACGGCCATTACGTGCGTGCTGCCACCTCGCTGCAGAACCTCTTCGCATACGAAGGCGGGACGCTGAACCCGATCCTCCCGGCGGAACAGTACGACGCCTTTGGCGGCTCCACCTCGGTCCACCGGCGCTGCCCGGGCGGCGCCACCCAACCCGCCCCTGACGGCTCCAACCCGTGGACCGGCGACGGCGGCGTCAGCTCCTCGGAATGCAACCCGGCCGACGTGCCCCCCGGACCATGACCCGCCGGCTGATGCTCACGGCAGCGCTGGTGGCGGCCGTCGTCGTGGTCGTCCTCCTGGTCTCCGGCGGCGGCTCGAGCAACGGCTACGTGATCCGGGCGATCTTCGACAACGGCGCCTTCATTGTCAACGGCGAGCAGGTTCGGGTCGCCGGCGCCAACGTCGGCACGATCGAGTCGGTCGACGTGACGATGCCCGGCGACACGGTCGCCTACGAGGACGGCAAGCCGGTCTCCAAGGCCGGCAAGGCGGTGATCGCGATGGAAATCACCGACCCCGGCTTCCAGGACTTCCGCCAGGACGCGAGCTGCCTGATCCGGCCGCAGTCCCTGATCGGCGAGAAGTTCGTCGACTGCCGCCCGACCCTGCCGCGCGCCCCCGGCACCGAGCCGCCGCCGCCGCTGAAGCAGGTCCCCGACGGGCAGCCCGGGGCCGGCCAGTACCTGCTGCCGCTCGGCAGCAACGGCACCAGCGTCGATCCGGACCTGATCAACGACATCCAGACGCTGCCCTACGCGCAGCGCTTCCGGCTGATCTTCAACGAACTCGGCGCCGGCCTGGCGGGACGCGGCGAAGACCTCGAAGTCCTGGTCAAGCGCGCCAACCCGGTGCTGCGCGACGTCGACCGCCTCTTCGGGATCCTCTCCGAGCAGCGCGACGAACTGGCCCAGCTGGCCAGCGACTCGGAGGCGATCCTCGGTCCGCTCTCGCGCGAGCGCACCCACGTCGCCGGCTTCTTCACCAACGCCGGCGCCGCCGCGCAGGCCAGCTCCGAACGCGGCGCCCAGCTGGAAGAGTCGCTGCGGAAGTTCCCCACCTTCCTGCGCGAGTTCCGGCTGACGATGCGCAGCCTGCAGGGCTTCTCCGACGCGGCGACGCCGGTCTTCGAAGACTTCGGCACCGCGGCACCGTCGCTGACCGACGCGACGCGGACGCTGACGCCGTTCTCGGAAGCGCTGACCGTCTCGCTGAAGAGCCTCGGCAATGCCGGCGAAGCGTCCGGCCCGATCTTCCGCGAAGCCGACCCGGTGGTGAAGAAGGCGCGCGACCTCGCCCAGACCGGGGTCTCGCCGACCACCGAACTGGCGAAGCTAACGACCGACCTGAAGAAGACCGGTGGCTGGAACGGCCTGGTCGAACTGATCTACGACACGACGGCATCGCTCAACGGCTTCGATCAGTACGGGCATTTCGGCCGCGCCCGGCTGACGCTCTCGAACTGCCTGGAATACGAACCGGCCTCTGCCGGGGCATCCGAATGCGTCGCCAACTTCAACGGCCCGAACGCCGGGGCGACCTCCAGCACCAGCGCCGCCGACCTCTTCCACCTGATCCAGGAAGAGCTGGCCGGACAGACCGGCGGGACGGCGGCGGAAGAAGGCAGCGCGGTCGGGCAGGCCGCGAGCCCGAACGGAGAACCCGACCTCGGCGAAGCCGCGCGCAGCGCGGGCGGCACCGCTCCGCTCCTCGACTACCTGCTGGGGCCATGAGGAACCGCAGCGGACTTCAGGGAGTGGCAAGCAGCCCGATCCTGGTCGGGGCGGTGACGATCCTGGTCGTCATCGTCGCGGTCTTCCTCGCCTACAACGCCAACAACGGCCTGCCCTTCGTCTCCACCTACAACCTGAAGGCGCGGGTGCCCAACGCCGACGCCCTGGTCAAAGGCAACGAGGTGCGGATCGGCGGCGTCCGCGTCGGCATCGTCAAGTCGGTGGTGCCGGTGCAGCTCGAGAACGGCGACGTCGCGGCCGAACTCTCGCTCAACCTCGACAAGAGCGCCGAACCGCTGCCGGTCGACTCGACGATCATGGTCCGGCCCAAGTCCGCCCTCGGGCTGAAGTTCCTGCAGATCACCCCGGGCGACTCCTCGAAGGGGTTCAAGGCCGGGGAAACCATCCCGGTCGGCGCGGCGAAGCCGGAACCGGTCGACATCGACGAGTTCTTCGACATGTTCGACAAACCGACCCGCGACGCGATCCGCCAGAACCAGGCCGGCTTCGGCAACGCCCTCGCCGGCCGTGGGCCGCAGCTGAACGAAGCGATCGGCGCCCTGCGCCGGCTCGCCGTCAACGGCCAGCCGGTGCTGCGGACGCTGGTCGCGCCGAGCACCGACTTCGCCGGCTTCTGGCGGGCGCTGGAGGCGCTCTCGGCGACGGTGGCACCGGTGGCGGGGACGCAGGCCGCGCTCTTCGTCGCCCTCGACCGTACCTTCGCCGCCTTCGCCCGCGTCTCCCGCCCCTACATCCAGGAAACGATCGAGAAAAGCCCGCCGACGCTCGACGTCGTCAACGCCGACCTGCCGGCGCTTCGGCCCTTCCTCCACGATTCCGAACGGTTCTTCGCGGCGCTGCGGCCCGGGGTGAAGGCGCTGGCCGAGACCTCGCCGATCATCGCCGAATCGCTGCACGCCGGCGTCCCCGTCCTCAACCAGACGCCGGTCCTCTACAACCAGCTGCAGCCGACCGCGGAAGCGCTGGTCGACTTCCAGAACGCGCCGGGGGTCTTCAACGGCCTCGACCTGTTGATCGACACCAACAAGCTGCTGAAGCCGTCGCTGCGATTCATCGCGCCCGCGCAGACGACCTGCAACTACCTCACCCTCGCCTTCACCCAGATCTCCAACGCTGCCAGTCAGGGCAACGAAAACGGCAACTGGCTGCAGTTCATCTCCTTCGCTCCGCCGGAAGGGCCGAACAGCGAGAGCGGGCAGGCCTCGGCACCGGCGAACGGCTCGGCCTCCGAATCGGAAAACCATCTCCATTTCAACCCCTACCCCCAGACCGCCGCGCCCGGTCAAGCGGACATCTGCGAAGCGGGCAACGAGAAGTACGTGCGGGGCAAGACGATCATCGGCAACGCGCCGGAAGTCTGGGGCACGAGAACCGTCAACAAGGCCGCCGAATGAGCCGTCTTCCAGAGCGCGACACCAGGCAGGGTGCGACCAACAGTCGCTTCAAGTGGCGGCCGAGCAACGTCACGATCGCGATCGTCTTCATCCTCATCTTCACGATCGGGCCCTACCTGGCGTTCACCAAACACGTCCCGTTCACCAGCTACGGCTACGAGGTCAACGCGACCTTCGCCAACTCGGCCAACATCGCGAAAAGCTCGCCGGTGCGGATCGCCGGCGTCGACGTCGGCAAGGTGATCTCGAGCGAGCGCGACGGCAACGCGACCAAGGTCACCTTCACCGTCGACGGCTCCGGCCGGCCGATCCACGACGACGCCTTCGCCGCGATCCGGCCGCGGATCTTCCTCGAGGGCAACTTCTTCGTCGAACTCGACCCCGGCAGCCCCAGCGCGCCGGAGATGGACAGCGGTGGCACGATCCCGGTCAGCCGCACCTCGACGGCGGTCCAGCTCGACGAGATCCTCACCGCCCTGCAGTCGCCGGTGCGGGCGGACCTGAGCCGCCTTCTCGAGGGGTTCGGGACGGCGCTGACCAACGAGCCGACCGCCGCCGAAGACGAAACCCAGCTGCCGGAGGTGAAAGGCAGGAGCGGGGCCGAAGCGCTCAACGGCGCCTTCAGGTACGGCGGCGACGCCGGCCGCTACAGCGCCCAGGTCACCAACGCCCTCCTCGGCACCCAGCAGCGCGACCTCTCGCGGCTGGTCGCCGGCGCCGGGCGGACCTTCGGCGCCTTCGCCAGCCGCGACGCCGAGCTGCAGGGCCTGATCGACAACTTCAACGTCTTCACCGGGGCGCTGGCGGCGCAGTCGGCGAACCTGACGACGACGGTGCACCTGCTGGCGCCGACCCTGAAGGTGGCACAGGCCTCGCTGGTCAACCTCAACCGCACGCTGCCGCCGTTGCGGACCTACGCGATCGTCCTCACCCCGGCGGTCGCCGAGCTGCCCGACCTGATCGGCGCCTCGAAACCGTTCCTCGCCCAGGTGCGGCCGCTGCTCTCGGGTAGGGAGGGGGGCGGACTCGCCAGGCTCCTGCGGGAATCGACCCCCGGCCTTGCCGGCGCCACCCAGGCGGGCAAGGAGGTGGCCCTGCCGCAGCTGAACCGCCTCAGCCTCTGCAGCAGCAGAGTCATGGTCCCGACCGGCAACCAGGTGATCGAAGACCGGTTCAGCACCGGCGGCCCGAACTACCGCGAGTTCCTCTACAACCTCGTCAACTTCGCTGGCGCGGCGCAGAACTTCGATGGCAATGGCCCCTACGCCCGGACCCAGATCGGAGGGGGCCCGGTCCTGGTGGGAGAACCGAATCCGCAGGGGAACCCGGACACGCTCAGCGACACGATCAACTACGCCAACACGATCACCAACCCCACCGGCACTCAGCCGCAGCTTGGTGGCAAGCCTCCGCTGAAGCCGGACGTACGCTGCGACAGCAACCCAGTCCCGAACGTGAACGGCAAGCTCGGCCAGGTAGGGCCGGCGTCTCCCTCGACGGCGGGGGTGAACCCGTGACGGATCAGACGCCCAAGGTCAGTCGCTGGACCCACTTCCGCGCCTGGCTCTCGCGGCAGGCGCGGGGCCACCGCAAAGACACGATCGCGATCATCGTCCTGGCGATCGCCGGCATCGCGATGATGCTCGGGATCTTCACCCAGCAGAAGGCCTCGCTGCCGTCGTGGCTGCCCTTCGTCGGCGAAGAATTCGAGCACATCAGCGCCGAGTTCGCGACCGCGCAGGCGGTGACGCCGGGCCAGGGCCAGTCGGTCGACATCGCCGGCATCCAGATCGGAAAGGTCACCTCGGTCGACCTCGAAGACGGCCACGCGGTGGTCGGCATGGACATCGAGCCGCGGTACATGAAGCTGATCCACCCCGACGCCAGCTTCCTGCTGCGGCCGAAAACCGGGCTCAACGACATGGTCGTCGAGGTCGAACCCGGCGACGAGAAGGGCCAGATCGAGGACGGCGCCGAGTTCACCCTCGCGCAGACCGAACCGAACACCAACCTCGACGCCTTCCTGGCGACGCTCGACGCCGACACCCGCCAGTACATCCAGCTGCTGGTCGCCGGCGGGGCGCAGGGGATCGGCGGCCGCGGCAAGCAGCTCGGCAACGCGCTGCGCCGCTTCCAGCCCTTCGTCCACTACACCGCGAAGCTGAACAAGGTCGTCGCCCAGCGCCACGTCGCGCTGGCGCGGGTGATCCACGACTTCAGCCTGCTGACCACGGAGCTCGGTCGCCGCGACGCCGAGATCAAGCGCTTCGTCACCGCCTCGGACGCCGCGCTCGGCAACTTCGCCAACCAGCAGCAATCGATCCAGGAGGCGTTCCGCGAGTTCCCGGCGACGCTGCGCGCCGCCGAGGCCGGGCTCTCCAGCTCCAACCGCTTCTCGAAGGCGGCCTACCCGGCGCTGGTCGAGCTGATCCCGCAGGCGCAGGCGCTGACGCCCGCCTTCCGGGCGACCGAACGGCTCTTCAGTCAGACGACCGGGCCGATCCGCGACCAGATCCGGCCCTTCACCCGCGAAGTCAGGCCCGTCCTCACCCACGCCAACGAAGCCTCCGGTCCCTTCAACAAGACCGTCCGCAACTTCGGCAACTCCCTCGGCGGCTTCAACAGCTTCCTCAACGAGCTCGCCTACAAGCCCAACGACTCGAGGCAGAGCTACCTGTTCTACCTGCCCTGGCTGAACCATGACTTCAACGCGGCTTTCAACCTGCAGGACGCCGGTGGCCCGGTCCTGCGCAGCCTCCTGATGATCTCCTGCACCGGCGCGAGCCTCGGCTACGGCTTCGTGGAAGCCAAGACCGCCCAAGGCCGGCCCTTCCTTCAGTCCCTTCTCGAAGCGACCAACGTGATCCCGCGCGAAGACTCGATACCCGTCTCCTTCCCGACCTCGACCGGGACCTGTAAATACACGCCAAAGTCGGGTGCTGGATGAGCAAGCGAGCTCCCAGCACCACGCAGCTCCTGGTCATCGTCGGCTTCGCGCTGTCGTGCTTCGGGATCCTGCTCTTCCTCTGGGTCACCTTCGGCGGGCCGACGCCGTTCCGGGCAAAGCCGTACCAGATCGAGGTCCCGTTCAACGAGGCGACGCAGCTCGCCGAACAGTCCGACGTCCGTATCTCCGGCGTCAACGTCGGCAAAGTCCAGGGGATCGCGCTGGCGCCGAACGGGAGGCAGGCGCTCGCCACCGTCGACATCGACGACAAGTACGCGCCGCTGCCGGAGGGCACGCGGGCGATCCTGCGCACCAAGACCCTGCTGGGGGAGACGTACATCGAACTCACTCCCGGCTCCAGCGACGGCCCGCAGCTGGCCGACGGCGGCACCGTCCCCGAGGCCAACATCGCCGAATCGGTGCAGCTGGACGAGATCTTCCGCACCTTCGATCCCGAAACCCGGGCCGCCTTCCAGAGCTGGATGCAGGAAGCCGCGGTGGCGATCAACGGCCGGGGCCAGAGCCTCTCCTACGCGATCGGCCAGTTCGAACCGACCTTCACCGAATTCGACAAGCTGTTCCGGGTGCTCGACACGCAGCGCCTCGCGGTCGGCCAGCTGTTCCGCAACGGCGCCACCACCTTCCGCGCCCTGCGCGGCAGCGAAGGCCAGCTGGCGAGCCTGATCGACAGCTCCAACGCCGTCTTCCAGACCACCGCCCGCCGCGACCGCGACATCGAAGCGCTGTTCCGCGCCTTCCCGACCTTCCTCGACGAGTCGCGGACGACGGTCGCCCGCCTCAAGACCTTCGCCCAGAACACCGACCCGCTGATGCGGCAGCTCGTCCCCGCCGCCGAACAGCTCTCGCCGACGCTGATCTCGATCTCGAAGCTGGCGCCGGAGGCCAAGGGCCTGTTCGAAGGCCTGGCGCCGGTGATCGCCCGCGCCCCCACCGGCTTCCCGGCGCTGCGCAGGCTGTTCCGCGACGAGTTCCCGCCGCTGCTGCGCGCGGTCGACCCGTTCCTGCGTAACCTCAACCCGATTCTGACCGGCCTATGCTGCTCGTCGGTGATCTCCTGGCCGTGGAACACCAGGACGGCATGGCGGTCCATCCCGGCTTCGATTGCGGCGACCTCGCCCGGCGTGAGCGGGCGGCGCAGGTCGATGCCCTCGACTTCGGCAAAGAGGTGCGGATGAAGCGGGCGTATCTCGACGCTCATGGCGAACTTCCCTCCGGCTGGGGCCTCTTCCCATGCCCTTGGCGACAAGCTTAGCCCCGTGGCCGGGAGCGGGAAAGGGCCGGTTGCCGGGATCTGTCCGGCGGAGAGATGTCATGGTTCGACAGGCTCACCATGAGGATAGGCCTGGGCTCCGGCCCTCATGGTGAGCCTGTCGAACCATGAGCTTGCCCAGGCGAGCAGAGAGCCCTAGCCCGGCTGCCGCCTCTACCGCAGCGGGAAGCCCAGGTTGCGCAGCGCAACCTTGAGGCGGTCGCGGCCGCGCAGCGCACGAACGGTGG
>CAVPEX010000015.1:0-44679 GCA_963703585.1 uncultured Solirubrobacterales bacterium | reverse complement strand
ACGTAGAAAGCGGCGAAGCGTCAGCGATGGCGTGCGAAGAACTCCTCCAACGGCGCCGCGCACTCCTGCGCCAGCACCCCACCCCGCACCTGAGGCCGGTGGGTGAGCCTGCGGTCACGCACCACATCCCACAGCGAGCCGACGGCCCCGGTCTTGGGTTCCCACGCCCCGAACACCACCAGGCCGATCCTCGCCATCACCAGCGCACCGGCACACATGGTGCACGGTTCGACGGTGACCGCCAGCGTGCAATCGGCCAGCCGCCACCCGTCGCCGAGCCGGACGGCAGCCTTGCGTATCGCCAGGATCTCGGCGTGCGCGGTCGGGTCACCCAGTGCCTCACGGGCATTGGCCGCGCGCCCCACCTCGGTCCCGTCCGGGCCGAAAACCACCGCACCGATCGGCACATCGAGGGGCCCGGCCTCCCGGGCCGCGTCGAGCGCGAGCCGGATCAGTGCCTCGTCGGAGGCACTCACCGACCGAGTTTGTCGAGCACCGCGGACAGTTCGCCGTCGAAGCCCATCCGTTCGGCGATCGCGGTGATCTGCTCGTCGATCTCCAGATCGTCATCGGAGACGATGACACCGAGCACGCCTTCGGGCAGCCCAACATCGGCGAGCAGGCCCAGGTCGCCCTCCTCGAACGGGTCCCGGTCCTCGAGGTCCTCATCGTCGATATCGGAGTCCAGCTTGTCGAGCACCTCGGCGGCGATGTCGTAGTCCAGCGCGGCGGTGGCATCCGACAGCAGCAGCCGGGTACCCGCAGGGGCCGGCCGGACGATCACGAAGAACTCCTCGTCGATCGACCGGATTGACGCCGGCGGCGCGCACCCGCACCTGCACCTCGGTCGGGATTGGCGCCGGCGTCGGCAGCTCCTCGACCACCAGCACCTCCGGCGGCCCCAGCTCGTGCTGGATCACGCCGCGCATCAGCGGGCACCGCCGCAGCTCGCCTCAGGGAGGACCACGCCCCGATCATAGGCGCGCCGCCTCGCTACCGGCTCGGCGACCGGCGGCTACCAGACGACCTCCACGTCATAGCGCCGCAGCGACTCGTCGTCGGAGACGAGAGCGAGGCCCTCGACCGTCGCCTGCGCCACCAGCAGCCGGTCGAAGGGGTCGCGGTGATGGAGCGGGAGGGAGGCGACGAGATCGGCGTGGCGGGCGGCGATCGGCAGCAGCTCCACCTCCGCACGCTTGAGCTGGGCGAGGAGATCGCCGGGCGCCTCCAGCTTGCCGAGGCCGCGCTTGATCGCCGCCTCCCACACGGTCACGGCGCTGACGATCGGGTCCCGCCCATCGGAGCCGAGCGCCGCCAGCGCCTTCTCGCCGATCCGGCTGGGTTCCCCCGCCATCCACCAGAGGACGAGGTGGGTATCGAGCAGCAGCTTCAAGGGCGCAGGCCGAGGCGCTCGGCGACGTCGTCCGGAAGCTCGTCGAAGTCCTCGGCGATCCTCACCTCGCCCTTCCAGACACCGGCGAGCGAGGCGAAGCCGCCACCCCGGCGCTCCGGCACCAGCCGCACCGCGGGCTCGCCGCGCCGGGTCAGCACGATCTCCTCGCCGTCGAGCGCTCTCTCCACCAGGCGCGAGAGGTTCGTCTTCGCCTCGTGCATCCCGACATGCGCCATCTCCCCACCCTAGCAGGATCTAGCTAGCTATCTAGCTAGAAAAGCGTAACCGACTCTCTCCACACCGGAGTGGGGAAGAAGTCGGCTGCGTTGCTAGCGTCGAGGGGGTGGAGCGGATCAACATCGCGGCGCCTGAGTTCGCCTTCGACCCCGAGGACCCGGAGGGGTTCCGCGCCGGCATGGCGCGCCTGGGCAAGGCCCTCGGCGCCGCCGAGTCCGGGATCACGGTCTACGAGCTGCCGCCCGGCCAGGCGGTCTGCCCGTACCACTACGAGGTCGGCGAGGAGGAGTGGCTGCTGGTGCTGGAGGGGAACCCGACCCTGCGCACCCCCGAGGCCTCCGAGCGGCTCGACCCCTGGGACGTCGTCTGCTTCCCGCGCGGCCCCGAGGGCGCCCACGGGATCCGCAACGAGACCGAGCAGACCGCGCGCGTCCTCATGTTCTCCACCGTCGTCGTCCCCACCGCCACCGTCTATCCCGACAGCGACAAGGTCGGGGTCTGGACCGGGGACCCGGAGACCGACGTGATGGCTCGCCGCGAGAGCAACGTCGACTACTACGACGGCGAGGCCTAGCCGCCGGTGGCGCCCGCCCCGGCAGCGCCCGCGGCGAGTGACCTGGCGGCTGCGCGCGGCGGCGACGAAGCGGCCTTCGAGCGCTTGGTCGCGCCCTACCGGGGGGAGCCGCACGCGCACTGCTACCGGATGCTCGGCTCGCCGCGCGGCACCGAGGACGCGATACAGGAGGCGATGCCGCGGGTCTGGCGGGGGCTCTCGACCGGCTCCAGGGCCTCGGCTCGCTGCGCGCCTGGCTCCACAAGATCGCCACCGACGCCAGCCTCGACCAGATCGCGCGGCGCAAGCGGCGGCTGCTGCCGGCCGAATACGCGCCCGCGGCCGAGCCGGACCGCCCGCCCGGCGACCTCGTCGCCGACCACCTCCGGCTCGAGCCCTATCCCGCGCCAACGGGCAGCTCGCGGTCCGGCACCCACACCTGGGTCGAGGCCGAGGGCGCCCAGATCCCCTTCTCCCTCGACGTGATCGCCTTCGACGGCGAGAAGATCAGCGAGATCACCGCCTTCATCGTGCGGACGACCGACGTTCCCGATGGCTACTCTCGCTGGCCGGACCAGGCTGCGGACGCATCGAAGGTCCGGGCGGTCTTCGAGTGTTTCGGCCTCCCCGCTCGACTCGGCTGACCGGAGCGATGAGCTCGCCGCCGTGCGGCGGTCTTTACTCCCGACCGCCGTCGATTCTCCGGGCGCCCGCTCCTCGTCGGGACAGACGACCGGCACCCGATCGCAGCAGGAGGCCAACGACCTGAACACCGCCGAAGACAACACCGACCGCAACCGCTGGCTCGCCCTCTACGTGCTCTGCGCGGCGATGCTGATGATCGTCCTCGACGCGACGATCGTTCAGCGTCGCCCTGCCCCTCGATCCAGGACAGCCTCGGCTTCTCCCAGAACAACCTCGCCTGGGCGATCGACGCCCACATGATCCCCTCCGGCGGCCTGCTGCTGGCGGGCCGGGTCGGCGACCTGGTCGGGCAGCGGCGCGTGTTCCTGATCGGCCTCGCCGTCCTCACCGCCGCCTCGCTCCTCTGCGCCGCCTCCGAGAGCCAGGCGTTCCCGATCAACCTCTCGCTGATGCCGCTGCGCCTGTTCCGCTCGCGCAACGTCGCCGGCTCCAACGTGCTGCAGGCGCTGCTCGCCGCCGGCATGTTCGGGATGCTCTTCCTCGGCGCCCTCTACCTGCAGCGGGTGCTCCACTACGAGGCGCTCGAGGTCGGGCTCGCCTTCCTGCCGCCGACCCTGGCGATGGGCACCCTCTCGCTCGGCTTCTCGGAAAAGCCGATCATGCGCTTCGGCCCGCGGCGGCCCCGATCCCGGGCGTCTGCCTGGTCGTCGTCGCCCTCCTCCTCTTCGCCACCCGCACCCCGGTCGGCGCCGTCGCCCTGGCGGTGCTGGCGGCGCTCTCCACCGAGCGCTCCGACTCGCTGATCGAAGGCGGCGCCTCCCAGGCCTCGGCGCTCGACGCCGGCTGAGCCGGGCACCTCGCCGCCACCGCTTATGTAGGTTGCCCGCATGGGGAAGGGCGGACACGCCGCGGTGATCGGCGGCGGCACGATGGGGGCCGGAATCGCCGCCGCCCTCGCCCGCGCCGGCATCCGCACCGAGCTGGTCGAGGTCGGCGAGGACCTCGCCAAGGCGGGCCTGGCGCGAGCGCGCGAGACGATCGACGAGGGCGTCGCCCGGAACCGGATCACTCCCGGCGACGGCAGGGCGGCGAAGGGGCGGCTGGGGGCGCGCGTCTCGGTCGAGGCGGCGACGCCGGCGCCGCGGCTCGTGGTCGAGGCGGTGCCGGAGCGGGTCGAGCTGAAGCACCAGGTGCTGGCCGCCGCCGAGCGGCTGCGGCCGGCGCTGCTGGCGAGCAACACCAGCGGCATCTCGATCGACGAGCTCGCGGCCGGGGTCTCCGACCCGAGCCGCTTCCTCGGCATGCACTTCTTCAACCCGGTGCCGGCGATGGGCCTGGTCGAGGTCGTCCTCGGCAGCGCCACCTCCGAGGCCGCCCGCGACGCCGCGATCGAGCTGGTCGGCGAGATCGGCAAGGAGGCCGTCGTCGTCGGCGACTCGCCCGGCTTCGCCACCAGCAGGCTCGGCGTCGCCCTCGGCCTGGAGGCGATCCGGATGGTCGAAGAAGGCGTCGCCGCCCCCGCCGACATCGACCGGGCGATGGTGCTCGGCTACCGCCACCCGGTCGGCCCCTTGCGGCTCGGCGACATGGTCGGGCTCGACATCCGGCTCGACATCGCCCGCAACCTCAGCGCCGTCTACGGCGAGCGCTTCGCGCCGCCGCCGCTGCTGGAGAAGATGGTCGCCGAAGGCCGGCTCGGCAAGAAGAGCGGCCGCGGCTTCTACGACTGGTAGCACGGTCCACACCGGTTCCTCAGCCGCCTCCATTCAAGGCTCAACCGAGGGCCGCCGGTGGTCGATCAAGGGGTCAAGCACCCGACAGGATCGGCCGCAGATGTCCCCCCACGAGACCCCGATCGCCCAGCCATACGCCGAAGGCCCCGACGAGCGCGCCCGCATGGGCCGGATCTCCGGCGCGCTCTGGGTCGCCGCCGCGATCGTCGGCGCCGCCGCCTGCTTCCTGCCGGGCGCCGAGCACGTGGGCACGGGCTGGGTGCTGGCGCTGAGCTTCGTCGTCCTCCTCTACGGCATCGGCTGCGTCGCCGGCGCGATCCCCTGGCAGCAGGCCTCGGTGAACGCGCTCGGCGTCGGCATGGCGGTCACCGTCCCGGTGGTCGGCCTTGCCGTCTACATGACCGGCGGCTCGCTCAGCTACATCGAACCGCTCTTCGTCTGCTCGCTGCTCTACGCCGCCTTCTTCTTCCCCACCCGCTGGGCCTGGCCGCTCTCCGGCGAGCTGATCCTCACCGCCGGGCTGCCGCTGCTCTACGACCCCGACGCGATCGACAACGCCTTCCTCGCCCGCTACAGCGCCCTCGTCGTCGGCTTCCTCGCGGCGACCTGGGCGATGGTCGGCCTCAAAAGGCGGCTGATGGCGGCGGAGGCGCGCCAGCGCGACTTCGCCAACCGCGACCCGCTCACCGGCGTCGGCAACCGGCGCAACTTCGACGCGACCCTGAAGCGCGAGCTGGCGACGCGGACGGCCCCCCGGGGAGGACGCCGCGAGCGGGACGACACGCCGCTGGCGCTGCTGATCCTCGACCTCGACGACTTCAAGGGCGTCAACGACGACCACGGCCACCAGGTCGGCGACGCCGTCCTCTGCGAGGCGGCCGAACGCGCCCTCTCGATGCTGCGCTCGGGCGACACGCTGGCGCGGATCGGCGGCGACGAGTTCGCCGTGATCGCCCCGGGGGCGCACGGCGCGGGGGCGCGGCGGATGGCGGAATCGATCCGCGCCGGGGTCAACCTGCGCGACCCGGGGTCGAAGACGCCGGCCCCGCGGGCCTCGATCGGCTGGGCCGTCTACCCCGAGGACGGGGAGGACTTCGAGACCCTGATGCGCTGCGCCGACGAGCGCATGCTGCAGCTCAAGCGCACGAGCCCCCAGCTCTCGCTCGCCCGCTGAGGGGAGTCTCGCCGCCCGTCGCTATTCGCGCGTCAGCGAGGCCGACTCGAGCACGCCGAGCAGCTGCGTCACCCGGCAGACCAGCAGCCGCTCCTCGTCGATCTCGACCCAGACGCCGGCGGCGGCGGGGAAGACGACGTGGTCGCCCGGCTGGACCGGCATCTCGACGCCGGCCTGGGCCCACCAGTCGAGGCCGGGTCCGACGGCGAGGACGATGCCCTGCTCGGGCGGCGGCTCGTGGGTCCCCGGCGGGACGACGAGGCCGGAGCGGCGGACGCGGTCCTGGTCCAGCTCCTTGATCACGATCTGGTCGAACAGCGGCCGCAGCCGGTGGCGGACCGACTCGGTCGGATCGGGTATCTGCGCGGTTCCCACCGCACCCTTTGTAGCTGATCCGCCCCGGCGACTGCTCGGCGGCGGGCCGACGGCAGCCGGGGGCGGTGGGAGAATCCCGCCGCCCCATGGCCCAGGCCGCGCCCTCCCGCCGCCAGCTCGGCATCGCCGCGCTCGCCCTCGGCGTCGTCTTCGGCGATATCGGAACCATTCCCGCTCTACGCGGTGCAGTCGATCTTCTCCGCCGACCACGATGGTGCTGCTGGCGACGGCGACCGCCTCCCGGGCCGTCATCTCCGGCGCCTTCTCGGTCACCCGCCAGGCGGCCCAGCTCGGCTTCCTGCCGCGGCTGCGGATCCGCCACACCTCGGCAGCGGCGATCGGCCAGGTCTACGTGCCGGCGGTCAACTGGGCGCTGATGGCGGCGGTGCTGGCGCTGGTCGTCGGCTTCGGCTCCTCGACCAGGCCCGGCTCCGCCTACTATGGGATCGCCGTCACCGGCACGATCGCCGTCGACACCCTGCTCTTCCTCGTCGTCGTCCGCACCCTCTGGCGCAAGCCGGTCTGGCTGGTCGCCCTCGGCGCCGCCGTCTTCCTCACCGTCGACCTCGCCTTCCTCGGCGCCAACCTGACCAAGGCGGCCCACGGCGGCTGGTTCCCGCTCTCGGTCGGGATCGTCGTCTTCGCCGTGCTCAGCACCTGGAAGCGCGGCAGCGAGACGGTGCGGGCGACGCGGGTCGAGGAGGAGGGCTCGGACGATGGAGCCGTCGCCGGCGCGCGACGACCTCGGCTTCGAGGACGACGGCATCAGCCACCTGACCGCGCGCTTCGGCTTCCAGGACATGCCGAACGTGCCGCGGCTGCTGGCGCTGGCCCGCGAGACCCGGCTCGAGCCGGAGATCGACGTCGAGGGCGCCGTCTACTTCCTCTCCCAGGTGGCGGTCGTCCCCACCGCCGCCCCCGGCATGCGCGGCTGGCGCAAGCGCCTCTTCGCGACGATGTGGCGCAACGCCGCCAGCCCGGTCGAGCACTTCAAGCTGCCGCGCGAGCGCTCCGTCACCCTCGGCTCCACGATCGAGCTCTGACCCCCCCTCCCCCCGAGCTGCATCAAATTGTCGTCCCATGGGGGCCAGAATTCGATGCAGCTCCGCTGGTTGGGAAGGTAGGTTTGTGTATTCCTCCGGCCGGGAGCCTCTACCGCGTCGTCTCGTCATCCTCCTTCCAGCCTTCGTTCTGCTTGGGCGGCGCCCTTGCCGCCGGGAAGGTGACCTCGCGGCAGCTGGTCGAGACCTACCGCCGCAGCAGCTCGCCCTCGCCGGGCCGATCTCCAGCGCCGGCGGCGACGCGGCCTGGAGGGGCCGCGCCAGCTGGTGGGCGGCGGTCGGGGCGGCGCCGGCGCCGAAGGCGGCGGCGAGAGCGGCGAGCAGAAGCGAGGCCTTGCGGCGGATCGCGCGACCCTCCTCGTTTGGTACCCGATACCCAGAAGTGGGCATCGGCTCGCTCCCCCGGGTCCGGGCGCGGGCCGCACTCGCGCCCTGCCACCGGGGCCCCCAGCCGACCGGGAGCCCCGGGGCTGGCTCAGTCTGACCATTCAACCGCGGCGAGCAGCGCGTTGGCGCCGCCCTGCATCCCCACTTTGTTGGGATGGATCGGGGCCGCGAGCGAGGTCGGGATCAGCGGCTCGACCCAGCGGCTCGAGCCGCCCTTGCAGGCGTCGTGGCCGATGCTGGCGGCGTACCAGTTGACCAGGGTCGCGCCGTTGGCCGCGGCCTGGGTCGCCAGCATGCTGTTCAGCTCTTTCTCGGTCGTGCGCAGGTACGGGACGTCCTGGAACCCGATCGGCATCTGCGGCCAGCACCCGAACCCGGTCTCGGGGAAGATCGCCGGGTAGTTGAGGACGTAGATCTCCGCCAGCGGGGCGATGCTGTGGATCCCCTGCAGCACCGCCGCCACTTTCGGCGCCGTCGCCGCGATCCGTTCCGCCAGCGTGTCTTCGCCGCCGGGTTTGTATTTGTCGAGGCAGGGATGGCTGAACGGGTTGATCGTGATGCAGCTCTGGGCGACTTCGGAGAAGCCGATGTCGTTGCCGCCGATCGTCAGCGAGACCGCCGTCGTGCCCGCGTCGAGCCCGTTGAACTGCGGCGGGTTGGGGCCCGGTTCGACGTTCTGCTGCTGGCTCATGTGGACCGTGGTCGCGCCGCTGCAGGTGACGTCGGTCAGCGGCTGTCCGATCCCTCCGGCCGCCAGGTGCGCGTAGTTGTTGCTCGAGCGCAGGCAGCCCAGCGGGTTGAGCGACTGGTTGGGAATCAACGGACCAGCGGCGTAGGAGTCGCCGAGCGCGGTGTAGCCGGCGGCTCGCGCTCCGCTGGCGACCGTCGCCGCGAGGAGCACCAGCGCCGCCAGTGCGAGCGCCAGGGCTGCCAGCCGGCGGCCGGGGTTGCTGTGGGTAAGTGAGCTCATGTACCTCTCCTCCGAGTTGCTTGTCCCGCCCGATCCCCGGCTCCCCGTTGCTCAGGAGATTCTGAACGAACGATGCCCTTCGGCTACCAGCTCCACGATATACCGACTAGTGGGTATCGCGCGGGGCCGCCGTGAGGGCCGCGGCTCGCCGGTCCGCTAGAACAGGGCGATGCGCATCGCCAGCCTGGTCCCTTCGGCAACGGAGATGCTGTTCGCGATCGGCCTCGGCGAGAGCGTCGTCGGCGTCACACACGAGTGCGACCACCCACCGGCGGCGCGCGAGCTGCCGCACCTGACCGCGACCGTCCTGCCGGCGGGGTTGAGCGCCGGCGAGCTCGACGCCGCCGTGAAGGAGGTCGTCGGCGCAGGCCGCGCCCTCTACAGCCTCGACGAGCGGCGGCTGGCAAAGCTGGCGCCGGACCTGATCGTCACCCAAGCGGTCTGCGAGGTCTGCGCCGTCTCCTACGAGGACGTGGTCGAGGTCGCGGCACGGCTGCCGGGGCCGCCGCGCGTGCTGCAGCAGGACCCCGGCTCCCTGGCCGAGGTGCTGGAGGACGTGACCCGGCTCGGCGAGGCCGCCGGCGTCGCCGAGCGCGGCCGGGCGCTGCGGGCCGAGCTGGAGTCCCGCCTCGACGCCGTCCGCGCCGCCGTTGCCGGCGCCGAGCGGCCGCGGGTCCTCGCCCTGGAGTGGCTCGACCCGCCCTTCGTCGGCGGCCACTGGATCCCGGAGATGGTCGCGATCGCCGGCGGCACCGATGTCGCCGGGCCGCCCGGCGCCAGGTCCCCCGAGGTCGCCTGGGAGCGGCTGGCCGAGCTCGATCCCGACGTGGTGGTCGTGATGCCCTGCGGCTGGTACGTCGAGGAATCCCGCGCCCAGGCGCTCGAGCACCGCGACCGGATCGCCGCGCTCGGCGCCGAGCGGGTCTTCGCGGTCGACGCCGCCTCGACCTACTCGCGCCCCGGCCCCCGCCTTATCGACGGCACCGAGCTGCTCGCCCACCTGCTCCACCCCGAGTTGGTCGCGGCGCCCGCGGGCATCGACTTCGCAGCGGTGCCTCTCTAGGTACCGCCCTCGGCTGGGGGCGAATTGCGCCACGCGGCCGCTTGACGACCGGTGCAGACCGTCCAGAGCATGTGCCTGGTCGACCTCGACCGAGACGCGCTTGCCGACCTGGAGAAGGTGAGGGCACGTGGAGATCGTCGTGCCCTGTTCGCCGCCATCGACAAGCTGCAGTCTCTCGGCCCGCGACTGACCAGCCCGAACATGAAGTCGCTGAAGGGTGAGCCCGATCTCGTCGAGCTGCGCCCCAAGCGCGGTGCCTGTGCGATCAGGCTGATCTATGCGCGCGAGGGTCGTCCGTCGTTCTCGCGATTGCCCCCGGTGAGGAGCGATTCGGCCGCGCTCTACGCGAGGCGCGGCAGCGGCTCGACCGTCGTCGAACGAACCGATAACATGTTTGTTATGGAAGGGAAGGGAGAGCCGATGATCGTTTCCGACAAGTCATTCGACGAGGTCCTTGCCGAGGAGCGCCGCGCCGACCCCGAGTTCTGGGCGGAATGGCAGCGCTTTGCCCCGGCTCGCCGTTTCGCCGTGGCGCTTCTGCGATACCGCGACGAACATGAGCTGAGTCAGCGGGCCCTCGCCGAGCGCCTCGGTGTCTCTCAGCCTCGGGTCGCGAAGCTGGAGTCGGGCGAACACAACCCGGATGTCGACACGATCATCAATGCGGTCAGGTGCCTCGGGATCGAGTTCTGCCTGGACGTAGCCCCGGCTGGGCGCAAGCCGGCCCTGGTGACCGCGCGAGCGCGGAAGTGCGAGCCGATCGATCACGAAGACGTCGCCGTGATCGCCGCATCGCTCGCTTGACGCCGCCTCAGCGCGCGCGCTCGTAGAAGAGCATCGGCGGCCCCTCCGGGCCCGGCCAGGGCCTCGGCGCCCGGGCCCGGCTCGTCGAGCCCGGTGTTGAAGTCGTGCAGCATCCGGGCGATCTCGGCGGCGTCGGCCGCCGTTGCGCGGCGGATCGATGTATCCATGCGGAGAGCATCACCGCTCCTGTCTCCGATCGCGTCCATGCCGCCTGTGCCTGGGTCGCCGGCCGAGCGCGCTCGGTGCGGATCGAGGAGGGGATGATCGCGGCCTACGCCGCGGGGCTGGGCGAGCCGGAGGTCGAGGCCGGTGAGCTGGCACCCGTGGGTGACCCGGCGGGCGAGCTGCCCGGTGCCGACCGCGAGGCGCGGATCGCCTTCGTCCTCTGCCTCGACGCGATCGACTTCGGCTTCGGCTGGTGGCCGACGATCAGCAAGCGGCCGGGGCACAGCGGCTTCTTCACCGTTGGCGCCGGGCTCGGCGACCGCTTCCGCCGGCACGGACCGTGGCCCGCTCCGGAGGTGACGCGGCTCACCGCCGCAGAGGTCGCCACCGTACTCGGCCAGACCCCGGGCATCCGCTGATGGCCGACTTCGCCGCCTCGCTGCGCGACGTCGGCGCCACCTGCTCGCCGAGCACGACGGGCGCTTCGAGGCCGTGGTCGACGACGCCGCCGGCTCCGCGTAGCCGGCCTCCTCGAACGCCGCAGCCCAGTTGTCCCAGCTGCTCGGCAGCAGCCAGAGCCCGTGGATGAAGACGGTCGGCGTCTTCCCGCTCGCGTCCGCCTTCTCGATCTGCCCACTCTCGAACTCGGTGATCGCCATCTCCCGCTCTCTCCCCTGGACGCCTATACAGAGACCGACCTGACCATGATGGCGCCCCCCTCCCTGTCGCAGGCTGGAGTCGCAAGAAGGCGGCGCGAGAGGAAGGACCAGATGCTGAACCCGGCTTCGCGCATCGCAAGGGGACCGAGGACCGGCGCGGCAACCCTGCTCGGCTGCTTCGCCGCAGCGCCGCTCGGCTGCCCGCGGGCGAAGGCGATCGCGCCCGGCCCGCGGTCGCCCTTAGGATTGCGGGGTGGCCCCCGAGAAGAAGCCGGTCAACTGGCGCGCCTGGGGGATCGGCGCGCTCGTCGCCCTGGTCCTCATCGTCGCCCTGCAGAACTCCCAGCAGGTCAGCTTCGACGTCCTCTTCGCCAGCTTCAACGCGCCGCTGATCGTGATCCTCCTGGTCTCGGTCGCGGTCGGCGCGCTGATCGGCTACGCCCTCCCCGTCCTCCGGCGCCACCGCCGCGAGGAGCGGGCCCAGCGGAAAGTCGGCTAGAGCCGGCGGCTAGGTCGAGGCGCCGTCGGCCGAGGCGCCGTCGGCGCTGGGGAGCTGGTCCGGCTGGGGCTCGCTGGGCGTCGCCGGCTTGGCGTCTTCGGATTCGACGACCAGGGCGACGGCGCTGACGCGGTCGTCGTCCTTGATGTTCATCACCTTCACGCCCTGGGTCGAGCGGCCCATCCGGGAGATGCCGCTGACGGAGGTGCGCTGGACCATGCCGTTCTGAGAGATGAAGAGCAGCTCCTGGTGCTCGCCGACGATCAGGGCGCCGGCGAGGCCGCCCTTCTTCTCGGTCAGCTTCGCGGTAAGCACGCCTTTGGTCCCGCGGCCCTTGACCGGGTACTCGGAGACGGGCGTGCGCTTGCCGTAGCCGTTCTCGGTGACGACGAACAGTTCGGTGTCGTTGCGGGCGACGTCCATCGCCAGGACCCGGTTGCCTTTCGCCGAGACGTTCATCCCTTTCATGCCGCTGGTGTCGCGGCCCATCGGCCGTACCAGCTCCTCGGAGAAGCGGGAAGCGTGGCCGGAGTGGGAGACCATGAGGATGTCGTCTTCGCCCGAGGTGAGGCGGACCTGCACCAGCTCGTCGTCGTCGCGGATCTTGATCGCGATGATTCCGTCCGCGCGGATCGGAGTGTTGTAGGCCAAGAACTCGGTCTTCTTGATCAGGCCATGGGCGGTGGCGAAGGCGAGGTACTTGTTCTCCTTGAAGTCCCGGGTCGGGATCACCGCCATCACCTTCTCGCCCTCGCGCAGCGGCAGCAGGTTGTTCAGCGAGCTGCCTTTCGCCGTGCGCGAGCCCTCCGGCAGCTCGTAGACCTTGAGCCGGTAGACCTTGCCGCGGTTGGTGAAGAAGAGCAGGTAGTCGTGGGTCGAGCAGATGTGGAGGTGGGCGATGTAGTCGTCCTCCTTCAGGTTCATCCCCATCACGCCGACGCCGCCGCGGTGCTGCTGGCGGTAGGTGGCCAGCGGCAGCCGCTTGACGTAGCCCGAGGCGGTCAGCGAGATCACCATCTGCTGGTCGGCGATCATGTCCTCGATGCCGACGTCGCCCTCGAAGTGGGCGAGCTCGGTGCGGCGTTCGTCACCGTAGGCCTCGACGACTTCCGCCAGCTCGTCCTTGACCAGGCCCATCACCCTCGCTTCGTCGCCGAGGATCGCCCGCAGCTCGCCGATCCGCTCCATCAGGTCGGCGTGCTCGGCCCGGACTCTGTCGGCCTCCAGCGCGGTGAGCCGCTGCAGGCGCATGTCGAGGATCGCCTGCGCCTGCTCGCGCGAGAGCTCGAATCTCTCCATCAGCCCGTCGCGGGCGGCGTCGGGATCGCTCGAGCCGCGGATCAGCTTGATCACCGCGTCGAGGTTGTCGAGCGCGACCAGCAGGCCCTCGAGGATGTGGGCGCGCGCCTCGGCCCGGCGCAGTTCGTACTGGGTGCGGCGGGTGACGACCTCGCGCTGGTGCTCGACGTAGTGCCCGATCAGCTCGAGCAGGCTCAGCGTCCGCGGCACCCCGTCGACCAGCGCCACCATGTTGGCGCCGAAGGTCGACTGCATCGCGGTTTTCTTGTAGAGGTTGTTGAGGACGACCTTGGCCGGCGGGCCGCCGCGTTTGAGCTCGATCACGAGCCGCATCCCGGAGCGTTCGTCGCTCTCGTCGCGCAGGTCGGAGATCCCCTCGAGCTTCTTGTCGCGGGCGAGGTCGGCGATCTTGGTGATCAGGCCGCCTTCGCCGCCCTTCTTGACCATGAAGGGAAGCTCGGTGACGATGATCGCCTCCTTGCCCCCCTTCAGCGGCTCGACGTGGGCGCGGGCGCGGACCCTGATGCTGCCGCGGCCGGAGGCGTAGGCATCGCGGATCCCCTCGCGGCTCATGATGCCGCCGCCTGGGAAGTCGGGGCCCTTGATGTGCTGCATCAGGCCCTCGAGGTCGATTCCGGGATCGTCGATGTAGGCGGCGACCGCGGCGGCGACCTCGCGCAGGTTGTGCGGCGGGATGTTGGTCGCCATCCCGACTGCGATTCCCGAGGTGCCGTTGACGAGCAGGTTGGGGAAGCGCGCCGGCAGGACCTGCGGCTCCTGGGTCGATTCGTCGTAGTTGGGCCCGAAGTCGACCGTGTCGGCGTCGATGTCGCGCAGCAGCTCGGTGGCGAGCCGTCCGAGGCGGGCCTCGGTGTACCGCATCGCCGCCGCCGGGTCGTCGTCGATCGAGCCGAAGTTGCCCTGGCCGTCGACCAGTAGGTAGCGCAGGGAGAAGTCCTGCGCCATCCGCACCAGCGTGTCGTAGATCGCCGAGTCGCCGTGCGGGTGGTACTTGCCCATCACCTCGCCGACGATGAAGGCGCACTTGCGGTAGGGCCGGGTCGGCTGCAGGCCGATGTCGTGCATCGCGTAGAGCACGCGGCGGTGCACCGGCTTCAGCCCGTCGCGGACGTCCGGCAGCGCCCGGCCGACGATCACGCTCATCGCGTAATCGAGGTAGGACGAGCGCATCTCCTGCTCGAGACCGCGATCTTCGATGTGGCCGGTGAGCGCGTCGAGCGCCATCAGCGAACCGTTCCGTTCACGTCGCTACCTGGTTGCGGGCGATCACACATCAAGGAACCTGACCTCTTTCGCGTGGGTCTCGATGAACTCCCGTCGGGGCGCGACCTGGTCGCCCATCAGCATCGAGAAGATCGTGTCGGCGGCGGTCGCGTCTTCGAGCGTCACCCGGGCCAGCGTCCGCGAGGCGGGGTCCATCGTCGTCTCGCGCAGCTGTTTCGCGTTCATCTCGCCCAGGCCCTTGAACCGGGTCAGCTGGACGCCGTGGCGGGCGAGCTCGAGGACGGCTCCTCGCAGCGCCTCGAACGAGAGCGCGGCGTTGTGCCGCTCACCTCGTTTCACTTCGAACGGAGGCCTGCCCACCTGTTTCAGCAGCGCCGCGTGGACCTCGGTGAACTTGCGGTAGTCGTGGTGCTCGAACAGGGTTCGCGGGAGGCGATGGGTTCGGGCCAGCCCGCTCTTGCGCTCGACCGCCTTGACGACGACCAGGTCCTCGCCGCTCTCCAGCACCTCGGTCTCGAACGGCTCGCCGGCGTCGCCGCCCCGCTGCAGCACGTCGCGGGCGGCGGCGATGGTCGCCACCTGCTCGTCGAGCAGGCTCGACTCCTCGAGGAAGCGGACCACCTCGTGGCCGAAATCGGCCTGCAGCGAGGAGCCCCAGCCCTCGTACTCCTTCGAGCGCCTGATGTAGGCCTGCCAGCGGCTCGGCGTCAGCTTCCGTTTCTCACCGCTGGCGTCGACCAGCTCGAACTCCTCCAGCTTGTCGCGCAGCAGCAGCTCTTCCAGTTCGGACTCGCGCTCCAGGTAGGTCTCCTGGTTGCCCTGTTTGACGCGGTACAGCGGCGGCTTGGCGATGTAGACGTAGCCGGCGTCGATCAGCTCCGGCATCTGCCGGTAGAGGAAGGTGAGGACCAGGGTGCGGATGTGGGCGCCGTCGACGTCGGCGTCGGTCGCCATCACGATCTTGTGGTACCTGGCGTCCTCGATGTTGAACTCGTCGTGGACGCCGGTGCCGATCGCCGTGATCAGGGCCTGGATCTCGTTGTTGGCCAGCACCTTGTCGATGCGGCTCTTCTCGACGTTGATGATCTTGCCGCGCAGCGGCAGCACCGCCTGGGTGTTGCGGTCGCGGGCCTGCTTGGCGGAGCCGCCGGCGGAGTCGCCCTCGACCACGAAGATCTCGGCCAGGCTCGGGTCCTTGACCGTGCAGTCGGCGAGCTTGCCCGGCAGGGTCGAGTTCTCCAGCGCCGACTTGCGGGTGAGGTCGCGGGCTTTGCGGGCGGCGGCGCGGGCGCGGGCGGCGTCGATCGTCTTGCCGATGATCCGGCGCGCCTCCGCCGGGTTCTCCTCGAGGAACTCGGCGAGCTTGCGGTTGACGGTCTCCTCGACCAGGCTGCGGATCGGCGGGTTGCCGAGTTTGGTCTTCGTCTGCCCCTCGAACTGCGGGTCGTGGAGCTTGACCGAGATCACCGCGGTCAAGCCCTCGCGCACGTCCTCGCCGGCGAGGTTGTCGTCCTTCTCTTTCAGCAGCCCTTTGTTGCGGGCGTAGGCGTTCAGCGTCCGCGTCAGCGCCGAGCGGAAGCCGGACATGTGCGTGCCGCCCTCGTGGGTGTTGATGTTGTTGGCGAAGCTGAAGATCGACTCCTGGTAGGAGTTGTTCCACTGCATCGCGATCTCCACTTCGCCGTCGTCCTTCTCGCCCTCGAAGTAGATCGGTTTGCGGTTGAGCGTCTCTTTGTTGGCGTTGAGGTGGCGGACGAAGTCCTCGATGCCGCCCTCGTACTGGAAGGTGACGCTGTTGGTCGCGCCGCGCTCGTCGGTCAGCTCGATCTTGAGGCCGCGGGTGAGGAAGGCGGTCTCGCGCAGGCGCTCGGCCAGGGTCTGGAAGTCGAACCCGATCTCTTCGAAGATCTCGAGATCCGGCAGGAAGGTGATCTTGGTGCCGTGCGCCTTGGTCGCCTCGCCCTTGCCGAGGTCGTTCTGCGGTTTGCCGCGCTCGTAGTCCTGCGACCAGACGTGGCCGTCGCGGCTGATCTCCAGGTGCAGGCGCTCGGAGAGGGCGTTGACGACGGAGACGCCGACCCCGTGCAGGCCGCCGGAGACCTTGTAGCCGCCGCCTTCGCCGAACTTGCCGCCCGCGTGCAGGACGGTCAGCACGACCTCCGCCGCCGGGCGGCCCTCCTTGGCCATCGTCTCGACCGGGATGCCACGCCCGTCGTCCTCGACCGTGCAGGCGTTGTCCGGGTGGAGCGTGACGCGGACGCTGTCGCAATGACCGGCGAGCGCCTCGTCGACCGAGTTGTCGACGACCTCGTAAACGAGGTGATGGAGGCCCCGCGGACCGGTGGAACCGATGTACATGCCGGGGCGTTTACGGACCGCCTCGAGGCCCTCGAGGACGGTGATGTCCTTGGCCCCGTAGGAATCGGCGGTCTTGCCGCTGGCTTTTTTCTCAGGCAATGAGTCCCTTCCGGTTGACACAGAAAACCCCGACGCTGGGAAGCTCGCTCCACGCAGGTCGGGGCGCAACTCGAGTTGCCATAAGAATACCAGTTGAGCGCCGCGGAACCCGGGTGCAGATGCACCGATTTCCCTGCAAATCGTGGAAAACCTGTGACTAGGTCGAGGCTGAAGTGAGACGGAATTTGAGCGCTTTGGGCGCGCGCTCCCCCAACTCGGCCCGCAGGCGCTCCAGAAGCTGCTCCTGCATCAGGTCGAGCTCCTGCGCCCAAACGCTGTCCGCGCACTCGATCGTCAGCGTCCCGGCGCGTTCGGAGACCGGCGTCGCCACCGCCGCCAGCTGCTCGCCGACGGCCTGCGACCAGGTCGCCTGGACGGCGGCGAGGCCGGTCCGCGGCGCCACCTGTTCCCGCGCCGCCCTGATCGCAGCGGAGGCCTGGCGGGGAGCGCGGCGGCGGGTCATGCGGCGGCGGCGCTCTCCAGTGCCGGCGGCGGCATCCGCACCACCGTGCGCAGGGCGGGAGCCGGCAGCGACTCTTCGTCGGCGGCGGTGATCAGGACCTGCCCACCGTCGCCGAGGCGGGCGACGAGGCGCTCGCGGCGGCCGGGGTCGAGCTCGCTCATCACGTCGTCGAGGAGCAGCAGAGGCGTCACGCGCCGCGCCGCCAGCAGCGCCTCGCGCTCGGCGAAGAGCAGGGCGAGCAGGGCCGCTCGCTGCTGCCCCTGCGAGCCGTAGCGGCGCAGCGCCCGGCCGGCGACCGCGAGCTTGAGCTCGTCGAGGTGCGGGCCCCAGGAGCTGCGGCCCAGGCGCAGGTCCTGTTCGCGCCGCTCCTCGAGCCCGGCGCGGATCTCCTCGGCCGAGCCGGAGGCCCGCGGCGCGTACTCGAGCGTCGCCGCTTCCAGGCCCAGTTCGGCGGCGGTGGCGGCGAACGGCTGCGCCAGCTCCGTCACCGCCTCCTCCCGCGCCGCGATCAGCGGCGCCGCCGCGTCGGCCAGGCCCGCGTCCCAGACACCGAGGTCCTCCGGCGAGCCGTAGCCCGCGGCGAGGCGGGAGACGAGCGCGTTGCGCTGGGCGAGCGCCTGCCCGTAGCGCTTGCGCAGCTCACCGCGGGCGGGCCAGCGAGCGGCGGCGAAGCCATCGAGGTGGGCGCGGCGCTCCGCCGGCGGTCCCTTGACCAGGCTCAGCCGGTCGGGAGCGAAGACCGCCACCGGCGGCCGGTTGCGGGCCAGGGTGGCCGGGTCCGCCGGGCCGCCGTCGAGGAGGTGGCGGCGGCCTTCGGTGCGACTGACCGAGGCCAGCAGCCGCCGTTGGAGCCCGTGCTCGTCGCGAACCGTCGCCTCGGCCCGCGCCAGCGAGCCGCCGAACGGGATCAGGTCGCGGCGGTCGGAGGTACGGAAGGAGCGGCCGGTGAGGGCGAAGTAGAGGGCCTCGACGAGGTTGGTCTTGCCGACCCCATTGGGGCCGACGATGCTGACGATGCCGGGGTCGAGCTCGACCCGCACGCGCTCGAGGCTGCGGAGCGGCCTCGCTTCGATCGCCGTGACGAGCACCGGTCTCCCGCCTCAGGCGACCGCGCTGGTCGCGGGCGAGGCCATCAGACGTTGAGGCGAATCGGCATCACCAGGTAGCGGAAGTCTTCGTTCTCGACCGGCTGCAGCAGGCCCGGGCGCAGCGGCGAGATCAGTCGCAGCAGCACCTCGTCCCCCTCGACGCTCTCGATCCCCTCCTTGAGGAACTCCGGGTTGAAGCCGATCTCCAGCGCCTCGCCCTCAAAGGCCGCCGGCATCGTCTCCTCGGCGTCGCCGACGTCGGGCGTCTCGGCGGCGACGGTCAGCTCGCCCGCCTCGAAGGAGAGCCGCAGCGGCGCGTTGCGCTGCGCCAGCTGACTGACCCGGCGGGCGACTTCGAGGAAGTCGCTGCGCGGCAGCCGTACGTCGTGCTCGTAGGACTCGGGGAGCAGCTGTCGAAAGTTGGGGAACTGGCCCTCGATCAGCCGCGTGGTGAGGGTGATCGACCCTGCCTCGAAGACGGCCTGGTTCGGCAGCAGCCAGATCGTCGCCTCCTCCACCCCCTCGGCGGTGAGGATCCGGCTCAGCTCGCGCAGGGCGCGGGCCGGGATGTTGGCCTCGATCTCACCGCCGAGCTCGTTCTCGAGGTCGGTCCGCTTCACCGCCAGCCGGTAGGAGTCGGTCGCGACCATCGTCATCTCCGCACCGCTGGCGTGGACGAAGACGCCGGTGAGGACCGGCCGCATGTCATCCCGCGAGGCCGCCCGCGCGACCAAGTCGATGCTCGCCTCGAGCGCTTTCGCCGGCAACTTCAGCCCGGCCTCCTCGCCCGCGGCCGGCAGCTTCGGGAAGTCCTCCGCGGGCAGGACCCGCAGGTGGAAGCTGGAGCTGCCGCTGCGGATCTCGACGTCGTGCTCCGCCTCGCGCGTCTCGATCTCCACCGTCTGGTCGGCGAGCGAGCGGGCGACTTCGGCCAGCAACCGGCCCGGCAGCAGGACCGAGCCCTCGCCCTCGACGTCGGCGTCGAGGGTGGTTCGCAAGCCCATGTCGAGGTCGGTGGCGGCGAGCGTCATCCGTCCCTCGGCGGCGGTGAGGAGGACGCCCGAGAGCGCCTGGGTGGCGGCGCGGGTGGAAACGGCCCTGGAGACGATCGAGAGCTTGGAGACGAGTTCTTCTCGCTTGGTCGTGAGCTTCAAGTTGTGAGTGCCTTCTTGAGTTGGAGTAGGACCTGTGGAAAGGGTTGGCGTCACGAGCGATTCGGCTTCGGGCCGCGGTTTGGTGCCTGTGGAAGCGGCTGTGGGGAAAGGGGTGATTCTTGCAGTGCCATCGGCCGTCAGCGCTATTCGCCGGTCGGGTTGTGGATTGCCGCGCGTAACTCCTCGACGCGATGGGAGAGCTCGGCGTCCTCGTCGAGGCCGGCTTCGACCCGCCGCAGCGAGTTGAGGACGGTGGAGTGATCCCGGCCGCCGTAGAGACGGCCGATCTGGGGAAGGGAGAGCTCGGTCATCTCGCGGGTGAGGAAGATCGCCACCTGGCGGGCGCGCAGCGGGGTGGCGGCGCGGCTGGAGCCGACCAGCTCGGCCCGCGAGATGCCGAAGCGCTCGGCCACCTGCTGCTGGATCTCCTCGACCGAGGTCGCCTCCGCCGAGCGTGCCTGGGGGATCACCTCGGCGATCAGCTCGGAGCTGAGCGGGCGGGCCATCAGCGAGGCGTGGGCGAGGACCCGGGTGAGGGCGCCATGCAGCTGCCGGACGTTGGCGTCGATCCGGTTGGCGAGCTCGGAGAGGGCACCGCTGTCGGCGATCTCGACGCCGGCCTCCTGGACCAGGCGGCGCAGCACGGTGAGGCGGGTGGCGAGGTTCGGCGGCTCGACGGCAACCGTGAGGCCCCACTCGAAGCGGTCGCGCAGGCGGGTGGCGAGGGTGGAGAGCTCGCTGGGGATGCGGTCGGCGGAGAGGACGAGCTGGCTGCCCGATTCGTAGAGCGCGTTGAAGGTGTGGAAGAACTCCTCTTCGGTCCGCTGCTTGCCCTCGAGGAACTGGACGTCGTCGATGAGGAGGACGTCGATGTCGCGGTAGCGCGCCTTGAAGGGCTCGGCGCCGGCGGAGCGCAGCGCGGTCACGAACTCGTTGGTGAACGACTCGGCGGTCGTGTAGCGGACGCTGAGAGCGGGGGCGTTGTCGCCGAGGTAGTTGGCGATCGCCGCCAGCAGGTGCGTCTTGCCGAGCCCGGGCGGCCCGTGCAGGAAGAGCGGGTTGTAGGCCTCGGAGGGAGCCTCGGCGACGGCCAGGGCGGCGCCGTGGGCGAGGCGGTTGCCGGGGCCGATGACGAAGCGGTCGAAGGTGTAGTTGGGGTTCAGCTCGACGCCGCCGGCCTCGGGAGCGGCGGTGCCACCACCGCGCTCCTCGGTGAAGCAGACGCGGCGAAGCGGGGAACCGCTCTCGGCCAGAGCTTCGGCGATGAGGGAGGAGTAGCGCCGTTCGGCCCAGGCGCGGATCCCCTCCGGCGCGGTTAGGTAGAGCGCCTCGCCGTCGCTGCCGACGGCGTCCAGCGGCTCCAGCCAAAGGCGGTAGGTCGACTCGGGGACCGAGCCTCGGAGCCTTTCCTTGGTCGCCCGCCAAAGGGCGTCGAGTTCTTGTCTGGAGGAGTCATCGGGCACCTGGCCGGCGACCATAGCGTCGGGCCTGAGAGCGAGGTCGCGACCACCCGCAAATCCCGCAGAAAAGATTTCAGGGCCGCTCGGCGGCGGCGTCCGTATACTTCCGCCCCGATGAAGCGCACCTACCAGCCGAAGAAGCGGAAGCGGGCCAAGACCCACGGCTTTCGAGCGCGGATGAGCACCCGCGGTGGCCGCGCGATCCTGAAGCGACGCCGGCGCAAAGGTCGGAAGCGCCTCACCCCCTAGATGGCGTCGAAGCGACGTCGCCTCTCGCGAAGCGGAGAGTTCGACCGCGTCTATCGCGACGGCTCCTCACATGCGACCCGCTACCTCGTTCTCTATACCTTTCCCCGCCGTGACGAGGAGCGCGAGGACGTGAGGCTGGGCGTGTCGGTCAGCCGCAAGGTCGGTGGCTCGGTGGAGCGCAACCGCGTGAAGCGGGCCCTGCGCGAGGCCTTCTGGGGCCTGGCCGACCGGCTGCCGGAGCGCCATGACTTCGTCATCGTCGCCCGCGGGGACATCACCGGCCTGATCGACCGAGAAGGAACGGCCGGGGTCGCCAAGAGCCTGGAAGAGGCGCTCGCAGGCGGCGGCGGGAAGGGGCGTTCCACGTGAAACGCATCGTCCTTGCCCCCGTTCGGGGCTACCAGCGCTGGATCTCGCCGTCGCGGCCGCGACGCTGCCGCTACGAGCCGACCTGCTCGGCCTACGCGGTCGAGGCGGTCGAACGCTTCGGCGTGGTCCGCGGCGTCCTGATGTCCTCCTGGCGGCTGCTGCGCTGCAACCCGTTCAGCCACGGCGGCTTCGACCCGGTGCCGGATCACTTCCAGGTCCGGGCCAACCACGTGCATCCCGCCGACCATCACGGTGAGGCAAGCGCCTGATGCTGCCGCTCGGATTCCAGCTCGCGCCGCAGTTCCTGGTCGACATCGCCGACTCGGTCCTGACCTTCTTCCACGACGACGTCGGCCTCTCCTGGGGCGGCGCGATCATCGCGCTGACGGTGTGCATGCGGACGATCCTGATCCCGCTCACCTACAAACAGCTGAAGAGCATGCGGGCTCTGCAGGCCCTGCAGCCGCAGATCAAGGAGCTGCAGGAGAAATACAAGAACGACAAACAGCGCATGCAGCAGGAAATGATGCGCTTCTACAAAGAGAACAAAGTCAACCCGTTCGCCTCCTGCGTGCCGCTCCTGGCCCAGCTGCCGGTCTTCATCACCCTCTTCTACGTCCTTCAGCACGACCTCCGCTTCGACATCTGCGGGCAGACCGCGAAGGTCTGCAGCGAAGTCCCCCCGGGCGGCTGGGGCGAGGGCTTCCTCTTCATCGAAGATCTCACCGCGAAGGCAACCGGCGGCGAACTGATCGCGCTGCTGATCCTCTATGTCGGCACGCAGCTGATCTCCGGCATGGTGATGGCGCTGGGCGCCGACAAAAGCCAGCGCACGATGATGTTCCTGCTGCCGCTGATCTTCGTCCCCTTCATCATCAGCTTCCCGGCCGGCCTGATCCTCTACTGGATCACGACCAACATCTGGACGATCGGGCAGCAGTTCGTGGTCAAAAAGGTGATCCCGGTGCCGGTGGCGGCGACGCCTGAGGCGGCCGCGGCCATTCAGGCGTCCAAACCGCCACCTCCGCCGCCCAGAAAGAAGAAGCGCCGGCGGTAGGTCGCGGGTGGGAGAGGGATCGGCACCCCTCTCCACTTAACTTGCTCGGGTGGGGCCTGGGCTGTCGGTCCGCCGGCCTGCTGCCCGAGAAGTACAAGACGTTCCGAGGGGTGCCGATCCCTCTCGCTCGGGCGTCGGCGGCGCTTCTTCCCGGGACGGAGGTGGGGGCTGGGAACCCCCGGCTCGTCGTGCGTGCGGTGGCGTCGCCGTCAGAGGCCCGGTCTTGGGCTGGCTAGCCCCTGGGGCGCTTCTTGGCGATTCCGGGTCGCCTCGGCAGATCGGCGGGGGTTGGCGCCGTCTTCCGGACTACGTGGAGGTGGCGGTGGGCGCTGCCCGCTCTGTCGCCTACGTCGAGGATTTGCGCCGGGGTCATGGCCAGGGACTCTGCCGCTCTTTCGAGTTGGGACTCCTCGTCGGGGTCTCGCTTGCCCTTCCAGGCGATGAGGACTCCGTTTGGCTTCAGGAGCGGGGATGCGAGCTCGGCCAGGGTCGAGAGGCGGCCGACGGCGCGGGCGGTGACGGCGTCGTAGGCCTCGCCGCCCTCGGCGGCGGCCCAGTCCTCGGCGCGGGTGTCGAGGACGGTCGCGTTGGGGATCCCGGCGGCGACGATCGCGCGGCGCATGAACTCGCACTTGCGGCCCACGGACTCGACCAGGTCGACGTGGGCCTCGGGCAGGGCGACCGCGAGGGCGAGGCCGGGAAAGCCGGCGCCGGCGCCGACGTCGGCGATGCGATGGGCCGCGCGCAGCTCCGGTACCTCGAGCCCGGTGAGGCTGTCGGCGACGTGCACCTTCCAGGCGCGCTCGTCGACGACGGAGCTGACCGAGGCGCGCTCGGTCGCCAGCAGCGCGAGGACCTTGCCCAGGGCCTCGCGGCCAGCCGGGTCGAGCGCCGCCGCCGGGTCCGGGGTCACTCCGCGACTAGCGGCGCGACGACGACGCAGCGGTGCGGCTCGTCGCCCTCGCTGTAGGTCTCGACGCCGGCGCGGTCTTTGAGCCGCTCGTGCACGACGCGCCGCTCCTGCGCGCTCATCGGGTCCATCTCGACGACCCGGTTGGCGCTCAGCGCCTGCTCGGCGGCGCGGTCGGCGCGCCCCTCGAGGGTCTCGCGACGACGCTCGCGGTAGCCGGCGGCGTCGACGACGACGCGCTTGCGCTCGCGCATGCCGCGAAAGGCGGCCTGGTAGCAGAGCAGCTGCAGGGCGTCGATCGTCTGCCCCCGTTTGCCGATCAGCAGCCCGTAGTCCTCGCCGCCCTCGACCGTGATCGCGATCCGCTCGTCGTCCTCCTCGACGACGACGTCGCCGTCGAGGTCGAGCTCGTCGAGGACGCCCTCCACGAGCTCGCGGGCGCGCTCCGCCGGGGCATCGGGCCAGTCGGTCGTCTCGGGCACGCGCAGCAGGCTATCCGACCTCCCGTCACCGCGCCCGGATAACTAGGGTGCTCCGTCATGGGCCTGGTCTACGCGGTGGCGAATCAGAAGGGTGGAGTCGGCAAGACGACCACCGCTGTCAATCTCGCTTCCTGCGCCGCACAGCAGGGCGAGCAGACGCTGCTGGTCGACCTCGACCCGCAGTGCAACGCGACCGTCGCCCTCGGCGCGGGGAGGGAGATGCACCCCTCCTCCTACGACTGCCTGACCGGCGACGTCTCGGTCGCGGAGGCGGCGCGGCCGGCGGGGCCGGACAACCTCTGGCTGGTCCCGGCGAGTCGCGACCTGGCCGGCGCTGCGGTCGAGCTGCCGCGGATCGAAGGCTCGGAGACCAGGCTGCGCGAGCGCCTGGGACCGGTGCGGGAGCGCTTCGCGGTGACGCTGCTCGACTGCCCGCCCGCGCTGGGACCGGTCAGCGTCAACGCCCTGACCGCCGCCGATCGCGTCATCGTCCCGGTCCAGGCCGAGTACCTGGCGCTGGAGGGGCTGGTTCAATTCCTCGAGACGCTGGGCCTGATCAGGCGCCAGCTCAACCCTCAACTTGAGGTTTCGGGTTTGCTGATCACCATGCACGACGAGCGCACCAGGCTGGCCCAGGACGTGGAGAGCGAGCTGCGCGAGCACTTCGGCGAGATGGTGTTCGAGACGGTCATCCCCCGCAGCGTCCGAGTCGCCGAGTCGCCGAGCTATGGTCTGCCGGTGACCGAGCACGCCCCCGCCTCCCAGGGCGCCGTCGCCTACCGGGCGCTGGCGAAGGAGCTGGCGGCGCGTGGCTAGCGGCACCAAGAAACGCGGAATCGGCCGCGGCCTGGCGGCGATCCTGCCGGAAGCGGAGGCCGGCGACGCCGGCGAGCTGCGCGAGCTGCCCGTCGGCCTGATCAAGCCCAACCCGGACCAGCCCCGCACCAGCTTCGACCCCGAGGCGCTGGTGGCCCTGGCCGAGTCGATCGAGGCCAGCGGCGTCGTCCAGCCGCTGCTCGTCCGCCCCCTCCCCGACGGCAGCTACGAGCTGGTCGCCGGCGAGCGCCGCTGGCGCGCCGCCCAGCAGGCGGGTCTGGAGAAGGTGCCGGCGGTCGTCCGCGACCAGGCCGAAGCCGAGCGGCTGCAGGCGGCGCTGATCGAGAACATGGTCCGCGAGGACCTCAACCCGGTCGAGGAGGCGCGCGCCTGCTCCGCCCTGGTCGAGGAGCTGGGCCTGACCAAAGAGCAGCTGGCCAAACGGGTCGGCCGCAGCCGCCCCGCCGTCTCCAACCTGATCCGCCTGCTGGAGCTGCCCGACGAGACGCTGGAGCTGCTCGAGTCCGGTGAGCTCAGCGAGGGCCACGGCAAGGCGCTGCTGGGAGCCGCCGGCAACGACGTCCGCCGCCGCCTCGCCCGCGAGGCCGTGCGCGGCGGCTGGTCTGTCCGCGAGACCGAGGAGAGAGTTCGGCTGGCTGGCCAGCCAAAAGCGAAACCGAGGCGTGCCCCGGTCGACCCGGACGCCCAGGCGGCGCTCCGCGACGTGGCCGACGCGATGGAGGAGGCGCTCGGCTACGAGGCCAGCGCCCGCGCCAAGGGAGACGGGATCGTGATCGAGCTCCGCTTCGAGGACGTGGGGGAGGCCCACGCTCTCGCCCGCCGCCTCCGCCGCGGCTCGAAGTGAGCCGCGGCGCCTCCGGTCGCCGTGCCTGAGCGGCTCGCCCGCCGCCGCTATCATCGCCGTCCCCGGGCGATTAGCTCAGTTGGTTAGAGCGCGTCTCTGATAAGGACGAGGTCCCTGGTTCGAATCCAGGATCGCCCACTTCGGCCCGACCTATACTTGGCCGTTCCAACCACGGTCGGGAGCCCCTCGTGCAGCAGATGCAGATCTATGGCGTCAGCTTCGACATGGTCGGCAAGCAGCCGATCGTGTTGCTGAAGACCGTGGACGGAAACCGTTTCCTGCCGATCTGGATCGGCCACCCGGAGGCGGCGGCGATCCTGATGAAGCTGCAGGGCGCCTCGACGCCGCGGCCGATGACCCACGACCTGCTCTCCGACGTGCTCGAGAACCTCGACGCGAAATGCGAGCGGGTCTCGGTGACCGAGCTGCGCGACAACACCTTCTACGCCTCGATCACGGTCTCGGTGAACGGCAACGAGGTCGAGATCGACTCCCGCCCCTCCGACGCCCTCGCCCTCGCGGTCCGCGTCTCGGCCCCGATCTTCGCGGCCGAGGAGGTGATCGAGGAGTCGGCGATCGAGTTCGAGCACGAGGTCGAGGACACCGAGGAGGTCGTCGACAAGTTCAAAGAGTTCCTCGATGAGGTAACCCCGGAAGACTTTGCGCAAGGGGACAGTTGAGCGGCGGTCCCGATAGGGGCTCCGCTTAACTTTTTCGGTGGGTCGCGGCCGGTCGTCCGAGGGCGAAGGCGCCGAAAAAGTACAAGACGCTTCGCCCCTACCGGGACCGCCGCTACGCGGTCGCTGGTTGCAGCGCGAGGTCGAGGATCCGGGTGACCAACTCCTCGAAAGAGAGGCCCGCCGCCTCGGCGGCTTGGGGGAGGAGGCTGGTGTCGGTGAGGCCGGGGATCGCGTTGGCCTCGAGCACCCAGGGGCCCTCGGCGTCGAGGATCACGTCGACACGGGCGAAGCCGGTGCAGCCGAGCGCCCGGTAGGTGGCGAGGGCAGCCTCGGTGACGGCCCGTGTCTCCTCCTCGCTCAGGTCCGCCGGGCAGGCGAAGCGGGTGCGGCCGATCTCGTAGCGGGCCTCGAAGTCGTAGCGGTCGCCTTCGGCCGGGATCGCCTCGACCACCGGCAGCGCCTCGTCGCCGAGCACGCTGACCGCCAGCTCCCGCCCCTCGACGAAGCGCTCCAGCAGCACGCGGTCGTCGTAGCTGAAGGCGGAGACCAGCGCCTGCGGCACCTCACCGGCGTCGGCGGCGAAGCGGACCCCGAGCGAGGAGCCGCCGCGGCTGGGCTTGACCACGAGCGGGAAGCCGAGGCTCTGCTCGAGCCGGCCGAGCGCGTCGGCCGCGCCGAGCTCGCGGAAGGCCGTCTGGTTGAAGGCGAACCAGTCGGGGGTCGGCAGGCCCGCCTCGCGGATCGTGTTCTTGGCCAGGACCTTGTCCATGCAGCGCGCGCAGGCGGCGACGCCGGGGCCGGTGAAGGGGATGTCGAGGATCTCCAGCAGCTCCTGCGCGGTCCCGTCCTCGCCGCCGACCCCGTGCATGGCGACGAAGGCGACGTCGGGCCGCTCGGCGCTCAGCCGCTTGACCAGGTCGGCGCCGACGTCGACCGGCAGCACCTCGTGGCCGAGTCGCTCCAGCGCGTCCTCGACCCGCGCTCCCGAGCGCAGCGAGACGCCGCGCTCCAGCGAGCGGCCGCCCTTGAGGACCGCGACCTTCATCCCTGGCCCTCGCCGGACCTGCGGAACGGGAGCACGATCGAATCCGCCTCCGAAGAATCGGATATGGACGGAGGCGGATTCGATCGCGAACCAATTCCGCCCATGTCCTCGGCTTCGCCTGCGGGCATATGCGGGCCCCCGGTGAGAGCCTCGTAGAGCTCGACCTGCTCCGAGACGACCTTGCCGATGCGGCGGATCCCCTCGCGGATCTCGGCCTCGGAGACGCCGGAGAAGTTGAGCCGCATCGAGTTGCGCCCCCGCCCTTCGTCGACATAGGCGCCCTGGCCGGGGACGAAGGCGACGTCGGCGCGCAGCGCCTTCGCCAGCAGGTCGCCGGTGTCGATGTACTCGGGCAGCGTCGCCCAGATGAAGAGGCCGCCCTCGGGCTCGGTCCAGGTCGCCTCGGCGGGGAAGTGCTCCTCCAGCGCCTCCAGCATCACGTCGCGGCGGGCGCGGTAGATCCCGACCAGGTCCTCGACGTAGCCGCGCCAGCGCCCTTCGGCGAAGTACTCGCGGACGAAGTACTGGGTCAGGGTCGAGGTGCAGAGGTCGGCCGCCTGCTTGCCGAGGACGATCTTGTCCATCACCGGCGGCGGCGCCACCGCCCAGCCGAGGCGGATGCCGGGAGAGAGGATCTTCGAGAAGGTGCCGAGGTAGAGGACGAAGTCGCCGCCGTCGAGCTGGTAGAGCGGCGGCAGGCCCTCGCCGCCGTAGCGCAGCAGGCCGTAGGGGTTGTCCTCGACCAGCAGCAGCTCGTGCAGGCGGGCCAGCTCGACCAGCCGCAGCCGCCGCTCCAGCGACATCGTCACCCCGGCCGGGTTCTGGAAGGTCGGCACCGAGTAGACGAATTTCGGCCGCCGTCCCTCCGCCTTGAGGCTCTCCAGCAGCGACTCCAGCAGGTCCACCCGCATCCCGTCCTCGTCGCACTCGACCTGCACCACGTCGGCCTGGTAGCTGCAGAAGACGGGGACCGCGCCGGGGTAGGTCGGCGCCTCGCAGATGACGACGTCGCCGGGGTCGACCAGCGTCTTGGCGACCAGGTCGATCGCCTGCTGGCCGCCGGTGGTGACGATGATGTCCTCGGGATCGGGAAGCATCCCCTCGGCGGCCATCACCTCGAGGATGCAGTCCTTGGTCTCCTCGAAGCCCTCGGTCGGCCCGTACTGGAGCGCCTCGGCAGCCGACTCCTGGGCGATCCGGGTCATCTGCGCGGCAAAGCTCTTGGGCGGGAAGGTCGAGGTGTCGGGCAGGCCGCCGGCGAGCGAGATCACCTCCGGGCGCACGGTGATCGCCATCAGGTCGCGCATCGCCGAGGAGCGCATCACCCCGGTCCGCTCGGCGAAGAGCCCGGCGTAGCGCTCCAGGTCCCTGGTGCTGGTGTGGGCGCGGCGCCGGTGCGGCGGCTGGGGGATTTCGCTCATCGCGCAAGTGTGGCGTATCGACGCGCCGTCGCCGGCCCCGTTAGGTTTTCGCATGTGGACGTTCTGACTCAGCTCGGGATCGGCCTCGCGATCGGCATGCTCGCGGGGACCACCGGGACCCATGGCTCGGCCCGCGGTCGCATGACCCTGCTGGCGGCGGTGATCGGCCTCATCGCCGGCTTCCTGCTCGACGGTCCGCTCGGCGCGGTCTTGGCGTTGATCGGCGCGGTCGCCGCCTGCCTGGTGATCAGCGACCTCGTCTTCGGAGCCAGCCGCCGCGAGGGCAGCGGCGCCGGCGCGCTCGGCTTCCTCGTCGCCCTGGCGGCGCTGATCGTCGTCGCCGTCGCGCTGCTGGTGCCGATCCTGATCATCGTCGTCGCCCTGGCGCTGGCCTGGCTCGGGATCTCGCGCCACCGCCGTGCCCAGCGCAAACACGCCGGCCTGCGCGTCCTGCGCTAGCCGGCCCGCGTCCCGCGTCGAGCATCATTCCCGCGATGCCGGCAACGAGGCCGACCCCGAAGAAGCTGATCCTCACCTACGTCGATTCTCTCCGCACCGACATGCTGGAGCGGGCGGTCGAGGAGGGGCGGGCGCCGACCTTCGAGGCGCTGCTCGACCGCGGCATCCTCGTCCCCGACTGCGTCTCCAGCTTCCCCTCGGTGACGCCAGTCGCCTGCTCGGAGATGGTCACCGGCGTCGGCGCCGACCGCCACTGGATCAGCGGCATGAACTGGTACCACCGGCTGGAGCGGCGCTACGTCGAGTACGGCTCCTCGCTGGAGGCGACCCGCGCCTTCGGCGTCTTCCGCGCCCTCTACGACCTCGTCTACAACATGAACCTGGCCCACCTCAGCCCGGAGGTCGAGACCCTCTTCGAGCGGCTCGACGACGCCGGCGCCCGCACCGCCTGCACGCCGTTCCTGATCTACCGTGGCCGCCACCGCCACCAGGTCTCGCTGGAGGGCCTGATGCGCCGCGCCGTCGACGCGACCCGGCTCAAGTTCCGCCATCACACCTGGGGGCCGGGCGACCTCTTCTACGGCGACCTCTACGCCAGCCGCGACGTCCCCTGCAAGTCGACCTCGATCCCCGGCAACCGCGACGGCTACGCCGCCTGCTGCGCGGTCGAGCTGATCAAGGAGGACCGCTTCGACTTCCTCCTGCTCTCGCTGCCCGACAACGACAACTACTCCCACCGCCACGGCCCCGAGGCCTCGGTCGAGTCGATCGCCAAGGCCGATGCCTGCTTCGCCCGGCTGGTCGAGGCGGCCGGCGGCCTCGACCCCTTCCTCGAGCGCCACGCCCTGATCCTGCTCGCCGACCACGCCCAGACCGACGTCCACCGCGGCCTGCCGCTGGCCGAGCTGCTCGCCGCCGAGTGGTCGGTGCTGCAGCCCTCCGACGATCGTCCCGAGCTGGCGCAGCTGGCGGTCAGCCCGACCGGCCGCGCCGCCCACGTCTACCTGCTGCCGGGGGAGGGGGAGAGGGCGGAGCCGGTGGCGGTGGCGGCGCGGCTCTCGGTGATCGAGGGGGTCGACCTGGTCTGCCGGCTGGAGGGCGCCGACGGGCTGCCGCTGAAGCGCCAGAAGCCGGGGATGCCGATCGGCGGCGGCGAGTGGGCGGTGGTCGAGCGCGGCGAGGCGGCGCTGCGGTTCCGGCCCGGTGGCGAGACGCTCGACCTACGCGGCGGCCGCTGGGAGGTCGAGGGAGAGCTGGCGGCGCTGCAGGCGGAGATCGAGGACGGGCGGCTGCGCAGCGAGACCTACCCCGACCCGCTGGCGCGGGTCTGGTCGGCGCTGACGGCGCCGCACTCGGGCGACTTCGTCGTCTCGCTCGCGCCCGGCTTCGAGGCGGTCGACTGGGGCGGCGTCACCCACGCCGGCGGCGGCAGCCACGGCGCCCTGCACGCCGGCGACTCGCTGGGGCCGCTGCTCTTCGTCGGCTGCGGGCCGGAGGCGGCGGCCGAGCGGGAGCAGTGGACGCTGCGCGACGTCGCCCCCGCCGTGCTCGAGCATTTCGGGCTGGACGCCGAGTGATGCGGCGGGCGGTCCTCTGCGGGCTCGCCCTCGTCCTCCTGCTGGCCCCTGCCGCGGCGAGCGCGGCGGAGCCGGAGACCACCGGCGCGACGGCCCCGCACCGGATCGGCGAGGCGCGGGCGATCCGGGTCGCCGACCGCGACCCGACGGTCGCCGCGCAGCGGCGCGAGAACGGCCCGCTCGGCTCCAGCGCCCAGCTCGAGGACGGCAAGTGGGAGGTCGCCTACTTCGCCGACGGCAAGGAGGTGGCGCTGGTGATGGTCGACCCGCACAGCGCCGAGGTGACCGAGTCCTGGAGCGGCTACCAGGTGGCCTGGCGAATGGCGCGCGGCTACTCCGGCCAGTTCGGGCACAAGCTGAACGCGCCCTACGTCTTCCTGCCCCTCTGCGCGATCTTCCTGCTGGGACTGGTCGACTGGCGCCGCTGGCGCCGCGTCGCCAACCTCGACCTGCTGGTCCTGCTCGGCTTCGGCGTCTCCCACTTCTTCTTCAACGAGGGGGAGATCGGCGTCTCGGTGCCGCTGCAGTACCCGGTGCTGCTCTACCTGCTGGGGCGGTCGCTGTGGATCGGCTTCCGCGGTCGCGGCGAGGGGCTGCGGCCGGCCTGGCCGGTGGCCTGGATGCTGATCGCGGCGCTCTTCCTGATGGGCTTCCGGGTCGGGCTCAACGTCGCCGACTCGGGCGCGATCGACGTCGGCTACGCCAGCGTCGTCGGCGCCGACCGCATCACCCACGGCGAGCAGCTCTACGACAACTTCCCCGACGACGTCTCCCAGGGGGACACCTACGGCCCGCTCAACTACCTCGCCTACGTCCCCTTCGAGCTGGTCTTCCCCTGGTCGGGAAGCTGGGACGACCTGCCGGCCGCGCACGCCGCCGCCGTCAGCTTCGACGTCCTCGTCTTCGGCCTGCTGATCCTGCTCGGGTTGCGGATCGGACCCGGGCCCGGCGGCCGCCGCCTCGCCGCGGTCCTCGCCTTCGGCTGGGCCGCCTACCCCTACAGCGCCTTCGCCCTGGAGTCGAACTCCAACGACGCCCTGGTCTCGGTGCTGCTGGTGGCGACGTTGCTGGTGCTGGCGCGGCCCTTCGCCCGCGGCGCGATGGCCGCGGTGGCGACCTGGGCGAAGCTCGCCCCGGCGGTGCTGGCGCCGATGCTGCTCGGCTACGAAGCGAAGCGGCGCACCGTGCTCCTCTTCCTCGTCGCCTTCGCCGCGGTGACGGTGGCGGCGCTGCTGTGGCCGGGGATCGACCCCGGCCTGAAGACCTTCTACGAACGCACCATCACCTACCAGACCGAGCGCGACTCGCCCTTCAGCATCTGGGGGCAGGCGTCCCTGGAACCGCTGCGCAGCGCGCTGCTCCTCGCCACCGCCGGGCTGGCCGTGCTGCTCGCCTTCCGCCCGCGGCGCAAGTCGCTGCTGCAGGTCGCCGCCCTCGGCGCCGGCCTGCTGATCGCGGTGCAGCTGACCATGCACCACTGGTTCTACCTCTACATCGCCTGGTTCTACCCGTTGCTGCTGGTGGCGCTGGCAGCCGTCGAGGCCGGCCCGGCTAAGGGCCCTAGGTCGCCGGCGGAGCCGGAACCATCACCTGCTGAATCGAGTCGGCCAGTCCCCGCTGGTTGACCTCGACCAGGGCGCCCATCACCCAGACGTCCTCGGTGGCGGTCTCGAAACGCGTCGGCATCTGCGTGATCATCGAGGCCAGCGCCTGCTCGGGCTTGACCCCGAGGACGCTGGTCCGCGAGCCGGTCATGCCGACGTCGGAGATGTGGGCGGTGCCGCCCGGCAGCACCCGGCCGTCGGCGGTCGGGACGTGGGTGTGGGTCCCCAGCACCGCCGCCACGCGGCCGTCGAGGTGCCAGCCCATCGCCACCTTCTCGCTCGAGACTTCGGCGTGGAAGTCGACGACCACGGCGTCGGCCTCGAGCCGTTCGAGGATGCCGTCGACGGTGTCGAAGGGCGAGCGCGCGACCCGCAGGCCGACGCCGCCGCTGAGGTTGATCACCGCGACCCGGATGCCGCCGGCCTCGACCACGGTGTGGCCGCGGCCGGGATTGCCCTGCGGGTAGTTGGCCGGCCGCACCACCCGCTCCTCGCGATCGAGGAACTCGTAGGCCTCGCGGTGGCGGTAGACGTGGTTGCCGGTGGTGATCACCCCGGCGCCGGCGCCGAAGAGGTCGTTGGCGGTGCGCTCGGTGATCCCCATGCCGCCGGCCGAGTTCTCGCCGTTGACGATGACCAGGTCGGGCGAGTGCGCCTCGCGCAGCGCCGGCATCGCCTCGCGCAGCGCCCGCCGCCCGGGGCTGCCGACCACGTCGCCGATGTGGAGGACTCGCATGGCGGTCGAGCCTATCTGCGAGATTGAGCGAGGTGGTGGATCCGGACCGAGCGGGCGAGATCCTGAAACGGGCGCTGGCCTACCCCCACGGGGTGCCGGGCCGCTCGTTCGTCCTCCTCGGTGGGAGAGCGCTGGAGCCGGGAGGGCGCGAGCCCGACTCGGATCGACCCGGCCGCGAGGGCGAGGCACGCTCGCCGCTGCTGGCCTACGGATCGAACGCCGCGCCGGCGGCGCTCGCCCGCAAGCTGGCGCCCCTGCCGGAGGTCCCGCTGCCGGTGCTCGGCGCCGCGCTGGCCGGCTACGACGTCGTCTACTCCGCCCACGTCTCCCCGCGCGGATCGGTGCCGGCGACGCTGCACCCGAGCCCTGGGACGACGGTGCGGGTCGCCGTCCTGCTGGCGAGCGGCGAGCAGCTGGAGCTGCTGACGGCGACCGAGCCGAACTACGAGCTGACCGCGATGCGCGGGCTGGCCCTCCGGCTCGACGACGACGCGCCCCTCGCCGGACGGCGGGAGGTCGGCGCCTACCTCAGCCGCCACGGCCCGCTCTCGCTCGACGGGCGGGCGGCGGCTCTCGCCGAGGTCGAGGCGCATGGCCGGCGCCTCCCGCAGCTCGACCAGCCGGAGGTGCTCGAGCGCCTCCGCGCCCACCTGCGTCCCGACCTCAGCCTCGAGCGCTTCGTCCTCGCCGCCGTCGAGTCGGGAGGGATCGCGCCGCTAGACCGCAGCGAAGCGCCTTAGGGCGAGGCGCGCCAGGGCGAGGTAGGCGACGACGAGCACCGCCAGGTGCAGCAGCGGCCCGCCGATCGAGGGGCCGGCCGAGTCGAGCGCGGCGGTCATCGCCTGCAGCGCCGGCTTGAAGGGGAAGAGCGCGGTGACGATCCTGATCGCGTCGAAGAGGCCGCCGCCGACGGCGCCCGAGGGCACTAGCGAGAGGAAGGCGATCGGCAGGGTGACCATGAAGGCGAGCAGGGAGACGGCGCGGACCTCGCGCGCCGCCGCGCCAAGGGCGGCCCCGGCGGCCGCCATCGCCGCGGCGCCGAGCAGGATCGCCGCCAGCCAGAGGGCGAAGCGGTCCCAGGCCAGCGGCACGAAGATCGCCAGCCCGGCCAGCAGCAGCAGGGTCACCAGCAACCCGACCGCGACCCCGAGCAGCACCTTCTCTCCCAGCAGCGCCTGCTGGGAGACGAGGCCGCGGGTCAGCCGCGGGAAGGCGTTCTCCTCCCGCTCCAGCGCCAGCGAGCCGGCGACCAGGAGGATGGTGACGAAGGCGAGGGCCAGGGTCGCGGCGACGGCGATCGCGAACACTTCCAGTGGCGGCGAGGAGCCGCCGACCACGACCTTGTCGACTTCGATCGGCTGCGCCAGGCGGTCGATCAGGGGCTGGGCGACGTCGAGGTTGTCGCGCGCCTGGGTGGCGAAGTCGGTGACCTGGCGCAGCGAGTCCCGCGGCGGCCCCGCCGGCAGCGCCGGTTCCAGCGCGGCGAGGATCCGGGCGGTCGCGCGCAGGCCGAGGATGTGGACCGTCTGCCCCAGCACCCGGAGGTCGCCACCGTCGATCAGCAGCTGCAGGTAGCGCCCGCCTGCGCCGGCGATGCGCCGCGCGATCGCCAGGTTCGCCTGCGCCAGCAGAGCGTTGATGCGGTCGTCGACGAACTGCGCCTTGACCGGGTCCTCCTCGTTGACCAGCACTTCCACCTGCGGCGTCCCCGGCGTCAGCGTCGAGAGCGAGTTGATCTTGTCGACCAGGTCCTCGGGCAGGACCAGGGCCGCCAGCGCGTCGCCGGATTCGACCTCCGCTTCGGCTTCCTCGCGGTCGTCGACGTGGACGCACTCGACCCGCCGGCAGAGCCGGTCGCCGACGCTGGCCGCGGGCAGCTGCTGGCCGCCGACGCCGATCCGGCTGTCGGCGGGGACCTCGTTGAGGAAGGCGACCCGGGGCTTGTCGGAGTCGCGCGAGATCGCGAAGCCGACGAGGACGGCGATCAGGATCGGCCAGGCGACGAGCAGGGCCGCCTGCAGCGGCGAGCGGCGGAGGATCTGCAGGTCCTTGAGCAGCAGCCAGCGCATCAGCGGATCGCCTCCATCAGTGCCCGCGGTGGTGGAGGTAGGCGACGAAGGCGGTCTCGAAGTCGCGGTCGGCGGCCTCCGGCGCCTCGCGCCGCACTGCCTCGCGCAGGGCCTCGGCGGAGCCGTCGAAGAGCGACTCGCCGTCGGCCAGGACCAGCAGGCGGCCGCCGTAGCGCTCGGCCTCCTGGATGTCGTGGGTGGAGAAGATCACCGTGGTGCCGCGGTCGGCGAGACCGGAGACGAACTCCCAGAGGCGCGCGCGCTGCCGCGGGTCCAACCCGACGCTGGGCTCGTCGAGCAGCAGCACCGCCGGCCGCGCCAGCAGCCCGATCGCGATGTTGATCCGCTGCTGGTTGCCGCCGGAGAGACGGGCGACGATCTCGCCCCGGCGCTCGCCCAGGCCGGCCAGCTCCAGCATCTCCGCCGCCGAGGCGCGCGGGTCCTCGTGTCCCTCCAACCGCGCGAACAGCAAGAGGTTCTCCTCCACCGTCAGCCGCCGGTAGAGCGCCGCCTGTTGCGGCACCCAGCCGACCTCGCCCTCGGGCACGCGCAGCTCACCCGCGTCCGGCGCGAGGATCCCGGCCATGATCGAGAGCAGCGTCGTCTTGCCGGCGCCGTTGGGCCCGATGATCGCCACCAGCTCGCCGGCGGCGGCCGCGAAGCTGACCCCGCGCAGTGCCTCGCGCTCTCCGTAGCGCTTGACCAGCCCCTCGGCTTCCAATGCAGCGGTGGCGGCCCCCTCCATCCGCGCAACGGTACCCGTGAGCACGGGCATTTGACCGCCTCTCCCTAGAATCGACGGCGATGGCCTTCCCCGCCACCCGCCTGCGCCGCCTGCGCCGCACCGACGCCCTGCGCGGCTTCGTGCGCGAAACCGATCTCTCCGCCTCGCACCTGATCCAGCCCGCCTTCGTCGCCTCTGGCGAGGGGGTCCGCGAGGAGATCGAGTCGATGCCCGGGATCGAGCGGCTCTCGATCTCGAACCTGGTCGAGGAGGCCGGCGAGATCGTCGCCGCCGGGATCGGCGCGATCCTGCTCTTCGGCGTGCCGGCGGCCAAGGACGACGTCGGCACCGGCGCCTACGACGACGAGGGGATCGTGCAGATGGCGGTCCGCGCGCTCAAGGACGCCCACCCCGACCTGGTCGTGATCACCGACGTCTGCCTCTGCGAGTACACCTCGCACGGCCACTGCGGCGTGATCCGCGACGGCCAGGTCGACAACGACATCACCGTCGAGCTGCTGGCGAAAACGGCGATCTCCCACGCCGAGGCCGGCGCCGACGCGGTCGCCCCGAGCGACATGATGGACGGCCGCATCGGCTCGATCCGCTACCAGCTCGACGAGGAGGGGCACGCGGAGACGCCGATCATCGCCTACAGCGCCAAGTACGCCTCGGCCTTCTACGGTCCCTTCCGCGACGCCGCCGGCTCGACGCCGGAATTCGGCGACCGCCGCGGCTACCAGATGGACCCCGGCAACGCCGCCGAAGCGGTGCGCGAGGCCGAGCTCGACCTCGACGAGGGCGCCGACATGCTGATGGTGAAGCCGGCCACCCCTTATCTGGACGTCGTGCGCCGGGTCAAGGAGGCGACCGGCGCGCCGCTGGCCGCCTACCATGTCTCCGGCGAGTACTCGATGCTGAAGGCGGCGGCACAGAACGGCTGGCTCGACGAGCGGGCGGCCGTGCTCGAGACCCTGACCTCGATCCGCCGCGCCGGCGCCGACGCGATCGTCACCTACTACGCGAAGGAGGCCGCTCCGTGGCTTCGGTGAAGGTTCCCCAGTCGAAGGCCCGCAGCCGCAAGGGCGGCTCGGCGATCCCCCTCGACGAGACCGACAAGCGGCTGATGAACCTGCTGCAGTCGAGCTTCCCGCTCGACCCGGAGCCGTTCGCCCTCCTCGCCTCGGAGGCCGAACTGGAGCTGGACGACGTCCTCGCCCGCACCCAGCGCCTGCTCGACGGCCGCATCATCCGCGAGATCACGCCGATCTTCGACACCCGCGCGCTCGGCTACGAGTCGATGCTGGTGGCGGCCAAAGTCGACGCCGAGAACCCGCAGCGGGCGGCGCAGATCGTCAACGCCCATCCCGGCGTCTCCCACAACTACCTGCGCACGCACGAGTTCAACCTCTGGTTCACGATTGCGACGCCGCCCGACTCCGAGCTCGGTCTGCACGGCACGATCGAGGCGCTGATGGAGGCGAGCGGCGCCACCTCGATGCGCGAGCTGCCGACCCTGACCCTGTTCAAGATCAACATGAACCTGGAGATGGAGAAGGGCACCGACGCGCTCGCCGCCGCGGTCGAGGCGGCGCCGCCGCGGGAGCTGGAGCCGCAGCCCTACGACGAGGACGACATCGCCCTGATCCGCGCCCTGCAGGGGCCGATGGCCGCGGTCGAGCGCCCCTACGACGAGGCCGCCGCCGAGCTCGGCATCTCCACCGAGGAGATCCTGGATCGGCTGCGGGGGATGGTCGACCGCAAGATCCTGCGCCGCGTCGCCGCCGTCCTCTACCACCGCCGCGCCGGCTTCTCGGCCAACGGCATGGGGGTCTGGAAGGTGCCGGAGGAGGAGATCATGGAGGTCGGCGCCCGCATGGCCTCCTTCCGCGGCATCTCCCACTGCTACCAGCGCCCGACCTACGAGGACTGGCCCTACAGCGTCTTCACGATGGCCCACGGCCGCTCCAAGGAGGAGTGCGACGCGATCCTCGACTCGATCGCCGAGGAGTGCGGGATCGGCCCTGAGGACCGCGCCACCCTCTATTCCTCGACCGAGTACAAGAAGATCCGCCTGCACTACTTCACCGACGACTACGCGGCCTGGGAGGCCGAGCATTCCTAGCTCGGACGGGCTGTACGAGCGGGCCCGGCGGGTCCTGCCCGGCGGCGTCAACTCACCGGTGCGGGCGATGCGGCAGATCGGCCGCGACCCGATCTTCATCGAGCGCGGCGAAGGCTGCGAACTGGTCGGCCGCGACGGCGAGCGCTACCTCGACTGGGTCGGCTCCTGGGGGCCGCTGATCCTCGGCCACGCCGAGCCCTCGGTGATCTCGGCGGTGATCGAGGCGGCGCGGCGGGGGACCAGCTACGGGGCCGCGACCGCGGCCGAGGTCGAGCTGGCGGAGCAGGTGGCCGAGCGCTTCCCCTCGGTCGAGATGGTGCGGATGACCAGCTCCGGCACCGAGGCGGCGATGGGCGCGGTCCGCCTCGCCCGGGCGATCAGCGGCCGCGAGGTCGTGGTCAAGTTCGCCGGCGCCTACCACGGCCACTCCGACGGCCTGCTCGCCGACGCCGGCTCCGGCCTGGCGACGCTTGGCGTCCCCGCCAGTCCCGGCGTCACCGCGGCGCAGGCCGCCGACACCGTCGTCGTCCCCTGGAACGACCGCGAGGCGGTCTCGCGGGCGCTCGAGGAACACTCCGTCGCGGCGCTGCTGGCGGAGCCGATCGCGGCCAACATGGGCGTGGTCCCGCCGGCGGAGGGCTTCCTCGAGCTCCTGCGCGAGGCGACCGCCGCCGCCGGCACGCTACTGATCTTCGACGAGGTGATCACCGGCTTCCGCGTCGCCCGCGGCGGCGCCCAGGAGCTCTACGGCGTCGAACCCGACCTGACCGTGCTCGGCAAGGTGATCGGCGGCGGCCTGCCGACGGCGGCCTTCGCCGGCCCGCGCGAGGCGATGGAACGGATCGCCCCCGCCGGCGACGTCTACCAGGCGGGGACGCTCTCGGGGAACCCGCTGGCTGTCGCCGCCGGCCTGGCGACGCTGGACCATCTCGACGCCGCCGCCTACGAGCGCCTCGGCGCCCTCACCGACCGCCTCGCCGACGGCTTCTCCGCACTGGCCGCGGAGCGGCCGCTGCAGGTTGCGAGCGCCCCCGGCCTCGTCACCCTCTTCTTCAGCGCCGAGCCGGTGCGCGACTTCGCCGCTGCCTCCGCCTGCGACACCGAGGCCCATGCCCGCTTCTGCCGCGCCCTGCTCGACCGCGGCGTCTACCCGCCGCCCTCCCAGTTCGAGGCCTGGTTCGTCTCCCTCGCCCACAACGAGGCGACCGTCGACCGCACCCTCGAGGCAGCAGCGGTGGCGCTCGAGGTGGCGTTGAGGTGAGCGAGCCCGGCGACGCCCTGCGCGTCCTCGCCGCCGAGCTGCGCGAGGAGGAGACGCCGATCTCGCCGCACGTGATCGAGCCGGCGGCCGCCCCCGAGCTCGGCCTGCTCGTCGCCGCCGGTCCCCGTGCCGCCGCCGCGCCGGCGGACTACTCGCTCGTGGTCGAGGCGGTGCGCGAGGGCTACCTGCTCCATTACGGAGAGCCGCGCCTGCTCGCCGGGCACGATCCGGACCTCGCCCTGCTCGCCGGCGACTACCTCTACGCGCTCGGCCTCGACCGCCTCGCCGCCCTCGGCGACACCGCCGCGGTCGCGGCCCTCGCGGACCTGATCGGCCGCTGCGCCCGGCTCCACGCCGAGGGCCGCGAGAACGCCGTCCCCGCGCTCTGGCCGGCTGCCTCCCGTGAGATCGCGGGGCGGTGACACGGCCCGACGGCCAACGCAATAAACTGCGCGGCCGAGCGCGAATCGACTGTGGCTGACGACGCGGAAAAGATGAACGGGGCCAACGACGCCCCCGGCCGGGAGCGGGCAAAGCCCGAGCCACCCGGCTACTTCGAGGGCGAGTCGATGACCCGCCGCCGCGCCTTCGAAGCGGCGGTGCACGGCCTCGGCGGCGTCGCCGCCGCGGCGATCGTGCTGCCCGCCGTCGGCTTCGCCGTCGCCCCGATCTTCCACCGCGGCAAGGAGCGCTGGGAGGCGGTCGGCCCGACCGGCGACTTCGTCGAGGACACCTACCGCCAGGTCGTCTTCACCGAGACCGAGGGGATCGGCGACGCCGGCAAGACCGTCGCCTACGTCCGCCGGGGCTCCAAGCTGTACGACGAGGACCCGAACAGCTTCGTCGCGGTCTCCAACCGTTGCGTCCACCTCGGCTGCCCGGTCCGCTTCGTCGAGGCCGCGGGCAACTTCATCTGCCCCTGTCACGGCGGCGTCTACGACTTCGAGGGCAAGCGCATCGGCGGCCCGCCGGTGCGCCCGCTCGACCAGTTCCAGACCCGCGTCCAGGGCGGCCAGGTGGAGGTCGGCCCGCGCTACAGCGTCACCTCGCAGATGGAGCCGGTCCGCGCCCGCGACCCCGGTGAGTTCACCGGCGGGGTCTGGGAGTACCTCTACCCGCCGCGCCCCTCTACCTTCCCACCGCCCTGATGCCGAAGATCCCCGACTCGATAGTCCCCGCACCGCTGCGCAAACCGGCCAAGCCCGGGCAGGGCGGCGCGGCCAAAGGCCAGGCGCCTCAGGACCTGAAGACCTCGCCGCCGGAGCGGCAGACCGACGTCCAGCGCCTCGCCGACAAGGCCGTGGAAGCACCCGTCGACGTCCTCGCCTGGGTCGACCAGCGCACCGGCGCCAGCGGCTTCCTCACCGGGATGCTCTTCCGCAAGGTGCCGAAGGGGACCAACTGGTTCTACACGCTGGGCTCGGCGACGCTGTTCGCCTTCATCGTCCAGGCCACCACCGGCGTCTTCCTGGCGATGTTCTACACGCCCTCGGCGACCCAGGCCTACGCCTCGATCTCGCACATCAACAACGAGGTGCCGCTCGGCGCCCTCGTGCACGGGATGCACAAATGGGGCTCGAGCGTGATGGTGATCCTGATCTTCCTCCACATGGGCCGGACGTTCTTCTTCGGCGCCTACAAGTACCCGCGCGAGCTGAACTGGGTGATCGGCGTGGTGCTGCTGATCCTGACGATGACGATGGCCTTCACCGGCTACCTGCTGCCGTTCGACCAGCGCTCTTTCTGGGCCTCGGTCGTCGGCATCAACATCAACGGCACCGGTCCCATCGTCGGCCCCTACCTGAGCGACTTCCTCCGCGCCGGCCCGGAGCTGGGCGCGACCACGCTCTCGCGCTTCTACGCGATCCACATGCTGCTGGTGCCGGGGGCGATCATCGCCCTGATCGGGGCCCACCTCTACCTGGTGATGAAGCTCGGCACCACGGCGCCGCCGTGGATGAAGGCCGACAAGCCCAAGGTGGCCGCCACGGTCACCCAGCTCGACGCCGGCGTCGAGGGCAACGGAGCCTCGCCGACCCGATGAAGCCGCAGGACAAGCAGAAATACCTCGAGGAATACGAGATCTTCAAGAAGAAGGGGAAGCCCTTCTTCCCCTACGCGGTGGTGAAGGACACGGTGATGGCGCTGATCGTCGTCGTCGTGATCATCGCGATGTCGATCATCCTCGGCGCCGAGCAGGGGCCGAAGGCGGACCCGACCTCGACCACCTACGTGCCGCGGCCGGAGTGGTACTTCTTCTTCCTCTTCGAGGTTCTGCGCGTGATCAAGCCGCCGGAGCTGGTGCCCGTGGCGACGATCGGGATCCCGACGATCTGCATGGTGCTGCTGCTCCTGCTGCCGTTCTACGACCGCGGCCCGGAGCGCCGGCCGGAGCGCCGGCCGCTGGCCACCACCGCCGGCTGCCTGACGATCATCGCGATGGGCTACCTGACCTACCTCGGCGCCACCGGCGGCTCGCCGACCGAGATCGAGATGAAGGTCGCGCCGCAGTACGAGGCCGGCAAGGAGGCGGTCGCGGGCGCCGGCTGCCTCGCCTGCCACAAGATCGGCGAGAACGGCGGCACGCTCGGCCCGGACCTCACCCACATCGCCCAGCGGGTGCCGCGGGCGGCGATCCTCCGCTCCGTCGAAATCGGGCCTGGCATCATGCCTTCATTCCGCGACCTGCCGGAAAAAAAGCTCAACGAGCTGGCCGACTTCCTGTCTTCGCTCGACTAGGCCTGGCGGTCGCTGACGGCGCCTAGCGCCGCGAGTCCCATGGACACGATCAACGACAACCGCCAATCGCCCGACTTCGCCGGGCAGGTCAACCGCATGTTCGACCGCGTCGCCGGCCGCTACGACGCGCTCAACTCGGTGATGACGGCGGGGCTGCACCACCGCTGGCGCCAGCGGGCGGCCGAGCGGGTTGAGCTGCGGCCGGGCGACTCGGCGCTCGATGTCTGCTGCGGCACCGGCGACCTTGCCCTCGAGCTGGCCGGGCGGGTCTCGCCGGGCGGCCGCGTGATCGGCTGCGACTTCTCCGAGCCGATGCTCGACCTCGCCCGCGAGAAGGCGGCGGCGCGGGGGGCGGAGGGGGTCCGGTTCGAGTGGGCCGACGCGCTGGAGCTTCCCTACGACGGCGAGCGCTTCGACGCCGCCACCGTCGGCTTCGGGGTCCGCAACCTCGCCGACCTCGACCGCGGCCTGCGCGAGATGGCGCGGGTGCTGAAGCCGGGCGGCCACCTGGCGATCCTCGAGATCACGCAGCCGACCCGGCCGCCGCTCTCGACCTTCTACTCACTCTGGTTCGACCGCATCGTGCCGCTGCTGGGCGCCTTCTCGGCTGAGCCCGAGGCCTACTCCTACCTGCCGGAATCGGTTCGCAGCTTCCCCAGCCCGCGCGGTCTGGCGGAGAGGATGGATGCCGCCGGCTTCGAGCGGATCCGGTACACCGTGCTGGCCGGCGGCATCATCGCGATCCATAGCGGCGCCCGCCCGGAGTGAGCCGCCGCTCGGCCGTCCCGCCGCCGGTGACGGCGGTCCTGGATGCGTCGAGCCGCTGGCTGCCGGCGCGCCTCGGCGAGGTCGAGGACCGGCTGCGGGCGGCAATCGAGGGCCAGGGCGAGACCCTCGGCGACGACGCCGCGGCGACGCTTGCCGCCGGCGGCAAGCGGCTGCGGCCGATGCTGGTCCTGCTCTGCGCCGGTGAGGACGGGGGAGAGGCGGCGGTGCGGGCGGCGGCGGCGATCGAGCTGGTGCACATGGCGACGCTGGTCCACGACGACGTCCTCGACGAGGCGCCGCTGCGCCGTGGCCTCCCGACCGTGGCGGCGACCTCCGGCCGCGACCGCGCCGTCGCCACCGGCGACCTGCTCTTCTCCCGCGCCTTCGCCCTGCTCGCCGGCGCCGGCGACACCCGCTCGGTCCAGCTGCTCGCCGACGCATCGGTGGCGCTGGCGCGCGGCGAGCTGGCGCAGCGGCACGACGCCTTCGACCTCGGCGTCTCCGAGGAGCGCTACCTCGCCCGCTGCCGGCTGAAGACGGCGACGCTGTTCGAATGCGCCTGCCTGCTCGGTCGCGACGACGAGCACCTGCGGCGCTTCGGCGCCGAGGTCGGGCTCGCCTTCCAGCTGCTCGACGACGTCCTCGACGTCAGCGGCCCGCCGGAGCGGACCGGCAAGGCGCGCGGCACCGACCTGCTCGATGGCACGGTGACGCTGCCGCTGATCGAGGCCGCGGCGGCGGACCCGGAGATCCGGGAGGTCGACCTGCACGGTCTCGACGCCGCCGCGGCCGAGGCCCTCTGCGACCGCATCGCCGCCACCGGCGCGCTCGACCGGGTCCGCGCCCGGGCGCTGGAGATGGTGGTCGCGGGCAAGCGCCAGCTCAAGGACCCGGGCTTCCAGCCCGAACAGCGGCGGCTGCTGGCGCTCGTCGCCGACGGCGTCGTCCAGCGCTACAGCTGAGCGCCCTCAGGCGAAGTCGTCGGCGCTGATCAGGTCCGCCGCCAGGGCGGCGACGAAGGCGTCGGCCATCGCGGCCATGTTGGAGTGCTCCAGCGCCCGCAGCTCGTCGGCCAGCGCGTGGGCGCCGATGTCGAGCTGCTCGTCGAAGGCATCGATCTCGCCCTCGCCGTGGACCTCCTGGCAGTGCCACTCGCACTCCGGGCAACGGCGCCAGACCCGCCAGTGGGCGCGGTCCCCGGCCCGTTCCCAGCAGGTCGGCTGCACCAGGTGAGAGCCGCACTCCGGGCAGATGTGCAGGTCGCGTGCCCGCTTCGTCTTCTTCGGCGCTGGCTCTCTCATCGGCTAACTATCGAACCCGATCGGGGGCCACTTGATCCGTACTTTTCCGAAACTTCGCCGACAAAACCCAATTACCGGGTATCCAATTGATCGAGTGAGGCTGATCCGGCCGGCTCGCGACCCCGTTACCATGGTCGTGATGCCCGGAAACGTCGGTCCCCTCGAGATAGCCATCGTCGTCATCATCGCCCTGTTGGTCTTCGGTCCCAAACGCCTGCCGGAGCTGGGTCGCAGCCTCGGCAAAGGGATCCGTGAGTTCAAAGGCTCGATCACCGGCGACCACGACGACGATGACGACGACACCAAGGCGATCGGCTCCGCCCAGGCGACTGCGACCCCCGCCGCGAAGCCGCCCGCCGAGGCCGAGGCCGAGGTCGCTCACGACAAACGCGGCTGAGGGCGTGCCGGGATGCCCCGCCGCGTCAAGGCGGTCGCCCACGAGGATCGCCTCACCCTCGTAGAGCACCTGGACGAGCTGCGGGCGCGGCTGATCGTCTGCATCGCCGTCTTCAGCAATGTCGTCGAGCAACGACATAAG
>CAVPEX010000014.1:0-28682 GCA_963703585.1 uncultured Solirubrobacterales bacterium | reverse complement strand
GGGCAGGTTCTGGTCGGCGTGGTAGCTGGACCGCACCAGGGGGCCGGCGGCGACCGACTCGAAGCCGAGCTCGTAGGCGGCCTTCTCCAGCGCCGCGAACTCGTCCGGGTGCCAGTAGCGGACGACCGGCAGGTGGTTCTCGGTCGGTCGCAGGTACTGGCCGACGGTGAGGACCTGGACCTTGTGCTCGCGCAGCAGGCCGAACGTCTCGACCATCTCCTCGAAGCTCTCGCCCAGCCCGACCATCAGGCCGGACTTGGTGACGACGTCCTCGCCGCCCATCTCCTTGGCCATCCTCAGCACCCGGGCCGAGCGCAGGAACTGGGAGCCGCGGCGCGCCATCGGGTAGAGGCGCGGGACGGTCTCGACGTTGTGGTTGAAGACGTCGGGGCGCTCGTGGATCACCTTCGCCAGCGGCATCTCCTGGCCGCGGAAGTCGGGGGTGAGGATCTCGACCTTGCAGTCCGGCGCCAGCATCCGGATCGAGCGGATCACGCCGACGAAGGCGCCGGCGCCGTAGTCGGGCAGGTCGTCGCGGTCGACCGAGGTGACGACGGCGTGGCGCAGGCCCATCGCCTTCACCTGGTTGGCGACCCGCAGCGGCTCCAGCGGGTCGTTCCAGGTCGGCTTGCCGGTCTGCACGTTGCAGAAGCCGCAGCGGCGGGTGCAGACGTCGCCGAGGATCATGAAGGTCGCGGTGCCGCGCTCCCAGCACTCGCCGACGTTGGGGCAGTTGGCCTCCTCGCAGACGGTGTGGAGGCGCTCGGCGTCGATCGTCTCCTTCAGCCGCCGGTAGTTGGGGCCGCCGGGCGCGGGCACCTTCAGCCACGGCGGCTTGCGGGCGCGCTTGAAGGGGACCGTCCCGTCCGCCTGCGCCGCGGTGCCGCCGGGCTTGGCGCGCGAGCGGGTGACGTGGACGCGCTCGCTCGCCGCGGGTGGCTGCTGGACGGTCTCGCTCATCGTTGGGGACTCAGCGTAGCGGCCGGGAATCGCAGGCCGAGCTGATCCGGCTCGGTGGCGAGGGGCGTGCGGTCGAAGACCTCGGCGAAGCGCCTGACCAGCGTCTCCGCGAGGGCGTCGAAGTCCTGCTCGGCGCCGTGCTCGCGGGCGAGCGAGGTGACGGCGCAGCCGTCGATCCCGCAGGCGACGACCCACTCGAACGGCTGCAGGTCGTTGTTGACGTTGACCGCCAGCCCGTGGGTGGTGACGCCGCGGCTGACGTGGACGCCGATCGAGCCGATCTTGCGGGCGCCGATCGTCGAGGGGCCGCCGGCGGGCCCCGGGTTCTCGCCCGCCTGCGCCGCCCCGACCCAGACGCCGGTCTGCCCCTCGATCACCGCCGCCTCGACCCCGTGCTCGGCGAGGGCGCCGATCATCACCTGCTCCAGCCGCCGCACGTACTCGTGGACGTCGTCGCCGTAGGGGGCGAGGCTGACGATCGGGTAGGCGACCAGCTGGCCGGGGCCGTGGTAGGTGACGCGGCCGCCGCGGTCGGTGTCGCGGACCTCGATCCCCTGCGCTTCGTACCACTCGACCCCCATCGGCAGCTCCTCGGCGCTGGCGCGGCGGCCGCGGGTGTAGACCGGGGTGTGCTCGAGCAGGAGCAGGACGTCGTCGATCTCGCCGCGCTGGCGGCGCCCCTCGAGCCGCCGCTGCGCCTCCCGCGCCTCCTCGTAGGGGACGGTTCCGCAGCGGACGACGCGGATCGGATCGCTCATCTCCCCAATTCTCGCAGGGCGTCGCCCTATCCTTGAAATCCCCCTGATGGTCCAGTCCAAGGCTCTACGACCCGAATGGCTTCCGGCTGTGGCTCTCAGCTCGGCGCTGGCCACGCTGATGCTGCTCTGGAGCCCGCCGGTCGGCGACCTCGCCGCCCAGGTCTTCCGCACCGAGCTCTTCCAGCAGGCCGGCCTGGCGATCTGGAACGGCAGCTGGTACGGCGGCCACTACACCCTCACCTACAGCGTCCTCTTCCCGCCGCTGGCGGCGCTGCTGGGCCCGCAGTTCGTCGGGATGCTCGCCGTCGTCGCCTCCTCCTACCTCTTCGACCGCCTCGTCCGCGACCGCTGGGGGGTGGAGGCGCGCTGGGCGACCCTCTGGTTCGCCGCCGGCGTCGTCACCCTGCTCGCCGACGGCCAGCTCACCTTCGCGCTCGGGGTCGCCTTCGGGCTCGCCTCGCTGCGCTGCCTGCAGACCGGCCGCGGCGCCCTCGCCGTCCTCGCCGGGGCCGGCTGCGCGCTGGCCAGCCCGGTCGCCGCCGTCTTCCTCGCCGGCGTCATCCTCGCGGCGATGCTCGAACGCGGCCCGCGCCTCAACCGCGCCGCCCTCGGGGCCGCGGTCCTGGCGCTGGTCCTCACCGTCGTCCCCAACCTCGCCTTCCCCGAACCGGCCCAGTTCCCCTTCGTCTTCTCCTCCTTCGTCGCCGTGCCGCTGTGGGCGGCGGGGGCGCTCTACGTCACCTGGGGCCTGCCCGAGGAGCGGCAGCTGCGCCGCGTCGTCATCGGCTACCTGCTGGCGGCGACGGTGATCTGGCTGACCCCCAACGCGCTCGGCGGCAACACGGTCCGGCTCGGCGCCCTCTTCGGCGGCCCGGTGCTGGCGGCGGTCGTGCTCTCGCGCCGGCCGCGGCTGGCGCCCTGGATGGTGGCGCTGGTGATGGTCGGCAGCCTCTACTGGCAGCTGACCGCCAGCGTCAACCAGATCGCCCGCAGCGTCGGCGACCCCTCGACCGCCTCGGACTACTTCCAGCCGGCGGCGAGCTGGCTGCGCGCACACGGCGGCCAGGGGCTGCGGATCGAGGTGCCGCCGACGGCCAACCACTGGGAGTCCGCCTACCTGGCGCCGGACTTCGAGCTGGCGCGGGGATGGCTGCGACAGCTCGACACCACCCGCGACGACATCTTCTACGGCGACGGCAGCAGCGAGCTGACCGACCGCGCCTACAGCGCCTGGCTGCGCGGCAACGCGATCTCCTACGTCGCCCTCCCCGACGCGCCCCTCGACTACTCCTCGGTGGTGGAGCAGCGCCTGGTCCTGCGCGACCCGCCCTACCTGACCCTGCGCCACCGCACCGAGCACTGGCGCATCTACGAAGTCCGCGACCCGAAGCCGCTGGTCGCCTCGCTGGGGACGGGACGGGCGCAGACGCTGCGGGTCGGCCGCCAGGGTTTCGCCCTCGACGTGCGGACGCCGGGCGAGTTCCTCGTCCGCGTCAACTTCACTCCTTACTGGTCGATCTCCCACGGCGCCGGCTGCCTGCTGCGCCGCGGCGACTGGACCGTCGCCCGCGCCTCCCAGCCCGGCATCTTCCGCGTCGACGCCGACTTCTCTTTGGGCCGAGCCTGGAACGCGGTCACGGGCGCCCGCAAGACCTGCTGAGGGCCACGGGACCGGCGCATTTCGGCGTCCTCGGTCGCTTGCGTGCAGAGCACGCCGCGCTCCCTGCGTCCTTGAACTGCTTGGTCCCGCGGCCCTCAGAGCGCCAGGCTGACCGGCTCCTCCAGCAGCGCCCGCACCCTGGCGAGGAACTCGGCGCCCTCGGCGCCGTAGAGGATGCGGTGGTCGCAGGAGAGGGTGGCCTTCATCAGCTGGGCGGGGACGATCTCGCCGTCGCGGACCGCCGGGCGCTCCACGATCGCCCCGACCGCGAGGATGCCGGCCTGGCCGGTGTTGATCACGGCGCTGAACTCATCGATCCCGAACATCCCCAGGTTGGAGACGGTGAAGGTGCCGCCGGCGAGCTCGGGCGGGGTGACGCTGCCGTCTCGGACCCTGCCGGCCAGCGCCCGCGAGTCGGAGGCGATCTGCCTCAGCCCCTTGCGATCCGCGTCGAAGACGGTGGGAACCACCAGCGCCCCCTCGGCCGCCACCGCCACCCCGACGTTGACCCGCGAATAGAGCTCGAAGCGCCCGTCCTTGTAGGAGCCGTTGGCTTTCGGAGACTCCCGCAAGGCGATCGCAGAGGCCTTCACCACCATGTCGTTGAAGGAGGGCACCACCTCCCCTTCCTTCGCAGCAGCCTTGATCGCCTTGCGCGCCTCCACGGCCCGGCTCATGTCGATCTCGACCGAGAGGTAGAAGTGCGGCGCCGTAGCCTTCGACTCGGCCATCCGCCTGGCGATGACCTGCTGCAACTTCGTCAGCTCCTGAACGGCGACCTCGCCCTTCGCGGTCTCGGCCGACGGAGCTGGCGCTGAAACCGCGGGTCCCGCGAGCCCTTCGACGTCTTTCTTGACGACCCGCCCACCAGGCCCGGAGCCCTGCACCGAGGAGAGATCCACCCCCCGCTCCTTAGCCAGCCGTTTGGCAACCGGCGAAGCCTTGACCCGCTCGCCTTGCCCAGCCGGAGCGGCTCCGGACTGGGGAGCCCCAGCTGCAGCCTCCGGTCCCTCGGCCGAAGCGCCACCCCCATCCTCAGACGCCTCCCCGATCCGCGCAATCGGAGAGCCGATCGGAAGCGTGTCGCCCTCGTCAGCCAGGATCTCAGTCAGCGTCCCGGCCACGTCTGCCTCATAGGCCATGTTCGCCTTGTCGGTCTCGATCTCCACCAGGTCCTCGCCGACCGCCACCTCGTCCCCCACCTGCTTCAGCCAGGTGAGGATCGTCCCCTCCTCCATCGAGTCGGAGAGGCGCGGCATCACGACGTCGGCCATCAGATCGACCCCTCCAGCGTCGCCAGGGCCGCCTTCACCACGTGCTCCTCGTGTGGGATCGCCGCCTGCTCGAGGCGCTTGGAGTACGGCATGTGGACGTCGGCGCCGGTCACCCGCTGCACCGGCGCGTCGAGGTCGTCGAAGGCCTGCTCGGTGATCAGCGTCGCCAGGTTGGCGCCGACGCCGCCGTGCGGCCAGCCCTCCTCGACGATCACCGCCCGGTTCGTCTTGCGGACCGACTCGAGGATCGTGTCGAGGTCGAGCGGGCGCAGCGTGCGCGGGTCGATCACCTCGGCCTCGACGCCGTGCTCGTGGGAGAGCTGCGTCGCCGCCTTCTCGGCCACCTGCGCCATCTTCAGCACGCCGACGATCGTCACGTCCCCGCCCTCGCGCCGCACCGCCGCTTCGCCGAAGCGCAGCACCTGCTCGCCCTCGTCGGGCACCTCGCCGCGCGTCCCGTAGAGGCTCTCGTGCTCGATGAAGATCACCGGGTTGTCGTCGCGGATCGCCGCCTTCAGGAGCGCCTTGCCGTCGGCCGGCGTCGAGGGGCACGCGACCAGCAGCCCGGGCACCTGCAGGTAGAGCGCCTCGAGGCTGTGGGAGTGGGTGGGGCCGAGCTGGTGGCCGCCGCCGCCCGGCATCCGGATCACCATCGGCACCTTCGCCTGGCCGTTGAACATGTAGGGGATCGCGGCGGCGTGGTTGACGATCTGGTCCAGCGCCAGCAGCGAGAAGTTGACGGTCATCAGCTCGACGATCGGCCGCAGCCCGCCCATCGCCGCGCCGACCCCGGCGCCGACGATCGTGTTCTCGGAGATCGGCGTGTCGCGCACCCGCCGCTCGCCGAACTCGTCGAGCAGGCCCTCGGTCACCTTGAAGGCGCCCTGGAAGACGGCGACGTCCTCGCCCATCACGAGGACCGCCTCGTCGCGGCGCATCTCCTCCGCCATCGCGTCGCGCAGCGCTTCGCGCATCCGCAGCGTCGCCATCAGTCGCCCCCCTCGGGTGGCTCCCCGGCCTGGTCGCGCGCCGGCGCCTCCTCCGGCTCGCTCCCGACCTCGTACTCGCCCGAGACCCGCGGCTCGACCCCCTCCTGGGCGTCGCCGTGGGTCGCCGGGTTGGGCCGCGGGCCGTCCTCCGGCTGCCCGGCGTAGGCGGCGCCCGCCTCGGCCAGCTCGCGCGCCGCCGCCGGCATCTGCGCCTCGTGCTCGCCGCGGTGCGGCTCCGGGCTGCGCTCGTCGACGGCGTACCAGCCGCCCGGCTCGGTCTGGGCGTAGAGGCTCGTGTACATCGTGTCCAGCGGCGGCTCCGGCGAGGCGTCGGCGAACTCGACCGCGGCGACGACCGTCTCCTCCGCCTTGTCGCGCACCTCCTGCACCTCGCGCTCGCCCAGCACGCCGGCCTCGACGCAGCGCCGCGCGAAGGTCTCGATCGGGTCCTTCTCCTGCCACTCCTCGACCTCCTCGCGCTTGCGGTAGACCTCGGGGTCGGCGGCGGAGTGGCCGCGATAGCGATACGTGAAGGCCTCGAGCAGGGTCGGCCGGCTCTCCTCGCGCGCCAGCCGGATGCCCTCGGCGACGGCCTCGCGGACGGCGATCACGTCCATGCCGTCGACCCGGGTGCCGCTGACCCCGTAGCCCTCGGCCTTCTTCGAGAGGTCGGTCTGGGCCGAGTGGCGCTCGACCGAGGTCCCCATCCCGTAGAGGTTGTTCTCGACCAGGAACAGCACCGGCAGCTTCCACAGCGCCGCCAGGTTCATCGTCTCGCCGAAGTTGCCGGTGTTGGAGGCGCCGTCGCCGAACATGCAGACGGTGACCGCGTCTTCCCCCTTGTACTGGGAGGCGAGGCCGAGGCCGGCCGCGATCGGCAGGTTGCCGCCGACGATCCCGTAGCCGCCCATGAAGCGGTGCTCGGCGTCGAAGATGTGCATCGAGCCGCCGCGGCCGCCGCTGGTCCCGTCGACGCGGCCGAACAGCTCCGCCATCACCCGTTTCGGCTCGGTGCCGCGGGCGATCGCGTGGCCGTGGGTGCGGTAGGTGCCGATCAGGAAGTCTTCGTCGCGCATCGCCGCGGCAACGCCGACGATCGTCGCCTCCTCGCCGATCGCCAGGTGCAGGAAGCCGCCCGCTTTGGCCCGCTGGTACTGGCGCCCCGCCTCCTCCTCGAAGCGGCGGATCAGGGCCATCCGCGCCAGCAGCTCGTAACAGGTGGCGGCGTCTGGGAGGTCGGCCATCGACCTCACCTTACCCCGATGCCCGCGTCGTCTATTCCGCTGCGCGGGCCGCCGCCGCGACCGCGTCCTCGAGCCGGTCGTCCCCCCAGAAGACCTCCTCGCCGACGACCACCGCCGGCACCCCTTCGACCCCCCGAGCCGCCGCTGCGTCCGTCGCCTCGCGCAGGGCGCTCTTGACGATGTCCGTCTGCACCGCTTTCAGCAGCGCCCGCGGGTGCAGCTCGCAGGCAGCGCCGGCGATGATCACGTTGTCGGGGTCGGAGAGGTCGCGGCCGGCGGCGAACTGCTGGCGGAAGGCGGCGAGGGAGAAGGAGACGGTGCGCCCGGTCTGCTTGGCGAAGGTCGCCACCCGCATCGCGGTCAGCATGTTGCCCGGCCAGGGGTCCGGCCAGCCGATCGGCGCCAGCCCGTAGGCGGAGGCGCGGCGCTCCACCTCCGCCATCCCCTCCGCCCGACCCGGCCCGTTCCCCCAGGAGTCGCGGCCGAAGTGCTGGAAGAGGCCGCCGAGCAGGATCGGCTGCCACTCCGGCTGCTCCAGCCCGGCCTCGGTGAACAGCCCGCTGATCCGCTCGGCCGCGAGGTACGCGTAGGGCGAGCCGAGGTCGTAGTAGAAAGTCGCGCTGGCCATCTGAGAGTCCGAAAAATCAAGCAGATCGGGGGACGCAGGGAAGGACGAGGAGGGAAGCGCACTCAAGTGCGTGACCCGACGAGTCCGACCGAGGACCCCGAGATGCGCCGATTTGCAGGGCTCTCAGGCGTGGATCGCCCAGCCGTCGACGGCCCTGGCGGCGTCGAGAACCGCCTCGGAGACCGTCGGGTGCGGATGCACGATCCGCGAGAGCTCCTGGTAGCCGCCCTCCAGCGCCATCGCCGCCACCAGCTCGGCGATCATGTCGCAGGCGCGGTTGCCGACGATGTGGGCGCCGAGGACCTCGCCGTACCTGGCGTCGATCACCAGCTTGACCAGGCCCTCTTTGTCGTCGTAGACGGTGCCCGCGCCCTCGCCGGCGATTTTCTGCTTGCCGACCTTGACCTCGTGGCCGGCCGCCTTGGCGGCGTCCTCGGTGAGGCCGACGCTGGCCACCTGGGGGGCGCAGAAGGTGGCGCCGACCATCAGCTCCTGGTCGACGGGGTGGGTCTCGACGCCGGCCGCTTTCTCGACCGCGACGACGCCCTCCTCGGAAGCCTTGTGGGCGAGCGCCTTCTGGTTGACCAGGTCGCCGATCGCGTAGACCTTCGGGTTGGTGGTCTGCCCGTAGCCGTCGACCTTGATCTTGCGGCCGTTCTCCTCGGGCTCGACGCCGGCCTCTTTCAGCCCCAGCCCCTCGGTGTCGGGGCCGCGGCCGCCGGCGATGCAGAGGTAGTCGACCTCGGCCGACTTGTCGCCATAGGTGAGCTTGACCGAGCTCTTGCCGGCCTCGACGTTCTCGACCGGGGCGCCGGTGGAGATCTCGATGCCCTGCTTCTTGAAGGACCGTTCGACGATCTTGGCGATGTCCTTGTCCTCGGCGGGGAGGATCTGGTCGAGCATCTCGATCAGGATCACCTCGGTGCCGAAGCGCGCGTAGGCGGAGGCGATCTCCGAGCCGGAGGCGCCGGCGCCGACGACGGCGATCTTCTTCGGCCGCTCCGGCAGCGACCAGGCGCCCCAGGTGTCGAGGACGCGGTCGCCGAACTCGACGCCGGGGATCGCCAGGGCGACCGAGCCGGTGGCGATGGTGACCGCTTTCGCCTCGTAGACCGTGTCGCCGACCTTGACGTTGCCCTCGGGCGTGAGCGACCCCTTGCCGGCGATCAGCTCGACCTTGTTTTTCTTCCACAGCATTTCGACGCCGCTGGAGAGCGTCTGGGAGACGTCGGCCCGGCGCTTGCCGAGGGCCTCCCAATCGAGCTTCACGTCCTTGGCGACGATGCCGAGGTCGGCGCTGTTGGAGGCCTCGTGGTAGATCTCGGCCGAGCGCAGCACGGTCTTGGCCGGGATGCAGGCGTAATTGAGGCAGCGGCCGCCCGGTTTGTCCATCTCCACGACGGCGGTCTTCTGGCCCAGCTGGGCGGCGCGGATCGCCGCCACGTAGCCGCCGGGGCCGCCGCCGATGACGATCTGATCGAAGGAGTCGGGCATCGGGGGCTGAGCCTATAGGAGTGCTTTCGCCGGCTCCGCGGCGCGGTTGTAGATCCCCCCGATCGTCCTACTCGACGACGGCGGGAGCACTTATTCGCGAGGCAGCCGCTGCGGCATCTGGATCCGCGCCATCGCCTTGACCATGAAGAAGAAGAAGGTGCCGGCGACCCCCAGCAGCCCCAGCGTGGCGGCGAACTGACCGACCGTGCTGGCCTGGACGGCGAGGCCGAAGACGGCGCTGAAGATGAGGAAGACGAGGATCAGCTGGAAGCCGAGCACCGCCCAGTAGCGGGCGCGCCACATGCCCCAGGCCATCACGCCCATGATCAGCGCCGGCGCCACCACCTGCGGGACTTTCGGCCGCTCGCCGCTGACCTCGACGCCGGCCAGGTAGCCGGCGAGGATCGAGACCGCGATCAGGGCGGCGACGACGGCGCCGATCGTCACCACGGTCGGCCGCTCGCCCTCGGCCAGCGGCCGCAGCGCCTCGCGCGCGTCGCGGTTGCGCTCCTCGGCCTTGGCGTAGCCGCGCGCCATCGGGTTGGCCGGGGCGGCGCCCTCCGCCGCCGGCCGCGTCCCGCGCCGCTTGCGCTTGGGGTGGGGCTCAGCCACCGGGCGCGACGCCCCTCCGCGGGGTCGGCCGGTCGGGCGAGGCGTCCTGCCCGCTCGGCGGCGCCTCCTCGGCGGCGGCGAACGCCCGTCGCAGAGCTTCAGCCGCGACGGCGGGGTTCGGGGCGTCGCGGATCGCCCGCACCACGCAGAGCCGCCGCGCCCCGGCCCGCACCACCTGCTCGGCGTTCAGCGGGCTGATCCCGCCGATCCCGAAGAAGGGATGGACGGCGTGCTCGGCGGCGTAGGCGATCAGCTCCAGCCCGACCCCGGGGCGACCCGGTTTCGTCGGCGTCTCCCAGACCGGGCCGACGGCGATGTAGTCGACCGGCAGCTCGGCGGCGGCGGCGATTTCCTCCGCGGAGTGGGTCGAGAGACCGACGATCGCGTCGGGGCCGAGCAGCTCCCGCGCCGCGGCGACTTCGTCGTGCTTGCCGACGTGGACGCCGTCGGCGTCGCAGGCGTGCGCCAGGTCGGGGTCGTCGTTGACGATGAAGAGGGCGCTGTAGGTGTCGGCGATGCGGCGGAAGGTGGAGGCGGCGCGGAGGATCTCCGCCCGGCCCAGCTCCTTCTCGCGCAGCTGCACGATGTCGACGCCGCCGCCGAGCGCGGCGCGCAGCAGCATTTCCGGGTCCTCGCCGAGCGGCCGCGCCTCGCAGCAGAGGTAGAGCCGCGCCGTGCGAAGGCGCTCCCGCTGCAGCGGGCCGTCTCCCTCTGGTGGAGAAAGGCTCATGGGCGGATTATGAACCGGCGCGGTACCCGGCCGCCGGCGCGGGGGCGGGGCGGGCGTGGGGACGGGCTAACATGCGTATGCAGTCACGGGAGCCCTAGCGGGCTGAGAGGGTGGCACCGAGGCCACCGACCGTCTCGACCTGATCCGGGTAATGCCGGCGGAGGCAGGAGCTTGACCTCGAAGCGAAGTTTCGACGCGGTGTTCGTTGGCGGAGGCATCATCGGCCTCGCCGGCGCCTGGCGTGCCGCCCAGCGCGGGGCGCGGGTGGCGGTCCTCGAGCGGGCCGAGCCGCCGGCCGGGGCGACCAACGTCGCCGCCGGGATGCTGGCGCCGGTCGGCGAGCTGACCTTCGGCGAGCCAGAGCTCTTGCGGATGACGCTGGCCTCGGCCCGCCTCTACCCGGACTTCGTCGCCGAGCTGGAGCAGGCGAGCGGCCTCTCGACCGGGTACTCGCGCTGCGGCGCCCTCCACGTCGCCCTCGACCGCGACGAGGCGGCCGAGCTGCGCCGCGTCCACGACCTGCAGCGCTCGCTCGGGCTCGAGGCCGAGTGGTTGCCGCCGCGCCGCTGCCGGCAGCTGGAGCCGGGGCTGACGCCGTCCTTCAACGGCGGCGTCCACGCCGCCGGCGAGGCCGCGGTCGACCCGCGGGCGCTGGCGCGGGCGCTGGTCGCGGCGCTGGTGGCGGCGGGAGCGGAGCTGAGGACGGGATGCGAGGTGTTCGGCGGCGTCTGGGACGGCGAGCGGATGGCGGGAGTGCGGTTCTTGCAGCGCGGCGCGGGCGCGGGCGGCGACGGCGCCGACGCCCCGACCGGCGCCGACGAGGAGCTGCGCGCCGACGCCGGCGGGAACGGGGGGGAGGAGGAGCTGCGCGCCGACGTCGTCGTCCTCGCCAACGGCGCCTGGTCCGGCGCGACCGAGTGGCTGCCCGAGGCGGCGCGGCCGCCGGTGCGCCCGGTCAAGGGCCAGGTGCTGGAGCTGCGCACGCGTGACGGCACCGCCCCCTGCGAGCTGATCGTCTGCTCCGAGCGCGTCTACCTCGTCCCCCGCGACGACGGCCGCCTGATCGTCGGCGCCACCGTCGAAGAGCAGGGCTTCGACACCGCCGTCACCGGCGGCGGCGTCCACGAGCTGCTGCGCGAGGCCTATCGCCTGCTCCCCGACGTCGCCGAGATGGAGCTGCTCGGCTCGATCGCCGGCCTGCGCCCCGGCACCCCCGACAACCGCCCCTTCATCGGCCGCGGCGCCGTCGACGGCCTGGTGCTCGCCACCGGCCACTTCCGCAACGGCATCCTCCTCGCCCCGCTGACCGCCGACGCCATCGCCGCCATCCTCGCCGGCGACCCCACCCCCAAGGAGATCGCCGAGGCCGAACCCGCCCGTTCGTCTTTGTTCGCCCAGAGGGCGAACAAAGACGAACGGAGTGACCCAGCCGCTGGTTCGGGGGCCTCGCTGCGGGATGGCCGCGAGGCCCCCGAGATGGCGCGATGAGGATCGAGCTGAACGGGGAGGCGCGGGAGCTGCCGGCGGGGGCGACGCTCGCCGACGCGGTCGATGCCGCCCGCGGTGGCCAGGAGGCCTCCGCGCCAGCCGCCGACGCCCGCGGCGTCGCCGTCGCCCTCGACGGCGAGGTCGTGCCCCGCGGCGAGTGGGAGAGCACGCCGCTGCGGGAGGGCCAGAGCGTCGAGGTGCTGGCGGCGATCCAGGGCGGCGCGCCGCAGCTCGACGCGGAGACCTGGGGGCTCGGCGGCCGCCAGTGGTCCTCGCGGCTGATCGCCGGCACCGGCGGCTTCCGCTCGCTGGAGCAGATGGAAGCGGCGCTCGCCGCCGCCGGCACCGAGATCGTCACCGTCGCCCTGCGCCGCGTCGACCCCGCGGCCGAGGGCTCGGTCCTCGACGTGATCGACCGCCTCGGCCTCTTCGTCCTGCCCAACACCGCCGGCTGCTACACGGCCCGCGACGCGGTCCGCACCGCCAAGCTCGCCCGCGAGGCCTTCCAGACCGACTGGGTCAAGCTCGAGGTGATCGGCGACGACCGCACCCTCTACCCCGACGCGGTCGAGCTGCTCGACGCCGCCGAGCAGCTGGTCGCCGACGGCTTCACCGTCCTCCCCTACACCAACGACGACCCGATCCTCGCCCGCCGCCTCGAGCAGGCCGGCTGCGCCGCGGTGATGCCGCTGGGCTCGCCGATCGGCTCCGGCGCCGGCATCCGCAACCCGTACAACATCGCGATCATCGCCGAGCGCGCCGAGGTCCCGATCGTCCTCGACGCCGGCATCGGTACCGCCTCCGACGCCGCCCTGGCGATGGAGCTCGGCTGCGACGCGATCCTCGCCGCCAGCGCCATCTTCGGCGCCGAGAGCCCGGTGGCGATGGCGACCGCCCTGCGCCGCGGCGTCGAGGCCGGCCACCTGGCGGCCGGCGCCGGTCGCATCCCCCGCCGCACCCACGCCGAGGCCTCGACCGCCTACGAAGGGCTCCCGGACCTCTCCTGACCGCGCCCTCCGCTCAGGCGCAGGAACCGCCGCCGGAGACGACGAAGGAGCGCTCGCCCTTGACGAAGCGGGCGCCGATCCCGTGCTTGCCGACCTGGTGCGGAGCGATCCGCCAGCCGTTCCAGTGCTTGGTCGGGTCGCCGTTGCACTCGGGCAGGCCGACCGCGCGGGCGGCGCGTTCGGCCACCTGCCGCGCCCGCTCGCAGGAGATGTCGTGGCGGTTGGTGATGCTCGACGTGGCGGTGTGGCAGAGCCGGGCCTGGGCGGCGGAGGCCGACGGCGCGGCCGGTCCGGCGGCGGCGAGCGAGAGCAGCGCTGCCAGCACGACGAGGAAGGATCCACGGCGTCGCATGCGCTGACTCTACCCCCGCCGCGCGCCGCTGTGAAGTCGGCCGCCGCGCCACTCAGCGTCCCTCTACCATGGGCACCGCGCCCCTGTAGCTCAGTTGGTTAGAGCGGCGGCCTTTTAAGCCGCGCGGCGCGGGTTCGAATCCCGCCGGGGGCACTTTGGCCGGTCCGGACGGGAGCGCGGGAGCGAGGCACGACGAGCACCTGCTGCGCGTCCCGGTCGACGCCGCCGAACGCGACGCGCTGCGGCTGGAGCGGATCCGCGCCGAGATCGAGCGCGGCTTCGAGGCGATGCGCGACGTCGATGCCGGCGTCTCCGTCTTCGGCTCGGCGCGGATCGAGCCCGGCCACCGCTGGTACGAGCTCTGCCGCGACACCGCCGCCTGCCTCGTCGACCACGGCTTTTCGATCATCACCGGCGGCGGGCCGGGCCTGATGGAGGCCGCCAACCGCGGCGCCGCCGAGGCCGGCGGCCTCTCGATCGGCCTCAACATCGAGCTGCCGATGGAGCAGGAGACCAACCGCTACGTCAACCGCGAGCTCCACTTCCACTACTTCTTCGCCCGCAAGCTGATGTTCGTCCGCTACGCCCGCGCCTTCGTCGTCTTCCCCGGCGGCTTCGGCACCCTCGATGAGATGTTCGAGAGCCTGACCCTGATGCAGACCCACCGCATCCGCCACTTCCCGACGATCCTCGTCTGCTCCGAGCACTGGGCTCCCCTGGTCGAGTGGCTGGACCAGGGCCTCGAGGACCACGCCCTGATCGCCCCCGGCGACAAGGAGCTGCTCCTGCTCGCCGACTCCCCCGACGAAGTCTGCGACCACGTCCGCCGGGCGAGCGAGCAGCAGCGGGCGCTGGCCTAGCCGAGTCGAGAAGGCAAACGGCCCGCCGAAGCGGGCCGTTGCGAAAACGGGACTGCCGCCGAACAGACGATCCCACCCTCACGTGGCCGCATCATAACGCCCCGAGCGGGAGTCGAACCCGCCAGTCCCACTTCGTGAGGGTGAGATCCGCGCCCGGCGGCCGGGGCGTTGCCGCGGCCGCGACGGAGGGGACGCTATGAGTGGAGGATTCGCGTGTGTGCCAGGCAGTTCGCAGGTGTGTGACGGAATGCGAACGCCGGTGTGACGAACGCCTCAGTGCCGGAAGTGGCGGTGCTTCGTGAAGACCATCGCGACGCCGTCGGCGTCGCAGGCGGCGATTACGTCGGCGTCGCGTTTGGAGCCGCCGGGCTGGATCACGGTGGTGGAGCCGGCCTTGATCGCCAGCTCGGGGCCGTCGGCGAAGGGGAAGAAGGCGTCGGAGGCGACGGCGGAGGCGGCGAGCAGGGCCTCGGCGTCGGCGCCGCGGGCGTCGCGGCACTTCTCGACCGCGAGGCGGACGGAGTCGACGCGGCTCATCTGGCCGGCGCCGATGCCGAGGGTGGCGCCGTCCTTGGCGATCACGATCGCGTTGGAGCGGACGCGGCGGACGACGGTCCAGGCGAAGAGCATGTCTTGCCACTGCTGCTCGCTCGGCTGGGTGTCGGTCACAACCTCCATCAGCTCGCGCGGCTCGGGGTCGCCGTCGCGGTCCTGGATCAGGAGGCCGCCGAGGACGCGCTTGACGTCGCGTTCGTCGGCGTCGGGCTGGCGACGCTCCTCCTCGAAAAGGATCCGGATCGCCTCCTTCTGCTGCAGCACCTCCAGCGCTCCGTCCTCGAAGCCGGGCGCGATCAGCACCTCGACGAAGTTCTTGTGCAGCTCCTCCGCAAGCTCCTTGCCGATCGGCCGGTTGAGGGCGATGACGCCGCCGTAGGCCGACATCGGGTCGCAGGCGAGCGCCTTCAGGTAGGCCTCGAGCGCGTCCTCGCCGATCGCCACCCCGCAGGGGTTGTTGTGCTTGACGATCACGCAGGCCGGCTGCTCGAAGTCCCCGACCAGGCCGCGGGCCGAGTCGAGGTCGAGCACATTGTTGAAGGAGAGCGCCCGGCCGTGCAGCTTCGAGACCCGCGAGAGGATGTGGGTTCGCGCCCCCGCGTCGGCGTAGAGCGCCGCCCGCTGGTGCGGGTTCTCGCCGTAGGAGAGGTCGAGCACCTTCTCGTAGGCGACCGCCAGGTGCTCGGGGAAGTCCTCGTACTCGGCCGAGAACCAGCGGCTGATCGCGGCGTCGTAGCGGGCGGTCTCGGCGAAGGCCTCGTTCGCCAGCCAGTGCCGGGTCGAGGCGGAGATCTCGCCGCCGGACTCCTCCAGCTCGGCGCAGACCGCGTCGTAGGACTCCGGCTTGACGATCACGGCGACGCCCTCGTGATTCTTCGCCGCGGCGCGGATCATCGTCGGGCCGCCGATGTCGATGTTCTCGATCGCCACCTCGGGCGCGACGTCGTGCCCGGCGACGGTCTGCTCGAAGGGGTAGAGGTTGACGCAAACCACGTCGATCGGCGCGATCCCCCCGCGCTCCAGCGTCGCCATGTGCACGGGGTCCTCGCGCCGCGCCAGCAGCGCCGCGTGCAGCCGCGGGTGCAGCGTCTTCACGCGGCCGTCGAGGATCTCCTCCTGGCCGGTGAACTCGGAGACGTCGGTGACCTCGATCCCGGCCTCGCGCAGCGCCGCCGCGGTGCCGCCGGTGGAGAGGATCTCGACGCCGAGCTCGGCCAGCCCCTTGGCGAAGTCTGCGACCCCGGTCTTGTCGGAGACCGAGATCAGCGCCCGGCGCACCCGGATCGCGCCGTCGCTCGCCGCCCCGCCTCCGTCCGCGGCCTCTGCTCCGGTATCTGCGCCCGCCTCAGTCATCGATCGCGACGACGCTCGGGTCGTCGGCGTCGATCCTAACCCTGCCCTCCGCGATCATGCGGATCGCCTCCGGGTAGAGCTCGTGCTCGACCGCGTGCACGGCCGCCTCCAGCTCCCCGCGGTCGCGCCCGGCCGGAACTGGCACCTCGCGCTGGAGGATCGGCGGGCCGGTGTCGACCCCCTCGTCGACGAAGTGCACGGTCACCCCGGTCACCTCGACCCCGGCGTCGAGCGCCTGGCCGATTGCGTCGAGGCCGGGGAAGGACGGCAGCAGGGCGGGGTGGACGTTGACGACGCGCCCGCGGAAGCACCCGACGAACCGGGTGCTGAGCAGCTGCATGTAGCCGGCGAGGACGACGAGGTCGGCGCGGCGCGCCTCGATCCAGTCGCCCATCGCCGCGTCGCGGGCCATGCGGTCGGCGAATTCGCCGCCGGGGAACACGGCGGTCTCCACCCCCGCCGCCCGCGCCCTCTCCAGCGCCCGCGCCCCCGGCTTGTCGGAAGCGACCCCGACCACCTCGATTCCCTCCCGGCCGTGCAGCTGGTCGAGGATCGCCTGCAGGTTGCTGCCGCTGCCGGAGGCCAGGACGACGATGCGGAACTCGCTCACCGCCGCATCTTCGCGCAACGCCGCGTGTGGTCGCCATTCGAACCGCTGGGCGGTCCAAATGGCGACCACACTAGGCTGAAGGCGTGAGCACCTTCTGGCAGGCGGTCCTCTACCTCCACCTGCTGTCGATGGCCTTCTTCGTCGGCGGCCAGCTCGTCTTCGGGATAGCCGTGGTGCCGGTGCTGCGCGGCGATCCCGACCGCGAGCGGATGCGGGCGATCGCGCGGCGCTTCGGCTACGGGTCCCTCGTCGCCCTCGGCGTGCTGCTGGTCACCGGCTGGGCGATGGCCTCCCACTTCGACCTCTTCGGCGATGCGACCCTGCAGTGGAAGCTGGCCCTGGTCGGGGCCGTGATCGGCCTCACGATCGTCCACCTGCGGCGCCCGAAACTGCACGCGCTGCAGGCGGCGATCCTCGGCGTCACGCTCGTAATCGTCTGGCTCGGCCTCGAACTGGCCGCCGGCTGACCTGACCGGCGCATTTCGGCGTCCTCGGTCGCTCGCGTGCAGAGCACGCCACGCTCCCTGCGTCCTTGAACTGCTTGGTCAGGTCAGCCGGCGGCGATGGTCTCCAGCGCGAACTTGCCGTTCGCCTCGTCGGGGTCGCCGAGCGGGTAGTCGCCGGTGAAGCAGGCGTCGCAGTGCTCGTCGGGTGTGCCGCCGATCGCCTCGTAGACGCCGGCGATCGAGAGGTAGGCGAGCGAGTCGGCGTCGAGCTCGTCGGCGATCTCCTGCACGGTGCGGTTGTGGGCGATCATCTCCTCGCGGGTCGACATGTCGACCCCGTAGTGGCAGGGGTTGCGGATCGGCGGCGCCGAGATCCGCAGGTGGACCTCCTTGGCGCCGGCGACGCGCAGCATGCCGACGATCTGGCGGGTGGTGTTGCCGCGCACGATCGAGTCGTCGACGACGACGATCCGCTGCCCGGCGACGATCTCCGGCAGCGGGTTGAACTTCAGCCGCAGGCCGTGCTTGCGCAGCTCCTGGCCGGGCTGGATGAAGGTCCGCGCCACGTAGCGGTTCTTGATCAGGCCGTCGTCGCGGGGCAGCCCCGAGGCGCGGGCGAACCCCGCCGCCGCCGGGTTGCCCGAGTCCGGCACCGCGATCACCAGGTCGGCGTCGACCGGCGACTCGCGCCAGAGGATCTCGCCCATCCTGCCGCGCGACCGCTGCAGCACCTTGCCCTCGAGCCGGCTGTCGGGGCGGGAGAAGTAGATGTGCTCGAAGACGCAGCTCGCGCGCCGCTCGGTCTTCACCACCTGCCGCGTCTCCAGCCCACGCTCGGTCAGCGAGACCATCTCGCCCGGGTGCACCTCGCGCATCAGCTCGGCGCCGATGATGTCGAAGGCGCAGCTCTCGGAGGCGACGACGAAGCGGTCCTCGAGGCGGCCGAGGCTGAGCGGCCGGATCCCGTGCGGGTCGCGGAAGGCGACGATCGCGCGCTTGGTCATCACCACCGTCGAGTAGGCGCCCTGCAGCCGCGGCATCACGTCGGCGACGGCGTCCTCGATCAGCTTGCCGCCGTGGGAGGAGAGCAGGGCGGCGATGATCTCCGAGTCGGAGGTGCCGCGGAAGTCGATCCCCTGCTCCTTCAGCTCGGCCCAGAGCTCGACCGCGTTGGTGAGGTTGCCGTTGTGGGCGAGCGCGACCTCGCGGCCGTCATCGCGCCAGACCGGCTGCGCGTTCTCCCAGGAGCCGCCGCCGGTGGTCGAGTAACGGACGTGGCCGATCGCCATGTCGCCCTCGAGCGCCCGCAGCTTCTCCTCGTCGAAGACCTGGGAGACCAGGCCGGAGTCGCGCAGCGTGGTGATGTGGCCGCCCTCGCAGGTGGCGATCCCGGCCGACTCCTGGCCGCGGTGCTGCAGCGCGTAGAGCGCGAAGTAGGCGAGGCGGGCGACGTCGTGGCCGGGTGCGTATACGCCAAAGACGCCGCATTCGTCATGCGGCCCGTCGCGGTCGATCGGGAACCGCCGGTCGGGAGTCAAAAGCGCGTTTTCCTCGCTGGCTAGAGAGACGGGACGCGCAGGCGGACGCCTACTCCCGCAGGTTAGCAACGGGTGAACCCCGCACCTCCGCGACGCCGGATTCGCAAACTCGGGGATTCTTGACAGCGCCCTCGGGGGCCGGCAGGGTTCGGATCGTGAAGCTTCTCGCCGTCAGCACCGCCGTCCTCGCCCTCAAGCTGGTGATCCGCACCTTCTCCTTCACGGAACCGTACGACCTCTGCGTCGACCCGCCCGGCGGCCATGCCCGCGAGTGCAATACCTACCCGCTGAAGGCCGTCAAGCACGGCATCTTCGCCAGCCGCATCGACTTCGCCCGCAACTACTTCCACGCCGCGGACGGCCGCTACACGGTTACCTGGCACGCCTTCGGCAACCGCCTCGGCAAGGCGCTGCACTTCAGCCGGGGCTAGGCCTCGAACGCCGGCAGCCCGTCGATGCTGACGGCGTTCTTCTCGGCGACGTAGGCGTCGATCTCGGCGGGGCCGCCGACCCGCATCTTCTTCTCCGCCCAGGCCTCCATGTGGGGGCGCTCGCCCTCGTAGCTCATCAGCGGCACGCCGTAGCCGCAGGAGTCGGCGACGCGGTCGACGTCGACCAGGATCACCGCGCGGCGCGCCTCCTCGACCGGGTGCGGGCCGTCGAAGCCGGCCCGCTCGGCCAGCTCGGCGAAGCGAGGGTCTCCCGCCGGCACGACCTCGCCGCGACCGTGGAGGCGGAGGATCCGCGGCGGCCCCTCGAAGGCGCAGAGCATGACGACGATGCGGCCGTTCTCGCGCAGGTGGGCGACGGTCTCGGCGCCGCTGCCGACCATGTCCAGATAGGCGACGGTGTGGTCGTCGAGGACCCGCAGCGTCCCGATCGGCCCCTTCGGCGAGACGTTGACGTGGCCGTCGCCGCCGAGCGGGGCGCTGCCGACGAAGAACAGCGCCTGCCTGGCGATCCACTCCCGCTGGTGCTCGTCGATGCCGTCGAAGACCTTGGCCACGCGACGAAGTTAGCAGCGGCTCAGCCGCGTCCCCGCAGTCTCACCTTGAAGCGGTGGTCGCTCACCCGGCCGGCGAGGTCGGTGACCCGCGCGGTCAGCCTCGCCCGCAGCGACTGGCTCGGCTCGAGCCGCCCCAGCCGCCGTTTCACCGGTTTCGTCAGCGGCAGGCGGAAGATGACCGTGGTGCCGGTGGCGACGCTGCGCGGCTGGCCGGCGCCGCGGCCCGCGGTGAGGCCGCGGTTGCCGCCGCCCTTCTGCCGCGCCCGCCGGCTCACCTGGCCGAAGACCTGGACCGTCGCTTCGGAGCTGACCCGGATCTGGATCGGGATCGCCTGCTTGCGCACGACCGCTTTCCGGGCCAGCGTCACGGTCGGGCAGGCGCTCTGGAAGACGCCGCTGCGCGGGCAGCCGTCCTGGGTCGCGTCGCCATAGCCGTCGCCGTCGGGCTCGAGGGTGGCGGTGACCGGGACGCCGAGGAGCCGCGTCTCCCGCCGCAAGCCGGTCTAGCGAGCTGCTTCGACCCGCTCCGGCAGCGAGCGCCAGGCGCGCTCGGCGTCGGCGAGTGAGACGGTGAGGCTGCGGTCGCCGGCGGCGACCTCGATCGTCTCGCCGCCGACCTCGCCGATCACGATCGCGCCGAGGGCCGCGAGGGCCGCGCGCTCGCCGCTGAGCAGGAAGCCGCCGGTGCCCTCGCCGAACAGGGCCTCCTCGGGGGTGCAGCCGCGTTCGCGCAGCGGCTGCAGGTCGACGCGGCAGCCGACCCCGGCGCCGATCGCCGACTCGGCCAGGGCGCAGGCGAGGCCGCCGTCGGAGACGTCGTGGGCGCAGGCGACCCGGCCGGCGCGGACCGCGTCGCGGACCGTCGCGCAGGCGGCGGCGACGGCCTCGACCTCGGGCTGGGGCAGGCCGGCGGCGAGCTCGCCGCGCTGCTTGGCCAGCTCCGAGCCCATCATCGTCGGCGCGAAGGGGCCGAGCAGGGCGATCGCGTCGCCCGCGGCGGCGAAGGCGCTGCCGGCGACTGCGGTCGGGTCGGGCAGCTCGCCGACCATGCCGACCACCGGCGTCGGGTAGATCGGGCCGTCGGGCCCCTCGTTGTAGAGGGAGACGTTGCCGCCGACGACGGGGACGCCGAGCGCCGTGCAGGCGTCGGCGAGGCCGCTGACCGAGCGGTCGAGCTGCCAGGCGGTCGCCGGCTTCTCGGGGTTGCCGAAGTTGAGGCAGTTGGTCAGGCCGAGCGGCTCGGCGCCGACGCAGGCGAGGTTCTGGGCGCACTCGAGGACCGCCTCGACCGTCCCCGCGTAGGGGTCGCAGGCGACGCGCCGGCCGTTGCCGTCGATCGAGACGGCGATCGCGTTGCCGGACTCCGGCAGCTGCAGGACGGCGGCATCGGCGGACTCGGGCCGGCGCACCGTGCGCGAGCCGACCACCGAGTCGTACTGCTCGAAGGCCCAGCGCTTGGAGGCGATGCTGGGGGCGGCGAGCAGCGCCAGCAGGATCGAGGAGGGCTTGCCGGGGTCGGCGCCGCGGCCGGCCGCGAGGGCGACCCGCTCGCCCAGCGTCTCGCGGTTGCCGTAGATCCAGCCCTCCGGCTCGGCCGGCTCGAGGTCGTAGAGCGGGCAGCCGTCGACCAGCGCCGCCACCGGCATCTCGCCGACGACGTCGCCCTCGCGCAGGATCCGGATCGCGCCGCCGTCGGTGACGGCGCCGATCTCGGCCGAGCCGGTCTGCCACTTCTCGCAGATCGCCTGGACCTCGGCCACCCGCGCCGGCTCGACCACCGCCAGCATCCGCTCCTGGGACTCGGAGACCATGATCTCGAAGGGCTCCATGTCGGCCTCGCGCAGCGGCACCCTGGCGACGTCGAGGTCGATCCCGACCCCGCCGGCCGAGGCCATCTCCCCGGCCGAGGAGGTGAGGCCGGCGGCGCCGAGGTCCTGCAGCGAGACCAGCAGCCCCTTCTCCAGCAGCTCCAGGCAGCACTCGAGCAGCTTCGACTCCTCGAAGGGGTCGCCGATCTGCACCGTCGGCCGCTTCGCCTCGTCGCCCTCGCCGAGCTCGGCCGAGGCCAGCACCGAGGCGCCGCCGATCCCGTCGCGCCCGGTCGAGGCGCCCATCAGCACGACCGCGTTGCCGACGCCGGCCGCCGCCGCCCGCACCATGTCCTCGGTCTTCGCCAATCCCAGGCACATCGCGTTGACCAGGCAGTTGTGCTCGTAGGGCTCCTCGAAGTAGATCTCGCCGCCGACCGTCGCCACCCCGATCGAGTTGCCGTAGTGGCCGATCCCCCGCACCGCCCCGTCGAGCAGGTGGCGCGAGCGGGCCGAGTCGAGCTCGCCGAAGCGCAGCGAGTCGAGGATCGCGATCGGCCGGGCGCCGATCGCGAAGACGTCGCGGAGGATGCCGCCGACCCCGGTCGCCGCGCCCTCGAACGGTTCCACCGCGCTCGGGTGGTTGTGGGACTCGACCTTGAAGGCGACCGCGTAGCCGCCGCCGACGTCGACCGCGCCGGCGTTCTCGCCCGGCCCCATCACCACCCGCTCGCCCTCGGTCGGCAGCCGCCGCAGCAGCTTGCGCGAGTGCTTGTAGGCGCAGTGCTCGGACCAGAGCAGGCTGAACATCGCCAGCTCGACGTCGTTCGGCTCCCGGCCCAGCTTGGCGACGATCAGCTCGTACTCGTGGTCGGTGAGGCCGAGCTCGCGGTGCTTGGCCATCTCCACGGTCACGCGGCCACCATCCCCGCCGCGGCCCGGAACAGGCGCAGGCCGTCGGTCGAGCCGGTCAGCTGGTCGACCGCGTGCTCGGGGTGGGGCATCAGGCCGAGCACGTTGCCGGCCTCGTTGGTGACTCCGGCGATGTCCCGCACCGAGCCGTTGGAGTTGTGGCCGGAGGCGTAGCGGAAGGCGACCTGGCCGTTTGCCTCGAGCCGGTCGAGCATCTCCTCCGGCGCGTAGTAGCGGCCTTCGCCGTGCTTCGTCGGGATCGAGAGCACCTCGCCCGGCTCGATCCCGGTCAGGAACGGGGAGTCGGCCTCGCCGACGACGAGGTCGGCCTGGCGACAGATGAAGCGCAGCTCGGCGTTGCGCAGCAGGGCGCCGGGCAGCAGCCCCGCCTCGCAGAGCACCTGGAAGCCGTTGCAGATCCCCAGCACCGGGGCGCCGCCGGCCGCCATCTCCGCCACCGCCTCCAGCGCCGGCGCGAAGCGCGCCACCGCGCCGGCCCGCAGGTAGTCGCCGTAGGAGAAGCCGCCGGGGACGACGACGCCGTCGACGCCGTCGAGGTCGCGGCTCTCGTGCCAGATCAGCCTTGCCTCGCCCGCCAGCGAGCAGGCGTGCAGCGCGTCCCTCTCGTCGCAGGACCCCGGGAACTGGAGGACGCCCCAGATCACAGGGTCTGGATCTCGTAGTCCTCGATCAGGGGGTTGGCGAGCAGCTTCTCGCAGAGCTCGCCGAGCCGCTCGGGGTCCTCGGCCTCGAGCTCGACCATGCGGCCGACGCGGACGTGCTCGACCCCCTCGAACCCGAGCGCCGGCAGCGCCCGCTCGACCGCCTTGCCCTGGGGGTCGAGGATCCCCTCCTTCGGCCGGATCAGGACCCGCGCCCTCACCATCAGAAGCTCGTTCCCGTGATCCGCTCGAAGGCCTCGACGTATTTGCCGCGGGTCTGCTCGACCACGTCGGGCGGCAGCTCCGGCGCCGGCGGCGTCCTGTCCCAGCCGCTCTCGGTCGCCCAGTCGCGCACGAACTGCTTGTCGAAGGAGGGCGGGGTGGCGCCGGGCCGGTAGCGGTCGGCCGGCCAGAAGCGGGAGGAGTCCGGGGTCAGCACCTCGTCGCCGAGGACGATCTCGGCGCCGGCGTGGCGGCCGAACTCGAACTTGGTGTCGGCGAGGACGATCCCCCGCTCGGCCGCGTGCTCGGCGCCGGCGCGGTAGACGTCGATCGAGATCCGCCGCAGCTCTTCCATCAGGGCGCGGTCGCCGACGATCTCGGCGGCGCGGTCGAAGTCGACGTTCTCGTCGTGGTCGCCGATCTCGGCCTTGGTCGCGGGGGTGAAGATCGGCACCGGCAACTTGTCGGACTCGAGCAGTCCCGGCGGCAGCTCGATCCCGCAGACGGCGCCGCCCTCCTTGTATTCCTTCCAGCCGGAGCCGGAGAGGTAGCCGCGGACCACGCACTCGACCGGGTACATCTCCAGCCGCCGCACCCGCATCGCCCGTTCGGCGACCTCCTCGGGCACGTCCTCGGAGACGAAGTGGTTGGGGACGATGTCCTCGGTCAGCCCGAACCAGAAGACCGACATCCGGTTCAGCACCTTCCCCTTGTCGGGGATCGGCGTCGGCATCACCACGTCGTAGATCGAGATCCGGTCGGAGGCGACCATCAGCAGGTCGTCCCCCCACTCGTAGACCTCGCGCACCTTCCCCGAGGAATGGAGCCGCAGGTCCGCGATCGCCGTCATTAAGTCGATGCTAACCATCGCCGGAGCGGGACCACGGCACCCCGTTGCTCTGCGATCCTCAAGTGGTGGCGTTGCCACCCGAACCCGATAGCGGCCCGCTGATCCAGACGCTGCGCTGGGCCTTCCGGCCGCTCGCCTTCATGCGCGAGTGCCGCGAGCGCTACGGGGACTCCTTCAGCGTCCGCTTCCTCGGCTTCGAGCGGCCGATGGTGCTGATCTCCGACCCGGTCGCGATCAAGGCTCTATATACGGAGCGCGCGCACGGCTTGCCGCCGGGGCGCAACATCGTCCTGGAGCCGGTGCTCGGCTCGCGCTCGCTGCTGATCCTCGAGGGGGCCGACCACCTCGCCCGCCGGCGGCTGATGCTTCCCCCCTTCCACGGCGAGCGGATGCGCTCCTACGAGGAGACGATCGAGGAGATCGTCACCGCCGAGATCGACTCCTGGCCGCTGCAGCTCGAGTTCCCGATCCACGCGCGGATGCAGGCGGTCACCCTGGAGGTGATCCTGCGCGCGGTCTTCGGCGTCTCCACCGGGCCGCGGCTGGAGCGGCTGCGGGGGATGCTCGCCACCGTCCTGCAGGAAACCGCCTCGCCCAGCGCGCAGCTGATCGGCCTGGCGACGCGGCGCTTCGGCGGCGGCGGGCCCTGGGCGCGGTTCGAGGGCCAGCTGCGCGCGGTCGACGAGCTGCTCTACGCCGAGATCGCCGAGCACCGCTCCAAGCCCGACCTCGAGCAGCGCGACGACATCCTCTCGCTGCTGATGGTCGCCCGCTTCGAGGACGGCGGCGCGATGGACGACACCGAGCTGCGCGACCAGCTGATGACGCTGCTGCTCGCCGGCCACGAGACGACGGCGACGGCGCTGGCCTGGACCTTCGACCTCGTGCTCCGCCACCCGGCGGTGCTGGCGCGGCTGCGCGACGAGCTCGCCGCCGGCGAGGACGAGTACCTGCGGGCGACGATCTCCGAGTCGCTGCGGCTGCGCCCGGTGATCCCGCTGGCCGGCCGCCGCCTCGCCAAGGACCTGGTCGCCGACGGCGTCGATCTGCCGGCCGGCACCGACGTCACCCCGGCGACCTGGCTCACCCACACCCGCGCCGACGTCTACCCCGAACCCTTCGCCTTCCGCCCCGAGCGCTTCCTCGAGGAAGCTCCCGACACCTACGCCTGGATCCCCTTCGGCGGCGGCATCCGCCGCTGCATCGGCGCCTCCTTCGCCGAGTTCGAGATGCGGATCGTGCTCAGCGAGGTGCTGGGCCGCTGCGACCTGCGCAAGGCCAGCCCGGAGCCGGAGCAGACCGGCCGCCGCAACATCACCCTCTCGCCGAAAGCCGGCACCCCCGTCGTCGTCAGCGCCCGCCGCCCCGCCCGCGAGCGCGAGCCGGTCACGGCCTGACGAAGCGTTTTGTCTGCATCCCTGTCATCATGAAGGGAGATGGCTGCACATAGCCCGAGAGATTGGCGATACGACCGCCTGGAGAGCCGGGACGATCGGCAGGATCAACGCATCAGCGCGCTCGAGCAGCGCCTGTTCGACTTTCAGATGACCCTGATCTGGGTCGTGTGGATCGTGGTCTATGCGCTCATCCTCGCCTGCGCCATTGTCGCAACCCAGCTTTGAAGTGAGCTGGGGCGCTCTGGAGGACTGTGCTACTCGGCCTTACCGGCCCGCGCCGCCGGGTGCTCCTTGGCCCAGCGCGCGATCGTGCCGGAGCCGGAGATGACCTCGCCGTCGTCGAGGACGAGGATCGGGACCTCGTTGCTGCCGCTCAGCCTCTTCACCTCGGCGCGGTCCTCGCCGCGGCTGCGCCAGGTCCAGGGCATCAGCCGGTAGCCGCCGACGGTCTTCAGCTCGTACTCGTAGCCGGCGTCCTTCAGCGCCTTGCCCGCCTTGCCGCAGGGGTGGGCGAACGCCGGCCCGTGAGTCTTCTGGTTGCAGGTGTAGAGGACCATGGCGGCAACACTAGATGAATCGGGGGCCCGCTTCCAGTCGCGGAACGACACCGGTCCGCGACTCGACGGAGAACGAGTCGCGGACCGGGTACCGGGCGCCTCCCAAGGCTGCGCCTACTTCTTGACCAGGGTCACCTTGCGGGTGACCGTCGCCTTGCCGCCCCCGGTCGGGCTGAAGGAGATCCTCACCTTCACCGTCACCTTGCCGGTCTTGTTCAGGGTCTTGAGCTTCTTGCCCTTGGCCCTGATCGCGACCTTGGTCTTGCCGGCCGCCGCGACCGTCTTGGTGACCTTCTTGACCCCGTTGCCGAACACGACGAGCTTGCCCGGCCCGGGAACCCCGATGGTCAGCACCGCGGTGCCCTGGGCCTTGTTCTTGACCAGCTTGCCGGGCTTCGGCTTACCGCTGACCGCCGCCGGCACGGGCGGCGGAGGCGGAGGCGCCGCCGCCTTCACCGGCACGGCGACCGACGAGGTCGCCGTCTGGCCGGAGGAGTCGGTGACCGTCGCCTCCAGCGTCACCGTCTTTCCGCCGTCCTCCGCGCTTGGGGCCCAACTGAACGCGTAGGGGGATTCCGGCAGCGTCGCCACCGGCTTGCCGTCGGCGGTCAGGCTGACCGACTTGACGCCGAAGTCGTCGTCGGCGAGGACGACCGGTTCGAGGGCGACGCCCGCTCCCACCTCTTCACCGTCACCGGGGTCGAGGATCACGCCGATCGGCGCCAGGTCTTCGACCGTGCCCGGAGCGGTGACGGTCGGGGCCGCGCCGAGCACCGGCGCGAATTCGACCGAGGGGTTGGTGCCGGCGTCCAGGCCGGAGATACCCTCTTCACCGTTGGCGACGACGCTGGGGCCTTCGATCGGCGTGCCGCCCGTCCCCCAGAAGTTGCCGACCGCGAGTGCCGGGGCGCTTTCCATCACCGCGGCGTTGGTGACGTTGGCGTTGAACAGCCCGTAGCCGTTGCCGCTGAGCAGCGAGCCTTTCGCGTACCAGTCGCCGGTTTCGGCTCCGGTCAGCAGCAGGCCGACGGATTTGCGCGGTTCAGGCGTCGGTTCCGGCGCGAACAGGTTGCCGGTGATCTTGCTGTCTTCGACGAACCCGGCGGCGCCGGCGTGGTACTGGATGCCGGTCTGCGGGATCAGCGTGCTCGCACCGGCGCCTTCGACGACGGTGTCGGTCACGTACCCCTTCAGCTTGATCGCCGAGGGGGTGGTCGTCGGGGCTTCACCGTCTTTGCCGCTGGCGTCGTCGAACAGGATGCCGCCGGACTGGTAGCCCTTGACCAGGGTGCCGTCGACGGTGACCTGCCTTTCGATCGTCCCCGAGCCTTCGCCCAGCAGCGAGTTGGTCGCGACGATGCCCCAACCGTGTGGCCGCGAGGCGAGGGTGGGCGCGCTGGTCGCGCGCAGCACCGGCCCGATGACGCTGTCGGAGATGCGGCCGGAGGTGTTGAAGAACGCCGCCGCCGCCTCCGCGTAGGTGCTCGGCGCTTCGATCGTGACGCCGGATATTTCGGTGAAGTTCTCGTTGTAGTCACTCGAGCCGAGCGACTGCCGCGAGATCGTCACCACGTTGCCGCCGCCGTCCCGCAGGTACGGGGCGGTCCCGGCCAGCGAGCTGCTGAGGCCGGGGTGCGGCTTGATCTTGACCAGACCGGCGCCGGCGCCCTTGATCTTCAGGGGCTTGCTGATGGTCAGGCCGTTCTTGGCGTTCGCTTCCACCGGGTTGGCGGCGGAGTTGATCGGCGCCGACTGCTCTTCGTAGACGCCGGGGCAGACAACGATCTTGTCCCACGGTGACGCGAAGTCCACCGCGGCCTGGATCGTTTCGAACCGGGCGTTCGGGCACTGGGCGCCGTCGTCGTCGACGGTCCAGGTGTTGGTGCCGTTGACCAGGCTCACTTCCGGCAGGCTCAGGTTGCCGGGCGAGGGGTCGCTTTCTTCCAGTTCCTCGACCGGGTTCGGGCCCGAGGTGGGCTCGCCTTCGCCTGGGCCGGCGTCAGGCGCGGTGCTGTCGAGCAGCACGTCCGTCCCTTCGACCGCTTCCTGGAAGCGCACGTCGGCGAGCTGGATCGAACCGCTGGCCGGCATCCCTTCGGTGCCGAACAACAACTCCAGCCTGCGAACGTCGCTGAGGTTGACGCCCTGCGCGGCCAGGTCGGCCAGCGGGACGCGGATCTCTTTGAGGATCACGTGGACCTTGCTCGAGGTCGAGCCGTGGGTCTGCTGGAGCGCGATCCCGTAGCGCGGATCGCCGGCAGAGACCTTGGCGACTTTCCCGTCGCCGTCGGTGACGGCGATCGTGAAGTCCTGCTTGCCCACGTGGGGGTTCCAGGTCGACCGTTCCGGGTTGCGAGCGTCGAAGAAGTTGACGGCCGCCCCCAGCGCCAGGACCTTGTAGCCGCTGACGTCGGCGAGTTCCGCCGGGATCTTCGTGCCGATGCTCGCCGGCCCTTCCCAGGCGGCCGTCAGCTGGCGACCGTAGGACTGGTTGACCGGGCCTTTTTCGCGGACGCCTTGCTGGCCGCCGACCGCGGTCACGCTCGGCAGCGGGCACGGCTTTGCTGCCTTCGGGTAACCGACTTCGTTGAGCTGACCGGGTTCGGTCTGTCGCGGGTCCGGATTGCACCAGTCCAGGCCCGAGGCGGTCCTTTCCGGGCGGGGGCTGACGCCGCCGCCTTTAGCAAGACCGACGGTTGCGTCCAGCAGC
>CAVPEX010000013.1:0-96932 GCA_963703585.1 uncultured Solirubrobacterales bacterium | reverse complement strand
TTTTTTTGTTCCTTTCGTTCAGGTACGTATATTGCTCCTGGAGATCGTCAAGGAGATTCCCAAGCGCGGGGCGACGGAGCACGTGTATCGCGGCAGGGCCACCTGCTACTTCAGCGACGAGGAGTGGGCACGGCTGCGTGACAACCAGCGCCACGGCCTCTCGCAGTTGCTGCTCAGGGGAATCGTCGCGTTAGCGGACGGGGCGATGATGGCGGGGACGTTCGACGCGCGGGCGACCGCCATCTGACCTGGATCGACATGAAGGTCGACGAGCGGGGCTGGACCGAACTGATGGACAACCTGATGGCGGCGTTCATCGAGGCGAAGGAGATCCGCCGTAGAGCTGAGAACCGTCTTGCCGAGACTGGCGAGGAGCCGATCCGGGCGACGGCGGGGCTTCTCGGCTTCGAATCGCCGGCGCCGCCGGCGCCGCTCACGCCCTGAGCGGCGCCGGTCTCCTCAGTCGCGCCTACTCGGCGGAGGCTGAATCCGTCCCCGCATCGGGCACGGACTCGGGCTCGGCCTTGGGGTTGGGCGACTTGAAGTGCAGCATCATCACCTTCGAGAGCATGCCATCCTCGCCGCTGGAGGCAAGTCGCTCCGCGGACTCGGCCTGGATCTCGAGCACCCGGTCGAGCGTCTGGTCGATGAGGTCGGAGACCTCCGACCAGCCTTTCTTATCGACGACCATCGGCGTTCGGCTCAGATGCCGGTCGGGGAGCTCGTCGAAGGTCTTTTGGACGATTGCGTCCTCGACGTCGTCGAAGAGCGCTTTCAGTGCTGCGCTGGAGAGGCCCGGGCGCAGGCTCTCCGGCATCCGCGACCATTCGGTGTCGGTCAGGAACTGGCGCCGAGTGGCACGGTAGAAGTGCTCGGTCGCGCCGCGACGCTGCTTCGTGTCGACCAGCTCGATGCAGTTGTATTTCTCCAGCACGCGCACGTGGTAGGCGACCAGGTTCAGGCTCTGGTCCAGCTCCTGGGCCAGCAGGTTGGGGCTGGCGACCCGCTCATTGAGAATGATCAGGATCTGTACACGCAGCGGGTGCGCGAACGCTTTGGCGACGATCTGTTCGACGTTGTCTTTTTTCTTCGTCTTCGGCAACGGAGGCTTTCCTTCGCTCGTTTTCAGGGGTGGCGGCCGATCAAAACACTTTAACGGTTGAGGCTCAGGAATTTCACAACGCTTCCGCAATTTTCGTTTATTTCCCACATTTTTGCTGCCGCCGGCTTGATTGATAAAACGAATTAGAGTATTACTTCCCCCACCGCGAGGAAAGGCGCGGAAATGGACGCCAGGGACTCGGCCGAGGGGAGGTGGGAAGCGTGCGTATCGGAACGAATCAGCACCGGGTTACTCCAGTCGCAACTACCAAGGGCTCTTAGGAAAGGTGGGACGGCGGTCGCGCCTGGCAGGCTTAGCCGGTGGCTCCTTGGAAGCTGCCCCTGCTCGTGGCCGCGATCGCCGTCCCGATCGCCGTCGCCTTCTACGTCGGCGGCCCCGGGGTCGGGGTCGCGATCGGCGCGCTGGTGGCGGTCGGCATCGTCGTCGTCGCGGTGCGGCAGAAGCCGCGGGGGCCGATCGGGGAGGCACCGCTCGGCGGGCCGAGGCGGCTGCTGGTCGTCGCCGGATGCGCGGTCGAGGACCCGGCGACGATCGCCGCGATCGCCGCCGACGCCGGCGAGGGCGAGGAAGCGGCCGAAATCCGGGTCCTGGCGCCGGCCAGGATCGGCTTCCTCGATCGCTGGGCCTCCGACGTCGAGGGGGCCCGGCGGCGGGCTCAGCAGCGCCTCGTCATCACCGTCGCCTCGCTGGCCAAGGTGGGGATCGCCGCCGAGGCGCGGGTGGGGGACGAGGACCTGGTGCAGGCGGTCGAGGACGCGACGCGGAGCTTCGCCGCCACCGAGGTGGTCCTGGTCACCGCCGACCCGGGGCGGGACCCCGGCGCCGCCGACGCCGCCGCCGAGCTCGAGCCGCGGCTGCGCGCCCGCTTCCGCTGGCTGACGGTCAGCGATCCAGCAGCTGGCTGAACCGCAGCGCCGCCCGGGTCGGCAGCGCGAACTCCTCGCGGCGATGCAGCAGGCCGGCGCCGGCGAGGTCGCGGACGGCGCGCTCGATCGCGTCGCGCTCGGCGAAGGAGGGCGGCTCGCCGCCGATCTCGCGCACCAGCTCGGCGACCGTGACCTGGGCGGGGTGCAGCTCGAGCACCCGCATCAGCACCGCCGACTCGGTGGCGGCATCCTCCGCCTCGGTCGTCCAGCTGTCCTCCGTCCCCGCCATGTCTCCCCCCGTCCCGCAGCAGTGGCCGGCTAAGTCTCGGCCTCGCCGGGACTCTCCCCCGAGCCGTTGGCGCGGCCGTCCTCCCCGAGGCCGAGCACCTGGCGCGCCCAGGGCGCTTCGATCGCCGCGCAGTAGAAGTGCTGCATCGAGCCCCGTACCGGCTTGGTGCGGACCAGGCTCACCACGGCGCAATCTGCCAGCACCCGCATGTGGTAGCTGACGTTGCTGAGTGGCTGGTGGAACTCGGTGGCGAGCTCGCGCGGGCTGATCGCCTCCTCGCCCGCCATCCGTCGCAGGATCTGGCGGCGCAGCGGATGCCTCAGCGCCACCAGCAGGTCGTCGTCGTCCGAACGGTTGAGATTCGTCATGTCGCTCGGCAATATAGAGCAAACGAAACGTTTTGTCTGCTGGCCCCCGTCAGGCGGTCTCGCGGACCCCGCCCATCTCGCTGAAGACCGCGGTGACGCCGCCGTCTTCGCGCTGCTCGATCGGCGATCACGTGCGAGACCGCGTTGATCAGCGCCAGGTGGGTGAAGGCCTGGGGGAAGTTGCCGAGATGGCGGCCGGAGTCGGCCTCCAGCTCCTCGGCGAAGAGGTCGAGCCAGCCGGCCGCCTCCAGCAGCCGCTCGCAGAGCCGCCGCGCCCGCTTGCACTCGCCGATCTCCGAGAGCGCCGAGACCAGCCAGAAGGAGCAGATCAGGAAGGTGCCCTCCTTGCCGTGCAGCCCGTCGTCGGTCTCGTCGACCTTGTAGCGGAGGACGAGGCCGTGCTCGGTCAGGTCGGCGGCGATCGCCTCGACGGTGGCGCGCACGCGCGGGTCGTCGGGCGGGAGGAAGCGGAAGAGCGGGATCAGCAGCAGCGAGGCGTCGAGCGCGTCGGTGTCGTAGTGCTGGCGGAAGACGCCGTCGCGGAGGCCGCGCTCGAGGATCTCGGCCTGGAACTCGTCCGCTTTCGCCTGCCACCGGTCGGCGACGTCGTCGACGCCGATGCTGCGGGCGAGGCGGACGCCGCGGTCGACCGCGACCCAGATCATCAGCTTCGAGGAGACGTAGTGCTGGGGCTCGCCGCGCGACTCCCAGATCCCCTGGTCGGGATGCGGCCAGGCGTCGATCGCCGCTTCCACCTGGTAGCGGATCAGCTCCCGGTCGGCCGGCGTGCCTTTGCCCCGCAGCGCCTTCTCGTGCAGGTAGATCGAGTCCAGCAGCGAGCCCCAGACGTCGTTCTGGCGCTGGTCGAAGGCCCCGTTGCCGATCCGCACCGGCTTGGCGCCGCCGTAGCCGGAGAGGTGGTCGAGCGTCTTCTCGGTCAGCTCCTTCTCGTGGCCGATCCCGTACATGATCTGCAGGTCGGGGTTGTCCCTGCAGACGTCGACGATGAAGCGCATGAAGTCCCGCGCCTCCTGGTCGAAGCCGAGCGTGTGCAGGGCCCAGAGGCTGAAGGTCGAGTCGCGGATCCAGCTGAAGCGGTAGTCCCAGTTGCGCTCGCCGCCGGGGGTCTCCGGCAGCGAGGTGGTGGGGGCGGCGACGATCGCCCCGGTCGGGGTGTAGGTGAGGCCCTTGAGGACCAGCGCCGAACGCTGCAGATGGATCCGCCAGGGGTGGTCGGGGAAGTTGCCGTCGCGCAGCCACTCGCGCCAGAACTCTTCGGTCGAGTCGAGCCGCTCCAGCGCCTCGGGGGCGCTGCGCGGCCCGCCCAGCGCGTCCTCGCCCCAGGCGATCGCGCAGAAGCCGCTCTCGTCCTCGCGCAGCTTCAACCTGCCGTGGACGGCGCCGCCCTCGAGCGAGAGCTCCATGTCGCTGGTCAGCATCAGCTCGGTGCCGTCCTCGCCGCGGGCCGTCGCCTCGCCCAGCTCGCCGCCGCTCCAGCGCCGCCGGCTCGAGGCCGTAGGCGAAGCGCGGCACGCACTCCATCTCCATCTCGACCTCGCCGTCGATGCAGGTCATCGTCCGCAGCAGCGAGCGGTCGGACTCGTGCGCCGTTTCCGGCCGCCCGCGGCCGTCGCCGGCGCCGACCCAGTCGGCGATCGTGAGGGCGTCGTGGACGACGACCCAGCCGGTGTCGGTCACCCAGGTGGTCTCGATCACCAGCGTGCCCGGCTCGTAGCGGCGGCTGATCGGGACGACGACGCCGCGAGGGCCGAGGCGGAAATGGCCGCCGCCGCGGTCGAGCAGCGCGGCGAAGGCGCTCGGCGAGTCGAAGCGGGGCAGGCAGAGCCACTCGACGCTGCCGGAGTAGGAGACGAGGGCGGCGGTGTGGCAGTCGGAGAGGAAGCCGTAGCTGCCGATGGGCGGAAAGCGGTCGTCGTTGGCGCTCACGGCGGCAGCCAAGCTACCAGCGCCCGCGGCCGTCGCACGGCGAAACCGCGTCGCTACGCTGGATCGCATGTCCCTCCCGATCGCCCTCGCGGACGCGATCCCCGTCGTGCTCGAGCTGCTGCCGCTGCTGCTCGCGGCCGGGCTCTACGCCAAGCGCTCGGCGACCCTCGCCGCGCGCGGCCGGCCGCTGCCGCTCTGGCGCCAGGCCTGCTTCGCCGCCGGCCTGCTGGCGATCTTCGCCGCGGTCGCCTCGCCGATCGACTACCTCGCCGAGGAACTGGTGATCGCGCACATGGTCGAGCACCTGATGCTCGGCGACCTCGCGACGCTGCTGCTGGTGCTCGGCCTGACCGGGCCGCTGCTGCAGCCGATCCTGGCGATCCCGGTGCTCGACCGCCTGCGGGTGCTCGCACATCCGCTGGTCGCCTTCCCGCTGTGGGCGACGAACCTCTTCCTCTGGCACGTCCCGGCGCTCTACGACGCGGCCTACGGCGGCGCCGCCCTGCACGCGCTCGAGCACACCAGCTTCATCTTCTTCGGCTGCCTGATGTGGATGCCGGTCTTCGGGCCGCTGCCGAAGCCGCAGTGGTTCACCGCCGCCTGGAAGGTCGGCTACGTGATCGCCGTCCGCTTCACCGGCGCCATCCTCGGCAACGTCCTGATGTGGTCGGGAAGCGTGCTCTACGACCGCTACGCCGGCGGCGAGATCTCCTGGGGGCTATCGCCGCTGGAGGACCAGAGCACCGCCGGCGTGATCATGATGATCGAGGGCACCTTCCTCGCCCTCGGGCTGCTGGCCTGGTTCTTCTTCGAGGCGGCGCGCGAGGGCATCGAGAAGCAGCGGCTGCTCGACCTCGCCCAGGACAAGGGGATCGAGCTCGACGCCGAGCGGGCGCAGCGGGCGGTCGCCGCCGGCCAGGGCGCCCGCCTCGAGCAGCAGCTGACCGCGGCCGCGAGGGATGCCGATGCCGGTAGCCGCTGAGGATCGCGCCGGCTCGCCGCTGCTGCTGGGCGCCCTCGTCTTCGTCGTCGGCGCCGCCAGCCTCGGCGTCGAGATCGCCGCGGCGCGGCTGCTGGCGCCCTACTTCGGCGCCTCGACGATCGTCTGGGCGAACACGATCGGCGTCGTCCTCGTCGCCCTCTCGGCCGGCTACTGGTTCGGCGGCCGCTTCGCCGACCGCCACCCGCACCTGCGCGGCCTCTGCCTGCTGATCGCCGCCGCCGCGGTGCTGATCGCCGCCGTCCCCTTCGCGGCCCGCCCCTTCCTCGGCTTCTCGGTCGACGCCTTCGACAGCGTCTCGGTCGGCGGCTTCGCCGGCTCTCTCTTCGGCGTGCTGGTCCTGGTCGCGGTCCCGGTCACCCTGCTCGGCGCGGCGGCGCCGTGGGCGGTGCGGCTGGCGGTGGGGGAGATCGGCAGCTCGGGCGAGGTGGTGGGGAGGCTGTACGCGATCTCGACCGCCGGCTCGCTGGTCGGGACGATGGTCTCGGCCCTGCTGCTGATCCCGCTGCTGGGGACCCAGCGGACGTTCATCGTCTTCGCCCTGGCACTGGCCCTGGTCGCCGCGATCGGGATCGGCTGGCGCGGCGCCCTGGTACCGGCGGCGCTGGCCCTGGTGCTGGCGGCGCCGGTCGGCACGATCAAGGGCGCGGGCGACGACCGGGTGCTCTACGAGGCCGAGACCGTCCACCAGTACGCGCGGGTCATCGAACGCGACGACGGCAGTCGCGCCCTCGAGCTCAACGAGGGCCAGGCGGTGCACTCGCTGTGGCGCCCCGGCAGCTACCTCACCGAGGACTACTGGGACGGCCACCTGGTGCTGCCGGCGGCGGCGCGCGACCGGCCGCCGCAGCGGATCGCGATCCTCGGCAACGCCGGCGGCACCGTCGCCCGCGCCTTCGGCCACTTCTTCCCCCGCACCAGGGTCGACGCGGTCGAGATCGACGCCGAGCTGACCGAGCTCGGCCGCCGATTCCTCGACCTCCGCAACCCGCGCATGCGGGTCTACAGCGAGGACGCCCGGCCCTGGCTGGCGCGGGTCGACGGCGGCTACGACGCGATCATGGTCGACGCCTACCGCCAGCCCTACATCCCCTTCTACCTGACCACGCGCGAGTTCTTCGCGCTGGCCCGGGACCGGCTGGCGCCCGGCGGGGTGGCGATCGTCAACGTCGGCCACCCGGAGGGGGCGGACGAGCTGGAGCGGGTGCTCGGCCGCACCATGGCCGCCGCCTTCCCACAGGTCCTGCGCTACCCGATCGAGGACACCAACACGCTGCTCGTGGCCGGCGACGGCGGCCTCTCGGCGGCGCGGCTGTGGCGCAACGCGGCGACGCTGCCGCCGCGCCTGCGCCCGCTGGCGCGCGAGGCGGCCGCGGGCCTGGAGCCGCGGCTGCCCGGCGGGGAGGTCTTCAGCGACGACCGCGCCCCGGTCGAGTGGCTGATCGACAGCTCGCTGCTGGAGTACGCCAGTGATTAGCGGCGGGCGCTCCGGCATCCTCGACAGGCTCCGCGCCTGGCTGGTGACCGGGCCGGTGGGGAGGGGGGTCTCCTTCGCGATCGACTTCGGCGTCGCCCTGCGCACCATGCTGGCGCGGCGCCGAGCCCGCTGAGCGGGGCTTTCCTCTAGGGTCAGTCGCCGATGCAGGCCACCGTCTCAGAGCTGCCCGACTCGCGCGTGCGGGTCGAGGTCGAGGTCCCCGCCAAGGAGGTCGAGAAGGCCGCCAACCGCGCCGCCCGGGCGATGGCGAAGGAGATGCGGCTGCCCGGCTTCCGCGAGGGCAAGGCGCCGCCGTCGCTGGTGATCCAGCGGCTCGGCTTCGATCCGGTCCTGCAGGAGGCGATCCGCGACGCCCTCCCCGAGTGGTACGAAAAGGCGCTGCTGGAAAGCGGGATCAACCCGATCGGCGACCCCAAGATCGGGATGGACTCGACGCCCGAGAGCGAGGGCGAGCCGCTGAAGTTCTCCTTCGAGGTCGGGGTGCGGCCGCCGGCTCGGCTCGGCGAGTACAAAGGGCTCGAGGTGGGCCGCGCCGAGAACGAGGTGCCCGACGACATCGTCGACCGCGAGATCGAGCGGGTGCGCGAGGGCTTCGCCCGGCTGGAGCCGGTCGAGCGCGCCGCCGCCGAGGGCGACTCGCTGCTGATCGACTTCGAGGGCCTGCTCGACGGCCAGGCGTTCGAGGGCGGGAAGGCCGAGGACTACCTGCTCGCGCTCGGCTCCGGCCAGCTGATCGAGGGCTTCGAGGAGCAGCTCACCGGCGCCGAGCCGGGCGAGGAGCGGACGATCGCGGTGACCTTCCCCGCGGATTACCAGGCCGAGCACCTGGCGGGCCAGGAGGCCCAGTTCGACGTCGAGGTCAAGGAGGTGCGGGAGAAGATCCTGCCCGAGCTCGACGACGAGTTCGCCTCCGAGGCCTCCGAGTTCGACACGCTGGAGGAGCTGCGCGCCGACGTGCGCGAGAAAGTCGGCGCCGCGCTCGACAGCCGCGCCGAGGAAGACTTCCGCATCGCCGCGATCGACGCCGCCGTCGATGCCGCCACCGTCGACGTTCCCGACGAGCTGGTGACGGCGCGGGCGACCGAACGCTGGGAGCGGATGGAGCGCCAGCTCGCCAGTCGCGGCATGGACCCCAACGCCTTCCTGCAGATGCAGGGCAAGACCCGCGAGGAGCTGATCGAGGAATCGAAGCCCGACGCCCTGCGCGAGCTGAAGCGCGAGGCGGTGGTGACGGCGATCGCCGAGGCGGAGGAGATCGAGGCCTCCGACGAGGAAATGGTCGAGGCGCTCGAGCACAGCGCCGAACACGAGCGGACGACGCCGGAGAAGCTGCTGGAGCGGCTGCGCGCCAGCGGCCGCGACGCGATGGTGCGCGAGGACATCCGGGCGCGCAAGGCGATCGAGCTGGTCGCCGAGTCGGCGACGCCGATCCCGCTCGAGCAGGCGAAAGCCCGCGAGGAGATCTGGACGCCGGAGAAGGAGAAAGAGAGCGCCGGCAAGCTCTGGACTCCGGGCGACGACTGAGCCCGACGACGGTCGCGCCGCGGGCGCGGCGAGCACGCCGGACGCCTTCTATAGAGTGCGGAACATGAGTCCTCTGGTCCCGATGGTCGTCGAGCAGACCTCGCGCGGCGAGCGCGCGTTCGACATCTACTCGCGCCTGCTCAACGAGCGGATCGTCTTCCTCGGCACGCCGTCGACGACGAGATCGCCAACCTGATCGTCGCCCAGCTGCTGCACCTCGAGTCCGAGGACCCCGACAAGGACATCTCGCCTCTACATCAACTCGCCCGGCGGCTCCGTCTACGCCGGCCTGGCGATCTACGACACGATGCAGTTCATCAAGCCCGACGTGCAGACGATCTGCGTCGGCGTCGCGATGAGCATGGGCGCGCTGCTGCTCGGCGGCGGCGCCGCGGGCAAGCGGATGGCGCTGCCCAACGCGAAGATCCTCATCCACCAGGTCTCGGCCGGCTTCCAGGGCCAGGCGACCGACATCGAGATCCACGCCAGCGAGATCATCGACGTCCGCCGCCGCCTCGACGAGATCATCGCCAAGCACACCGGCCAGCCCTTCGAGAAGGTCACCAAAGACACCGAGCGCGACTACTTCATGAGCGCGGAGGAGGCGAAGGAGTACAACATCGTCGACCGCGTCATCGAACACCACTGAAGCGCCCCGCCCTCCTCGCCCTCGTCCTGCTCGCGGCCCTCGCCGCACCTGCCTCCGCCCGCATCGCCTCCCGCGACGGCGGCGTCCCCTACTACGGGCACGTCTTCCCGGTCCAGGGCTCGCACGGGGTGCGCGGGGCGATCGGGGAGTACCACGCGCCGCGCAGCGGCGGGCGGATCCATGAAGGGTTCGACGTCACCGCGGCCTGCGGCGCCCGGCTGGTCGCCGTCCGCAACGGGCGGGTGCTGCGGCGCGGCTATGACCCGGTGCTCTACGGCCATTACCTGCTGATCCACGGCGAAGGCGAGCGCCGCAGCTACTTCTACGCCCACATGCCGCGGCCGGCGGCGGTTCGCAAGGGCCAGCGGGTGTGGGAGGGGGAGACGGTCGGCGCCGTCGGCGAAACCGGCAACGCGGCCGGCACCGGCTGCCACCTGCACTTCGAGATCCACCGGCGCGGCGTCCCGATCGACCCCGAGCCCTCGCTGCGCCGCTGGGACCGCTACAGCTGACGTTCGAACCAGAGGCTGGCCTTGGGGTTGGCGTTGTAGTCGGCGACCTCGGCGTAGCCGGCGGAGCGGTAGAGGCCGATCGCCTCGGTCAGGTAGTCGGAGGTGTCGAGGCGGACGGCGCGCGCAGCCGTGCTCGGCGGCGACCCGCTCCAGCTCTGTCAGCAGCCGGCGGCCGAGGCCGGTGCCGCGGAAGCGCGGGGGCGACGAACATGCTCTTCACCTCGGCGACCTCGGTGTCGAGGTGGCGGACGCCGCCGAGGCCGGCCGGGGAGCCTTCGATCCGGGCGATCAGCAGCAGCCCCGCCGGCGGCACCAGCTCCGCCGGCGGCCCGGCGGCGATCTCCGCCTCGAGGTCGACCTCCCCCGCGAGCGGCCCGTCCGCCTCGCGGATGAAGTCCGCGTAGAGCGCTCGCACCTCGCGGTCGCCGGGGTCGACCGGCTCCAGCCGCACGTCGATCGAGCCGCCGACGCTCACAGCCCGAGCTCGTATTCGAGCCACTCCGAGCGCTTGGCGTCGAAGCTGTCGTAGAGGCGCTGGGCGGTGTGGTTGTCGGTGGCGGTCACCCACTCGAGGCGGTGGGCGCCGCGTTCGCGGGCGATCGCCGCCGCGGCCTCGATCAGGGCGCGGCCGGCGCCGCGGCCGCGGGCGGCCTCGGCGACGTAGAGGTCGTTGAGCAGCACGGTCTCCGCCGCGTGCACCGAGCTGAAGGTCCAGTAGAGGCAGGTGAAGCCGAGCAGCTCGCCACCGGCGCGGGCGCCGAGCAGGAGGCCGTCTTCGCCGGGGGCGAGGAAGCGGCGGAAGAAGGCTCGGTTGCGCTCCTCGTCGATGTCCTCGGCTTCGTAGAAGCGCTGGTAGGCGGCGATCAGTGGCAGTACCTGCTCGTACTCGGAGGCGGCGATCGGGGCGACTGCGAGCTCGTCGGGCATCGAGGCACCGTAGCGCGAGCGCAAGCCGCGGACCACGAGCAGGGACGGCCGGCCGGGCGCAGTAACTGACCCCACGACCCGCCGGCCACCCCCGTCTAAGCTTTGGGGGCTGCCGGAGCTCACGATCGTTTCCCACTAGGAGGGGATTCCGCTGGCACGTCCCACCGATTCGAACGAGCAGCTCCTCTGCAGCTTCTGCGGTAAGTCGCAGCGCCAGGTCAAAAAGCTGATCGCCGGCCCCGGCGTCTACATCTGCGACGAGTGCATCGACCTCTGCAACGAGATCATCGACGAGGAGCTGACGGCGCCGCCCGTCTTCGAGTTGGAGAACCTGCCGAAACCGCGGGAAATCCACGACGTGCTGCAGGAGTACGTGGTCGGCCAGGAGGCCGCCAAGCGCTCGCTCGCGGTCGCCGTCTACAACCACTACAAGCGGGTCCAGATCGCCCAGTCCGAAGAGACCGAGGTCGAGCTGCAGAAGTCGAACATCATGATGCTGGGCCCGACCGGGTGCGGCAAGACGCTGCTGGCCCAGACCCTGGCGCGGATCCTCAACGTGCCCTTCGCGATCGCCGACGCGACGGCGCTGACCGAGGCCGGCTACGTCGGCGAGGACGTCGAGAACATCCTCCTGAAGCTGATCCAGGCCGCCGACTTCGACGTCAAGAAGGCGGAAACGGGGATCATCTACATCGACGAGATCGACAAGATCGCGCGCAAAGCCGACAACCCGTCGATCACCCGCGACGTCTCCGGCGAAGGCGTCCAGCAGGCGCTGCTGAAGATCCTCGAGGGGACCACCGCCTCGGTGCCGCCGCAGGGTGGGCGCAAGCACCCCCACCAGGAGTTCCTGACGATCGACACCACCAACATCCTCTTCATCTGCGGCGGTTCCTTCGCCGAGCTCGACAAGGTGATCGAGCGCCGGGTGGGCGACCGCGGCGTCGGCTTCGGCGCCGCGATCTCCTCGCGCGAAAAGAAGGACGCCGGCGAGTGGTTCGAGCAGGTGCTGCCCGAGGACCTGATCGAGTACGGCCTGATCCCCGAGTTCATCGGCCGCCTGCCGGTGATCACCGCGATCCACCAGCTCAGCCGCGACGACCTGACCACGATCCTGACCGAGCCGCGCCACGCGCTGACCCGCCAGTTCCAGCGCTTCTTCGAGTTCGACGACATCGAGCTGGTCTTCGCCGAGGACAGCCTCGAGGCGATCGCCGACAAGGCGCTGGAACGGGAGACCGGCGCCCGCGGCCTGCGCTCGATCCTCGAGGAGACCCTGCTCGACGTCCAGTTCGAACTGCCCTCGCGCCGCGACGTGACCAAGTGCGTGGTCACCCGCGAGACGATCACCCAGGGCCGCCGGCCGACCCTGGTGACCGAGGCCGCGCACCAGGACATCGGCGCCGCCGAGGACGGGCTCTCGGAGGAATCTGCCTAGACTCGGCCGCGTGAACGCGGCCGACCGACAGAAGCTCGAGCAGACCACCCGCTACGAGCCGGCGGAGGTCGAGTCGCGGATCTTCGCCGAATGGATGGAGGGCGGCTACTTCCACCCCGAGCCGGAGGGGACGCCGGCGGAGAACTTCTCGGTCGCGATCCCGCCGCCGAACGTGACCGGCGCCCTGCACATGGGGCACGCGCTGAACGGCTCGATGCAGGACGCGCTGGTGCGGATGAACCGCATGCGCGGGCGCAACGCGCTCTGGATTCTCGGCACCGACCACGCCGGCATCGCCACCCAGGCGGTGGTCGAGAAAGGGCTGCGGGCGGAAGGCAAAAGCCGCCACGACCTCGGCCGCGAGGCCTTCGTCGAGCGGGTCTGGGAGTGGAGAGCCGAGTACGGCTCGCGGATCGTCGAGCAGTACAAGCGGCTGGGCGCCTCCTGCGACTACGAGCGCGAGCGCTTCACCCTCGACGAGGGCTACGTGCGCGCCGTCCACCGCGTCTTCAAGCAGCTCTACGACAAGGGCTACATCTACCGCGACAACTACATGGTCAACTGGGACCCGGGCTCGCACTCGGCGATCTCCGACCTCGAGGTCGAGAACCGCGAGGTCGAGGACGCGCTCTACTCGATCGACTACCCGGTCGAGGGCTCCGACCGCGTCCTCACCGTCGCCACCGTGCGGCCGGAGACGATGCTGGCCGACACCGCCGTCGCCGTCAATCCCGACGACGAGCGCTACGCCGACCTGGTCGGACGGCACTGCGTGCTGCCGCTGGTCGGACGGCAACTGCCGATCATCGCCGACGAGCACGTCGACCCCGAGTTCGGCACCGGGGCGCTGAAGATCACCCCCGGCCACGACCCCAACGACTTCGAGATCGGCCGCAGGCACGGCCTCGAGGAGATCGGCGTGATCGGCCCCGACGGGCGCATGACCGAGGAGGCGGGCCGCTTCGCCGGGATGACCGCCGCCGAGGCGCAGGAGGCGGTGGTGGCGGCGCTGCGCGAGGAGGGACGGCTGCGCTCGGAGGAGCCCTACCTGCACTCGGTCCCCTTCTCGCACCGCTCCGGCGAGCGGATCGAGCCACTGATCTCGCTGCAGTGGTTCTGCCGCATGGACGAGCTGGCGAAGCCGGCGATCGAGGTGGTCGAGCGCGACGATGTGCGGATAACGCCGTCGCAGTGGAAGCGCGTCTACCTCGAATGGATGCGGGAAATCCGCCCCTGGTGCATCTCCCGCCAGCTCTGGTGGGGCCACCGGATCCCGGTCTGGTACTGCGACGCCTGTGAGGAAGCGATCGTCGCCGAGGAGCCGCCTACGTCGTGCGGTGCCTGCGGCGGCGAGCTGCGCCAGGAGGAGGACGTGCTCGACACCTGGTTCAGCTCGGCGATCTGGCCCTTCGCGACGCTCGGCTGGCCCGACGAGACGCCCGAGCTGCGCGCCTTCTACCCGACCAGCTTCCTCACCACCGCCCGCGAGATCCTCTTCCTCTGGGTGGCGCGGATGATCATGACCGGGATCGAGTTCGCCGGCGACGTCCCCTTCCGCGACGTCTACGTGCACTCGGTGATCCAGGCCCGCGACGGGCGGCGGATGTCGAAGAGCCTCGGCACCGGCGTCGATCCGCTGGAGGAAATCGACGTCCACGGCGCCGACGCCCTGCGCTTCGGGCTGCTGGCGATGTCCTCGACCCAGGACGTGCGCTTCTCCGACGCCAAGGTCCAGCAGGGCAGCGACCTCGCCAACAAGCTCTGGAACGCCAGTCGCCTGATCCTGCTCAACACCGCCGAGGTCGCGGCCGCGCCGCGGCCCCTACATGTCGAGGACCGCTGGATCCTTTCGCGGCTGCAGCGGACGATCGACTCGGTCACGGCGCAGCTGGAGTCCTACGACTTCGCCCACGCCGTCCAGGAGGTCTACTCGTTCTTCTGGCGCGACCTCTGCGACTGGTACCTGGAGATCGCCAAGCCGCGCCTCTACGACGGCGAGGAGGAGGTCTCGGCGACGCTGCTCTACGCGCTGGAGCGGGTGCTGGCGCTGCTGCACCCGACGATGCCGTTCGTCAGTGAGGAGATCTGGTCCTTCCATCCGTCGCGGCGCGGCCACCTCGCCGTCCATCCCTTCCCCGCGGCTGACGAGTCGCTGTTCGACGAGGCCGCCGAGTCCGACGTCGAGGACGGGATCGGCCTGACCCAGCGGCTGCGCGCCTGGCGCGACCTGGTCGACGTGCCGGCGGCCAGCGTGCTGGCGGCGCGGGTCGAGGGGGTCGAGCCGCCGAAGTTCGTCGCCCGCCTCGCCCGCTTCGAGTTCTCGCCCGACGGCGGCGACCCGGTCGCCTCGATCGGGCCGGTGCGGGTCCTCGCCTCCGAGCAGCTCGACGCCGAGGCGGTCGCCGCCCGGCTCGACAAGCGCCGCGAGGAGCTGCGCTCCGAGGTCGAGCGAGCCGAGCGCAAACTCGGCAACGAGGGCTTCGTCGCCAAGGCCCCGGCTGAGGTGGTCGAGGAGGAGCGCGGCAAGCTCGAGCGCTACCGGGCCGAACTCGCCGAGCTTGGCTAGCTTCGACGCAGACGCTTATCTGGATTCGCTGGAGCCGATCGGGTGGCGGCTCGGGCTGGAGCGGATGCACAAGCTGACGACGGCGCTGGGGCTGCCGCAGCACCGCTTCGCCTCGATCCACGTCGTCGGCACCAACGGCAAGTCCTCGGTGACGCGGATGACGGCGGCGCTGCTGCAGGCGCACGGGGTCGCCGCCGGCGCCTGTGTCTCGCCCCACACCGCCAGCTGGCGGGAGCGCACCCTGATCGGCGGCGAGGAGGTCGGGCCGGCGGCCTGGGCCGAGGCGGTGGCGCGGGTCGCGCAGGCGGCCGAGGGCGTCAACCGCAGCCTCGAGCAGGGCGACGCGGTGACCCAGTTCGAGGCGGCGACGGCGGCGACCTTCGTCGCCCTGGCGCAGGCGCGGGTGAAGGCGGCGGCGATCGAGGCCGGGCTGGGGGGGAGGCTGGACGCGACCAACACGATTCCCTCGAGGGTTACCGTGCTGACCTCGATCGGGCTCGACCACACCGAGTGGCTGGGGGAGACGGAGGTGGAGATCGCCGCCGAGAAGCTGGCAGTGCTGCGCGACCAGACGACGCTGGTGCTGGGACGGGTCTCGCCGCCGGTCGAGGAGCTGGCCGAGCGAGTCGCCCGCGAACGCGGCGCCAGTCTGGTGCGAGCCCCGTTGGACCCCGGCCCGGAGCTGGAGCTGCTGGCGCCGGGCGGCTTCCAGCGCCGCAACTTCGCCCTCGCTCGCGCCGCCGCCGAGGCCTTTCTCGGCGAGCTGGACGCAGACCGGGTCGCCGAGGTGGCGGCGACGGTCTCGGTCCCGGGACGCCTGGAGCGGGTGGCGGAGCGGCCGCCGACACTCATCGACGCCGCCCACAACCCCGACGGCGCCGCCGCCCTGGCCGAGGCCCTGCCCGGCGTGACCGCTGGCCGCCGCGTCGTCGCCTGCCTGGCGATCCTCGCCGACAAGGACGCGGCGGCGATGGTGCGGGCGCTGGCGCCGGCGCTGGAGCGGGCGGTCTGCACGGAGCTGCCGCCGGCGGCGCTGGAAGGCCACGGCCGCCCCGGCGCCCGCTCGCGGCCCGCCGCCGAGCTGCTCGCCGCCTGTGAGGCGGCCGGGCTGGCGGCGGAGGCGGAGCCCGACTTCGAGGCGGCGTTATGGCGGGCGCGGGCGCTCGCCTCCGAGCCACCGCAGGGCGCCGTCCTCCTCGCCGGCTCCCACTACGCGATCGCCCCGGCCCGCGCCGCACTCGCGGGCCGCGGTTGAGTGCCTCCCCCGTCGCGCCAGCCGGTCGTGGTAGAGCTTTCCCGCACTGTTTGCGGGAAAGCTCTACCACCCGGCGGTACCCCGGGGGACTGTGCGAGGATTTCGCCATGGAACGCGGTACCGGCTCCGAACTGCTTTCGATGATGGGCCTGGTCGCGGCCGTGGTCGCGATCGTGATTTTGGTCTTCTTCGGGGTCGGGTACCTGTTCGGGAGGCTGTTCCTCTGAGTGGAACAGGGTTCGCGCGCGACGCGGCGAAGTAGACTGCCCGCTCCCATTTGACGGCGGGCGCCCCACCATGGCACTAGCGATCTTCGGCATCACGAACGACGGCCTCAACCTGGCCGCAACCCTCTTCCTGCTGATGCTGGTCGTGCTCTGGCTGGCGCTGATCGTCTACACCTACCTCGACGCCCGCCGCCGCATCTCCGACCCGTTCCTGGTCGCCTGCGCGACCGTCGCCTCCTTCTTCCCCTTCATCGGCACCGCCGTCTACGCGATCGTCCGCCCGCCGGAGTTCCTCGAGGACGCCCACGAGCGCGAGCTGGAGATCAAGGCGGCGGAGCTGCGGGTGCGCCAGCTGCGCGAGCTGACCTGCCCCAACTGCGAGTACCCGGTCGAGAAGAACTTCCTGCGCTGCCCCAACTGCCAGCGCCGGCTCAAGGACCCCTGCCCGACCTGTGGCAAGCCGGTCGACCCGCGCTGGGGCCTCTGCCCCTTCTGCGAGACCGCGCTCGGCGGCGAGCGGAGCCGTCGCCCGGAGCGGCGCGAGCGCCCCGATGCCGAGCGGCGCGAGCGCCCGCGTGAGCCGGAGCGGCGCGAACGCAGGCCCGAGCCCGAGGAACGGCGCCGCGAGCCGGAGCCCGCCACCCAGGAGCAGCGGCCCAAACGCCAGCCGCCGCGGCGCAAAAAAGCGCCAGCCGCCGCCGCCAAACGACCTTCCGCGACCGCCGCCAAGAAAGAGCCGGCTCGCAGCGCCCCCGAAGAGGGGCCGAAATCCACCCCTGAGCAAAGGAGCGAAAGCCGTGAGCCGGACCCTGATCCTCGTCAAGCCTGACGCCTTCGAGCGTGCCCTGACCGGCGAGGTGATCGCCCGCTTCGAGCGCAAGGGCTTGCGGATCGTCGCCCTGAAGACGCTGACGGCGGACGAGTCGATCGCCAACCGGCACTACGCCGAGCACACCGAGAAGCCGTTCTTCGGCGAGCTGGTCTCCTTCATCACCGGCGGCCCGCTGGTCGCGATGGTCCTCGAGGGGACCGAAGCCGTCGCCGCGGCGCGGCAGCTGATCGGGGCCACCAACCCGGTCGAGGCCGCCCCCGGATCGATCCGCGGCGACTTCGCGCTCGAGGTCACCTTCAACATGGTCCACGGCTCCGACTCCGACGAGTCGGCCGAGCGCGAGATCGGCATCTGGTTCCCCGAGCTCTCCTGAAGGTCGTACTCGCATCCGGGTCCCCGCAGCGGCGGGAGATCCTGCAGAAGCTGGGCGTCGAGTTCGAGGTCGTCGTCCCCGGCGTCGAGGAGCTGAGCGGCGGCGACCCCGAGCACGAGGTGCTGGAGAACGCGCGGCGCAAGGCGCGGGCGGTCGCGGCCCCGCCGGAGGCGCTCGTTATCGCCTGCGACACCGACGTCGTCCTCGACGGCAGGGCGCTCGGCAAGCCCGCCGACGCGGCGGAGGCGCGCGCCTACCTGGAGCGGATGTCGGGCCGCGCCCACACGGTGCTGAGCGGGCTCGTCGTCCTCGAGGGCGGCGAGGAGCGCAGCGGCCTGGCCCGCACCAGCGTCGTCTTCAAGCCGCTCTCCGAGGTCGAGAAGGAGCGTTACGTGCGCTTCGGCGAGTGGAAGGGCCGTTCCGGCGGCTACGCGATCCAGACCCTGGGCTCGACCCTGGTCGAGCGGCTGGAGGGCAGCGTCTCCAACGTGGTCGGCCTGCCGGTCGGCCTGCTCTTCGAGCTGGCGCCGCGGCTCTTCGAGCGGTCTTGACCACGCTCACAGAACGCTAAGACGGGTTTGCGATCATGACCCTGTAAATGGGCATATTCCGCAACCTCACCGGACTGGGCGGGCGCGACATGGCGGTCGACCTCGGCACGGCGAACACGCTGGTCTACGTGCGCGGGCGGGGGATCGTCCTCTCCGAGCCCTCGGTGGTCGCGATCGACTCCCACAGCGGCCAGGTCCACGCGGTCGGGGCGGAAGCGAAGCGGATGCTGGGGCGGACGCCGGGGACGATCACCGCGATCCGCCCGCTCAAGGACGGGGTGATCGCCGACTTCGACGTCACCGAGCAGATGCTGCGCCACTTCATCCACTCCGTTCACTCCAACCGCTTCGCCCACCCTCGGGTCGTCGTCTGCGTCCCCTCCGGCGTCACCGGCGTCGAGAAGCGCGCGGTCGAGGAGGCCTGCCTCGCCGCCGGCGCGCGCCAGGCATACCTGATCGAGGAGCCGATGGCGGCGGCGATCGGCGCCGGCCTGCCGGTGGCCGAGCCGACCGGCTCGATGATCGTCGACGTCGGCGGCGGCACCACCGAGGTGGCGGTGATCTCGCTCGGCGGCATCGTCGTCTCGCAGTCGATCCGGGTCGGCGGCGACGAGCTCGACGACGCCATCGTCAGCCACTGCAAAGCGGCCTACAAACTGGCGATCGGCACGCAGACGGCGGAGGAGGTCAAGCTCGAGATCGGCTCCGCCTCGCCGCTGGGGAAAGAGCTGTTCACGGAGATCCGCGGCCGCGACCTCGTCTCCGGCCTGCCGAAGACGATCACGCTCGGCTCCGAAGAGGTGCGAAAGGCGCTCGACGAACCGGTCGGCCACATCGTCGACGCGGTCAAGGACACACTCGACCGCACGCCGCCGGAGCTGGCGGGTGACATCATGGACCGCGGCATCACCCTCGCCGGTGGTGGCGCCCTCCTGCAAGGACTGGAGCAGCGCCTACGCGACGAGTGCCAGATGCCCTGTCAACTGGCAGAGTCGCCGTTGACGTGCGTGGCCGTCGGCTCGGGCATCTCGCTCGAGGAGTTCGAGGCGATCCACCGCGCCAGGAAGAACAACTCAGGAGCGCGGCAGCGTGTCTAGCCGGCGCTCAGGCAATGCAACGAACTTAGGTCCCACACGTGTATCGCAAGCAAGTACGCCGCCGTAGGGCGGTGCTCGCCCTCCTGGTCGTCGGCTCCTTCGTGCTGCTGACGATCACCTACGGGCGCGGCTCCGACGGCGTGCAGCGCGGTGTCAGCTCGGTCTTCAGCCCGGTCCAGTCGGCCGCCGACCGGGCGCTGAAGCCTGCCCGCGACCTCGTCAACTGGTTCGACAAGACCTTCGACGCGCGCGGCGAGAACGCCGACCTGCACGCCGAAGTGGAGACGCTGCGCGAGCGGGCGGTGGGGGCCGACGCGGCGCTGGCCGAAAACGCGCAGCTGCGCAAGCTGGTCGGCCTCGACCGCAGCGGCGCGATTCCCTCCGGGTTCGACCCGGTGACGGCGCGGGTGATCGCCCGCTCGCCGACCGTCTGGTTCTCCGACGTGACGATCGACGCCGGCAGCGGCGACGGCGTCGAGGTCGACGACCCGGTTGTCAACGGCGACGGCCTCGTCGGCAAAGTCTCCGCCGTCACCGGCGGCTCGGCCAAGGTGACGCTGATCGCCGACCATTCCAGCGCCGTCTCGGCGAAGGTGGTCCCGGCCGGCGTCCAGGGCGTGATCAAGCCCGCCGTCGGCGACCCCGGCGACCTGATCCTCGACTTCATCGACTCGACCAAGCGGGTCGGCAGCGAACAGTCGGTCGTCACCGCCGGCTGGCGGGCGCAGGGGCTGGAGTCGCGCTTCCCCCCGAACATCCCGATCGGCGAGATCACCCGCGCCTCGATCGTCGAGCAGGAGGCCCAGCAGCAGGTCCACGTCCGCCCCTACGCCGACCTGCGCGACCTCGACCTGGTCCAGGTCCTGACCGGAGGCTCGCGCGGATGATCCTCACCCCGAACATCCTCGCCCGCCTGGTCGCCGTGATCGTGATCGGCGTGCTGCTGCAGCTCTCCTTCTTCTCCCAGGTGGCGCTGTTCCACACCAGCCCGGACGTATTGCCGGCCCTGGTCGTCTCGCTCGGCCTGCTGGGGGGGACGATGACCGGCGCCGTCAGCGGCTTCGCGGTCGGCATCCTGCTCGACTGCCTGCTGATCGCCCCGCTCGGCGGCGGCTCGCTGGTGCTGCTCTGCGCCGGCTACCTGGCCGGCCTCTTCCGCGAGCGCTTCGAGGCCACCAGCCCGCTGGTGGCGCCGCTGCTCTGCGCGATCCTCACCCTCTTCGCCGAGCTCGGCTTCGGCGCCGTCGAGGTGATGCTGGGCCTGGACGCGAGCGTCAGCGGCCTGGTGATCCGCGACATGCTGATCAAGAGCGTCTTCGCCTTCTTCCTCGGCTGGCCGATCTACCTCGGCCTGCGGCGGCTGCTGCGGCCCGCCCTGGTCGAGGACCTGGCGGCGCCGCGGCGCAGGCGGCCGACGGTGCTGGGAGCCTAGGGGCATGTACCTGCGATCGGACGACCGGCCGAGGGGCAGCAGGCTCTCGCTGCGGATCGCGGTGCTGGGCGGCTTCGCCGTCGCCCTCTTCGCCGTCCTCTTCTTCCGCCTCTGGACGCTGCAGGTGCTCGACGGCGACAAGTACCTGGCCGAGGCGAAGAACAACCGCACCCGCGAGTTCAAGGTGATCGCCCCGCGCGGGGACATCCTCGACCGCGAGGGCAACGTCCTCGTCGACAACCGCACCAGCCTGGCGCTGCAGCTGAACACGCAGAAGCTGCCCGACGACCCGGCCGAGGAACGGGCAGAGCTGGCCCGGCTCGGGGACCTCGCGCAGATGTCGCCGAAGAAGGTGAGGCGGACGATCCGCGAAGGCGAAGAAGTCGCCGCGGGGGCGCCGGTGACGCTGCGCCGCGACGTCGGCTACGACCTCGTCTACTACCTCGAAGAGAACCAGCGGCGCTTCCCGGGGGTCGCCGTCCAGCGCGTCTTCGTCCGCCACTACCCGGACGGCAGCAGGGCCGCCCACGTGCTCGGCAGCGTCGGCGAGGTCAACGAGGAAGAGCTGAAGGAAGCGCCCTACAGGCACCTCGAACCGGGAGACGAGGTCGGCAAGGGCGGGGTCGAGTACACCTACGACAGATTCCTCCGCGGCCAGCCCGGTCTGACCAAGGTCCAGGTCAACGCGCTGGGCCAGCCGACCCCGGGCGGGCAGCTGGTCTCCCAGGCGCCGACCCCGGGCGACAACCTGAAGCTGACGATCGACTCCGCGGTCCAGGAAGCCGGAGAAGCGTCGCTGGCCTCCTACGGGCTGCCCGGCGCCTTCGTGACGATGGACGTCCACAACGGCGAGATCCTCGGCCTCGGCTCCTTCCCGACCTACGACCCCTCCGACCTCGCGCGGCCGATAACCCAGGCCGAATACGACTCCTATTACGGCGACGAAGAACTCGCGCCGCTGACCAACCGGGCGACCGAAAGCTATTACCCGACGGGATCGACGTTCAAGATGATCACGGCGCTGGCGGCGCTGGAAGGGGGGGTGATCACGCCGGGGACGACGATCGACGACGCCGGCTCGATCGAAATCGCCGGCCAGCGCTTCCAGAACGCCGGCGGCGCCTCCTACGGGCCGCTGACGCTGGTCCCGGCGCTGCAGGTCTCCTCCGACGTCTTCTTCTACGAACTCGGCCGCGAGATGAACCAGACCGATCAGCTGCAGGAATGGGCGAGCCGGCTGGGGATCGCGCACTCGACCGGGATCGACCTGCCGGGCGAGTCCGAAGGGCTGGTGCCGAGCCGCGAGTGGCGCGACCAGCTCTACGCCGAAGAAGAAACCGAACGCCCCTGGGCGGTCGGGGACAACATCCAGCTGGCGACCGGGCAGGGCGACCTGCAGACCAACCCGCTGCAGATGGCGATCGCCTACGCGGCGCTCGGCAACGGCGGCGCGATCGTCACCCCGCACCTCGGCATGGAACTGGAGGACGCCGCCGGCCGTGTGCTGGAGGAATTCGACCCGCCGGGCAAGCGCGAGGTGAAGATCGACCCCGCTTCCCGCAGCGCGATCCTCGAAGGCCTGCACGACTCGGCGCAGCAGCCGACCGGCACCTCCTACGCCGTCTTCGGCGGCTTTCCGGTGCCCGTCGCCGGCAAGACCGGGACGGCGCAGCGGCCGCCACATCCCGACCAGTCCTGGTACATCGTGCTCGCTCCATACCCCAACCCGCGTATCGTCACTGCGGTGACCATCGAGGGCGGCGGCTTCGGAGCCGAAACCGCGGCGCCGACGGCGCTGCGGATCCTGGAAGCCTATTTCGACAAGCAGGCGTCCTCGGTCGGCAGCAGCGAAGGGATCGCCGAATAGATGTACGCGACCAGGACCAGAGCCAACCGACCCGAGCCCTTCGCGGTGCACGTCGGCATCGCCGAGCGGCTCGGCGTCGCCCACCTCGACTGGCCGCTGGCGATCGCCGCCGTCGCGCTGGTCGCCTTCAGCGTCTTCACCCTCGGCCAGGCGACCCAGAGCGACGTCCCCGGCAGCCCCAACTACTACCTCGACCGCCAGGCGATCTATGCCGGCCTCGGCCTGCTCGGGATGTTCGTGCTGAGCCGGATCGACTACTCGCGCTTCCGCGAGCTGCGGGTCGGCATCTACACCTTCCTCTGCGCCAGCGTGGCGATGGTCTTCTTCTTCGGCTTCGCCGCCCGCGGCTCGCGGCGGGCCTTCGAATTCCCCTTCTTCAGCTTCCAGCCCTCGGAGCTGGGCAAGCTCCTGCTGGTGCTGGCGCTGGCCGGGTTCGTGATCGACGGCGCCCGGCGCGGCTCGGCCAGGCAGCGCACGGTGCGCTACCTCTGCCTCGGGCTGGCGCCCGCGGGGCTCGTCTTCCTGCAGCCGGACCTCGGCACCTCGCTCGTCTACGTGGCCGCCACCCTCGCCGTGATGTACTTCGGTGGAGTTCCATGGACCCACTTCGCAGTAATCGGCACCGGGCTGGTCGCGCTGGTGGCGGTCGTCCTCGTGGCGGCCCCGGCGGCTGGCCTGCCGATTCTCAAGACTTACCAGGAAGAACGACTGACCTCCTTCCTGAACCCGCACGAGCACGAGAGTGGTGCGGGCTACCAGCAGAACCAGTCAGTCATAGCCACGGGAGCCGGTCAGATAACCGGCCGTGGCGACAGAGCCACCCAGACGCGGCTCGACTTCGTACCCGAGCGGCACACCGACTTCATCTTCGCGGTGATCGGCGAGCGCTACGGGTTCATGGGCGCCGCGTTCGTCCTGTCCTTATACGCCCTGCTCCTCTGGCGGGCGCTGCGGATCGTGACGCTCTCGAAGAACTCCTACGGGACCCTGGTCGCCGGCGGCATCGCCGTCGCGCTGCTGTTCCAGGTCTTCGTCAACGTGGGGATGAACCTCGGCATCATGCCGATCACGGGCATCCCCTTGCCACTGATGAGCTACGGAGGTTCCTCCGTGCTCGCCACCTTCTTGGCGATCGGAGTCCTTCAGAGCATCAACGTGCAGGCGCAGCTCGGTCAGAGGGGGAGGTTCGCCTGGTGATGCCTCGTCAGAGGCATCCGGCGGTGCGTACCTAAACCGAAACTGAGCTAGATCAAATGAAAAAAACGATTTTGGTGTCCGCCGAGCGTGGCGAGACCCGCGTGGCCGTCCTCGAGTCGAAGCAGAAAGGCGGCAAGGCCGATGTGGCCGAGCTCTATATAGAGCGCCGCGGGCGTCGTTCGATCGTCGGCAACATCTACAAGGGGAAGGTCGACAACGTCCTTCCCGGCATGGAGGCCGCCTTCGTCGACATCGGCCTCGAGCGCAACGGCTTCCTCCACGTCGACGAGATCGTCCTGCCGGGCGGCGAGCAGGCCCCGAAGCGGGGCCGCGGCAGCGGCCGCCGCATCAACGAGCTGATCAAACCGGGCCAGGAGATCCTCGTCCAGGTGGTCAAGGACCCGCTGAAGACGAAGGGCGCGCGGCTCTCGATGAACGTCTCGATCGCCGGTCGCTACCTCGTCTTCGCCCCCCAGGGCTCCGGCGTCGGCGTCAGCCGCCGGCTCTCGGACTCCGAGCGCGACCGCCTGCGCAAGATGGTCGACCGCACCTACAAGGGGCCGGGCGGGCTGATCGTCCGCACCGCCGCCCACGGGGCGAAGAAAACGGACTTCGTGCGGGAGATCGGCTACCTGCAGCGGCTGAACGAGATCCTCGGCCGCCGCACCGAGTCGAGCAAGGCGCCGGCCCTGGTCTTCCAGGAGGCCGACCTCTCGGTCCGCGTCCTCCGCGACGTCTTCCTCAGCGAGTTCGAGAAGGCGATCATCGACTCCGAGAAGCAGTTCGAGCGGGTCACCGGCTTCTTCCAGCGCACCGCACCGGAGCTGGTCGGCGGGGTCGAGCTCTACAAAGGCTCCCAGCCGCTGCTGGAGAAATGGAAGATCGACGAGGAGATCGAGTCGACGCTGAACCGCCGCGTCGACCTGCCCTCGGGCGGCTACCTGGTGATCGACTACGCCGAGGCGCTGACCGTGATCGACGTCAACAGCGGCAGCTTCACCGGCCGCGGCAAAGGCGGCCTCGAGGAGACGATCACCAAGGTCAACACCGAGGCGGCCGAGGAGGCGGTGCGGCAGCTGCGGCTGCGCGACATCGGCGGCATCATCGTCATCGACTTCATCGACATGGCGCGGGCCTCCAACCGCGACAAGGTGCTGAAGACGATGCGCAAGGCGCTCGACGCCGACAAGTCGAAGAGCTACGTGGTCGAGGTCTCGCCGCTGGGCCTGGTCGAGATGACGCGCCAGAACGTCACCGACGGCGTCCGCGAGATCCTCACCGCGCCCTGCCCGACCTGCCACGGCGAGGGTGTCGTGCTCTCGGCCGAGACGGTGGCGCTGGAGGGGCTGCGGAAGATGCGCGACATCGCCGCCGGGAACGGCGAGGCCGAGGCCTTCCTGATCCGCGTCAACCCCAAGGTCGCGCACGAGCTGACCGCCGAGGACAGCGGCCTGACCGAGCTGGAGGGGGAGACCGGCAAGCGCTTCCACTTCGAGGGCGGCGATGCGCTGGCGATCGACACCTTCGACCTGGTCGAGTCCGGCACCCGGGCCGAGATCGAGGAGCGGGCGCTGCCGTTCAAGGTCGGCGAGGAGGTGCTGGTCAAGATCGACGAGCCGCACATGTACAACGCCGACGACGCGGTCGCCCGGATCGACTCCTACATCGTCAGCGTCACCGGCGGCGGTCGCTACGTCGGCCAGCGCCGGCTGGTGCGGATCGAGGAGGTCGAGCGCTCGGCGGCGATCGCCTCGCTGCTGGGCACCGATTCCCCCAACGGCTCCGGAGGCGGCGAGGAAAACGGCTCCGAGCTAGAATCCGACGCTCCTTCGCGCAAACGCAGTCGCGGCCGCCGGGGCGGTCGGGGGCGTTCGCGCGCCAAACAAGGCAGCAAGGACGACGATTGAGCATGTATGCGGTAGTGGAAACCGGCGGCAAGCAGTACAAGGTCGAGGAAGGCACGTCCCTTCTCGTCGATCGCCTCGATGCCAAAGAGGGCGACAAAGTGACGCTGCGGGCGGTGATGTTCCGCGACACCGAGGTCGTCGCCGCGCCCAGGGACCTGGAGAAAGTCAAGGTCGAGGCGACCGTGGCCGAGCACCTGCGCGGTCCCAAGATCAAAGTCTTCAAATACAAGGCGAAGAAGGGCTACCGCCGCCGCGCCGGCCACCGCTCCGAGCTGACCAAGCTCGAGGTGACCAGCCTCAAAGCGGGCAAAGCCCCGGCGAAAAAAGCCAAAGACAGTACCTCGACGGCGAAGAAAGCCGCCGAGAAAGAGGAGGCCTAGCGATGGCTCACAAGAAGGGTGGCGGCTCCACCAGCAACGGGCGCGAATCCAACCCGAACATGCTCGGGGTCAAGGTCTTCGCCGGCCAGCAGGTCTCCGGCGGCGAGATCATCGTCCGCCAGCGCGGCACCCGTTTCTGGCCAGGTGACGGCACCGGCATCGGCCGCGACCACACGATCTTCGCCACGCGCCCCGGCAAGGTGGATTTCTTCACCGCCCGCAAGGGCCGCACGATTCGCGTCCTCGCCGAGGGCTAGGAACCTCGGCCGCCGCCGTGGTAGAGCTTTCCCGCACTATGTGCGGGAAAGCTCTACCACGGTCGCTCTACCCTGGACCGGATGTACGACAAGGCGAAGATCTGGGTTGAGGGCGGCGCTGGCGGGAATGGATGCGTCTCGTTCCGGCGCGAGGCGCATGTGCCGCGGGGTGGGCCTGACGGCGGTGACGGGGGGCATGGCGGCGAGGTCGTCCTCGTCTGCGATCCCTCGCGGCGCGACCTCGGGGCGCTGAAGGGGAGCAAGCACTTCCGGGCGCAGCGGGGGCGGCACGGCGAAGGATCGAACCGGCACGGGGCGCGCGGGGAGGATCTGGAGATCCCGGTCCCGGCGGGCACGCAGGCGGCGGCGGTCGACGGCAGCGCCGTCGACCTGGTCGAGCCGGGCCAGCGGGCGGTCGTCGCCCACGGCGGTCGCGGCGGCCACGGCAACAAGCGCTTCGCCAACTCAACCCGGCAGGCGCCCCGCTTCGCCGAGAACGGGACCAGCGGCGAGGCGGACTGGATCGAGCTGCGGCTGAAGCTGCTGGCCGACGTCGGCCTGGTCGGGCTGCCGAACGCGGGCAAGTCCTCGCTGCTCGGTCGCCTGACGCGGGCGGCGCCGAAGGTCGCCGACTACCCGTTCACGACGATCTCGCCGGCGCTGGGGACGATCGAAGGCGAGGACCGCCAGGCGGTCCTCGCCGACATCCCCGGGCTGATCGAGGGCGCCGCCGAGGGGGCCGGCCTCGGCCACGAGTTCCTCGCCCACGTCGAGCGCTGCTCGATGCTCGTCCACCTCGTCGACGTCGCGCCGCTCGAGGGCGACCCGGTCGCCAACTACGAGACGGTGCGGGCCGAGCTCTCCGCCCACGGCGCCGGCCTCGAGCGCCTGCCGGAGCTGGTCGTCCTCAGCAAGCGCGACCTGCTCGAGCCGGGGGCGGTCGAGGCGGCCCGGGAGGAGTGGCGCGGGCGGCTCGGCGACGACGTGCTCGGCGTCCTCGCCGTCTCCTCGGCGACCGGCGAGGGGCTGGAGGAGCTGCGCGGCCGGATCCTCACCGAGCTGCCGGAGACGCCGCCCGAGAGTGCCGCCGCGGCGGAGCCGGGCGCCGAGTTCGAGGCCGAGCACCGCGTCTACCGGCCGGCCGGCGAGGGCGGCTACTGGGTCGAGCGCGAGGAGGACGGCGCCTTCCGCGTCGCCGGTCGTGGCGTCGAGCTGCTGTTCGAACGCCACGACACGAAGAACGAGGAAGCGCTCGCCTACCTCGAGCAGCGCCTGGCGGAGATCGGCGTCATCGCGGCGCTGACCCGGGCCGGCTTCCAGACCGGCGACGACGTCCGCATCGGCGAGCACGAGTTCGAGCTGCACGTCTAGGCGTAGGGGGCAAGGCCCTCGCGCACCCAGTCGGGCGCCGGGGTCTTGGTCCACGTCTCGGCGTCGACGAAGACGTGGCGCATCTGGCCGCGGACGAGCAGCTCCTCGCCCCGCAGGACCTCGAGGCGCGTGGTCATGCTCGTCGTCCCGAGCTGTTCGATCTCGGCCTCGATCCGGATCAGGTCGTCGAAGCGGGCCGAGGCGAGGAAGCGGGTGTTGAGTTCGGCCACCACCATGTCGACGCCGCGCTCGACCATCGCCTGGTAGGAGCCGAAGGCCTCGCGCCAGAGCTCGGTCAGCGCGTCGTCGAAGAAGCCGGCGTAGTTGGCGTTGAAGACGATCCCCTGCGGGTCGCACTCGCGGTAGCGGACGCGGAGCTCGTGGACGAAGGCGCTCAAGGGGCCTGGAGGCTATTCGGTGGCCTCAGGACAGGCTGGAGAGGCCCGCGGCGAGGGCGAAGCCGAGCACGGTGGCGAGGCCGGCGACGCGGCCGGCATCCTCGCGGGCGTCGGGGATCATCGAGTCGATCAGCATCACCAGCAGGGCGCCGGCGGCGAAGCCGTCGATCGTCGCCTGCGCCTCCGCGGAGACCGCGTCGGCGAGCAGGTAGCCAGCCACGGCGGCGACGGTGCCGATCGCCGCGACGACCAGCCACAGCCTCAGCACCGTGGCCGGCGCGCGCCCCGCGGTGCGCATGTCGTCGGCCGAGCCCATCGCCTCCGGCAGGTTGGAGACGAAGATCGCGATCAGGAGGGCCGGGCTGACCGTGCCGGCGGCGGCGATTCCGATCCCCAGCACGAGCTGCTCGGGGATCCCGTCGAGGAAGGCGCCGAGGGCGAGCGCGGTGCCGGCGTCGGAACCCGCCATCCTGCCTTTGCGGCCGCGCCCGGCGGCGAACCGGCGCGCGATCAGGCCGTCGAGGGCGTAGTAGGCGATGGCGCCGACCCCGAGCCCGATCCCCGTCGGGACCGCTCCTCCCACCGCGATGCCCTCCTCCGCCAGCTCGAAGCTGACCGAGCTGATCAGCGCCCCGGCGCCGAAGGCGAGCACCACGCCCAGCTGCACCCGGGACCAGTCGCGCGCGAAGCTGAGCAGCGCCCCCAGCACCAGCGAGCTGGCGGCCAGCGTCCCCCAGCCCAGTGCGGCGCCCATCTCAGCGCTCCCCGGGCGCCGGGATCGGGCCGCGGCGCTCATACACTTGGCTCGCCATGACCCTGGTAGTAAAGCTCGGCTCCTCGATAGTCGCCGCCGACGACGGCGAGTTACGCACGGACGTGCTCGACTCCGTCTGCGAGCAGGTGGGCGCGCTCGAGCGCGGTGGCGAGCGCGTCGTCATGGTCACCTCCGGCGCGATCGCCCGCGGCATGCGGCTGATGGAGCTGCCGGTGCGCCCGCGGGCGATGGACGAGCTGCAGGGCGCTTCGGCGGTCGGCCAGGGCGACCTCTTCCGCGCCTATGAGAGCAGGCTCGCGAGCCACGGCACCCGGGCGGCGCAGGTGCTGCTGACCGCCGCCGACATCGCCGCCCGCACCAACTACCTGAACGCGCGCCAGACCCTGCGGCGGCTGGTCGAGTGGGGGGTGGTGCCGGTGATCAACGAGAACGACACCACCGCCACCGACGAGATCAGCTTCGGCGACAACGACTTCCTCGCCGCCCAGGTGGCGCTGCTGCTCGACGCCCGCCTGCTCGTGCTGCTCACCAACATCGACGGACTGCTCAGCGCCGACCCGCAGCTCGACCCCTCTGCCCAGCTGATCGCCGAGGTCGACGACTTCGCCGAGCTCGCCGGCCTGCAGATCGGCGACCGCACCTCCGCCTTCGGCTCCGGCGGCATGCGCAGCAAGGTGGCGGCGGCGGAGATGGCGAGCGAGGCCGGCATCCCGGCGGTGATCTGCAACGGCACCAAGCCGGGGACGCTGACCGCGGCGGCGGGCGGCGAGCCCGGCGGCACCCGTTTCGCCCCCCGGCAGGGCAAGGCCTCCAGCTTCAAGCTCTGGCTCAAATACGCGAAGCCGAGCCGCGGCAGGCTGCAGGTCGATCCCGGCGCCGCCCGGGTCCTACGCGAGAGTGGCTCCAGCCTGCTGCCGGTCGGCATTACCGAAGTCTTCGGCAGCTTCGAGGCCGGCGACGCCGTCGACGTGGTCGCCGACGGCGTCATCCTCGGCAAAGGAATCAGCGACTTCTCCTCGCGCGAGCTCGCGCAGGTGATCGGGATGAAGACGAATGCGGTCCGCGACGTCCTCCCGCACGCCTCTGACGAGGTGATCCACCGCGACCGCTTCGTGCTGGTCTAGGAGGCCGGCCCGGCAGGGCCTCCCGGGTACCCTTGTGCGATGGCCGTGACGACCACGAGCGTCGCCGAGAGCTGCGCTGCCGCCAAGAAGGCGGCGCGGGCGTTGGCGAGCTCTGAGACCGCAAGGAAGGACGCCGCCCTGGCGGCGACCGCCCGGCTGCTCGAGGAGCGCCAGGCGGAGATCCTGGAGGCGAACGCCGCCGACCTCGCCGACGAGCGCGCCGCCGGGCTGACCGAGGCGCTGCGCGACCGGCTGACGCTGACCCCGGAGCGGGTGACGGCGATGGCCGAGGGCGTGCGCGTGGTGGCGGCGCTCGACGACCCCGTCGGCGAGGAGCTGGAACGCAAGACGCTGGAGAGCGGGCTCGACCTGCAGAAGGTTCGGGTGCCGCTGGGCGTCATCGCCGTCGTCTACGAGGCGCGCCCCAACGTGACGATCGACTGCGCGGCGCTGACGATCAAGAGCGGCAACGCGATCGTGCTGCGCGGCTCCCGCTACGCCGAACGCTCCAACGGCGCCCTGGCGGCGATCGTGCGCGAGGCGCTGGCCGAGGCGGGGCTGCCTGAGGACGCGGTCGTGCTCCTGGCCGGCCGCGACCGCCGGGAGCTGGCCGAGCTGGCGACGCAGGAGGGCCTGGTCGATCTGCTGATCCCGCGCGGCGGGGAGGGCCTCAAGTCGGCGATCAAGGACGTGGCGACGGTCCCGGTGATGTATGCGGCCGCCGGCAACTGCCACGTCTACGTCCACGCCGACGCCGACCTGGAGATGGCGCGGCGGATCGCCGTCAACGCCAAGGTCCAGCGCCCCGGCGTCTGCAACTCGGCCGAGACGCTGCTGATCCACGAGCAGATCGCCTCGCGCTTCGGCCCGGCGGTGCTCTCCGACCTGGCCGCGGCCGGGGTCGAGCTGGTCGGCGACGAGCGGGTCCGCGCCGTGGCCGGCGCGACCGAGGTCGGCGCCGCCACCGAGTCCGACTGGGACACCGAGTACCTGGGCCTGAAGATGGCGGTCGCCGTCGTCGACTCGGTCGAGGAGGCGATCGACCACGTCAACGCCCACGGCACCGGCCACTCGGAGGCGATCGTCACCACCTCCGAGGAGGCGGCCGACGAGTTCGCCGCCGGGGTCGACTGCGCCGCCGTCTACGTCAACGCCTCGACCCGCTTCACCGACGGCTTCGAGTACGGGATGGGGGCCGAGATCGGCAACTCGACCCAGAAGCTGCACGCCCGCGGGCCGATCGGGATGCGCGAGCTGACCACCTTCAAGTACGTGGCGCGCGGCGACGGCCAAGTGCGTGAATAGCGGGGGCGGTGGCATCGGCGTGCTGGGGTCGGCGTTCAACCCGCCGCACCTCGGCCACCTGGCGTTGGCACAGGAGGCGCTCTGGCAGCTCGGCCTCAGCGAGGTGATCCTGGTCCCGACCGGCGAGGCCCCGCACAAGCGGATCGCCGACGACCCTGGGCGCGAGCTGCGGATGACGATGACCCGGCTCGCCGCCGCCGACGACCCCCGCTTCTCCGTCTCCTCGCTGGAGGTCGATCGCGAGGGACCGTCCTACACGTATGAGACCTTGCAGCTACTTGCTGAGGAAAGAGGCGAAACGGAGCTCGTGTTCGTGATGGGGGCGGACGCTGCGGTGGGCCTGGAGAGCTGGCGCGAACCGGAGCGGGTGGTCGAGCTGGCGCGGCTGGCGATCGCGCGGCGGGCGGGCATCTCCGACGCCGAGGTGGCGGCGGTGCTGCGCAGCCTCGGGGCGGAGGCCCGGGCGACGATGCTGGAGATGCCGCAGTTCGGCGTCTCCTCCTCGGCCGTGCGCGAGCGCGCCGCCGCCGGCAGGCCGCTGCGCTACCTGGTCCCGGAGCCGGTCGCCCGCTTCATCGAGGAGAAGGGGATCTACTCGTGAGCACGATCCAGTCCAAGTCCCTGGCGCGGCGCCTGGCGGCGCTGGCCGACTCGAAAAAGGCCGAGGATCTCCTCGTGCTCGACATGCGCGGCCTCGTCGCATACACCGACTTCCTCGTCATCTGCACCGCTCGCAACGAGCGCCAGGCGCGGGCGATCGTCGACGAGGTGCGGCTGCAGGTGAAGCGTGAGACAGGCCTGCTCCCGGGCGGCGCCGACGGCGCTGGCGAAGCCGGCTGGATCATCCTCGACTACCTCGACTGCGTCCTCCACGTCTTCACCCCCGAGGCACGCGACCGCTACCAGCTGCAGGAGCTCTGGCGCGACGCTCCCCGCCTCGAGCTGGACCTCGAAGCGCCCGAAGCGCCCTCCGCCGCCAGCGCCTGAGCGCTGTGTGACGAAATACCGTCCGAACGCCCCCGTACGGTGCCGCGCATGGGAAGTTTCAAGCGGTCGCTTTTCGGCTATCGCCGCATCGACGTCGAGGACGCGATCGTCGCTCGTGATGCGCGCATCCTCGGGTTGGAGTCCAGGTTCGAGCGCCAGCTGGCGACGATCGATGAGCTCGAGCGGGAGACCACGTCGCTCTCCGGGATGGTGATCGAGCGGGAGAAGGAGATCCGCACCCTGGGCGAGCGCCTGCGCGAGGCCAACGAGTGCCACGACCGCAGCATCGCCTCGCTCGATGCGGTCTCGGCGCGGCTGGAGGAGCTGCAGGAACAGGCGCGCGGCCAGGCCACCCGGATCCGGATGAAAGCACTGCGCGAGGCGGTCGAGGTGAGCCAGCGCGTGCAGGCGCTGACCGAGGCCCAGGAGGCCGAGGCGAACGGCGCCGAGCCGGCCGACGCCGAGGCGCCACCAGCCGCGACGGCGAACGGAAACGGAGCCTCCCAGGCCGGCAACGGCCTCTTCGAGGGCCAGGTGCGGCTGGAGATCGGCCCGCTGGGCGACTTCTCCCAGCTGGTCGGCTTCGAGGACGCGGTCGGCCAGCTCGGCGCCTCGGAGATCTCCGTCGAGCGCTTCTCCGAGGGCCGCGCGACGCTCTCGATGCGGCTCGACCAGCCGGTCGAGCTGCTGCGCGAGCTCGAGGACCTCTGCAACCTCGACTTCAAGGTCCGCCGCACCGCCCCGGACAACCTGATCCTCGACGTCGACGAGGATCCGGGCCCCGAGCAGCGCGCGGCTTAACTCGGCGCCGGTCTCGTCGCCCCGGTGCGGTCGCAACCTCTCGTCCGTGCCGCAATGTATTGTCTGCATTGTGGAGCACCACGGAGGCAGCGAAGCTCGGCCTTTCTGTTCTCAAGCCGCTGACCGAGCACGATGCGTACGACTTGGCCTTTGACCTCGGCTCACGCATTCTGCGCGTGCAGTGCAAGTGGGCGCGGAAGAAAGGCGACGTGGTCATAGTCAATCTGGCCAGGAGTCGTTGGACGCCGGGCGGATTCGTCCGGGATAACTACTCGGCCGCTGACATTGACGTGGTTGCCGCCTACTGCGAGGAGCTCGACAGATGCTTCTTCGTCCCGATCGAGACGGTCGACGGGCGCTGGAGCCTCCAGATGAGACTTTCACCGCCGAGAAATGGGCAGCGCGCGGCGTTAAACTGGGCCGAGAAGTTTCCCTTTGGGGCTGTAGCTCAGTTGGCAGAGCGTTCGAATGGCATTCGAGAGGCCGAGGGTTCGAATCCCTCCAGCTCCACTGCGATGGACAGCGGTGAGGCGCCCTCCCGGGAGGAGGTGGGCGCCCATGAGTTTCGCAACCACTTCGGCTTCTACATGGAGAAAGCCTCCGCTGGAGCCGAAATCCTGATCCGGCGCCGTGGGCGTCCCTATGCCAGGCTCGGGCCGCACGATCTGGCCCCTGCTCCGGTCTTGAGCTGACGGCTCAGCCCACGCCCGCTTCGCGCAGCGCCGCGACTACCCGCCCCGTCTTGCGGGCGATGTAGGGGGCGGCGACGGCGGTGAAGCGGAGCCTGCCTTTGCGGTAGCCCCAGAGGCGGTCGCCGCCGCCGCCCTTGCGCTTGACGAAGAGGCCCTTGCCGAGCTTCTTGGCGCCTTTCGGCCTGCCCTTGCCGGCGGCGGTGCTGACGACGAAGGCCGCCGCGCCGTCCTGGTCGAAGACGACCGCAGCGGCGGAATGGGTGGCGCCCTCGGCCTTGGCGCGGCTGGAGCACCAGCGGAAGCTGGTGCCGACGCGGCGCTCCGGCTGTTCCGCGGCCATCAGGGTCTGCTTCGGGGTCGCGGCCCAGGCGCAGCGGCCCGAAGCCGGAGCTGGCCGAGGCGCTTGGGCGGGGCCAGGCAGCCCGGTCCCGGCACGCCGGCCGCCCGCTCCCAGGTCTGGAGGTAGGCCTCGGCGCCGTCGCCGCGGACGGCGTAGCCGAGGATCGTGCGGCCGACGACGCCGCTGCCGACGCGCAGCGAGGTGCACTGGTCGGCGAAGTCGACGTGACGCGAGGCGCGTCTGGCCGGCGCCGGCGTCGATCGCCCGCCCTCCCCGAGTCGCCACCGCATGGTGGCGTTGTACCAAAAAATGATGAGGGCAGCGAGTTGCCGGGATCGGCACGCCCGAGCTCAAACCGCGCCGCGCCGCTGCCGATGGTTCTCCTATGAGCGCCGCCGACCAGCACGTGTTCTCGCACGGGATGCGGGACACGCGGGAGACCTTCGAGGCCTGGAGCAGGCACCCGTGGGCGGTCCTCCGCGGCTGGCTGGCGCTGAGCGTGGCGATCGCGCTGACGCTGCTGGCCGCCGTCTGGGTGGTCGCCGGGCTGCTGACGCCGGACCTCACCCCGATCCACCTGCCGGGGCTGACCGCGCCCTCTGATCCGGGCGACATGCTGCCGATCCTCTGGCGCAACTCGCTCGTCCTCGCCCTCCACGCAACCGCATGCGTTGCCGGTTTCATCGCCGGCGCCTCGATGCCGATCGCCGCCGCCCAGCGCACCGGCTTCTCCCGCTGGGTCCACGTCAAGGCCGGGGAGCTGGCGATCCTCTTCGTCTGCGCCGTCACCCTCTTCTCGCTGATGACCCAGGCGCTCTACCTCGGCTTCCAGGGCTCGACGATCTCCTACCAGCTGCAGATCTCCCGGGGGGAGCTGATCCTCAGCGTCCTCCCGCACGCCCTGCTCGAGCTGACCGCGCTGTTCCTGCCGCTCGCCGCCTGGCTGATCGCCAGCCGCCGTGGCGAGTGGAACCAGCTGCTGGCGGCGACCTTCATCACCGTCGCCCTGGCGATCCCGGCGCTGATCCTCGCCGCCACGATCGAGGTCTACGTCTGGCCGCATATCCTCGAATCGCTATCGCCGGGGTTTCGCCACACGCTGACGCTCTGAGGGTCCGCCTCGTCCACTGGAAGGCCGAGGAGGTGCCCGAGCGCGCCGCCCGGCTCGAAGCCGAGGGCTACGCGGTCGACGGCGAGGTGCCGGGGACCAGCATCGGCGTCAGGCAGTTGCGCGAGGACCCGCCGGCGGCCTTCGTGATCGATCTCGGCCGCCTGCCCTCGCACGGCCGCGAGGTCGCCCACTCGCTGCGCCAGTCGAAGCCGCTGCGCCGGATCCCGATCGTCTTCGTCGGCGGCGCCGAGGCGAAGGTCGCGCGTATCCGGGCCGAGCTGCCGGACGCCGCCTACGCCGCATGGGAGGGGATCGGCGACGCACTCCGTACGGCGATCGCCGCGCCGCCGACGGACCCGGTCGTCCCCGGCTCCGACTCCGGCCCGCGCTCAGGGCGGCCGCTGGCGCAGAAGCTGGGGATCAAGCCGGGCTCGACCGTGGCCCTGATCGACGCCCCGGCGGGGATCGAGGCGACGCTGCCCGAGGGCGCCCGGCTGCGCCGCGGCAACCGCGGCTCGCGCCAGACGACGCTCTGGTTCACGACCTCCCGCCGCGAGCTCGAGAAGCGCTTCGCCGCGATCGCCAAGGCGGTGGGGGAGGGCACGCTCTGGATGGCCTGGCCGAAGCGCTCCTCCGGGGTCGCGACCGACCTGACCGAGGACGTCGTCCGCGCGGTCGGCCTCGCCGCCGGCATGGTCGACACCAAGGTCTGCGCGATCGACGAGACCTGGTCCGGCCTGCGCCTGACCCGCCGCCGCTCATAAGATCGCCGCAGATGAGCGCGGAGCGAGCTATCTACGACCCGAAGGCGATCGAGGCCAAGTGGCAGCGGGTCTGGGCCGAGGAGCGGACCTGGGAGGTCGCCAACCCCGGCCAGCCGGGCTTCGATGACTCCAAGCCGAAGTCCTACGTGCTGGAGATGCTGCCCTACCCCTCCGGCGAGCCCCACGTCGGCCACCTCAAGTGCTACGCGGTCGGCGACGCGATCGCCCACTTCCGCCGCCGCCACGGCTTCGAGGTGATCCACCCGATGGGCTACGACTCCTTCGGCCTGCCGGCCGAGAACAACGCGATCAAGACCGGCGAGCCGCCGCGGGCGGCGACCGAGCGCTCGATCGCCTCCTTCCGCCGCCAGTTCGGCGAGTGGGGGATCTCGATCGACTGGTCGCGGGAACTGGCGACCCACACCCCCGAGTACTACCGCTGGACCCAGTGGATCTTCCTGCAGCTATTCGAGCGCGGGCTCGCCTACCGCACCCAGGCGCCGGTCCAGTGGTGCCCCAAAGACGCCACCGTGCTGGCCAACGAGCAGGTCGTCGACGGCCGCTGCGAGCGCTGCGGCACCGAGGTCGTCCAGCGCAACCTCGAGCAGTGGTTCTTCCGCATCACCGATTACGCCGACCGCCTGCTCGCGGACTTCGACCTGCTCGAGTCCTGGCCCGAGCACGTGATCACGATGCAGCGCAACTGGATCGGCCGCTCCGAGGGCGCCGAGGTGGTCTTCCGCTGCGAGGAAGTCGACCTCGACTTCCCGGTCTTCACCACCCGTCCCGACACCCTCTTCGGCGCCACCTTCTTCGTCCTCGCCCCCGAGCATCCCGACCTGGAGCGGCTGGTCGCCGGCACGCCGGCGGAGGAGCCGGTGCGCGGGTACGTCAACCGCATCGCCCGCGAGTCGGCCGAGGAGCGCGGCGCCGAGGACCGCGAGAAGACCGGCGTCCAGCTCGGGCGCAGCGTCGTCAACCCGGTCAACGGCGAGGAGATCCCGATGTTCGTCGCCGACTACGTGCTGATGGAGTACGGCACCGGCGCGATCATGGCCGTCCCCGGCCACGACAGCCGCGACTACGAATTCGCCCGCAGGTTCGAGCTGCCGGTGGTGCGGGTGATCGAGGGGGAGGACCCGGAGGTCGCCCGCGACGAGGAGGGCCTGCCCTACCCCGGCGACGGCCCGATGACCGGCTCCGGGCGCTTCGACGGCAAGGGCAACCGCGAGGCCTATGAGGAGATCGTCGCCTGGCTGGCCTCCGAGGGCCGCGGCAGGACCGCGGTCAACTTCCGCCTGCGCGACTGGCTGGTCTCGCGCCAGCGCTACTGGGGGGCGCCGATCCCGATCGTCTACTGCGAGGGCTGTGGGGAGGAGGGGGCGCCGGCGATGGTTCCCGTCCCCGACGACCAGCTGCCGGTGGAGCTGCCGGAGATCGAGGACTACGCGCCGCAGGGCAAGAGCCCGCTGGCGGCGGCCGAGGAGTGGGTCGTCACCAGCTGCCCGAGCTGCGGTGGCCCCGCCCGCCGCGAGACGGACACGATGGACACCTTCGTCGACTCCTCCTGGTACTTCATCCGCTACCTCGACCCGCGCAACGGCGGGGCCGCCTGGGACCCCGCCGCCGCCTCCCACTGGCTCCCGGTCGACCAGTACATCGGCGGCGTCGAGCACGCGATCCTGCACCTGATGTACGCGCGCTTCTTCACCAAGGCGCTGGCCGACATCGGCTGCCTCGAGGTGCAGGAGCCCTTCGCCAACCTCTTCGCGCAGGGGATGATCACCCGCGACGGGGCGAAGATGTCGAAGTCGAAGGGCAACACCGTCAACCCCGGCGAGTACGTCGAGCGCTACGGCGCCGACACCGCCCGCACCTACGTCTGCTTCATGGGTCCGCCCGACCGCGGCGGTGACTGGACCGACGAGGGCGTCGAGGGCGTAAACCGCTTCCTCGCCCGGCTCTGGCGGCTCAGCGCCGAGGTCGAGGGGCGCGACGGCTCCGGCGACGGCGAGGCCGACCCCGAGGCGCTCCGCCAGCTCGAGGCCAAGCGCCACTGGGCGATCGACAAGGCGACCAGGGACTTCCAGCGCAGCTTCCAGTTCAACACGGTGGTCGCCGCGGTGATGGAGCTCGTCAACGAGGTCTACGCGCTCAAGGACCGCGTCCACGGCAGCCCGGACGGGGAGGCGACGGTGCGTACCGCCACCGCCACCGCCGCCTCGCTGATCTTCCCCTTCGCGCCGCACCTGGGGGCGGAGATCTGGGAGCGCCTCGAAGGCGGCCGCCTCTGGGAGGAGCCGTGGCCGCAGGCCGACCCTGCCCTGCTGGTCGGTGAGACGGTGACGCTGGTGGTCCAGGTCAACGGCAAGCTCCGCGACCGCATCGAGGCCAGCCCGGAGGCCTCCAGGGAGGAGCTGCTGGCGCTGGCCCGCGGCAGCGAGAAGGTGGTCAAGCACCTCGACGGCAAGGAGATCGTCAAGGAGATCGTCGTGCCCGGCAAGCTGGTCAACCTCGTCGTCGGGTAGCCGAGCCGGGGACGGCGCCCGGCTCTTCTGCTAGAAAGCCGCCGATGCTGGTCAGGCGCATTCAAGAAGCACCGGTGGAGGAGTGGCACCGGCTGCGCACCCACATCCTCATGGATGCGGGGGAACTCGGGGCCCGCAACCTATCGGTCACCTGGTTCACCGTCCCCGCCGGGGCGAAGCAGACCCTGCGCTCGCACGAGGAGTCCGAGCAGGCCTACGTGGTCGTGCGCGGCACCGGCACGATGTCGGTCGCAGGCGACACCCAGGAGGTCGGCGAGGGGGACCTGATCCTGGTCCCGCCCGCCACCGAGCACTCGGTCAGCAACGACGGCGAGGCCGACCTCGCCTGCATCTCGATCCAGTCGCCCCCCGTCGCCGCCGCCGAGCTCTACAGCGACCAGCTCGCCGAGGTGGCGGGCTACGACGACGACTACGACGATCACTGAGGCGCCAGAGGCGGCGCAACTCGGCGCTCTCCTGTCTGAGACCTCTTTGATTTAGCGCGCCACGCGTGCGGTCTGGCCCGCCACGATCGGGCCATGCCGGAGTTGAGCAGAGCGCAGGTGGTGGTCTACGGCGCCGTTGCGGTGGCGCTGCTGCTGGTGGGGGCGCGGGCGGTCCGGGGCGAGGGCGGGGCGGAGGCGCCGTTCGCCGCCGCCGCGGGCGGGTCGACCGAGGCCGGCTTCACGGTCAGCGGCCAGGGCGGCGACGTCGTCGTCGACGTCACCGGGGCGGTGCGGCGCCCGGGCGTCTACCGGATGCCGGCCGGCAGCCGCGTCGACGACGCCGTGCGGCGGGCGGGAGGGGCGAGCGCGGGGGCGCTGCTGGAAGCCGTCAACCTCGCCGCCCGGCTCGCCGACGGCCAGCAGGTCGTCGTGCCCGAGGGCGGGCCCGGCGGCACGGTCGCGGCCACGGTCGCCGGCGAGGAGGGGCCGATCAGCCTCGGCACCGCCACCGTCGAGCAGCTCGACACGATCGACGGCATCGGCCCGGTGACGGCGCAGGACATCGTCGAGTTCCGCAACCAGCACGGCGGCCTCGCCTCGGTCGACCAGCTCGACCAGATCTCAGGGATCGGGCCGGCGACGATGGAGGCGCTGCGGGCGCGGTTGCAGCCGTAGCGGCCGGGTCTCGCGGGGAGCTCGTGCGCGCGCCCAGGCTCTCGCTGCCGGTCCTGGCCGGGATCGCCGCCCTCGTCGTCCTCGCCCTGGCCCACGCGGGCGAGCTGCGCCAGCGAGCGGAGGTTGCGCTGGGGCGGGGGATGCCGCAGCGCGAGGCGGCGCTGGCGCGCGGGTTCGTGCTGGGCGAGGACGAGGGGATCGACGCCGCGACGAGCGAGGACTTCCGCCGCGCCGGCCTCAGCCACCTGCTTGCGGTCTCCGGCCAGAACGTGACTCTGCTGGCGCTGCTGGCGATGCCTCTGCTGGCGGCGCTCGGGGTGCCGCTGCGCGAACGCCTGGTCTGGGTCCTGGGCGCAATCGTCGTCTACCTGCCGCTCGCCGGTGCGGGGCCGTCGATCCAGCGGGCGGCGGTGATGGGCGGCGCCGGCGTGCTGGCGACGCTGGCGGGGCGCCGGGCGGCGCGCCTCCAGGCGCTGGCGCTCGCCTTCGCGGTGACGGTGGCGATCGACCCGGCGATCGCCGGCGACGTCGGCTGGCAGCTCAGCTTCGCGGCGGTGCTGGGCATCCTCCTGCTCGCGGCGCCGCTGCGCGACTCGCTGCTCGCCCGGACCGGGTCGGGCGTCGTGCGCCGGGCCCTGGCCGAGGGACTGGCCGTGACCGTGGCGGCGACGCTGGCGACGGCCCCGCTGATCGCCTTCTACTTCGGCACCTTCTCGACGACGACGCTGCTCGCCAACGTCCTGGCGATGCCCGCGGTGGCGCCGGCGATGTGGCTGGGGATGGTGAGCGCCGCGGCCGCCCAGGTCCCCGGCCTGCCGGTCGAGGCGCCGAACTGGGTCAACGCCATGCTCCTCGCCTACATCGCCCAGGTCGCCGCCTGGTGCGGGCGGCCCGAGTGGGCGCAGCTCGACGTCCACCTCGGCCCGGGCGGCGTCGCCGCCAGCTACGCCGCGATCGCGACGGTGCTCCTCGCCGCCTTCCGGCTCGCCCGCTGGCACCGCCTGGCCGCCCTCCGAAACCCCCCTTCCCACGGCGTTCGCGGTTCTCCCCCCGATCCGGGGGTAACTGCGAACGCGGGTCGGCGCCGGGGCGCGGTCCTCGGTCTCGCCGTTCTGGTGGCCGCGCTGACCTTCTGGTTGTGGCCGTTGAGCCCGCCCGGAGCCGACCCGCCGCTGGCCGGCCTGCGGGTCGAGGTCATCGACGTCGGCCAGGGCGACGCGATCCTCCTGCAGCCCGCCGGCGCGCCGGCCGTGCTGGTCGACGGCGGCCCTCCCGGCGACGGGCTCGCGGGCGAGCTCGACGATGCCGGGGTCGACAGCCTCGGGGCCGCGGTCGTCACCCACGACCAGTCCGATCACGCGGGCGGGATCGATGAGGTGCTCGGGCGCGTCCCGGTAGGCCGCCTCGTCTACGCGCGGGCGGGCCGCCCGCTGCTGGCGGCGGCCAGACAGGCCGGCGCGGTGCCGGTCCGGGTCGCCGCGGGTCGGGTGCTGCGCTCGGGGCCGCTGGCGCTGGAAGTTCTCTGGCCACCGCGGGAGCTGCTCGGCGGCCCGGCTCCGAACGGCGACCCGAACCAACTGGCCCTGGTGCTGCTGGCCCGCTGGCACGACTTCTCAATGCTCCTCACCGCCGACGCCGAGGCGGAGTCGGTCCCGATCGACCCGGGGCCGGTCGACGTCCTCAAGGTCGCCCACCACGGCAGCGCCGACGCCGGTCTCGGCGACCTGCTCGACCGGACTAGGCCCAGCCTCGCCGTGGTCTCGGTCGGGGCGGACAACCCCTACGGCCACCCGGATCCGGCGACCCTGGCGACCCTTTCCGCCCATGGCGTCCCCATTTTGCGGACGGATCGCGACGGCGACGTCGCGATCGAGATCGGGCCCCGCTTGTTCCGGGTCGACCCGGATGCTTGACTCCCTAGACGAATGTACGAATCGATAGTGGGAGCTTTCGGCGCCGGGTCTCCCTGTGCGGGCGCGACCGGTCGATGATCCCTGCGGATGCTCTCCCGGATGCGACAGCTGCGGCCCAGGCCCGGTAAGCACAGCCTCGCCGGCCGCGGCGTGCTCGACCGGATGCGGAGCACGACCTTCGCACTGTTCGGCGCTACCGCCGCCTTCGGGCTGGTGATCGTCGCGATCATGGCCCAGCAGGGCGTTCCCTTCCTGCCACCGCTGCCGCTCCCTGGCCTCTCGCAGGGCGAGGAGGGGGTCTCCGACGCCGCGGCCGTGGGTCGCTCCGGCGATCCCGTCGGTCCCCTGATCGTCGCCTCCGGCAACGGTGCCCCCGGCCCTAGCTCCGGGCCGGGCGGTGGTAGTGCCGGCGGCCGCGAGCGAGGCAGCTCGCACCTGGCGGGCTCGAAGCAGATCGAGTCCTCGCCGGCGGGGAGTTCGCACCCCGCGGGCAACGAGCCGGTCGGCGAAGCCCCGCCCGAATCGAGCCCGGCGCCTGTCCCGACGGAATCGGCGTCGACGGTCGTCTCGCAGCCGACCGCGACCACCACCTCGCCCGGCAAGCCGCCTTCGTCCACCTCCTCTCCGAACACCGACGCCGGCACCGCCGCGATCGGCGGCTCGACCAGCAGCGGCTCCCACGGCAACAAGCCCTCCACCGCGGGCACCACCGACGCCGCCCAACAGGAAGCCAAGCCGCCGACCACGACCAAGCCGCCGACCACGAGCGCGCCGCCCAGCTCCGGCGGTCAGACCGACGCCGAAGCGGCGGAAACCCCGTCGACCCCGACGGCGCCCCCGAGCGGGTACCACGGCCACGGCGGCTGGCAGGGGCACGGTCACTAGCAGCCGCGGGCGGGGCCGGCGGCCGTCTAGACTCGGCTGACCGATGGCCGAGGAGATGCGCGCGCTGTACCTGATCGCCGGCACCGACGGGGCGAAGATCGACGCCACCAGGAGCAGGCTGCGGGCTCGCGCCGAACGCGAGGGCGGGAGCGACGCGCTCGAGGTCTTCGAGCCCGGGGAGGGTCGCGGCATGCCCGACCACGAGGCGCTGCTGGCGGCGATCCCGGCGATGTCGCTGATGGACTCCCGCCGTTACCTGCTGGCTGATGGGGTCGAGCGCTGGCGCGACCGCCAGCTCGACGCCGTCGCCGAGGTCGTCGGCTCCCTGCCACCTGACCTCACCCTGGTCCTGATCGCCCGTGCCAAGGCGCCGGCCAGGCTGACCAAGGCGGTCAAGGCAGCGAAGGGCGAGGTCCACGAGTTCGAGGCGCCGAAGGCGCGCGAGATGCCGCGGGCGCTGGTTGCCGACGCGCAGCGGCTCGGCTTCCGGCTCGACCCCGCCGCCGCCCGCATGCTGGTCGAGCGGATGGGCCCGAACCCGGTGCGCCTGGGCAACGAGCTGCAGCGCCTGGCGCTCTGGGCCGGCGAGGGCGGCGAGGTCACCGCAGCCGACCTTGAGGAGATGATCGCCGACACCTCCGAGGCAGCCGTCTGGTCGCTCTCGGACGCCCTGCTCGAAAGTGACGCCGCAGCGGCGCTGCGGATCGGCGAGCAGCTGATCGAACAGGGCGAGAACGTGACCGGGCTGATCTACGGCCTCGCCTCGCGCCTGCGCAGCGCCTGCGCAGCCGCCGCCCAGCTCGAGGAGGGGGTGCGGCCGAAGCAGGTCGAGTCCTCGCTGAAGATGCACCCGTACGCCGCCAAGCAGCTCGTCGGCCGCCTGCGCGAGGCCGAGCTGGCCGACCTGCGCCTGGCAACCGAGGCCCTGGCGGACCTGGAGCTCTGGTGCCGCGGCGGCGCCGACTACGGCGACGAACTGGCGCTGACGCTGGCCTTGCGGCGAGCGGCGGGGGTCGGAGCGGCCTGACTACTTGGCCGCGGCTGCGAGCCTCGCGGCTTTCGCCTTCTTGCGAGCGCCGGTATTGCGGTGGAGGGCGCCCTTCTGCACGGCCTTGTCGATCTTCGAGACCAGGGCCCGCTGCTCACCGGCGATCGCCTCGGCGTCGTCGCCCTCGACCGCACTTTCGAGCCGGCGGAAGTGGGTCTTCACCGTGCTCGTGAGCAGCCGGTTCTCGACGCGCTCGCGCTCGCTGCGTAGGATCCGCTTCTTCTGTGAGGCTATGTTGGCCATGTCAAGTGCCCGAGCAGGCGCCGTGCCGGCTCCGGGCGGCCGCCGACTATAGCGACTGAGGCGCCCCCGGTCGCATCCGAACTGGAATCGATCATCTGAGTTGGAGACGCCGAAGGCACCTGACACCCACGATCCGACCGAGCGGGCGATCAATGCCGACGTCCCGATCGCCGCTGAGATCGGCGTGCGCGAGGCGGAGAGCTTCGAACCCGGCGAGGAAGTAACCGCCGCTCCGCCGCCCAGCCGTCAGGCGGGCCGCATCGCCCGCTCGACCGCCCTCTTCTCGATCGCCACCGCCGCCTCGCGCGTCGCCGGGCTCGGCCGCGAAGTCGTCGCCGCCGGCTACTACGGGATCAGCGGGCCGATGTCGGCCTTCACGATCGCCTTCCAGGTGCCGAACCTGATCCGCGCCCTCTTCGCCGACGCCGCCCTGCAGCCGGCCTTCGTCCCGGTCTTCACCGAACTGATCGGCAAGAAGGCCTACAAGGAGGCCTTCCGCCTCGCCTCGACGCTGCTGCTGCTGGTGACGATGGTGCTGGGCGCGATCACCGCGCTGTTCGTCCTCCTGGCGCCGGTGGTGATGCCGCTCTTCGCCCCCGGCTTCGAGGGCGAGATCCTCGACCTCACCGTCGCCCTCTCGCAGGTCCTCTTCCCGATCCTGGTCCTGCTGGGGATCAGCGGCGTCGTCGTCGGCATCCTCAACAGCTACGACCGCTTCGGCGCCTTCGCGATCTCGCCGCTGTTCTGGAACCTGACGATCATCCTCGTCCTCGTCGTGCTCGAGCCGATGTTCGAGGGCCGGGACAGGATCTACGCCTACGCGATCGGGATCCTGGTCGGGACGCTGGTCCAGCTGCTGATCCCCGCCTGGGACCTGCGTCACACGCCCTACCGCTTCAGCTGGAGCTTCGACTGGCGCCACCCGGGGGTGCGGCGGGTGCTGCTGCTGATGCTGCCGGTGACGATCAGCCTCGGGCTGATCAACTTCAACCTGCTGATCAACAGCTTCTTTGGCAGCTTCGTCTCCGACCAGGCGCCGGCGGCGATCGACAAAGCCTTCCGCATCTACCAGTTGCCGCAGGGGATCTTCTCGGTGGCGATCGCGACCGTGCTGTTCCCGACCCTGGCCCGCTTCGCCAACGCCGGCGAGATCGACAACCTGCGGGCGACGATGGCCAACGGGATGCGGCAGATCCTCTTCGTCCTCGTCCCCGCCGCGGCGGCGATCCTCGCCCTCTCGGACCCGATGATCCGGCTCGTCTACCAGCGCGGCGCCTTCAACGCGGCCGAGACCGCGGTGGTCGGCACGGCGCTCTTCTGGTTCGCCTTCTCGTTGCCGACGAATGGCCTCTTCCTGCTGCTGACGCGGACCTTCTTCAGCCTCCAGCGCCCCTGGATCCCGACCGTGATCGCGGCCGGGAACCTGGTGGTGACGGCGCTGGCGGCGCTCGCCCTCTACCACCTCGGCGTCGGCGGGATCGTTGCCTCGACGGCGATCGCGACCACCGCCAGCGTGGTCGCCCAGGGCTGGGTCCTGCGGCGCCTGCTCGGCGGCCTGGAGCTGGGCCGGCTGCTCGACGCCTTCGCTCGGATCGGCGTCGCGTCGGCGGCGCTGGCGGCTGTCGGTTACGTGGTCTGGCACGCCCTCGACGGCGTCGTCGGCCGCGGCCTCGCCGGCCAGATCGTCTCCCTCGGCGTCGGCCTCGCCGCCGGCGGCATCGTCTACGTCGCCGCCGCCAGCCTGCTCCGGGTCGCCGAGCTGGAGCAGATCACCCGCCTCCTCCGTCGCCGCTAAATGCTCGGCCCCGCCCGCTATCTCCCAGGCACCGCGGAGGTCCTCCTCCTCGCCGGCTTCGCCTGGCTAGGCGCATCCCAGGCACGAGCGCGCCTCCTTCCAACGTTCCGAGGCGCCCCAGCCCACCTGGCAACGGCGGTGCTGGCGCTGACCCTCCTCATCTGGGTCGCGGAGCTCCTAGGCACCGTCTCGCTGTTCAAACCCCTGCCCTATCTCCTCGCGGTGATCGCCATCGGTCTATCGCTGCGGCTGGCCGTTCCGGCCGTGGGTGGCCGGGAGGCGGGGGCCCCCCGCGGCGCGGAGGATGCGCGGCATCCGAGCACCGTGGGGGAGGCCTCCCGGACAGGACCCGCGGCAGGAACGGCCCGTCCCGCCCCATGGATCGCCATGGCCATCGCGGCAGCCGCCCTGCTGCACTTCGCCTGGAACGCCAAGCCACAGCTCTCGACCGGCATGACCGGCTTCGACAGCACCTGGTACCACGGCCCCTTCGCCGCCGGCTTCTTCCAGAGCGGCAACACGATCGACCTGCACTTCATCGCGCCGCAGTTCCTCGCCTGGTTCTACCCGGCCAACGGGGAAATCTTCCACGCCGCCGGAATGCTGGCGTTCGGCCGCGACCTCCTCTCGCCGCTGCTCAACGTCGGCTGGTTTGCCGGCTGCCTGCTCGCCTGCTGGTGCATCGGCAGGCCCTACCGCGTCGCCCCCTGGTCGCTCGCCCTGGGGGCAATCGCGCTGAGCGTGCCGGCGCTCTCCGACCAGGCCGGGGAGGCGCGCAACGACATCGTCGGCATCTTCTTCCTGCTCAGCGCGGTTGCGGTCGCGGCGAACGCGTGGGGGGGTAGGAGTGGGGGGGACGCGAGCGCCCGTCCGGGTCCTCGGCACGGCCTATCTATTGGGGCGCTGGCGGTGGCTGGTCTCTGCGCCGGGCTCGCCGCCGGCACCAAGCTCAACTTCTTGCTGCCGACGGCGGTTCTCGTCGCGGGGCTTGCCGCGATCTCGCCGAAGGGTGTTCGCTGGCGCGCGCTGGCCGTGACGGTCCTCGCCGCGCTGGCCGGTGGTGGCTACTGGTACCTGCGCAACCTCGTCCACACCGGCAACCCCCTTCCCTGGGTCCGCCACGTCGGCCCGATCGACTTGCCCGCGCCGGAGCAGGCCCTCGGCGGGCGCGAAGCCCACAGTGTCGCCGGCTATCTCTTCGACGGCTCGGTCTGGTCGGACTGGTTCCTGCCCGGCCTCCACGGCGGCCTCTGGTTCCTCTGGCCGCTGCTTGGCGCAGCGGCGCTAGCGGGCCTGCTGCTCCCGCTGGTCGGGGTGTCGACTTTCTCGGCTATAGCCCGAAAAAGTCGACACCCGGGGCGGCGGGCCAGCACGGGCGATCGTCTTCTTGCCCTCGCCGGCGTGGTCGGCCTCGCGACCGCGCTCGCCTGGCTGCTCGCCCCGACCTCCGCCTCCGGCCCCGAGGGCATGCCGCGCGGCTTCGAATCCGGTCTGCGCTACCTCGCCCCGGCCCTCGTCCTCGGCCTGGTCCTGCTCTCCGCGTCGCTTCCGCTTCGCCCCCGCCTGTCCTCCCTCGCCCTGAAGCGCCCACCGCAGGGGCCCGCCACGCGGGTGTGGTCGCCATTTTCGCCGCATAGCGGTCCGAATGGCGACCACACCGGGTGGGGGCTTGGTCGGTGGGGGGCGATGGGAGCCGCGGCGGGGCTCGTGGCGCTGGCGGTGCTCGTCGGGTTCCCGGTGCAGCGGCATTACTTGCACGACCGCTATGCGGATCCGTCGTTCACGACGCCGGGACTGAACGCCGCCTTCGCCTGGGCCCGCGACGTCTCCGACGCCCGCATCGCCACCACCAGCACCCGCCAGTACCCGCTGTTCGGCACCGATCTCTCCAACCGGGTCCGCTTCGTCGGCGAAGAACGCCCCCACGGCGGCTTCGAGGCGCCCGCGACCTGCCGCGCCTGGCGCCGCGTCCTCAACCAAGGCGACTACGACTACGTCGTCGCCTCGCGCGACCGCCTCGAAGCGGCCAGGCCGGCCTACCCGCCCGAGGCTCGCTGGACCGAAGGCCCGCAGGCCGAGGTGCTCCTGCGCAAGCCGCCGACCGTGGTCTTCCGGCTCACCGGCCGGCTGGACCCGTCCGCCTGCCCTTGAAGCGACCGGCCGGCCGACCACGCTCGTCGGCCATACTCCGCACGCCGATGGACCAGATCCGCAACTTCTCGATCATCGCCCACATCGACCATGGCAAGTCGACGCTGGCCGACCGCATCCTCGAGCTCACCGAGGCCGTCGACCCGAAGAAAATGCAGGCGCAGCTGCTCGACTCGATGGACCTCGAGCGCGAGCGTGGGATCACGATCAAGGCACAGGCGGTGCGGGTCGAGTACAAGGCCGCCGACGGGCAGACCTACCACCTGCACCTGATCGACACCCCCGGCCACGTCGACTTCTCCTACGAGGTCTCGCGCAGCCTTGCCGCCTGCGAGGGCGCCCTGCTGGTCGTCGACGCCGCCCAGGGGGTCGAGGCGCAGACGGTTGCCAACACCTACCTGGCGATCGAGAACGGGCTGGAGCTGATCCCGGTGATCAACAAGATCGACCTGCCCGGCGCCGAGCCCGAGCGGGTCGCGCAGGAGATTGCCGACCTGCTCGGCGGCGACCCCGAGGAAGCGCTCTGGATCTCCGCCAAGACGGGGCAGGGCGTGGCCGAGGTGCTGGAGGCGATCGTCGAGCGCATCCCGCCGCCGGCCGGCGAGCCGCAGGCGCCGACGCGCGCGCTCATCTTCGACTCCGAGTTCGACCAGTACCGCGGCGTGATCGCCTACGTGCGGATGGTCGACGGCTCCTTCCGCAAGCGCCAGCGGATCCTGGCGATGCAGAACGGGACCGAGGCCGACATCGACGACATCGGCTTCTTCCGCCCGGCGATGACCGGGGTCGAGGGGATGGAGGCGGGCGACGTCGGCTACCTCATCACCGGCATCAAGGACGTCACCAAGCTGCGGGTCGGCGACACCCTCACCTCCCAGGACAACCCCGCCGGCGAGCCGCTGGAGGGCTACCGCGAGGTGCGGCCGATGGTCTTCTGCGGCCTCTTCCCGATCGACGCCGACCGCTACGAAGACCTCCGCGACGCGCTCGAGAAGCTCTCCCTCAACGACGCCGCCCTCTCCTGGGAGCCGGAGACCTCCGAGGCGCTCGGCTTCGGCTTCCGCTGCGGCTTCCTCGGCCTGCTCCACATGGAGATCGTGCGCGAGCGGCTGGAGCGCGAGTACGACCTCGACCTGCTGGCGACGACCCCGAACGTGCGCTACGTCGTCAACCTCACCAACGGCGAGACCAAGGAGGTCCACAGCCCGACCGAGCTGCCGGACCCCGGCACGATCGAGACGATCGAAGAGCCCTACATCCGCGCCACGATCATCTGCCCGAAAGAGCAGGTCGGGGCGGTGATGGAGCTCTGCCAACAGCGCCGCGGCACCCACGTCGACATGAACTACCTCAGCCCGCAGCGGGTGCAGATGCGCTACGACCTGCCGCTGGCCGAGATCGTCCTCGACTTCTTCGACCTGCTGAAGTCCTCGACTCGCGGCTACGCCTCGCTCGACTACGAGCCGATCGGCAACCGCGTCTCCGACCTGGTCAAGGTCGACATCCTGCTCGCCGGCGACACGGTCGACGCGCTCTCGATCATCGTCTTCCGCGACTTCGCCTACGACCAGGGCAAGCGCCTCGTCGGCCGCCTGCGCAAGACGATCCCGCGCCAGCTCTTCGACGTCCCGGTCCAGGCCGCGATCGGCTCCAACATCCTCGCCCGCGAGACCGTCAAGGCGCTGCGCAAGGACGTCACCGCGAAGCTCTACGGCGGCGACGTCACTCGCAAGAACAAGCTGCTGAAGAAGCAGAAAGCGGGCAAGAAGCGGATGAAGGCGGTCGGCCGCGTGGAAGTGCCGCAGGAGGCGTTCCTGGCGGTGCTCGAGATCGACGAGTGAGGGGTCCCTTGGCTGAACAGCCAGTTATTGTGCCCGCCCATGGCACTCAAAACCGATGCGGTAGGCAAGGAATGGCCCGGCACCACCTACCAGGTGGGACGGGAGAAGATCAAGGAGTACGCGAACGCGCTGGGCATCGACAACCCGGTGCACTTCGACGTCGAGGCGGCCCGCGCGGCCGGCTTCCGCGACGTCGTCGCGCCGCCGATGTTCGCGGTCGTCTACAGCGGCCCGGCCCTCGGCCCGGTCCTGTTCGACCCCGAGGTGGGGATGAACTTCGCGGCGATGGTCCACGGCGGCCAGGTGTTCGAGTGGGGCGAGCCGGTCTGCTCCGGCGACGAGATCACCACCACCTCGAAATGCCTCTCGATCGAGGAGAAAGACGGCAAGGGCTTCTACGTCTTCGAGACCGTCTCCAAGAACCAGGACGGCGCCGAGGTCGTGCGCGGGACCTGGACCAACATCGTCAGGGGGGTTTGAGATGGCCGATCTGAACGCGGGCGACAGCGTCCCTGAGCTGCGGGTGACGCCGGACAGGTACCTGCCGCACCGCTACGCGGGCGCCTCGGGCGACTTCAATCCGATCCACATCGACGACGAGTTCGCGAAAGCGGTCGGACTGCCGCGCAACATCCTCCACGGCCTCTACTCGATGGGCCTGGTCGCCAAAGCCAACGCGGCGCTCGCCGGCGGCGACCCGCGGGCGCTGAAGCGGCTCTCGGTCCAGTTTCGCGGAATGGGCATGCCCGAGCAGGAGATCGTCGTCACCGGCACGGTCAAATCGGTCGAGGGCGACCGGGTCGTCGTCGACACCGTGGCGAGCCAGGGCGAGAACCAGATCATCAAGAACGCCGAGGCGGAAGTCGAGTTGTAGGCCGTCGGGCACCACTCCCGGCTCAACTTTCGCTGCGCGAAAGTACAAGCCGCCGGGAGCGGCGCCCGACGGCCTCCTAGACTTCTAGCTGTGCTTTCCGCTCGCCAAGAGTTGATCCTGCGGTTGGTGATCGACGCGCACCTGGCCTCGGCGCGGCCGGTGCCGTCGAAGGAGGTCGCCGAGCGGCCCGAGGTGGAGTGGGGGTCCTCGACCGTGCGCGCCGAGCTGGCGCTGCTGGAGGCCGAGGGGTATCTGACGCATCCGCACACCTCCGCCGGCCGCGTCCCCACCGACGCCGGCTACCGCCGCTACGTCGACCTGCTGCTGGAGTCCGACGCGCTGCCGGTCGAGACCCGGGTCGAGCTGGAGCTCTCGCGGCTGCGGCGGGAGGTCGACGAGGCGATGCGGGAGACGACCGCCGCCCTCGCCCAGGTCACCGACCTGGTCGCGATGGCGACGGCGCCGCCGCTTGCCACCGCGACGATCCACCGGGTCGAGGTCCTGCAGCTGCAGCCGAACACGGTGGTGGTGATCGCGATCGCCTCCACCGGCGACGTCGCCCGCCGCGTCTTCGAGTTCGGCCGGGCCGTCGACCGCGGCCTCGTCGAGTGGGCCTCGAGCTACCTGAACGAGCGCCTGACCGGGCTCGGCGTCGGCGCCCGGATGACCGCCAACCGGCTCGCCGACCCGGAGCTGGACCCGCTCGAGGCGGAGTTCGTCTCCACCCTCGGCGCCGCCTTCACCGAATTCGACCGCAGCGCCGGCGCCGACCTCTACGTCGACGGCACCTCGCGCCTGCTCTCGGCCGAGCACCGCGCCGACCTGCCGCGGGCCGACCAGCTGATGACGGCGCTGGAGCGCCGCGCCGACGTGCTGCAGATGCTGCGCTCGACGCTGGAGGAGCGCTCGGTCTTCCTCTGGATCGGGGCCGAGAACCCGCAGCCGGCGCTGCGCTCGGTCAGCGTGATCGGCGCCAACTACGGCCTCGGCCACCGCAACCTCGGCGCCGTCGGCGTGGTCGGGCCGCTGCGGATGGACTACGCGACCGCGATCACCTCGGTGCGGGTCGCCGCCCGCGAGCTCTCCCGCTACTTCGAGACCGTGTACGACGGCTGATCCGCTGATGCCGCGCGACTACTACGAAGTGCTCGGCGTCGGCCGGGACGCCAGCGAGACCGAGGTCAAGAAAGCCTTCCGCGGCCTCGCCCGCGAACTGCACCCGGACGTCAACAACCACGACCCCGACGCCGAGGAGAAGTTCAAGGAGGCGGCCGAGGCCTACGAGGTCCTCTCCGACGCCGAGCGCCGCCGCACCTACGACGCCTACGGCCACGAGGGCCTGCGCTCCGGCGGCTTCGACCCGCGCAGCTCCTTCGGTTCGATCGACGACATCTTCCAGGCCTTCTTCGGCGGTGGCGGCGATGCCCTCGGCTTCGGCGGCCGCGGCGGGCCGGCGCCGGGTGGCGACATTCTCGTCGCGGTCGAGCTCGACCTCGCCGACGTCGCCGCCGGCGCCACCCGCGAGGTCTCCTACGACGCCGTCGGCGCCTGCGAGCACTGCCGCGGCAACGGGGCGGAGCCGGGGACGCCGATCTCCACCTGCGAGCGCTGCGGCGGCGCCGGGCAGCTGCGGCAGGTCTCGCGAACGCCGTTCGGCCAGATGGTCCGCGCCGTCCCCTGCGACGCCTGCGGCGGCGCCGGCAAAATCCCGGAGACGCCGTGCCCGGAGTGTGGCGGCAGCGGCCGCAGGCCGGGAGAGCGGACCCAGGAGGTCCAGGTCCCGGCCGGGATCGAAGACGGGCAGCGGCTGCGGATCAGCGGCGCCGGCCACGCCGGCGAAGCGGGGGCACCGGCGGGCGACCTCTACGTCGAGGTCGCCGTCGCCGCCGACGACCGCTTCCGCCGCGACGGCACCGACCTGATCAGCGTCGTCTCGATCCCCGCCACCGAGGCGATGCTCGGCACCACCGTCACCGTGCCGACGCTCGACGGCGAGAAGGAGATCGAGGTCGGCGCCGGCACCCAGCCCGGCCACGAAGAGGTGTTGCGGGGGGCGGGCCTGCCGCGGCTCGGCAGCCGCCGCCGTGGCAACCAGCGGGTGATCCTCAACGTGATCGTCCCGACCAACCTCAGCGCCGAGCAGCGGGAGATGGTGGAGCGGCTCGACGAGTCGCTGGAGGAGCAGAACCTCGGCCCGCGCCAGGGCGAGGGGCTCTTCAGCCGCGTGCGCCGGGCCTTCGGTTGAGGAGTTGATCCGTCTCGCGGTCAGGTGCGCGCCCGACCAGGCGGAGCTGGTCCTGGCCGAGCTGAGGGTGCTGGCCCCCAACGGCGTCGAGGAGGAGCGCGGCCCCGGCTACGTCGAGTACGCGATCTACGGCGGCGAGGGCGAGCTGCCGGAGCTGGGCGAGATCGACGCCGCCGTCGGCGGCAGCCGGATCGAGGTCAGCGCGACGGAGATCCCCGACGACTGGGCCGACCGCTGGCGGGACTTCCACAAGCCGCTCCTGGTCGGCGATCGGCTCTGGCTGCGGCCCTCCTGGGAGCCGCCGCGCGAGGGCGCGATCGACGTCGTCGTCGACCCCGGCCAGGCCTTCGGCACCGGCGCCCACCCGACCACCCGCCTCTGCCTGGAGCTGCTGCTGGAGCTGGAGGCGGCGGGCGAGGCATCGGGGCCATTGACGGATCTCGGCACCGGCTCGGGAGTCCTTGCCATCGCTGCGGCGAAACTCGGCTGGTCAGCGGTCCACGGCTACGACCATGAGCCGGCCGCGCTCAAGGCGGCAGCCGCAAACGCCGAGGCGAACGGCGTGGAGCTCCACCTGCAGCGCATGAACCTGCGCGAATCCCTCCCCGACCTCGCCCCGACCGTCGTAGCCAACATGACCGCCCCCATCCTTCGCGCGGTGGCGGCCCAACTCTCGAGCGAGGAGGGGACTCGGGGGAGGGCTCGACGGAGCCTCCCCGCTGTTGCTCCGGCGAGTCCTCCCCCGAGTCCCCACACCCTCTTGTGTTCAGGCATCCTGCCCGCAGAACTGGATGAGGTCTCGGCGGCCTTTGGAGATGCTGGGTTGGCTGAGGAGGAGCGCCGGCGCGCGGGAGATTGGGCGGCGCTGCTGCTCCGTCGGCGCTGAGGGATAGGGTTTTCCGCGATGGTCCTCGCGAACATCACCGACTACAGCGTCGGCCTCTTCCTCCACATCCTCGCGGTGGTCCTCGCCTTCGGGCCGATCTTCGCCTACGGAATCATCTTCTCGATCACCCCGAAGCACCCGCGGGCGACGCCGGCGATCTTCGAGGCGATCCGCAAGGTCGACCGCTACCTGGTCGACCCGGGGATGATCGTGGTCTTGCTGGCCGGTATCTACCTGCTCGCCGAAGGGCCTTGGGAGGCGAGCGAAGCGTGGATCTCGATCGGCTTCCTCGCGATCATCGCCCTCTTCGGCCTCCAGCACGCGTTCTTCCGGCCACAGGGGCGCAAGGCGCAGGCGCTCGCCGAACGCGACCTGAAGGCCGGCGACACGCTCAGCGACGAATACCAGGAGATCGCCAGACGGCTGGGAACGGTGGGGCCGATCGCCGGCCTGATCGTCGTCGTGACGATCTTCTTCATGGTCGTCAAACCCTGACGACCGCGATGTCCGAAGTGGCCCAGCGCGATCCCTCGCTGCCGGTCGCCATGTTCGATTCCGGCGTCGGCGGCCTCACCGTGCTGCACGAGTGCCTGGTCTCGCTGCCGCAGGAGGACTTCCTCTACCTCGGCGACACCGAGTGGTTCCCCTACGGCAGCCGCGACACCGGCCGCCTGCGCGACCGCATCGCCGGCATCTCCGAGCTGCTGCTCGACCGCGGCGCCAAGCTGCTGGTGATCGCCTGCAACACGGCGACCTCGGTCGGCGAGGACGTCGCCCGAGAGGTGGCGGGGGGGCGCGGGGTGGAGGTGGTGCCGGTGGTCGAGCCGCAGGCGGAGATCGCCGCCGCGATCACCGCCAACGCCCGGGTTGGCGTCCTGGCCACCCCGAACACGGTCGAGAGCGGCGCCTACCGGCGGGCGCTGGAAGCGGAGGGCCGGGCACTCGAGGTCACCGAGGTCGAGGCGCCCGACCTCGCCCCCTTCATCCAGGAGGGCTCGCTGTTCGACGAGGAGACGATGGCGATGGCGCGCGCCTACTGCGCGCCGCTGAAGGCCGCCGAGGTCGACACCCTGATCCTCGGCTGCACCCACTACCCGCTGGTCTCGCCGATGCTGCAGCGGATCCTCGGCCGCGACGTCCGCCTCGTCAGCGGCGGCCACGCGGTTGCGGCCGCGGTGCAGCGCACGCTGGAGGGTTCCGGCAGCGCCCGCGAGCCCGCCGGCGAGGGCAGCTACGACTTCCTCTGCACCGGCGACGCCGAGGCCTTCCGCCACGTCGGTACCCGCTTCCTGCAGATGCCGCTGGGCGAGGTCGAGCGCGTCGCGATCGCCGGCGGTTGACGCTTTCACGCGCCAGTTGGCGCCGAGTTGGCGCGCGGTGCGCGCCATGCGCGCGCCGCGGTCGGAAACGATCCCCTCGTGCCCGTTCCAACCGCCGGCAACACCGTATATACTCGCCCAGTGGCCAAGGTGATGATCTCCATTCCCGATCCGCTGCTGGAGCGTGTCGACGCGCGGGCGAGCGCGGCGGGGGAGACCCGTAGCGGTTTCCTGCAGCGCCTCGCCGAGCGTGAGCTCGAGGCCGCCGACCGCCATGACGACGCGGAGGTCGGCCGGCTACTGGACTCGCTGAACATCGAAGTGCCCAAAGGCCACCCTTCCGGCGGCGATATCGCTCGTCTGATCCGGGAAGACCGAGAATCTCACTGAGTGCTGCTCGTCGATGCCAGCGTCTGGGTTGCGTCCGGGATGCCAGCCAACCTCTGGCATGAGCGGGCAAGCGGGCTCATTCGCAACCCTCCGATGCCACTCGCGGCTCTGGACCTGACCTTCTACGAGGTCGCCAACGCGGTTGGCGTTCAGTGCGCAAACCCGGCCGGAGCGCGCACGCTCGCAGGGGTGATGCGGCGCCGCTGCGATCCGCGCTTGATCAGCGTCGACGCCGAGCTGCTCGAGGTCACCCTCGAGGTGGCGGCTGACCACGGCCTCAGCGCCTATGACGCCGCCTATGTCGCCGCCGCCCGCCGCGCGGGCTGGCAGCTCGTCAGCATCGACGTCCGCGACCTCGTCTCCAAGGGCCTTGCGGTGGCGCCCGACGCCGCCCTCTACCCTTAGCGCTGTGAGTGTTCTAGAGCAGGTGCAGAGCGATGTGCGGACGGCGATGAAAGCCCGCGACCGCGAGCGCGCGGCGGCGCTGCGGATGGTCGTCGACGTCCTCCAGCAGGACGCGAAGCTGGGCAAGGGCGACGAGGTCGCGGTGCTGCAGCGCGAGCGCAAGAAGCGGGTCGAGGCGGCCGAGGCCTACGAGGGCGCCGGCCGCGCCGAGCAGGCGGCGGCGGAGCGCTTCGAGGCGGAGCTGATCGAGGGCTACCTGCCGCAGCAGCTCTCCGACGAGGAGTTGGCGGGGCTGGTCGCCGCTGCCGTGGCGGAGACCGGGGCCAGCGAGCAGCGCGACATGGGCAAGGTCATGTCGGCACTGATGCCGAAGGTCGGCGGCCGCGCCGACGGCAAGCGGGTCAGCGCCGCGGTGCGGCAGAAGCTGGATTCCTAGATTTGGCCCGCAGGCAGCTGACGCTTGACAACACGGTCGCCGCCGAGCTGGCGGGCTCGGAGGACACGGTGCTGCGGGCGCTGCGCGGCCGGCTCGACGCCGACCTGCACCTGCGCGGCAACGTGCTCACCCTCGAGGGCGACCCCGACGACGTCGCCCAGGCGGCGACCGTCGTCGACGAGATGGTCGAGCTGATCGAGCAGGGGCACGAGGTGGCGCCGGGGACGATCGAAGCGGTGACCGGCGCGCTCGACGCCGAAGAGAGCCCGGCGGAGATCCTCGACGACGTCGTCTGGCGCCACCGCAACACCAAGGTTGCGCCGAAGACGCTGAACCAGAAGCGCTACGTCGACTCGATCCGCCGCCACACGATCACCTTCGGCATCGGCCCCGCCGGTACCGGCAAGACCTTCCTCGCGGTGGCGATGGCGGCGGCGGCGCTGACCGAACGCAAGGTGCAGCGGATCATCCTCACCCGGCCCGCGGTCGAGGCCGGCGAGCGGCTCGGCTTCCTCCCCGGCGACATCCAGGCCAAGGTCGACCCCTACCTGCGGCCGCTCTTCGACGCCCTCTTCGACATGCTCGACCCCGACCGCGTCAACGGCTACTTCGAGCGCAACGTGATCGAGGTGGCGCCGCTGGCATTCATGCGCGGACGGACGCTTAATGATTCTTTTGTAATCCTCGACGAGGCGCAGAACACCAGCCCCGAGCAGATGAAGATGTTCCTGACGCGGCTCGGCTTCAACTCGCGCATGGTCGTCACCGGCGACATCACCCAGATCGATCTCCCCAGCGACCAGCGCTCCGGCCTGATCGCGGTCCGCGACATCCTCGACGAAGTTCAGGACATCTCCTTCATCGAGTTCGGCGGCGCCGACGTCGTCCGCCACAAGCTCGTGCAGCGGATCGTCGCCGCCTACGACGAGCACGGCAACAAAGAGCGGGCGGCGCGGGCAGAACACGGGCCGACCCCAAGCACTTGACCCTGGAACTAGACGACGTTCCCGCCGAGCTGCGCGATGCGGTCGCGGCGACGCTGGCGGCCGCCGGCGTCGAGGACGGCCACCTCGGCGTCGAGCTGGTCGGCGAGCGCCGCATCCGCGAGCTCAACCGCGAGCATCGTGGCAAGGACGCGCCGACCGACGTGCTTGCCTTCCCGATCGACGAACTGGCCCCGGTCGCCGGCCCGCGCGAGCTCGGCGACGTCGCGATCTGCCCCGAGCACTGCACGGACGTCGCCGAAGCCGCCGTCCACGGCGTCCTCCACCTCTGCGGTTACGACCACGAGACCGACGAGGGCGAGATGCTCGCCCTGCAGGCGCGGGTCCTGGCGGAGCTGGGATGACCCGCAGCGGCTTCATCGGCCTCGCCGGCCGTCCCAACGTCGGCAAGTCGACGCTGGTCAACGCCCTCGTCGGCTCCCACGTCGCGATCGTCTCGGTGCGGCCGCAGACCACGCGGCGGGCGATCCGCGGCGTCGCCACCGACCTCGAGGCCGGCCGCCAGCTCGTCCTCGTCGACCTGCCGGGGGTGCAGCGGCCGCGCGACGAGCTGACCGAGCGGATGCAGCACCGGGTCGAGCGCGAGCTGGCCGACTCCGACGTCGTCCTGCTGGTCGTCAACGGCGAGGAGGGGGTCGGCCCCGGCGACCGCTTCATCGCCCGCACCCTGCTCTCCGCGGGGCCGAATATCCCGATCATCTGCGCGGTCAACAAGGCCGACCGGATCGGCCCTAACGAGATGGTGCCGGCGCTCGCCGACGCCGCCAACCTGCAGGGCGTCGACGAGGTCTTCCCGATCAGCGCCCGCAGCGGCGAGGGCCTGGCGCCGCTGCTGGAGCGGCTCGGCGAGCTGGTGCCGGAGGGGCCGTACATGTACCCGCCGGAGGACTCCAGCGACCAGTCGAGCGAGCTGCTGCTGGCGGAGCTGATCCGCGAGCAGGTGCTGAACAGGACCCGGCAGGAGATCCCGCACTCGGTCGAGGTCGTGGTCGGCGACGTCTCCCCGCGCGAGGACGGCCTGGTCACCGTGCGGGCCGAGATCTGGGCGGAGACCGAGTCCCAGAAGCGGATCCTGATCGGCAAGAAGGGCGCCAAGATCGAAGAGATCGGCAGCGGCGCCCGACGCTCGCTCGAAGCGGAGCTGGGCGCCAAGGTCCATCTCGACCTCAACGTCCGCGTGCGCCGACAGTGGCGGCGCGACGAGGACATGCTGGACCGGCTCGGCATCGAGTAGCGGAACCGCCGTAGGTCGAATACAGGGGTACGACTACGATTGGACCGGTGTTCGGCGAAATCGAATTCGACCAACGTGGTCTGGCGCCCTGCGTTGTGCAGGACTTCGCCACCGGCGAGGTGCTGATGCTGGCGTACGTCAGCGCACAGTCCCTGGAAATGACGCTCGAGACCGGCGACCTGCACTTCCACAGCCGCTCGCGGGACGAACTCTGGCGCAAAGGCGAAAGCTCGGGCAGCTTCATGCACCTGCGACAGCTCCGCTACGACTGCGACGGCGATGCCGTGGTGGCCCTGGTCGACCCCGCCGGCCCCGCCTGCCACACCGGCCAGCGCAGCTGCTTCTACCGCGAGGTGCTGGGCTCGGCCTCGATCCGCAAGGACGCGCCGCCGGCCCCGGGCGAGCCCTTCCCGGTCACCTTCGAAGCGCTCTCGGCGCTGGAGCGGACGCTGCGCAGCCGCGCCGTCGAACGGCCCGACGGCAGCTACACGGTGAAACTGCTCGACGACCCGGGCCTGACCCGCGAGAAGGTCGAGGAGGAGGCGGAGGAGGTGGTCCGCGCCGCCCGCGAGGAGAGCGACGTGCGGGTCGCCGAAGAGGCCGCCGACGTGCTCTACCACCTCAGCGTGCTGCTGGTCTCGCGCGGCGTCTCCCAGGCCGACGTGCTGGAAGTGCTGAATGCACGTAGCGGCTGATTCCGAGCTGCGGCTCGAGCCGAGCCTCGAGCGCGCCCGCGAGCTCGCCCGCGAGGGCAACGTCGTGCCCGTGCGCGCGACCTTCGTCGACGACTGCGAGACGCCGGTCTCGGCCTTCCTCAAGCTGCGCGCCGGCGAGCCGGAGGGGGCGCCCTGCTTCCTGCTGGAGTCGGCCGAGCAGGGCCAGGTCGGGCGCTACTCGTTCGTCGGCCTGCGGCCGCGCTCGGTGCTGCGCTGGGCCGAGGGCATGCTCTCGGAGTGGAGCGGCGAGGAGGCGGCGGCGGGTGAGGCCCCGGGCCGCAGCGAGCCGGCGCCCGACCCCTACGGCGCCGTCGCCGCCCGCATGGCGGAGTACCGGCCGGCGCCGGTCGAGGGGCTGCCGCCGTTCGCCGGCGGCGCCGTCGGCTTCTTCGGCTACGACCTGGTGCGCACGGTCGAGCCGCTGGGCGAGCCGAACCCGGACCCGCTCGGGCTGCCCGACATGGCGCTGATGGTGACCGACGCGATGCTCGTCTTCGACCACCTCAACCACGAGCTGACGATCCTCGCCTGCGCCTTCGCCGACGGCGAGGGGGGTATCGACGCCGCCTACGAGCGCGCGGCGGAGACAATCGAGGAGATGCGCGAGCGCCTGCGCGGCGGCGTCCCCGTGCCGGCGCGCCCGAGCGTCTGCGAGCCGCCCGAGTTCGTCTCCAACATGGAGCGCGAGCAGTTCGAAGCGGCGGTCTCGCGGATCGTCTCCTACGTCCACGCCGGCGATGCCTTCCAGGTCGTCCCCTCGCAGCGCTTCTCGGCGCCGGCGCCGGTCGAAGCCTTCTCGGTCTACCGTGGCCTGCGCGCGGTCAACCCCTCGCCCTACATGTACTTCCTCGAGTTCGGCGACTTCCAGATCGCCGGCGCCTCGCCGGAGCCGCTGGTCAAGGTCAGCGGCCGCCGGGTGGAGACGCGGCCGATCGCCGGCACCTCGCCGCGCGGGCGCAGCGAGGAGGAGGACCGCCGCTTCGCCGAGCGGCTGATCAACGACCCCAAGGAGCGGGCCGAGCACGTGATGCTGGTCGACCTCGGCCGCAACGACCTCGGCCGCGTCTGCGAGTACGGCAGCGTCTCGGTCGACGAGCTGATGGTGGTCGAGACCTACTCGCACGTGCTCCACATCGTCAGCCAGGTCTCCGGCACCCTGCGCGAGGACGTCAGCGCGATGGACGTGCTGCGCTCGGCGCTCCCCGCGGGGACGCTCTCCGGGGCGCCGAAGGTGCGGGCGATGCAGATCATCGACGAGCTGGAGCCGGTCAAGCGCTGCTCCTACGGCGGCGCCATCGGCTACCTCGCCTGGGACGGCGACCTCGACACGGCGATCCACATCCGCACCGTCGTCGTCAAGGACGGGCAGCTGCACGTGCAGGCGGGCGGCGGCACCGTCGCCGACGCCAGGCCCGCCTACGAGTACACCGAGTCGGTCAACAAGGCGAGGGCGGTCTTCCGCGCCGTCGAGGTCGCCTGCGAGCAGCCGGATTGGGCGTGACGGGATGCGCGTGCTGGTGATCGACAACTACGACTCCTTCACCTACAACCTGGTCCAGTACCTGGGCGAGCTGGGCGCGGAGATCGAGGTCGTCCGCAACGACAAGGCCGAGGTGGGCGAGCTGCTCGAGCGCGGGCACGACCGCCTCGTCGTCTCGCCCGGGCCCTGCACGCCGGCCGAGGCCGGCATCTCCGGCGCGGCGATCCGTGCCTTCGCCGAGGCGGGCACGCCGGTGCTCGGCGTCTGCCTCGGCCACCAGGCGATGGTCGAGGCCTTCGGCGGCCGCGTCGTCCAGGGCGAGCCGGTGCACGGCAAGGACGCCGAGGTCGAGCACGACGGCAAGACGATCTACGCCGGCCTGCCGACACCGATGGTCGCCGGCCGCTATCACTCGCTCGTCGCCGACCCCGACCTGCCCGACGAGCTCGAACTGAGCTCCCGCCTCGGCGACGTGGTGATGGGCGCCCGCCACCGCGAGCTGCCCGCCGAGGGCGTCCAGTTCCACCCCGAGTCGGTGCTGACGCCGCAGGGCAAACACCTGCTCGCCAACTTCCTCGGGGAGAATTAGGCGATGCCGAATGACGTAGTCAGCCGGGCGATCGACGCGGTCTGCGCCGGTGACCACCTGACCGCCGACCACGCCTCGGCTGTGCTCAGCGAGATCATGGAGGGGCGGACCGACCCGGTCCAGACCGGCGCCTTCCTGATCGCTCTGCGGGCGAAGGGGGAGACGGTGCCGGAGCTGGTCGGGCTGGCGCGGACGATGCGCGCGCTGGCCGCCCACGTGCCGACCAGCCGCTCGGACCTGGTCGACACCTGCGGCACCGGCGGCGGCCCCTCGACCTTCAACGTGTCGACCACCGCCGCGTTTGTCGCCGCCGCGGCCGGCTGCGCGATCGCCAAGCACGGCAACCGCTCCAACACCAGCAAGTGCGGCTCCGCCGACCTGCTGGAGGCGCTCGGGGTCAACGTCGAGCTCGACCCCGAGCAGGTCGCACGCTGCATCGACGAGGTCGGCTTCGGCTTCATGTTCGCGCCGCGCCACCACGCCGCGATGGCGCACGTGATCCCGGCCCGCAAAGCGCTTGGCGTGCGCACGATCTTCAACTTCCTCGGCCCGCTGACCAACCCGGCCGGGGCCGACCGGCAGCTGCTCGGCGTCGCCGACCGCCATTACCAGGAGACGATGGCCGAGGCGCTGGTCGGCCTCGGCAGCGTGCGGGCGATGGTCGTCTCCGCCGAGGACGGGCTCGATGAGCTCTCGCTCGCCTCGCGCGCGCGGGTGATCGAGGTGGCCGACGGCCGCACCGCGGAGTGGTTCGTCGAGCCGGGCCAGTTCGGGCTGGCGCCGGCGGAGCTGGACTCCGTCGCGGGGGGGACGCCGGAGGAGAACGCCGCCGCCTCGCGCTCGGTCCTGGCCGGCGAGCCGGGCGCGAGGCGCGACCTCGTGGTGCTCAACGCCGCCGCGGCTATCTACGTCGGCGGCCTCGCCGCCGACCTCGGCGAGGGCGTCGCCAAAGCGACCGAGGCGATCGACTCCGGCGCGGCCGCGGACGTGCTGGAGAGGCTGATCGCGGCAACGGTCCCCGGCGCCGTCTAGGCTCTACGGGTTCAAGTGGGAATTATCGAGCAGCTGATCGCCGGTGCCCGGGAGGGCGTGCAGGTACGACGCCGCGAAATTCCGCAGGCCGACCTCGAGTCGCGCCTCTCCGGTCGCGGCGAAGACCGGCCGTTCAACGAGGCGCTGGTGCGCCCCGGCCTCTCCCTGATCGCCGAGTTCAAGCGCCGCTCGCCGAGCGCCGGCGAGATCGTCCCGGCGACGACGCCGGTGGCCGACCAGGCCAAGGCCTACGAGCGCGGCGGCGCCGCGGCACTCTCGGTATTGACCGACGGGCCGCACTTCGGCGGCTCGCTCGAGGACCTGCGCGAGGCCCGCGCCGCCTGCAGCATGCCGATCATCCGCAAGGACTTCATCGTCGACCGCTACCAGCTCTACGAGGCGGCGGTGAACGGCGCCGACGCGGTGCTGCTGATCGTCCGCGCCCTCTCCGACGAGGAACTGCGCTCGCTCTACGACGAGGCGCGCTCGATCGACCTCGACTGCCTGGTCGAGGTCCACGACGCCGAGGAGCTGGAGCGGGCGCTGGAGGCGGAGGCCGAGGTGATCGGGATCAACAACCGCAACCTCGACGAGCAGACCGTCGACATCGCCACCACCTTCGAGCTGATGCCCGACGTCCCCGCCGGCAAGACCGTCGTCGCCGAGAGCGGCATCTCCGGTCGCGAAGAGCTGGAAGAGCTGGAGCGGGTCGGCGTCGACGCGGTCCTGATCGGCGGCGCCCTGATGACCGCTGCCGATCCCGAGGCGAAGACCCGCGAGCTGGCGGGGGCCGACGAAGGCACCCGCGAGCACCTTTACTAGGGCCGGGATTCTTCCTCACCTCGGGCGTGCGCGGGAGGGGTCGGGGGTCCCTACCGCTGCGCTGGGTTTTTCGCCTTGGGCCCGCCGTCTCTCGCCAACCGGTCTGTGCGAAAAACATGACGCCGCTTGCGGCAGGGACCCCCATTCCAACCCCTTTAGGAGAAATTTCACGATCGTTTAGGGGCGGATCAGTGGCGGGGGGCAACCTGGAGTCATGCCCAAGCCCAAGAGAGTCCTCCGCACCCCGTTCTTCTCCGCCCTTGCCGGTGGAGCTGTCGTCGCCGTCTTCGGCTGGATCGCAATCGCGGCCGGTTGGATCCAGTCCGAAGGCGGTTCGACGACGACCGTCTCGGCGCCGCTGACGGCGCCCGTCTCCGACACGGCAGATGAGGGCGACGGCAACGTCGTCAACCAGATCTACAAGGCCGACGGCGACGGGGTGGCCTTCATCGAAGCGGAAGTGCCGGCGCAGGAAACGCAGACCTTCTCGCCGTTCGGCGAACCGGAATCCGAAGGCGGCGGCACCGCGACCGGCTCGGGCTTCGTGATCGACGACGAAGGGCACGTAATGACCAACGACCACGTGGTCGAGGGCGCGGAAAAGATCCGGGTCAAACTGGGCGACTCCGACACCGCCCACTCGGCCGAAGTCGTCGGCACCGACCCGGCCACCGACGTCGCCGTGCTCAAGGTCGACGCCCCGGCCGACCAGCTGCACCCGCTCGTCCTCGGTCGCTCCGCGCAGATGGAGGTCGGCGACCCGGTGGTGGCGATCGGCAACCCGTTCGGGCTCGACCGCACCGTCACCAGCGGCATCGTCTCGGCCCTGCAGCGGCAGATCCAGGCTCCCAACGGCTTCTCGATCTCCAACGTGATCCAGACCGACGCCGCGATCAACCCCGGCAACTCGGGTGGGCCGCTGATCAACGCCGAAGGCGAGGTGATCGGGATCAACTCCCAGATCCAGACCGGCGGCAGCGGCAACGGCAACGTCGGCATCGGCTTCGCGATCCCGATCGACACGATCCGCGCCGAGATCGACCAGCTGATCACCAACGGCGAAGTGGAACACGCCTACCTCGGCATCAGCGGCGGCACGATCACCCCCGAACTGGCGCAGGCGATCAACCTGCCGGTGAAGGAAGGCGTGATCGTCCAGTCGGTCGAAAAGGACGGGCCGGCCGACAAGGCGGGGCTCGAGGGCGGCAACACCTCGGCGACGATCGACGGGGCCGAAGTCAGCCTCGGTGGCGACATCATCACCGAGGTCGACGGCAAGAAGGTCGCGGGGATGGACGAAATCGTCGAAATCGTCAACGAAGGCGAGCCCGGCGACGAACTGGAGCTGACGATCCTGCGCGACGGCGAGACCAAAGAGGCGACCGTGACGCTGGGCGAGCGGCCCGATTCCGTGGAAGAAGGGGAATAGAGGGAGGGGTGCCCGACCCCTCCCTCGCGTACGCTGAGGATATGCGGGTCAAGTTCTGCGGAATCACCGACATCGACGACGCCGCCGAGGCCGTCCGCCTCGGGGCCTGGGCGATCGGGCTGATCCATTTCGACGGCAGCCCGCGGTTCGTCGAGCCCGACGTCGCGGCCGAGATCGGGGCGGCCTTCAGGCGTAAGTGCGAGGTCGTCGGCGTCTTCGTCAACCCCGAGCTGGACGAAGTCGACAAGGCGGTCGAGAACGCCGGGCTGACGATGGTGCAGCTGAACGGGGAAGAGGGCCCGCAGCTCTGCGCCGAGGTGGCGAGGCGGACGGGCCTCAAGGTGATCAAGGCGGTTCACGTCGCCTGCGCCGCCGACGTCCACGCCGCCGAGGCCTACAGGACCGACTTTCACCTCTTCGATCGCAAGGGCAAGGGGGCCTGGGGCGGCACCGGCCAGAGCTTCGACTGGGAGCTGCTGCGCGGGCACCGCTCCGAGGTGCCGGCGATCCTCGCCGGCGGCCTCCGTCCCGACAACGTCGCCGCCGCGATCGCCGTCGTCCACCCCTACGCGGTCGACGTCGCCAGCGGCGTCGAGGTCGAGCCCGGCCGCAAGGACCACGCGGCGATGGCCGCCTTCCTCGAGGCCGCGCAGCCGGCCGAGACGCCCGCTCCATGAGCGCGGTCGAGGAGCGTTTCGGCCCCTATGGGGGGCGCTACGTGCCGGAGACGTTGATCGCGGCGCTCGACGAGCTGACGGCCGCCTGGGGGGAGGCGCGCGAGGATGAGGCCTTCGCCGCCAGGCTGGAGCTGCTGCGGCGCGACTTCATCGGCCGCCCGACCCCGCTCTACCTGGCCGAGCGGCTCTCCGAGCGGGTCGGCTCCAAGGTCTACCTGAAGCGCGAGGACCTCTGCCACACCGGCGCCCACAAGATCAACAACGCGATCGGCCAGACGCTGCTGGCGCAGCGGATGGGCAAGCCGCGGGTGATCGCCGAGACCGGCGCCGGCCAGCACGGGGTCGCCACCGCCACCGCCTGCGCCCTGCTCGGCCTCGAGTGCGTCGTCTACATGGGCACCGAGGACATCCGCCGCCAGGCGCCGAACGTCGAGCGGATGCGGCTGCTGGGGGCCGAGGTGGCGCCGGTCGAGGCCGGTGCCCGCACCCTCAAGGAGGCGGTCAGCGCCGCGATCCGCGACTGGGTCGCCAACGTCGAGTCCACCCACTACGTGATCGGCTCCGCGGTCGGGCCGGCGCCCTACCCGGCGCTGGTCCGCGACCTGCAGCGGGTGATCGGCGACGAGGCGCGCGAGCAGGCGCTCGCCGCCGAGGGCTCGCTGCCGTCGCGGGTCATCGCCTGCGTCGGCGGCGGCTCCAACTCGATCGGCATCTTCACCCCCTTTATCGGCGACGCCGAGGTGGCGCTGATCGGCGTCGAGGCGGCCGGCGAGGGACTGGCGAGCGGCCGGCACGGCGCCTCGCTGCAGGCCGGCGCCACCGGCGTCCTGCACGGCTCGCTCTCGGCGGTGATCGCCGACGAGGAGGGCCAGATCCTCGAGGCCCACTCGGTCTCCGCCGGCCTCGACTACCCCGGCGTCGGCCCCGAGCACGCCTACCTGCGCGACACCGGCCGCGCCGGCTACGTCGCCGTCACCGACGCCCAGGCGCTGGCCGCCTTCGGCGAGCTCTCGCGGCTGGAGGGGATCATCCCGGCGCTCGAGTCCTCCCACGCGATCGCCTGGCTGCTGGAGAACGGCGGGGAAGACGGCTTCGACGTGATCTGCCTCTCGGGTCGGGGCGACAAGGATCTGGCCGAGGTGGCCGCAAAGGGGGCCTGGGCATGACTCGTCAGAGCAACAGCGGGGAGGCTCTGCCGAGCCATGCCCAGGCCCCCATCGCGGGCGTAGCGGGGGAGGGGCAGATCGAAGCCGCCTTTGTAGCTGCGAGGGACGACGGGCGGGCGGCGTTGATGCCCTACATGATGGCCGGGTTTCCGGATCGGGAGACGTCTTTGGCGGTTGCTGCCGCTTACGCCGACTCGGGCGCCGATTTGGTTGAGCTCGGGGTGCCGTTCTCCGACCCGCTTGCCGACGGGCCGACGATCCATGCCGCTGCCACCACCGCGCTCGAGGGCGGCGCCACGCTGGCGACCGCGCTCGAGGTCTGTCGCTCGGTCGCCGACCGGGTCCCGGTGGTGCTGATGGTCTACGCCAACATGGTCCTCGCCCACGGCGGCGCCGCCGGGTTCGCCGGCCTGGCGCGGGCGGCGGGCGCCGCCGGCGCGATCGTCCCCGACCTGCCGTTGGGCGAGGCGGAGGACGTGCGCGAGGCCTTCGCCGCCGCCGGGCTGGCGCTGGTGCCGCTGGTGGCGCCGACGACGCCGCCCGAGCGACGGGCGCGGATCTGCGAGGTCGCCCGCGGCTTCATCTATGTCGTCTCCACTGTCGGCACCACCGGCGAGCGAGCCGAGGTCCCGGCATCGCTGGCCGAGCTGGTGGCGGCGACCAAGGAGGACGCCTCGACCCCGGTCGCCGTCGGCTTCGGCATCGGCACCGCCGAGCAGGCCGCCGAGGTGGGACGGATCGCCGACGGCGTCATCGTCGGCAGCCGCCTGGTCCGCGCCGTCGCCGAGGCCGCCTCGCCCGACGCGGCCGCCGACGCCGTCGCCGCCTTCCTCGGCGAGGCGCGCCTCGCCCTCGCCGCCGGGTAAGCAGGCGCCCGTCGCCTCCGCCCGATAGGGTTCCGGCCGCAATGGGAATGGTCGTCACCCTCTTTCTCGCTCTCGCCGCGATGGTCCTCTCCTACGCCCTCGGGCAGGGCGGCCCCGTCGCCGGCATGGTCTTCTTCGCGGTGTTGCTGATCGGCGGAGCGGCCCGCGTCCTGCAGCCCCGCTAACCGGCGCGGGTGGCGATTACCTGGAGGTACTCCGCCTCCAGCACCAGCGCGCGGTCGCCGGCGGTGTTCGCCGCTTCGAGGAAGTCGCGCAGGTCGTTCGTCAGCGCGTCTTCGCCCTCGGGGCCGACGCGTTCGTAGGCCATCTGGGTCGGGCCGAAGTAGGTGCGGAAGAACTCGATGTAGTGGTCGGCCGAGCGGAACGGCTGGCGCGAGAGGCGGCGCTCGACCCGCAGGTCGGAGATGCCGTCGCCGAACAGGTCGCGCAGGCGGTCCTCGGTCCCCCACAGCAGCGGCGACTCGACCCCGGGCGGGGGCGGCGCGTGCCTGGTGAGCGTCTGGAACATCGTGCCGACGGCCCCCGCGGGGGTCCAGTTGGCCATCCCGATGCGCCCGCCCGGCTTCGTCACCCGCAGCAGCTCGGCCGCCGTCTTCGGCTGGTCGGGCGCGAACATCGCCCCGTAGATCGACATCGTGACGTCGAAGCCGGCGTCCTCGAAGGGGAGGTCCTGGGCATCGGCCTCGACGAACTCGACGTCGAGGCGCTCGGCGGCGGCGCGTTCGCGGCCGCGCTCGAGCAGGGCGGGGACGTAGTCGGCCCCGACGGTGTTGCCCCAGGCCCGCCGCGCGGCCGAGATCGCGCCGTTGCCGCTGCCGCAGGCGACGTCGAGCACGCGCTCGTCGGGGACGATCTCGAGCGCCTCGGCGAGGGTCTCGCTGGCGTTGAAGACGAGGCTGGCGACCATCGCGAAGTCGCCCTTCGACCAGATCTGCTGCTGGACCTGGGTGACGGCGCCGAGATCGGGTGCGTCGTTCATCCCCATTACCCTCTCAGCTGTAGAAGCGCTTGGCAATGTCGAGGATCTTGAGGTCGACCTCCTTGACCTTGATCGCCTCGTCGAGCGGGATGCCGACCATCTCGGTCCCGTGGATCGCCGCCATCTTGCCGAACTCGCGGTTTTTCACCAGCTCGTAGGCGAAGGCGCCGAAGCGGGTGGCGAGGATGCGGTCGGTCGAGGTCGGGGTGCCGCCGCGCTGGACGTGCCCGAGCACCGTCACCCGCGTCTCGTAGCCGGTCAGGGACTCCAGCTCGGCGCCGAGGGCGACGCCGATCCCGCCGAGGCGGGGGTAGCCGTACTCGTCGGTCTCTTTGACCGGCTGGATCAGGCGCTCCTCGCCGCTGGCGAAGGCGAGCTTGGCGCCCTCGGCGACGACGATGATCGAGAAGTCCTTGTGGCGGTCGTGGCGACGCTGGATCCCCTGCGCGACTTCCTCGACCGTGGTCACGGTCTCGGGGATGACGATCCCGTCGGCGCCGCCGGCGAGGCCGGCGTAGGCGGCGATCCAGCCGGTGCTGCGGCCCATCACCTCGACCACCATCACCCGGTCGTGGGACTGGGCGGTGGTGTGGAGGCGGTCGATCGCGTCGGTGACGATCTGCACCGCGGTGTCGAAGCCGAAGGTGAAGTCGGTGCCGCCGACGTCGTTGTCGATCGTCTTCGGCACGCCGACCAGCGGCAGGCCGTGGTCCTCGTGGAGCTGGCGGGTGATCTCCATCGTGTGCTCGCCGCCGATCGCGACGACGGCGTCGAGCTCCTGGTCGACGAAGGCCTGCTCGACCTCGTGGACGGCGCCCTCGCGCAGCGGCTCGAAGCTGGAGGTGCTGAGGATCGTGCCGCCGAGGTGGAGGATGCCGGCGACCGTCTGCATGTCCAGCGGCATGTATTCGCTGTGGGCGAGGCCGCGGTAGCCGCGCCGGATCCCGACCGCCTCGTGCCCCTCGTACATCGCCGAGCGGGCGACGGCGCGGATCGCCGCGTTGAGGCCCGGACAGTCGCCGCCGGCGGTGAGGACTCCGATTCGCATAGCGAGCGAGTGTAGGGTCGCGAGCCGTGCGTTGCTTCGCAGCAATCCTCGTTGCCTGCGCGCTCGCCGCGGCGGGCAGCGGTTGCGGCGGCGACGGGGGGGTGGAAGAGGGCGCGACGGTCGCCGTGTACGTCGACGCCGGGCTCTGTGCCGGCGCCCAGCGGGCGCTGGCGGACGCGGGCGCCCGGGCGGGCTCGGTGCGCGTTCACGCCACCTGCCTGGTGCCGGCCCGCGAGGGCGGGCGGGTCGACCTCGCCACGATCGGCGCCAACGCCCGCCGTGCCAGCGAGGACGCCGCCGCGGTCGCCTATCTAGGGGACCCGGACCCCGCCATCGCCAGGTTCACCCACCCGATCATCGAATCCGCCGGCATCGGCTGGACCGCCTCAGATTCGGGGGCGGCGGCGATGAAGCGCGTCCTCACCGCCATCGAAGCCGCCAACCCCTCCTCCCTGCGAGACGAGGTGCGCGAAGCCCTCGAAGCCGGATAGAGAGGTCCGGGTGCCCTCCCCCGGAGGCTCCAGAGACCACGCCCCGCGCCCAAGACCGCGCTCAGCTGCGCAACGGTCTCCGGGGGAGGGCACCCGGACCTCTCCCCCGCTAAAGGAGATCTTCGAGCGCCTCGTCCAAGTCAGGGTGCTTGAACTCGTACCCGAGGTCCAGCGCCCGCCGCGGCACCACCCGCTGGCCACCGCGCAGGACCCTGCCGAGCTCGCTGCCGAATTTGAGGTCGAGGACGAGGCCCGGCACCGGCATCACCGCCGGCCGCCCCAGCGCCCGCCCGAGCGCCTTCGAGAAGGCGCGGTTGGTGGCGGGGTTGGCCGAGGTGGCGTTGACGACTCCGCTCACCTTCTCGTTCTCCAGCGCCCAGAGCAGGATCCCCACCTCGTCGTCGAGGTGGATCCAGGAGAGGTACTGGCCGCCGCCGGCCAGCGGGCCGCCGACGCCGAGCTTGAAGGGCGTCAGCAGCTCGGCCAGCATGCCGCCGCCGGCGTCGAGGACCTGGCCGCTGCGGAGGATCGCCAGTCGCACCCCGCTCGGCTCGATCTCGCGCGCCGCCTTCTCCCACTCCTGCACGACCTTCGAGTCGAAGCTCTCCCCGGGCCCGCTCGACTCGTCGACGATCGCGTCGCCGCGGTCGCCGTAGTAGCCGACCGCCGACTGGCTCACCAGCGCCTTCGGGCGCCGCTCGAGCCCGACGATCGCCTGCACGAGGTTGTGGGTGGCGGTGCGCCGGGTCTCCAGGATCCGCTTCTTCGCCTCGTCGGTCCAGCGCTGGTCGATCCGCTCGCCGACGAGGTTGACGACGCCGTCGATGTCGGCGAAGGCGTCCGCGGGCGGCCGTTCCAGGGTCGGCTCCCAGAGGTGCCAGGCGACCTTGGGGTTGGTGCCGCGCGCGCGCTCGGGGTTGCGGCTGAGTCCCACCACCTCGTCACCTCTGGCCAGCAGGGTGTCGCAGAGCGCCGAGCCGATCAGGCCGCTGGCTCCGGTGACGAGGACCCTCACCGGCGCCGCTCCTAACCCGCCTCGACGGTGGCGAAGGTCCCGGTGTCGTCGCCCCGCCGCGCGATGCCGTCGCGCCTGGCCTCCTCGACCACCGCGGCGGCCACCTTCGGCGCCACCTCGCGGTTGAAGACGCTGGGGATGATGTAGTCCTCGGCGAGGTCGTCGTCGGTGACGACTTCGGCGATCCCCTTGGCCGCGGCCAGCTTCATCTCCTCGGTGATCGTGGGGGCGCCGGCGTCGAGGGCGCCGCGGAAGATCCCCGGGAAGCAGAGCACGTTGTTGATCTGGTTCGGGTAGTCGGAGCGGCCGGTGGCCATGATCCGCACGTAGGGCGCGGCCTCCTCGGGCATCACCTCGGGCGTCGGGTTGGCCATCGCGAAGACGATCGCGTCGTCGTTCATCTTGCCCAGCGACGCGGGCTCGATGATCCCCGGGCCGGAGAGGCCGACGAAGAGGTCCATCCCCGCGATCGCCTCGTCCGGCCCGCCGCTGACATGCTCCGGGTTCGTGTTCTCCGCGTACCAGCGCTTGGCCGCGTTCATCTCGCCGGACTTGTAGTCCTCGCGCTCGGTCGAGACGGCGCCCTTGCGGTCGCAGCCGACCACCTGCGTGACGCCGGAGGCGAGCATCATCTTCGTCACCGCGACGCCGGCGGCGCCGAGGCCGACCACCATCACCCGCAGCTCCTCGATCGGCTTGCCGACGATCTTCAGCGCGTTGAAGAGGGCGGCCATCGTCACCACCGCGGTGCCGTGCTGGTCGTCGTGGAAGACCGGGATGTCGAGGGCCTCGGTCAGCCGCTCCTCGATCTCGAAGCAGCGCGGGGCGGAGATGTCCTCGAGGTTGATGCCGCCGAAGGTCGGCGCCATCAGTTCGACCGCCTTGACGATCTCGTCGGCGTCCTGGGTGTCGAGGCAGATCGGGAAGGCGTCGACGTCGGCGAACTCCTTGAACAGCATCGCCTTGCCCTCCATCACCGGCATCGCCGCCTCGGGGCCGATGTTGCCGAGGCCGAGCACGGCGCTGCCGTCGGAGACCACCGCGACCATGTTCTTCTTGATCGTGTACTCGAAGGCCTTGGCGCGGTCGGCGTGGATGTCCATGCAGACGCGGGCGACTCCGGGCGTGTAGGCCATCGAGAGGTCGTCGCGCGTCTTCAGCGGGTACTTGTTGTGGATCTCGATCTTGCCGCCGCGGTGCATCTGCATCGTGCGGTCGACGTAGTCGAGGACGCGGGCGCCGCGGGTCGAGCCGATCGCCCGCAGGATCCGCTCCCAGTGCTCGCGGTCGGCGGCGTCGATCGTGAACTCGCGCACGCGCTTGCCCTCGGGGCCGGCGCCCGGGACCAGGTCGACGCCCTGCAGCTGCCCGCCCGCCTCGGCGATCGCCGCCGTCAGCTTGCCCAGGGGCTCCTGCCGCGCATCGAGCTCGACGCGGATCGTGACGCTGTACTGGGCGCTGACAGCCATGGCGGCTATCGAATCAGATTCGGCCCGTCGGCCAGGCCCCCACCCCGGAGGGGTAAGGGGGCGAACGCGGCGTGATCGGCGCATTTGTCCTCCCATGGGGAACAAATGCGCCACCGCCGACGCGGAGATCGCTCGTTGGGCGGCGCAGCAGCATGGCGTCGTGACCGCGCGGCAGCTCGCTGCTGCGGGGCTCGGCCGGACGGCGATCTCGAAGCGGGTTCAGAGAGGGCGCCTGCATCGGCTGCACCGAGGTGTGTACGCCGTGGGGCACCGGGCACCGAGCAACGAGAGGCGCTGGATTGCAGCAGTGCTCGCCTGCGGCGACGGCGCGGTATTGAGTCACGGCTCCGCGGCGGCGCTGTGGGGACTGCTGCGACCGTTCCAAGGCCCGGTGGATGTAGCGGTGCCGACCGCGGGCGGGCGACGGCAGCGCGCGGGCATCCACATCCATCGGTGCCCGTCCCTCGCCTCTGATCGCGTGGCGCATTTGTCCTCCCCTGGGGAACAAATGCGCCATTCGGCGGTTACGGTGCGCCGCGGGATCCCCGTGACCTCCCCGTGGCGCACGGTGTGGGATCTGCGCGGGGCGGTCTCATGGCGCCTTTACCGGCGCGCGGCGCGGCAGGCGGAGCTGCACGGCTACGCGCTCGCGCCGCGCGACTGCGGCGCCGGGACCCGCAGCGACCTCGAGGACGACTTCCTCGCCTTCGTCCGGCGTCATCGCCTGCCGCCTCCTGAGGTCAACGTCCAGCTCGGCCGCTGGGAGGTCGACTTCCTCTGGCGTGCCGAGCGCCTTGCGGTCGAGACCGACTTCCACGACTACCACCGCGGCTCGGTCGCCTTCGAGGACGACCACCGACGTGACATGGGCCTGCGCCGAATGGGCTACGCCGTCCGTCGCTACACCGGCGCCCAACTCCGTGACTGCCCAGCTGAAATCGCCGCGGAGCTGCGCGAAGTCCTGGCGCGCGGCAGCGAGACGGGGCGGTCCCGCGCCCGCGCCTCGTAGAGTTGCGCCGATGACCGCGGACGCGCCCCAGCTCTTCCTGGTCGACGGCAACTCGCTCGCCTACCGGGCCTTCTTCGCGCTGCCGGAGTCGATCGGGACCAGCGACGGGCGGCCGACCAACGCGATCTACGGGCTCGCCTCGATGCTGGTGAAAATCATCGACGAGCACCACCCGCAGGGCGTCGTCGTCGCCTGGGACGCCGGCATGTCCGGGCGCGAGGTCACCTACGACCTCTACAAGGCCCAGCGCAAACCGCGCCCCGACCTGCTGCGCGAGCAGTGGCCGCACCTGATGCCGCTGGTCGAGGCCTTCGGCTACACCAACGTCAGGGTCGAGGGCTACGAGGCCGACGACGTGATCGCCTCTTTGGTCCGCCAGGCGCGCGAGCAGGGGATTGAGGTGGTCGTCGTCACCGGCGACCGCGACGCCTACCAGCTGGTCGGCGAGGGGGTGCGGGTGATGAGCACCTCGCGCGGGATCACCGAGACGAAGATCTACGACTCCGCCGCCGTCGAGGAGCGCTACGGGGTGCCGCCGGAGCTGATCACCGACCTGATGGGGCTGCGCGGCGACACCTCCGACAACATCCCCGGCGTCCCCGGGATCGGCGAGAAAACCGCCTCGCAGCTGCTGCAGAAATTCGGCTCGCTGGAGAAGGTGCTGGAAAGCGTCGAGGAGATCTCCGGCGCCAAACGCAAGCAGAACCTGGTCGAGCACGCCGGGGACGCGCGGATGTCGAAGCAGCTGGCGACGCTGCACTACGACATCGAGACCGGGGTCGACCTGGCGCAGGCGATGAGCAGCGAACCCGACCGCGGCGCCCTGCGCGACTTCATGCGCGAGTTCGAGCTGCGGGCGGTGATGGAGCGGCTGGAAGAAGCGCTTCCGGAGGGCGACGCGGTGCCGGGACGGAAGGTCGAGACCGAGCTCGAGGTGGAGACCGAGGAGGGCTCGGCGGCCGATCTCGGCAAGGGGGAGGGGGCCCTGGCGCTGGCCATCGCCGACGACCGCTGGGCCGCAGCCGAGGGAGAGCGCATCCTCATCGGCAGCGCCAGCCTCGACGAGCTGGCGGTCGGCATCGGCGCGCGGCCGCTCGCCGGCCACGACCTCAAGTCCCTCGGCGGCGGCCGCCACGGCCTGCTCGCCGCCGCCGCCCGCGAGGGGCTCGAGCTGACGCTCGGCCACGACACGATGATCGCCGCCTATCTGCTGGAGCCGCAGCGGCGCACCTACGAGCTGACCGAGCTGGCCGCCGACGCCGGGATCGGCCTCGCCGAGGGCGCCGCCGCCGAGCCCGGCGACGAGGCGCAGCTCTCGCTCGGCGAGGAGCTCGAGGAGGGGCTCGACCCGGCCGAGGAGGCGCGCCTGGTGGCGGCGCTGGCCGAGGTGCAGCGGCCGCGGATCGAGGAGCTGGGCCTGGAGAGCCTGCTGCACGAGGTCGAGCTGCCGCTGATCGACGTGCTGGCGGCGATGGAACGTGAGGGACTCAAGCTCGACGCCGAGCGCCTGGCCGAGGTCGGCGCCGGCTTCGGCGAGCGCATCGCCACGCTGGAGAGGGAGATCTTCGAGCTGGCCGACGAGGAGTTCACGATCGGCTCGCCGCAGCAGGTCGGCCGCATCCTCTTCGAGAAGCTGCAGCTGACCCGCAAGCGCCGCGGCAAGACCGGCTTCTCGACCGACGCCCGCGTCCTCGCCCAGATCCGCGACGAGCACCCGATCGTCGAGAAGATCGAGTCCTGGCGCGAGCTGACCAAGCTCAAGAACACCTACCTCGACTCGCTGCCCGACCTGATCGACCCCGAGACCGGCCGCGTCCACACCACCTTCAACCAGGCGGCGACGGCCACCGGCCGCCTCTCCAGCACCAACCCCAACCTGCAGAACATCCCGATCCGCACCGAGATCGGCCGCCCCGTCCGCGCCTGCTTCGTCGCCGAGCAGGGGGCCCGCCTGCTCTCCGCCGACTACAGCCAGGTCGAGCTGCGGGTGCTCGCCCACGTCGCCGACGAGAAAGTCCTGAAAGACGTCTTCCGCGCCGGCGAAGACGTCCACGCGGCGACCGCCGCCGAGGTCTTCGAGATCTCCCGCGACGAGGTCGACGTCGGCCAGCGCTCGAAGGCGAAGATGGTCAACTTCGGCATCGTCTACGGGCTGACCGGGTTCGGTCTCGCCGACCGCCTCAACATCCCCCGCAAAGAGGGCGAGGAATTCGTCGCCCGCTACCTGGAGCGCTTCCCGGCGGTGCGCGCCTTCCGCGAGCAGATCGTCGAGAAGGCGCAGGAGCAGGGGTTCGTGACGACGCTGATGGGGCGGCGGCGGGCGATCCCGGAGCTGCGCTCGGGCAACCCGAACACGCGTCGCCTCGGCGAGCGGCTGGCGGTCAACACGGTGATCCAGGGGACGGCGGCGGACATCATCAAGGTGGCCATGGTGCGCTGCCAGCGCGCCCTGCGCGAGACCGGGGGGGAGACCCGCCTGGTCCTGCAGATCCACGACGAGCTGCTCTTCGAGGGCCCGCCGGGCGAGATGGACGACGCGACCGAGCTGGTGCGGCGCGAGATGTGCGCCGCCTACCAGCTCGATCCGCCGCTCGAGGTCGACGTCGGCGTCGGCACCGACTGGCTCGACGCCAAGTAGCCGCCGGCCTCAGGTGGTCGTGGCGCCGCCTTCGTCCTCGTCCAGCTCGAGCTCCTCGAACGTGGCGACACCGTCCTGGAGCTTCAACTCGGCCTCCTCGACCACCGCGCCGGGGACCAGATCGGCCACCGTGCAGCTGCTGGCGTGGTCGTCGCTGCCGGAGTGCGTGCCATGGTCGTCGCTGGAGTCGTCCTCGCCGACGTCGTCGCTGTGCTCCTCCTCGCCGACGTCGTCGGACGAGCCACTGCTCTCGGAGGGTCCGCTGCTGTCCTCGCCGTCGTGGCGGCTGACGGTGGCGCCCGAGTCGTCGCCGTGCTCGCTGTTGTCGTCGCAGCCGCCGCCGCACTCGATCTCCGTCTCGGCGGTGACGAAGCCGGTGACGGTGTCGCCCCCGAAGAGGTTGATCGTCAATTTGCCGGTCTCGGCGTCGAAGGAGGCAACGGTGCCGGCGTTCTCGTCGCCGTCGTCGATCCCGTCGTCGTCGGAGTCGCTGTCGCGGGGGTCGTGGCCGGCCTTGAACTCGGCCAGGTTGCGCAGGTGGTCGCGGTCCTGGTCCTTGCGGGCCTGGTTGATCTTCAGGCTCAGCTTGTGGCGCTTCTCCCAGCGGTCGGGGATGCGGTCGTGGTTGCGGTCCTTTGCCGCGGCGAGGCCGGGCAGCGCCAGCAGGGCGATCGCGCCCAGCGCCAACGCCAGCAGGCCGCCAAACCGCATGCGGCTTCCTTTCGAGCGGGTCATCTGGTGGTCCTCCTTGATCTGAGCGGATAGGTTCACGGCGCTACAACCCGGGGTCGGCGCCAAGATCACGGGAGGTTCGGCGGGCCGGCCAGAGACCGATCATCCGTCCAGCGAGGAGCTCTCGCCGGAGTCGCCGCCGGAGAGGTCCTCGCCGCTGTGATCCTCTTCCGTGGTCTCGACCGGTGGCGGGGTGGGGGCGGGCTCGCTGGACTCGAGCTCGTCGTCGCTGCTGCCCCCCGAGCTGCCGGAGCCGCTGCGGAAGTCCTCGCCGCCGCCCGAGCCCGAGCCGTCGTCGTCGCCGGAATCGTGGCTGCCGGAGTGCTCGCCGCCGCCATCGCCGCCGGAGTGGTGGTCGAGGTCACCGCCGTCGTGCCCCGAGTCGTCGTCTCCGTGGCTGGACCCGGAGCCGTGCCCCGAAGAGCCGCCGTGGCCCGGGCCCGGCCCGTTCTGGCCGGAGGGCCCGTGGCCGCCCGAGCCGCCCTCGCCGGAGCCGCCACCGTGGCCCGAGGAGCCGCCACCGTCGCCCCGCGCGTCGTCCCCGGGGCCTCTGCCCCCGTGCCCGCTCGCGCCCGCTCCGGTGCCTCGGCCGCCGTCGTCCTCCGCCGGCGACTCGCCCGAGCTCGACCGCGAGGATCCGGAGCCGCCGGCATCGCCGCCGGCGACCTGGGCGGCCGCGGCCGCCTCCGGCGCCGTCCGGCCGCCGCGCCCGTCGTGGATGGCGACGCCGGCGCCGAGGGTGCCGGCGATCAGCACCGTGGCCGCGCCGACCTTGAGCGCGCCGCCGGCGCCGAGGCCACCCAGGGCCGCGCCGGCGCCGCCGGCCGAGGCCGCCCCGGCCGCGCCCGCCGCCAGGCCGCCGGCCCCCGCGGCGGCATCGGCGCCGTGGTCGACGAGAGTCCTCAGCAGCGGCAGCGGCACCAGCGCCCCCAGGCCCTCGCGCAGCGCCGCCCGCGCCCGGTAGATCGCCTGGCGGGCGGCGCCGCCGCTGACGCCGAGCGCGGTGGCGATCTCCTCATGGCTCAGCCCTTCCAGCTCGCGCATCACGATCGCCGCCCGCTGCGGCTCCGGCAGCGCCCGCAGCCGTCCCATCAGCTCGGCGATCTCCTCGCGTCGCTCGGCGTCCTCGGCGGCGCTGCGGGCGCCCGGGATCGCCTCGGCCAGCTCCTCGGTCGCCGGGCCGCGGTCGCGGAGGTCGTTGAGCGCCGTGTTGCGGACGATCCGGTAGAGCCAAGGCCGCAGCTCGATGTCGGTCTCGGAGCCGCGCAGCGCCAGCAGCGCCTTCGAGAAGGCGTCCTGGGTGACGTCCTCGGAGCGGCTGCCGACGATCGCCGCCGCGAAGCGGTCGAGCGGGCGGCGGTAGCGGCGGACGATCTCCTCGAAGGCGGCCTCGTAACCCTCGCGGACCAGCTTCACCAGGCGGCGGTCGGGCTGGGCGCGCAGCGCCGGGCCGAGGAAGATCCGGGAGGCGAGCTGCTCTGCGGGAGGGGGAGGCATCGTCTGGGGTTCGTACCGGTCTGGTGTCCGTACCGCGCTACGTCAATGACAGCAGGTCGGCTCGACCTGCTTCCGGTATCGGTGCAACACAGGGCGGACGCGAAGATCACGCGGATATCTGGACACCCGACCGAACTGCATCAAATTCTGGCCGCTCTGGGGCCAGAATTTGATGCAGTTCGGGAGGAGGGGGTACTTGGTTTGGTGTTGATTAACAGGCGCGGGGGGCTCTAGCGTGCGGATTTGGCCTGGGAATGTTCAGCTAAAGCAGACGTTTCTGCTCTATGATCCCGCCAAGGGGTAAGCAGCACTTACAGGAGAGGAGCCCAGGTGGCCACTGTCGACGAGGCAGCCGCAGCGCGTTCTGCAGAGGGCAGGTTGAGCGGGAAGGTCGCGCTGGTGACCGGCGCCGGGCAGGGTCTGGGACAGGCTTTCGCCCAGCGGCTCCCCGCGACGGCGCCTCCGTCGTCGTCGCCCACCGCAACGCGCCGCCCGCGACGGTGCGGCTGGTCGAGGCGACGGGCTCCGAGCGCGTCGTCCACCACGCCGACGTCTCCTCGGCGGAGGAGGTCGCGTCGCTCGCCGCCGCCGTCGAGGACACCTTCGATCGCGTCGACGTGCTCGTCAGCAACGCCGGCATCTACCCGATGCGGCCCTTCCTCGAGATGGAGTACTCGCAGTGGCGGCAGATGTTCGCGGTCAACACCGACTCGATCTTCCATCTCTGCCGCGCCCTCGTCCCCGGCATGGTCGAGCGCGAGCACGGCCGCGTCATCAACGTCACCTCGACCTCGGTCGCGGCGGGGATGGCCAACTACTCCCACCACAACGCCAGCAAGGCGGCGATCATCGGCTTCACCCGCTCGCTGGCGAGGGAGGTCGGGCCGCACAACGTCACCGTCAACGCCCTCGCGCCGGGCCTGGTCCGCACCCCGACGACCGATTCCGGCCCCCAGGCAGACGGGATGTTCGCCGGCTTCCTCGAGGAGCAGTGCATCAAGCGGACCGAGGAGCCCGAGGACCTCGCCGGCACCGTCTCCTGGCTCGGCTCCGTCGCCGAGGTCGTCGGCCCGGAGCGGGGGCTCGGCTGCGTGATCGAGGTCTCCTGGGCACCGTCGCCGCCGTCGACGACATCCGCTCGGCGAAGTGGATGAAGCTGGTCAGCAACTGCACGACCCTGGTGACGACGGCGCTGCTGGGGCTGCCGATGCTGGGCGGCGGACGTCGAGGAGCCCGACCAGGTCGTGGAGACGATGCTCGACGCCCTCTACGCCGGCTTCGTCCTGCCCCACACGACGACGACGATCCTGCAGGACTGGGAGAAGGGCCGCCGCAGCGAGGTCGACGAGATCAACGGCGTCGTCGTCGCCGAGATGGAGCGCCGTGGCCAACGCCCCGGTCAACGCCGCCGTGGTCGAGCTGGCTCACCGGGTAGAACGCGGCGAGCTGCAGCCGCGCCCGCAGAACTACGACCTACTCGCCGAGCTGGCCAGCCGGCCCTGACCGGTTACTCGCCGTCGAAGTTCGGCGAGCGGGGGTCGCTGCCGCGGCGGCCGATCACGAACCAGATCGCCCTGGTCGGCTCCTCGCCGGGGTTGGCGAGACGGTGCGGTTCGTTGGAGTCGAAGGAGCAGGAGTCGCCGGGGCCGAGCAGGTATTTCTCAAAGCCGACGGAGAGCTCCAGTTCGCCGCTGAGGATGAGCCCGTACTCGCGGCCGTTGTGGCGGACCAGTTTGTCGCTGCCGCTCGAGGAGCTGCCGGGGTCGTAGGTGGTGAGGAGGAAGTCGACGTTGGGATCGTGGGCGGCGGTCAGCCGGTCCCAGGTGACGCCGGAGTCGAGCACGAGCGAGGAGCGCGAGTCGGCGCGCTGCACCACCGGCCCCTGGGCCGGCGCGCCCGAGCCGCCGTTCGGCGCCGCGGCCGGGGTGGAGGGGGCCGGTGCCTGCTCGGCTCCCGGCTCGGCGAACAGCTCGTCCATCGAGAGGCCGAGTTCGGAGACGATCGCGTAGAGGGTCTTCACCGAGGGGCGGGACTTGCCCGTCTCGATCTGGGAGAGGGCGCTGGCGGAGATGTCGAGTCGGCGCGCCACCTCGCGCAGGCTCAGGCCCGATTTCTCCCGCGCGGCGCGGAGCCGCTGCCCCACCTGGGCCGAGTCGTCGATCCCCCTGCTGTTCGCCGCCTGTCCAGCCACAACGAACATTATGAGGGAATCGGCTCGGGCCTGCGCACCTCCTCTTGCACGAAGTCCGGTGGGGCGATCTTCAAGTAGTGGGAAAAGGACCAATCGACGAAGCGCCTCGAGCCCATCAGCCGGATCAGCGGCCCGAGGATCGGCGGCGGCACGCGCGGCACCAGCTTCTGCACGCGCAGCATCCAGCGGAACTTCCACTCGTGCGAGTCGTTGAACCCGGCGTAGGTCGCGGCCGCCTGCTCGCGGCTCTGGCGCCCCTCGACGACGGCGCGCAGCTCGCGGCCCAGGGCGATCCCGAAGTAGAGCGCGGTGCGGATTCCCTCGGCGCTGAGCGGCAGGCAGTGGCCGGCCGAGTCGCCGGCGAAGAAGACGCCGCCCTCGGTCGCCCGCCGCAGCTTGTGGGGGATCCAGTTGCCCTGGTACTCGTTCGGCTCCTTGCCGAGGTCCTCGGTCAGCAGCACGGTGGTGTCCTTGACGTGGAAGCGGGGGTCGAAGGAGCCGACGCCGATCCGCAGCTCGTCGCGCGCCGGGAACGACCAGCCGTAGCCGGCCGGCACGTAGCGGCGGTCGATCCAGATCTCCAGGTCCTCGTTGCTGCCGGCCGGGTGCACCTCGAGCCCGCGCGAGAGCGGCGCGTCCGGCGGCTGGTAGCCGTCGCCCGAGGCCAGCACCCGTCGCCAGCCGAGCGCGTCGACGACGAGCGGGGCGCTGATCGTGCCGCGGTCGGTGTCGACCGCGATCTCACCGCCGGGTGTCGAGTTTCTATCGCTATGCGAAAGAAACTCGACACCCGCGCGGCCGTTGACCTTGGCGGTCTCGAAGGTCGCGTCGCAGTCGTCCCAGAGGATCTGGCAGAGCTCGCGGTAGTCGAAGGTGGAGAAGGTCCAGGGGAGCCGGTAGCGGGCGGCCCCGTGCGGGGTGTTGATGACCAGCGTGTCGAAGCGCTGGCGCTCGCTGTCCATCAATCCCAGCCGTCGCAGCCACTCGGTCGGGATGCCGCAGGCGGAGGTCTGGCGCTCGCCGATCGCGTAGCGATCGACGATCATCACGTCGGCTCCAGAGCCCGCCAGCTCGCGGGCGATCGCCAGCCCGGCGAAGCTCGCTCCGCAGATCAGGACGTCGTGGCTTCCGCTCAGGGGCGTGCGCTCGTCGCCGCGTTTGGTGGCTCGGACCGGCATCGCGCCCGATTCTGCCATCATTCGCCGCCGTGTCCGCGACCGAGACCCTGACGCCTGCGCCCAGCGCCATGCCCGTAGACGGCTCCAACGGCCTGCTGCTGCAGATCGACGGCAAGATCGTCCCCAACTACGCGGTGACGATGGTGTCCTTCGACGAGGGCGACGTCGTCAACGGCAAGGTCGTCCGGATCGACAAAGACGAGGTCCTCGTCGACATCGGCTACAAGGCCGAGGGCGTCATCCCCTCCAACGAGCTCTCGATCCGCAAGTCGGTCGACCCGGCCGAAGAGGTCGAGCTGGGCGAGGAGATCGACGCCCTGGTCCTGCACCAAGGAGGACGCCGAGGGCCGCCTGATCCTCTCCAAGAAGCGCGCCCGCTTCGAGAAGGCCTGGCGCCGCATCGAGGTCGCCGCCGACTCCGGCGAACCGGTCGAAGGCAGCGTCATCGAGGTCGTCAAGGGCGGCCTCATCCTCGACCTCGGGGTGCGCGGCTTCCTGCCCGCCTCGCTGGTCGACATCCGCCGCGTCCAGGACCTCGACGAGTTCGTGGGCCAGACGCTCGACTGCAAAGTCATCGAGCTGAACCGCAACCGCAACAACGTCGTCCTCTCGCGCCGCGCCGTGCTCGAGGAGGAGCGCAAGGAGGTGCGCCAGCAGATCCTCGACCGGCTCGAGCCGGGCGAGATCGTCGAGGGCACGATCTCCAACATCGTCGACTTCGGCGCCTTCGTCGACCTCGACGGCATCGACGGCCTGATCCACATCTCCGAGCTCTCCTGGAGCCACGTCAACCACCCGTCCGAGGTGCTCGCGATCGGCCACACGGTCCAGGTCAAGGTGCTCGACATCGACCGCGACCGCCAGCGCATCTCCCTCGGCCTCAAGCAGACCCAGGAGGACCCGTGGCAGCGCGTGATCGGCACCCACCACAGCCCGGGCGACGTGCGTCGAGGGCACGGTCACCAAGGTCGTCGCCTTCGGCGCCTTCGTCGAGATCCTACCCGGGCGTCGAGGGCCTCGTCCACATCTCCGAGCTCGCCGACCACCACGTCGAGAACCCGAGCGAAGTGGTCGAGCCGGGCGCCAAGCTGAACGTGAAGATCCTCGAGATCGACGAAGAGCGCCGCCGCCTCTCGCTCAGCATCAAGCGGGTCGAGGGGCAGAACATGCCGATGCAGGGCCTGGGCGAGCAGATCCAGGCGGCAGAGGCGGGCGCCGCGGAGGCGGCAGCGGCGCCGGAGGCCGAGGCGGCCCCGCCTGCGGCTGAGACCGAGGCAGTGCCCGAGGCGGAGGCCCCCGCGGCCGAGGTTGCCGAGGAGCCCAACCCCGAGGTCGAACTTGCCGAGGACGCCGCGACCGAGGCCGAGGAGCCCGTCGCCGAAGAGGCCCCGGCGGCCGAGGAGCCCGACGCAGCCGCCGCCGACGACGCGCAGACGAGCGAGTCCGAGCAGAACTGAGCGGCGGCCGTGGCGCCGCTGAAGATCGGCCTCACCGGCGGCATCGCGGCCGGCAAGTCCGAGGCCCTCGCGGCGTTCGGCAGGCTTGGTGCCGCGACTCTCTCCAGCGACGCGGTCGTCCACGAGCTGCTCGAGTCCGAGCCGCTGCGTGGCCGTCTGGTCGAGCGTTGGGGCCCGGAGGTGTCGGCCGACCGTGGCGTCGACCGCGCCAGGATCGGCGAGATCGTCTTCGCCGACCCCGACCAGCTGACCTGGCTCGAGTCCCAGATCCACCCGTTGGTGGCGGAGCGGATGGCCGCCTGGATGGGCTCGCTGCCGGCAGAGACCGAGGTCGCCGTGGTTGAGGTGCCGCTGTTGTTCGAGGTCGGCCGCGACGAGGTCTTCGACACCACGGTCGCCGTCGTCACCGCGGACGAGGTGCGGCGGCAGCGCGCCGAGGCGCGCGGCCACGCGCTGGTCGACGAGCGCGAGGCGCGCCAACTGACCCAGGACGAGAAGGCCGAGCGCGCCGCCCACGTGGTCCACAACGACGGCTCGATCGAGGACCTCGAGCGCTCGCTGTCCGCCCTGCTCGCGAAGCTGAGGCGATGAGGAAGAGGGCTCGCCGGCGGCGCCGGCGCTGGCTGGCTCTCGGCACCGCCGCCGCGGTGACCGGGCTGGTGGCCGGCGTCCTCGTCGCCAGCGGCGCCTTCGACCACGCCCTCAAGGAGCTGACCCTGCCGCTACGCCACGAGGACGTGATCCGCCAGCAGGCGGCCGAAAAGGACGTCGACGCATCGCTGATCGCGGCGGTGGTCTACTCCGAGTCGAAGTTCGTCGACCAGACGTCGAGCGCGGGGGCCCGAGGACTGATGCAGATCACGCCGGAAGCGGCGGAATTCATCGCCAGGCAGAGCGACGCCACGTCGTTCGAACTCGACGACCTCGGCGATCCCGAAATCAACATCCGCTACGGGACCTTCCTCCTGCACGAACTGCTCGAACGCTACGACGGCGACGAGGCGGCGGCGCTCGCCGCCTACAACGCCGGCCCCGGCAACGCCGACAAGTGGGGCGGGGCGGACCTGACGGTGAGCGAGATCCCCTTCCCGGAAACCCGTGCCTACGTCGAAGAGGTGCTGGAGAAGCGCGAGACCTACCGCGAGAAGTACGGGAAGGAGCTGGGCTACTGAACCCCGACGCCCCCCGGCCCCGTATCGCCGCCCTGGCGCTCGCCGTCGGCCTCGTCCTCGCCGACTCCTCGATCGTCGTCCTGGCGCTGCCGGAGATCTACCGCGACCTCGACACCAGCGTCGCCGGCGTCACCTGGGTCCTCATCTCCTTCAACCTGGTGATGGCGTTGGCCGCGGTGCCGGCGGCGCTGCTGGCCCGGCGCGCCGGGCCGGGGCGGACCGCCGCCGTCGGGCTGGCGATCTTCGCCGGCGCCGGGCTCGCCTGCGGGGTCGCCGAGGGCCTCTCGACCCTGATCCTGGCCCGCTGCGTGCAGGCGCTCGGCGGCGCCGCCGCGGTCACCGCCGCGCTCGAGCTGCTGCCGGCGACGGTCGGCTCCGAGCGCCGGGCGGCGGTCGTCTGGGCCAGCGCCGGGGCGACCGGCGCCGCGCTGGGGCCGGCGGTCGGCGGCATTCTCACCGAGCTCGTCTCCTGGCAGTCGATCTTCCTGATCCAGGTGCCGGCGGCGCTGGCGGCGGCGGTGCCGATCCTCGCCGTCGCCAGACACGAGGCGGCGACTGGGATCATCGAACCGGAGCTGCGCCGGACCGGGCGGCCGCACCTCTGGGCCAACGTCGCCCTGGCGATGGTCTCGGCGGCGATCGCGGCGGCGCTCTTCCTCCTCGTCCTGCTGCTGATCGAAGGCTGGCGCCTGAGCCCGATCGGCGCCGCGATCGTCGTCTCGGCGATGCCGCTGGCGGCGCTGCTCGGCAGCCGGCTCGGGCCGCTCGTGCCCGACGCCAAAGTGCGCGCCGCCGCCGGCGCGATCCTCGTCTCCGGCGGCCTCGCCGGGCTCGCCCTGCTCCCGCACGCCGAGGTTGCGCTGACGCTGCCGCCGCAGCTGCTGGTCGGCGTCGGGCTCTCGCTGGTGCTCGGGGCGCTGACCGAGACGGCGCTGGGCGGGCGGGCGCCGCAGGCGATCCACGGCGGCTGGACGATCTCCGCCCGCCACGCCGGGGTCGTGATCGGCCTGGTGGCGCTGACGCCGATCTTCACCGCCGACATCGCCGAGCAGCGCGAAGACGCGATCGACGCCGGCACCGCGGTGATCCTCGACGCGCGCGTCGACCCGCTGCAGAAGATCGAGCTGGCGACGCGCATCACCGACCGCCTCGGCGAAGAGAAGGGCAAGGTGCCGACGATCGGGCCGGCCTTCCAGCCGCTGCCCGAGGATCCCGAGGAGCGGGCGGCGGTGGAAACGCTGCGCGAGGAACTGCAGGACCAGCTCGACCGCGGCGCCACCCACGCCTTCAGCCCCTCCTTCCTGCTCGCCGCGCTGCTCGGCCTCCTCGCCCTGATCCCGATCGGACTCTCGCGGAGGGTGGACCTGTGAGCCCGGCGGACGGCGGGCGCCTGCGCGCCCAGCTCCTGGTCGGCGCCGCGATCGTCGCGTCGCTGCTCCTGGTCGGCACCTACCTCGCCGCCGGCGGCTCCTCCTACACGCCGGAGAAGGTGCAGGACCCCTGCAAGCACCGGCCCTGGCGCGACCCGGAAGGGCTGCGGCAGATCGCCGAGCAGTTCTCGCTCTCCGCCCTCGACGGCGCCGCCTGCCAGCTCGGCGTCAGCCGCGAGACGCTGGCCCAGGCGCTGGCCAGCCCGCAGGCGCGGGAGCGCTTCGGTCGCCGCTACGGGATCGACGACGCCAAGCTGGCGAGGGCGATCAGGGCCGGGCTGCTGCGCGCGGTCGACGACGCCGAAGAAGCCGGCGCCCTCAGCCCGCTGCTGGCGGCGCCGCTGCGGGCGACGCTGGAACAGATCCCGCTCGACCAGGCGATCGAACTCGTCAACGACGCCAGCACCCTGCTCTCCAACGTCGAAGGCTTCCTCGGGCCGGCGGGCGACCTGCTGGAACAGATCCTGCCCTGAGGGCCGCTGCGCCCGGTGCCGAGAGCTACCTCGGTTTCTCGATCTTGAAGCGCTGCTGCTTCGGCGCCCAGGAGATGCCGGCGCAGAGGGCGTCCGGCGTCGTCTCCAGCACCGTCGCCAGCTTCACCATCGTGCCCAGGCGCGGCTCGCGGCCGGCGCGCTCGAGCAGGGAGATCTCGGTGCGGTGGAGGTCGCAGTGGGAGGCCAGCTCTTCCTGCGAGATTCCCTTCGCCTCGCGGGCCCGGCGCAGATTCGATGCAAATCGCTCGCGTTTGTCCATGGTTGTGAATCTTCTGTCTTAGACGACAGAAGGGCTACAGACAGAATGTTTCAAAGTGGTGCGAATCTCGACACCAGTGCGGGCGAGGGAGCGGCGCCGGTCTCAGGAGCGGGTCGCGCGCCAGACCCAGAGCATCGCCAGCGGCTGCAGCCCCAGCCGCGCCCAGAGCGCCCAGCGCGGCACCTTGCGCAGATCGAGCCCCTTGATCTGCTCCGGGCTGACCGCCATGTGGACGTTGGCCGGGAAGACCGCGACCAGCAGCGCCAGCAGCCACCAGCGGCCCAGCCGCCGGCTGGAGGCGGGGAGGACCAGCGCGGCGCCGGCGATCTCGGCGACGCCGCTGACCGCGACGATCTCCTTCTTGCGCGCCTCGATCGCCGGCGGCACGATCGCTTCGAAGAAGCGCGGCCGCAGGAAGTGCATCGCCCCGGTGAAGGCGAAGAAAGCGGCGACGGCGGTGCGCGAGCGGCTCATCGAGGCCGCCCAGTCTGCCAGCTAGAGTCGGACCGTGCCCGAGTTCGAGCTCAACCCCGCCTACACGCCGACCGCCGACCAGCCGAAGGCGATCGCCGGCCTCGCCGAGGGGCTGCGGGCCGGCGAACGGTTCCAGACGCTGCTCGGCGTCACCGGCACCGGCAAGACCTTCACGATGGCGGCGACGATCGCCGAGGTGCAGCGGCCGACGCTGGTGATCGCCCACAACAAGACGCTGGCCGCGCAGCTCTGCAACGAGTTCCGCGAGTTCTTCCCCGACAACGCCGTCGAGTACTTCGTCTCCTACTACGACTACTACCAGCCCGAGGCCTACGTCCCGGCGCAGGATCTCTACATCGAGAAGGACTCCTCGATCAACGACGAGATCGACCGCCTGCGCCACGCGGCGACGGCGGCGCTGTTCGCCCGCCGCGACGTGATCATCGTCGCCTCGGTCTCCTGCATCTACGGGATCGGCTCGCCCCAGGTCTACAACGAAAAAATGCAGCTGTTCAAGGTCGGGGCGGAGATCGACCGCGACGAGGTGCTGCGCAAGCTGGTGAAGATGCAGTACCAGCGCAACGACGCGGTGCTGGGCCGCGGCTCCTTCCGGGTCCGCGGCGAGGTGCTGGAGATCATGCCGTCCTACGCCGAGTCGGCCTACCGGATCTCGCTCTTCGGCGACGAGATCGAGGGGGTGCAGCACTTCGACCCGCTGACCGGCGAGGTGCTCGACACGATCGACCACGTCTCGGTCTGGCCGGCCTCCCACTACGTGACCAGAGACGAGACGGTCGAGCGCGCGGTCGAGGAGATCCGCGCCGAACTGGAATCGCGCACCGCCGAGCTGGAGGCCGAGGGCAAGCAGCTGGAGGCGCACCGGCTGCGCCAGCGGACCGCCTACGACCTCGAGATGATCAAGGAGCTCGGCTTCACCTCGGGGATCGAGAACTACTCGCGGATCCTCGACGGGCGTCCGGCCGGCAGCCCGCCGCACACCCTGATCGACTACTTCCCCGACGACTTCGTCGTCTTCGTCGACGAGTCCCACCAGACGATCCCGCAGATCGGCGGCATGTACGAGGGGGACCGCTCGCGGAAGACGACGCTGATCGACTACGGCTTCCGCCTGCCCTCGGCGATCGACAACCGGCCGCTCAAGTTCCACGAGTTCCTCGAGCGGGTGCCGCGGCTGGTGATGGTCTCGGCCACGCCCGGTCCGTTCGAGCGGGCCGAATCGACCCGGATCGTCGAGCAGATCGTGCGGCCGACCGGGATCGTCGACCCCGAGATCGAGCTGCGCGAGACGAGGAACCAGATCGACGACCTGATGAACGAGGTGAAGAAGGTCGCCGAGGCCGGCGACCGCACCCTGGTCACGACCCTGACCAAGAAGATGGCCGAGGACCTGACGGCGTACCTGCTCGAGTACGGGATCAAGGTCCGCTACCTGCACTCGGAGATCGACACCCTGGAACGGATCCAGATCGTCCGCGACCTGCGGCTCGGCGAGTACGACGTGCTCGTCGGCGTCAACCTCCTGCGCGAGGGGCTCGACCTGCCCGAGGTCTCCCTGGTGGCGATCCTCGACGCCGACAAGGAGGGCTTCCTGCGCGGCGAGACCAGCCTCGTGCAGACGATCGGGCGGGCGGCGCGCAACGTCAACGGCCGGGTGCTGATGTACGCCGACAAGGAGACCGACGCGATGCGGGCGGCGATGAGCGAGACCGACCGCCGCCGCGCGATCCAGCTCGCCTACAACGAGGAGCACGGGATCACCCCGGAGACCGTCCGTAAAGGGATCTCGGAGATGTCGGACTTCCTGGCGATGGAGGACCGGGCGCCGGCCAAGCGGCGTCGCCGCCGCGGCGACGACTTCGAGACGCCGGAGGAGCTGGAGCGCACGATCGTGGCGCTGGAGGAGGAGATGCTGGCCGCCGCCGACGACCTCCGCTTCGAGGAGGCGGGCCGCATCCGCGACGAGCTGAAGGAGCTGCGCCGCGACCTGGATGGGATGACCGCCGGGACCTGAGAGGATTTCCCCGTGACGATCTGCGGGGACGTCGGCGAGTGGGTGGCGGGGCTGGGCTTCGGGGACCTGCCTGAGGGCGTGCGCGAGCGGGCGCGGCTGCAGGCGCTGAGCATCGAGGCCGGGCGGGCGGCCGGCGAGGCGGCGGCGGCGCCCTTCGCCGGCGTCGCCGGAGAGGGTCCGGTGGGGGAGGTCTACCGCTCCGCGGTCGCCTCGATCGCCCACGACTGGGACGACTACCTGTTCATGGGCCACGCCGGCCACTCGGCGGTCCCGGTGGCGGCGGCGTTCTGCGAGGACCCGGAGTGGCGGCTGCTGGCGCAGGTGGCGGCGAGCGAGGTGGCGGGGCGGCTCGGGGCGGCGCTCTTCCTCGGCCCCCACAACGGCCAGTTCTGGGCCTCGATCCACTGCGCCTCGGCGGCGGTGGCGGCCGCGGTCGGACTCGGCCTCGACGCGCCGCGGACCGCGCACGCCCTGGCGATCGGCCTCTACCAGCCGCCCTCCGGGATGTGGCCGGGCTTCATGGGTCCGAGCAGCAAGCTGCTGACGGCGGCGGAGCCCGCCGCCGCGGGGGCGCGGGCGGCGCTGCTGGCGGCCGCCGGAATGAGCGGCGCCCTCGACGTGGTCGAGCATCCCCGCGGCGTCCTCGCCAGCCTCTCCTTCGCGCCGCGGCCGGCGATGCTCGGTGCCCTCGGCGACGTCTGGCTGACCGAGACGCTCGCCTACAAGCGCCTGCCGGGCTGCGCCTACCTGCAGTCGGTGGCGGAGGCGGCCTGCGCGGCGGCGACCGGCGCGGGCGGCGGCGCGGCGCCGGAGCCAGGTGAGATCGAGGCGGTCGAGATCGAGGCCGGCTGGCTGACCTGCGAGATGGAGGAGCTGGGACGGGGGCCCGACCTCTCGCCGGTGCGGGTCAACTTCTCCGCCAGCCTGAGCGCCGCGATCGCCCTGGTCGCCGGCCGGCTGACGCCCGCCGAGCCGGAACCGGCCTGGCTCGCCGAGCACGAGGGCGAGGTCCGCGCCCTGGCGGCGCGGGTCCGCCTCTCCCACGACCCGGCGCTGACCGCGGCGACGCTGCGCGGCACGCTCGAGGCGGGGGCCTCGCCCGGTCTCGGCCTCGGCGACCTGCTGCGGATACGCCGCCGCCTCGGCGACGCCGACATGCGCGACGCGAACCCGGCGCCGGCCGTGCTGGGGGCGCTCCGGGTCGACCCGGCGCTGCGCCGGCTGCTCGGCGGCGCGCTGCGGGCCCGGCTCGGGGGCGATCGCGAGGATCCCGGCATCGACGGCCTCGACACCGCGGCGCTGCGGATGACCTTTCCGAGCCGCCTGCGGCTTCGCCTGCGCGACGGCTCCAGCCGCGTCGTCGAGGGCACCGAGCCCGGCTCCTGCGGCCGCCCGCTCGAGGAGCAGCGCGCCGTCGTCGCCGAGAAGCTCGCGGTGGCGGGCGTGCCGGCGGCGGCGACTATCTAACCTCCCGGCCATGCCGATCGACGTCACCGAGGCGACCTTCGAGAGCGAGGTCGTCACCCGCTCGCGCCAGGTCCCGGTCGTCGTCGACTTCTGGGCCGAGTGGTGCGGCCCCTGCAAAGCGCTGAGCCCGGCCCTGGAGGCGGCGGAGTCCTCCCGGGGCGGCAAGGTCGTGCTCGCCAAGGTCGACGTCGACTCCAACCAGGCGCTGGCGGCGCGCTTCGGCGTCCAGGGCATCCCGGCGGTGAAGGCCTTCCGCGACGGCGCCGTCGCCGCCGAGTTCGTCGGCGCCGTGCCGCCGGCCAAAGTCGAGGCTTTCTTCGACGCCCTCGCCCCCTCGCGGGCCGATCAGCTGCTCGCCGCCGGCGACGAGCTGTCGCTGCGCGAGGCCTCCGAACTGGAGCCGGGCCGCGCCGACATCGCCGTCGCCCTGGCCCGCCGTCGCCTCGAGCGCGGCGCCGAGCAGGAGGCGCTGGAAGCGGTGGAGCGGCACGAGGGCGACTTCGCTGCCGCCGGCATCGCCGCCCGCGTCGCCCTCACCGGCGCCGGCCTCGGCGCCGACGCCTTCGCCGCCCTCGACCGCGGCGAGCGCGACGCCGCCCTCGAGTCCCTGCTGGCCGCGATCGAGGCCGTCGGCGCGCCCGGCGGCAACGGCGACGCTCCCGGCGAGGCCCTCGACCCCGAGCAGCTCCGCGACCTCCTGCGCCAGGCCATCGTCGGCATCCTCAGCGAAGGCGACCCCGCCGACCCCGCCGCCCGCAGCTACCGCCGCCGCTTATCCGCGGCCCTAGGCTGATCCCGGCGTCCCCGCATCCAGTCGGGCGCGCCGGCCGCGCGACAGCTCGATCCGCTGAAGACGCACTTTTGCTCGCATAGCGGGAAGAACTGCGTTCTCAGCGACCAGCGGTAAGAAGTGCGTTTTCAACCCGGGAGGCCGAGGGCGGTGCGCCGGCGGGAGAGGAGGATCGCGAGGCGGCGGCCGACCGGGACGGGAGCGTGTTCGATGCGGCGGGCCGAGATCCGGATCGAGTCGATGCCGGCGAGTTTCATCTCCTCCTGGCGCAGGAGGTCGTTCTCGAAGGCCCTGCGGGTTCGGTGCGACTCCCAGCCGTCGACTTCCACCGCGAAGCGCTCGGTCTCCCAGTAGGCGTCGATCTCGAACTTGCCGACCCAGGTGTTGATCCGGGGTCGCGGCAAGCCGGCGCACTTACAGAGGGCGAGGAACAGGCGCTCCGAGCGTGCTCGCGAGAAGACCGGGTCCCGGTAGATCTCCAGGGCACGGCGCAGGCGCGCGGCGCCGCGGTCCCCCTTGCGACGGAGCAGCATCGTGTCGACTTCGCAGAGGTCGAGCCGGCCGCGGCGCTCGGTCCGCTCGACCGCATCCCAGAGCATGCGGGCGGAGACGGAGGCGGCCAGGTCGAGCAGCGTCCGTGCGAGGGCGGTGACCGGGATCTCCGCCATCCGGCCCCATTCCTCCGGCACCAGCGTGGCGGAGTGGTGGAGGGAGATGCCGGTGTGGCGCTGGCCGCGGCTCGGAACGGTGACGTCGATCAGGGCGGGGCAGACCGGCACCAGGCCCCAGAGCCAGCCCGCCGCGGCGTGGCTCAGCACGGCACCCCGCCCGCAGGCGAGGACGGCGGCGAGGCAGCGACCGTGGTCGGGGATCAGCCTGCGCCCGACCGCGTAGACGCCGCGGTGGATCCGGTGCAACCGACCGGCCCGGGCCATGCGCCCGACGGCCGCCGCCGAGAACCCCAGCCGCCTCATCTGCTGGGCGCTCGCGACTCCGTGTTGCCGATCCGCGAGCTTGGCCAGCCGGGCGTGAGAACGCATTTCTTCCCGCATAGCGGTCATAAGTGCGTTCTCGGCCACTTTCGCCCCCGGGGAACATCTGTTCGCCTAGGTAGACTCGGACGTGGTGCCTGCCTCTGACCGAATCGTCATCTCCGGCGCGCGTGAGCACAACCTCAAGGACGTCGACCTCGAGCTGCCGCGCGACGCGCTGATCGTCATCACCGGGCTCTCCGGCTCCGGCAAGTCGAGCCTTGCCTTCGACACGATCTACGCCGAGGGGCAGCGGCGCTACGTCGAGTCGCTGTCGTCCTACGCGCGCCAGTTCCTCGGCCTGATGGAGAAGCCCGACGTCGACTCGATCGAGGGGCTCTCGCCGGCGATCTCGATCGACCAGAAGACGACCTCGCGCAACCCGCGCTCGACGGTCGGCACGGTGACCGAGATCTACGACTACCTGCGGCTGCTCTGGGCGCGGATCGGCGTCCCGCACTGCCCCGAGTGCGGCGAGGAGATCACCGGCCAGACCCAGGAGCAGATCGTCGACCGGTTGATGACCCTGGAGGACGGGACCAAGTTCGTGGTGATGGCCCCGGTCGTCCGCGGCCGCAAAGGCGAGTACGGGAAATTGCTGGAGCAGATGCGGCTCGAGGGATACTCGCGGGTCAAGGTCAACGGCGAGCTGCGCCGGCTCGACGAGGAGATCGTCCTCGACAAGAAGTTCAAACACGACGTCTCCGTCGTCGTCGACCGGCTGGTGATGAAATCGGAGCTGCGGCGCCGGCTCTCGGAGTCGGTCGAGGCCGCCGCCGGCCTCGCCGCCGGGCTGATCGAAGTCGAGATCATCGACGGTCCCAAGTCCGCCGGCGGCGGAAGCGAAGCTGAGCACGCCGGCGTGATGTTGTTCTCCGAGCAGTTCGCCTGCCTCAGCTGCGGCACCTCGATCCCCGAGCTGGAGCCGCGGATCTTCTCCTTCAACTCGCCCCACGGCGCCTGCGAGCGCTGCCACGGCCTCGGCTTCCAGCGCGTCATCGACCCCGACCTGGTCGTCCCCGACCCGACCCTCTCGCTCGCCGAGGGCGCCTTGCAGCCCTGGAGCCGCGGCCTCACCGCCTACTGGAAGCGGCTGATCGCCGCCGTCGCCGAGGAGTACGGGGTCGACGCCGACAAGCCCTGGTCGAAGCTGAAGAAGAGCGAGAAAGAGATCTTCCTCTACGGCACCGGCGAGGACCGCCACCTGGTCAGCTACACCAACCGCTTCGGCCGCCGCCGCTCCTACAAGGTCCGCTTCGAGGGGATCGTCAACAACCTCCAGCGCCGCTACGAAGAGACCGACTCGGAGACCAACCGGGAGCGGATCGAGAGCTACATGGCCGAGCAGCCCTGCCCGCAGTGCGAAGGCGCCCGGCTGCGGCCGGAGAGCCTCGCGGTCAAGGTCGGCGGCATCAGCATCGCCGAGTACAGCGACCTCTCGGCCCAGGCGGCGGCGCGCTGGATCGCCGAGCTGGAGATGACCGAGACCGAGCGGGCGATCGCGCGGCTGATCGTGCGCGAGATCTCCGAGCGCCTCTCCTTCCTCGAGAACGTCGGCATCGGCTACCTCTCGCTGGCCCGCTCGGCCCGCACCCTCTCCGGCGGCGAGGCGCAGCGGATCCGGCTGGCGACCCAGATCGGCTCGCACCTGGTCGGCGTCATGTATGTGCTCGACGAGCCCTCGATCGGCCTCCACCAGCGCGACAACGAGAAGCTGATCGGGACCCTCGACCGCCTCCGCGACCTCGGCAACACGGTGATCGTCGTCGAGCACGACGAGGGGACGATGCTCGCCGCCGACCATCTCGTCGACCTCGGCCCCGGCGCCGGCGAACACGGCGGCCACGTGATCGCCGCCGGCCCCCCGGCCGAGGTGGCGAAGGACCCGGCCTCGCTGACCGGCCAGTACCTCTCCGGCAAGCGCCGCATCGAGGTCCCCGAGGAGCGCCGCGAACCGAGCGGCACCCTGGTCGTCCGCGGCGCCCGCGAACACAACCTCAAGGACGTCGACGTCACCGTCCCGCTCGGGGTCTTCTGCTGCGTCACCGGCGTCTCCGGCTCCGGCAAGTCGACGCTGGTCAACGAGACGCTGCACCACGCCGTCGCCAACCGCCTGCACCAGGCGAAACTGCGCCCCGGCGCCCACGAGGGGATCGACGGCCTCAGCCAGATCGACAAGATCATCAACATCGACCAGTCGCCGATCGGCCGCACGCCGCGCTCCAACCCGGCCACCTACACCGGCGTCTTCGACCACATCCGCCAGCTCTTCACCCAGACCCAGGAGTCCCGCGCCCGCGGCTACAAGCCGGGCCGCTTCAGCTTCAACGTCAAGGGCGGCCGCTGCGAGGTCTGCAAGGGCGACGGCCAGATCAAGATCGAGATGCACTTCCTGCCCGACGTCTACGTCCCCTGCGAGCAGTGCCACGGCAAGCGCTACAACCGCGAGACCCTCGAGGTCCGCTTCAAGGGCAAGAGCATCGCCGACGTGCTGGAGATGTCGGTCGAGGAGGCGGTCGGGTTCTTCGAGAACGTGCCGAAGATCGCCCGCCGCCTGCGTACTCTGCACGACGTCGGCCTCGACTACATCCGCCTCGGCCAGCCGGCGACGACGCTCTCCGGCGGCGAGGCGCAGCGGATCAAGCTCGCCACCGAGCTCTCCAAAGTCGCCACCGGCGACACCCTGTACATCCTCGACGAGCCGACCACCGGCCTCCACTTTGCCGACGTCCAGCGCCTGCTCGACGTGCTCGGCCGCCTGGTCGACGCCGGCAACACGGTGGTGGTGATCGAGCACAACCTCGACGTGATCAAGACCGCCGACTGGCTGATCGACCTCGGCCCCGAGGGCGGCGAAGGCGGCGGCGAGATCATCGCCACCGGCACCCCGGAGGAGGTCGCCGCCGTCGCCGGCTCCTACACCGGCCGCTTCCTCAGCGGCCTGGTGCAGCCGGCGAAGCCGAAGCGAAGCCGGCGCCGCCTGCCGGTCGCGGCGTAGTCCCTTCGAACGCCTCAGTACCGCTCCGTAGCCGCACCCGGGTCCGATGTGAGTACTAGCGGATGCCCGCCGGGCAGTAACGGTGGGAGGCTGAGCAGACGCGCATGTATGAAATGCGGAAAGGCGGGAACCGGTGTGTTGGCCGCATGGTTTTTCCGGCCTGACACGGAACGGAGGAGGTGGATCGTGAAATCAAGGAGATCCAGGATTGGATTGGTGATGATCGCGGCGGGCGGGTCTCGTTGCCCTTTCGGTGATCGTCGCCGGGTGTGGGGGTGGAGGAGACGACGGCGGCAAGAAGATCGCGCTGCTGCTGCCGGAGTCGAAGACGAGCCGCTACGAGTCGGTCGGCTCCCTGCCGTTCCAGAAGGTACGGCTAGGAGTTCGTGGCTTCGTGCCCGCAGAGAGCATGGGGTGGACCCCACGCCCACGCCCGCCCGCCCGCCCTCAGCGAGCGAACAGCAGCGAAGCGCCGATCGCGCCGCCGAGGTCACCGAGGGAGGCGACCCGCACCGCCGGCGGCTTTTCGTCGAGGAAGAGGTGCTTGCCCATCTCCCGTGTCAGCGGCTCCATGAAGCGGTCGCCGAAGCGTACCCCGAGCCCGCCGCCGAGGATCACCGCTTCGGGGTCGAGCAGGTTGACGGAGGAGGCGATGCCGGTCCCGAGCGCCTCGATCGCGCGGTGGATCAGGTCCTCGGCGAGGTGGTCGTTCTGGTCCAGGGCGCGCTCCCAGATGCTGCTCGTCAGGCGCGGTTTCCCGTGCTTCTCCATCAGCTTGAAGAGGTCGGTCTCGACGCCCTCCTTCTGGCGGCGGCGGGCCTCGGCTTCCATCGCCGAGCGGCCGGCGTAGGCCTCCATGCAGCCCTTGCGGCCGCAGGGGCACTTGGCGCCGCCGCGCTTGACGACGACGTGGCCGATCTCGCCGGCGGCGCCGCGGCCGAGCCAGGGCTTGCCGCCGAGGACGAGGCCGCCGCCGACGCCGGTCCCCCAGAAGACCCCGATCAGGCTCTGGAACTCGCGCGCGGCGCCGAGGTGGAACTCGGCCTCGGTCGCGACCTGGACGTCGTTGCCGACCCGGACCTCGGCCCCGAGCGCCTGCTTCAAGGCGTCGGCCAGCGGGAAGCTGCCCTCCCAGCCGGGCAGGTTGCGGGCGCCGGAGACGATCCCGGTCTTCTCGTCGGCGTCGCCGGGCGAGCCGACCCCGATCCCGGCCAGCGCCGCCGTCTCGACCCCGGCTTCCCCGGCCGCCTCGCGCAGCGCCGTCGCCATCTCCTCGGCGACGTCCTGCGGGCCGCCGCTGGTCGGCGTCGGCCGCCGCGACCGGCCCAGCACCTCGCCGCCGGCGTCGACGATCGCGGTCTGGATCTTGGTGCCGCCGAGGTCGATGCCGCCGCGCAGGGCGCCTTCCTCGCCCGCCATCGTCAGCCCGCCGCCGTGGCGCCGCCCTGGAGGGCGCCGATCGGCTCCCGGCTGACCGGGTCGTCGCGGACGCCGATCGCGACCAGGGTCGTCTTCTCGCCGTCGCCGGGGGACTCCAGCGTCAGCGCCGTCATTCCCGACCGCGTCTCGGTCGAGACCTTCAGGCCACCGCGGTCCCAGGCCGCGGCCTCGCCCTCGAGCCTGACCTCGCGGCCGCCCGCCTTCAGCTTCAGGCCGAAGCCGTAGAGCCTCCGCGGCGTCAGCACCGGCGCCGCCTTCTCGGACAGCCGTGCCGGAAGGCGCCGGGCCGCGAGCACCTCTTCGCCGTTCACGCGTGATTCCGCACCCTCGTGCAGCATCTGCCGCAGCTCGGCCGCGTACTCGGCGCTCATCTCCATGCTGCTCATCGACCTCGTCCTCTCGCTCGTGCTGGTCCCGCGCGGGGCGACCCTACTGCCGGGACCTCTGGAAAGCTAGGGGCGTGGCCGAGCTGACGGGGTGGAGGCTGTGGTGGGCGAAGCGGCGCTGGTACGAGCGCAACCACCGCCGGCTGCGGCGGCTGCGCATCGACCGCCATGCCGCCCGCGGTGGCTTCTACATCCGCCACCCGGTCGAGGGCGAGGTGCTGGAGGCGCTCGACGAGGGCCGGCTGCGGATCGGCCCCGGCACGCTGCTGGAGCCGGGCTGCTGGCTGACCCTGGCGCCGCGAGGCCGAGATCGCGATCGGCGAGGGCTGCTTCCTCAACCGCAACACGATGATCGCCGCCCAGGGCCGGGTCGCGATCGGCGACCACAC
>CAVPEX010000012.1:0-14686 GCA_963703585.1 uncultured Solirubrobacterales bacterium | reverse complement strand
CGAGACCTTCAACGGCTCCGACCCGCGGGCCGAGCTGCTGCGCAAGGCGGCGGTGCGCTGATGGCCACCTACCGCCGCCGCGTCAAGGCCAGCGTCGACGAGGAGCGCGGCGTCTTCATGATCTCGATCGCCGCCGAACTGGCGGAGATGCACCCGCAGACGCTGCGGATGTACGAGACGCGCGGGCTGATCGCGCCGAAGCGCTCGCCCAAGAACACCCGCCTCTACTCGCGGCGCGACGTCGAACGGCTGCAGCGGATCCAGCAGATGACCTCCGAAGGCCTGAACCTGGCCGGCGTGGAGATGGTGCTGGCGCTGGAAGAACGGGTGGAGAGGCTGAGCAGGGAACTGAAACAGGCGCGCCAGCGGGTAGAGGGACACGAGGGCACCGACAGAGAGAAGAGGAACTGATGCAGGCGGATCGATTCACGGTCAAGTCCCAGGAAGCAGTGGCGGCGGCGCAGCAGCTCGCCGGGCAGCGGCACAACCCGGAGGTGACGCCCGCCCACCTGCTCGTCGCCCTGCTGATCCAGGAGGACGGGCTGGCGATGCCGATCCTGCAGAAGGTCGGAATCGACGCGACGGAGATCGGCTCCCGCGCCCACGACGCGGTCGAGGCGCTGCCGAAGCTGAGCGAGGGCGGGACGGAGCCGCGGATGTCCTCGACCCTGGCCGCGGTCCTGCGCGGGGCCGAGCGGGAGATGGCGAAGCTCGGCGACGAGTACATCTCCACCGAGCACCTGCTGCTGGCGCTGACCGAGAGCGACTCCCCGGTCGCCGGCGTCCTCCCCGACCGCGCCTCCCTGGAGAAGGCGATCGCCGAGGTGCGCGGCCCGCACAAGGTGACCTCGCCCAACCCCGAGGACAGCGTCCAGGCGCTGGAGAAGTTCGGCCGCGACCTGACCGCCGACGCCGCCGCCGGCAAGCTCGACCCGGTGATCGGCCGCGACGAGGAGATCCGCCGCGTGATCCAGGTGCTCTCGCGCCGGACCAAGAACAACCCGGTGCTGATCGGCGAGCCCGGCGTCGGCAAGACCGCGATCGTCGAGGGCCTGGCGCAGCGGATCGTCGACGGCGACGTGCCCGAGAGCCTGCGCGACCGGCGCGTGATCGCGCTCGACATCGGCTCGCTGCTGGCGGGCTCCAAATACCGGGGCGAGTTCGAGGAGCGGCTGAAAGCGGTGCTCTCCGAGGTGCAGGAGGCCGAGGGCCAGATCGTCCTCTTCCTCGACGAGCTCCACACCATCGTCGGCGCCGGCGCCGCCGAAGGCGCGGTCGACGCCGCCAACCTGCTGAAGCCGATGCTGGCCCGCGGCGAGCTGCGCGCGGTCGGCGCGACCACCCTCGACGAGTACCGCAAGCACATCGAGAAGGACGCGGCGCTGGAGCGGCGCTTCCAGCCGGTGCTGGTCGGCGAGCCCGACATCGACGACACGATCGCGATCCTGCGCGGGCTGAAGGAGCGCTACGAGGTCCACCACGGCGTCCGCATCGCCGACTCGGCGATCGTCGCCGCCGCCACCCTCTCGGAGCGCTACATCGCCGACCGCTTCCTGCCCGACAAGGCGATCGACCTGATCGACGAGGCCGCCTCGCGGCTGAAGATCGAGATCGACTCGATGCCGACCGAGATCGACGAGGTCGAGCGCCGCATCCAGCAGCTGGAGATCGAGCGCACGGCGCTGACGAAGGAGACCGACGAGGCCTCGGCGGCGCGGCTGGAGGCGCTGGAGGCGGAGCTGGCCGAGCTGGGCGAGCGCTCCGGCGAGATGAAAGCGCGCTGGCAGAACGAGAAGCAGGCGATCGAGGCGATCAAGGCGGCGAAGGCGCGCCTGGAGGAGGCCGGGCGCGAGGCCGAGCGGGCCGAGCGCGAAGCCGACCTCGAGCGGGCGGCGAAGCTGCGCTACGGCGAGATCCCGGAGCTGGAGAAGACGGTCGCCGACCAGGAGGAGCGGCTGGCCGAGCTGCACGCCGGCGGCACCACGATGCTCACCGAGGAGGTGACCGAGGAGGACGTCGCCGAGGTCGTCGCCAAATGGACCGGGATCCCGGTCAGCCGCCTGATGGAGGGCGAGGTGCAGAAGCTGGTCAAGATGGAGGAGCGGCTGCACGACCGGGTGATCGGCCAGGACGAGGCGATCGCCGCCGTCTCCAACGCCCTGCGGCGCTCGCGCGCCGGCCTCTCGGACCCCGACCGGCCGATCGGCTCCTTCCTCTTCCTCGGCCCGACCGGGGTCGGCAAGACCGAGCTGGCGAAGGCGCTGGCCGAGTTCATGTTCGACTCCGAGCAGGCGATCATCCGCCTCGACATGTCCGAGTACATGGAGAAGCACACGGTGGCGCGGCTGATCGGGGCGCCCCCCGGCTACGTCGGCTACGAGGAGGGCGGGCAGCTGACCGAGGCGGTGCGGCGGCGGCCCTACGCCGTGGTCCTGCTCGACGAGATCGAGAAGGCCCACCCCGACGTCTTCAACACGCTGCTGCAGCTGATGGACGACGGCCGCCTCACCGACGGCCAGGGCCGCACCGTCAGCTTCACCAACACGGTCCTGATCATGACCTCCAACGTCGGCAGCGACCGCATCGTCGGCGAGGCCGTCGACGAGCACATCCGCGAGCAGATCGAAGAGGTGCTGGCGACCACCTTCAAGCCGGAGTTCCTCAACCGGATCGACGACACGGTGATCTTCCACCGCCTCTCCAGGCAGGACCTCGGCCGCATCGTCGAGCTGCAGGTGGACCAGCTGGTCGGCCGCGTGCGCGAGCGCGGGATCGAGATCGAGCTGACCGAGGACGCCCGCACCCTGCTCGGCAACCTCGGCTACGACCCCACCTACGGCGCCCGGCCGCTGAAGCGGGTGATCCAGAAGCAGCTGGTCGACAAGCTGGCGCTGGCGATCCTCGAGGGCGAGTTCGGCGAGGGCGACACCGTCCGCGTCGACGCCGCCGACGGGGCACTGGTCTTCGAGCGGGCACCGGAGCGCGTCGAGGCCGCCGCCTAGCCCCGCCTCCCCTTCCGCCTGCCCAGTGGCTTCAGCTTCGCCTTGCCCGCGTGGCCGGCGCGGAGGTCGCGGCCGATCGCGGCGACGCTGACCCGCGCCAGGTCCGAGCGCTCGACGCCGCGGACGCGCAGGGAGCGCCGGCGCGGCGGCGGGTAGAACAGCAGCCGGCGGCCGTCCCGCGGCAGGCCGACCCGGACCTCGTAGCCGCTCGCACCGCTGACCCGGGACCAGCCGACGAGGAGGCTGGCGCCCCGGCGCTTCACGACCACGCGGCGGGGGCGGGTCGGCCGCGGCGTCCCCGGCGCGACGTAGCGGGCGACCGTCAGCTTTTCGTAGGGAACGCCGCCCTGCTCGACGATCGCGACGATCCGGCGCTTGCCGCCGGGTCCCGGCGCCGGCCGGAAGCGCAAAGAGCCGCGTGCCCGGGTGCTGCTGCCGAGCTCGCGGTAGACGCGCTCGGCCTCCTCGGCGAAGGTGACGCGCTGGCCGGCCCGGGCCGGCAGGCTGAAGCGGAGCGAGCGCCTGCGTCCCTTGCCGCCGACGGACGCCTTCACCGTCGTCGCCGAGGCGCCGGCGGAGACCCTCGCCCCGCCGATCCCGGAGCCGGGGCAGCCGCCGCTCGGCAGCGGGCTGCTCCACTTCCAGCTGATGCCGGGATCGGGGCCGAGCGGGTTGTCGATGCAGGCGCCCATCCCCTTGTTCGTGATCACCGCCTGCCCGCCGAGCGGGCCGAGGCTGGCGCCGCCGCTGGCGCTGAAGTTGCCGCTGGCGAGGTCGACGAAGCCGTCGAGCGAGCCGGAGATCGCGAGGACCTCGAAGCTGCCGCCGAGCTCGAAGCTGCCGGGGGCGCCGACGGTGTAGGTGGCGAAGGCGTTGGCGAGCGGCAGCCGGACCACGCTGAGGTCGCCGTTCGCCTTCAGCGTGGTCGGCCCCGAGACCGGGAACTCGAGCGCGACCGAGCCGTCGAGATCGGCCACCTGGAAGCCGAACAGCTTCGGCCCGGCGATCAGGAAGAGGTTGCCCTGGAAGAGCCGCGAGGCGGGCTTGCGCACGTAGAGAAAGCCGAGGCTGTCGAGCCCGACGAGCGGGGTGGGCGGCGCGCCGACGATCGCCAGCGGCGGCACGAACTGGATCGCCGGTTCGATCTCGAGCCGGCTCAGCTCGCCGTCCTCGAAGGCGAAGGTGACCTGGACCGGCTTCGAGTAGGCCGGGGGCAGCTCGATCTTCGCCGTCCCGGTGAACCGATTCTGCCCGTCGTAGGTGACATCGATGCCGGCCAGCCGCAGCAGGCCGATCGCCGCGGTCGGGACGTCGATCTCCATCCCGCCGAGGACGAGGCCGGCCTGGTCGGTCCGCAGGGTGGTCTCGCCGCTGACGCCGCCGATCAGCCCCGGCATCCGCAGGCTCACCGGAACCTTGGCGCCGGCCCCGGCGATCAGCAGCTCGGCGTCGCCGTCGACCGGGAACTCGAACAGCCTCTTGGCGAACTTGCCGAGGTCGCGGAAGACGGAGCCGTCGGGCGAGCCGAGGCGGACCACCTTGCCGTTGCCGGCCGGCAGCTTCCAGGCGACCGGGCCGCGCTCGAGCACGACGTTGCCGACCCTCACCTCGGCCTTGGCGCTGGTGGTCAGGGTGCGCTGGCCGGGGACGGCGGTGACCTGGAAGGCCGCCGAGGCCCGCGCCCCGCCGCCACCGCCGAGCGGCTCGACGTCGACCCCGTTCACTTTCACCGCGCCGGCGGCGACGTATTTGCCGCCGTGGCGCTTGAAGCAGCCCTCGAGCGCGCGGGCGGTCGCTTTGCCCAGCTTCACGGTCGGCGGGCAGGCGCCGCCGCCGCCGCCGACGGGGCCGAAGGGCGCGAACCAGACCGGGCCCTCGCCGTTGTGGTCGCCGACCACCGCGCCGGCGCCGCCGGGGCCGGCGCCGACCTCGAGGTTGAAGAGGTCGTCGGCGGCGCCGCGCGCGGCGAGAATCTCGGGCGGGCCCCAGTTCTTGTTGCCGTCGACCGACGCCACATGGCGCAGTCCCCAGTCGCCTTTCTCGGAGCGCTGGCGGAAGACGGCGTGGAGGTTGCCGTCCTCGTCCTGGACGAAGTCGCGGAAGATCGCCGACTCCCCGGTGGCGGGTTCGCTGACGACCCGCTGGCCCTTCTTGGGGAAGTTCGCTCCGTCGAAGCGGCGGACGAAGTACTGGAAGGGCGCCTTCTGCCCCCGGTAGATGAGGAAGACCCCGCGCACGCCGCTGGCCAGCTTCGGCTCGGTGCCGTGGACCACGTAGGCCTCCGGCGCCCAGCTGGCGGCGGAGTTGTAGTCGCCGGCGCCCGACCAGAGACGCAGGTAGACGTCCTCGAGGTCGGTGTAGGCGGCGATCGGATTGGTCGGCGCGGGGAAGCCGGTGCTCGTGAAATAGGCCTTGGGAAACGGCGCCAGCTCCGCCTTCGGCTCCGGGTTGGCGCCGTCGAGCGGCGCCGCCCGCCAGATCGAGGCGAAGTCGGGGCCGCTGTTGCCGCCGCTCAGCGAGAGCGAGAAGTCGCCGGGGCCGAGCACCGCGTCCCAGTCCGAGCCGCCGCTGAACTCCTCGGCCACTTTGACCGGAGGGCCGAAGCTCTGCCCGCCGTCGGCGGAGCGCACGACGTAGACCGGCGCGGCGGGGAAGCAGCAGCGGTTCGAGGCGAGGACGATCTCGCCGGAGCGGGTGAGGACGACCCGCGGGCCGTCGAAGTCGGTGCGGGGAAGCGAGATCGCCTGCGTCATGGCGCAGGCCTTGGCGCCGGGAGGCACGCGGCAGTAGACCAGCTGGTCGTCGCCGGGGATCCCGGCGCTGAGGTTCCAGGCGACGTGGGCGGTGCCGTCCTCACCGACCGCGATGTCCGGACGCTCGGCGCGTGGGTCCGCTGAGAGCTGGAAGACCGCGGCTCCGGCGGCGGGGGAGGAGGCAGCCGCGGCCGCCGCAACCGCGACCAGCGCCACGACGACACCGGCGGCGGGGGATGCGCGTCTGTACAAGCGCCTGCGCCTCACGGTACCTCTAGGTTCCTCGATGGAAACCGGAAAGGCAAGCGAGCTGGCCGAAGGGCCACCGCTCGAGGCCAGCCGGCAGGCGTCCCGCGAGCGCGGCTCCAGCCCTCATACTCCGGGCGAAAACTGCCGAAACAATTGATCCAAAGGTGTTCTTTAGCTTCGACGGCTACAACTCAACAAACTTTGAGGATCATCCTTGATCCGCCGTATGGACAATCCGGAAACTCCAATCAACGCCAGGCCGAAGGGCGAGCGCGGGGTGCGCGCGGCGCTCGGGCGCGCCGGATTGACCTTCGAGGAGCGCGTGATCTGGCCGTTCGAGGACGGCCTGCGGGCCGTCCTCGACGTCGTCCGCCGTCCCTTCGAAGGGGTCGCCTGGGCGCTGCGGCGGTGGCTGCTCTGGCCGCTCGGCGATCGCCTCGCCCTGCTCAGCGGCCCGGGCCGGGCGCTGGCCGGTGCCGGGGCCGTCGTCCTCGTCGCCGCGGTCGGGGTCGGCGCCTTCGCGCTCGCCACCTCCGGCGACTCCACCAGCGCCCCCGCGGCGCCGGTCGCCGCGACCGCGAGCGAGCCGCCGGCCGAGCTGGCGGCGGCGCCGGCCGACAAGTCCAGCTCCGGCACGTTGCACGGGGCCGCCCCGGTCTTCAAGCCCGGCGGCGAGGACTCCTCCGGGGTCGACTCCGCCAAGGCGATCGGCTCCGCGCCCTCCGGCGCCGCCGAGTCCGCCTCCTCCTCCGCCGCGACCGACACGATCTCCTCCTCCCCCACCTCATCCGACGCCACCGCCGCGGCGGCCTCCGCCTCGGCCGCCGTCGTCGACGGGCCGCCAGCCGGGCCGAAGGCGATCGCCGTCGCCCGCGAATTCGCCGACGCCTTCGTCGTCTACGAGACCGGCGGCGAGAGGTCGGAGGTGCGCAGGGCCTTTGCCGCGACGGCGACGCCGGAGCTGTCCCGCTCGCTGCTGCGGCGGCCGCCGCGCCTTCCCGCCGACGTCGAGGTGCCGAAGGCGAAGGTGATGAACGTCGTCGCCGGCCCCTCGCACGCCGGCGTCTACCCGGTCAGCGTCTCGCTGCTGCGGATCGGCGTGACCAGCGAGCTGCGACTCGACATGGAACACCTCAAAGACGACGGCTGGCGGGTCACGAACGTCCTCGGCTGATGGCGGAACGGGCTCGCAAGATCAGGGCCGTGGCGGCCACGGCGGCGGCGACCGTTGCGTTGGCGGTGCCGATCGCGGCGGCGCGGGCCGAGACCGCGACCAACGCCGCAGCCGAAGCGGCGGCCGGAGCCTCGCTGGAAGAGCCGACCGCGGCGACGCCGATCGCGCCCGAACCGCTGGAGGAAGGCGCGACGCTGACGCCGCCGGTGACCGAGCCGGAACCGAGTGGCGGCGTGACCGCGGGAGACGAAGGCGCGGAAGACGGCGTCGAAGAGGCCCCCTCGGCGAGCGGAGACCTGCCCGAAATCCCGACTTCCGACCCGGGCGCGGCCCTGGCGATCCCCTCGATCTCGCCCTCCAGCTGCGCTCCCACCGGCGTGCCGCCGCAGTTGATCCCGATCTACCAGCGCGCCTCGACCGCCTACGACCTCGGCCCGCAGGGGCCGGCAATCCTCGCCGCGATCAACCTGGTCGAGACCAACTTCGGCTCCAACCTCGGGCCCTCCTCCGCCGGCGCCGTCGGCTGGATGCAGTTCATGCCGGAAACCTGGGCCGGCTACGGCGTCGACGCCGACGCCGACGGGGTGAAGGACCCCAACAACCCCGAAGACGCGATCTTCGCCGCCGCCGGCTACCTGCGCGCCGCCGGCATGCCCGCCGACACCTACGGCGCGATCTTCGCCTACAACCACGCCGACTGGTACGTCGCCGAGGTCCTCGCCAACGCCGGCTGCTACGCGACCGAAGTCGGCTCGCCCGGCTTCAGCGCCGCCGCGATCGGCCCGCAGCTGCAGGTGCTGAGCTGCACGCCGGCGCCGGCCTGGCGCAGGAAGATCCCGCACGAGTACCTGCGCGCCTTCGAGGACGCCGCCGCCCGCTACGAACTGGGCAAGCGCGGCGTCTGGGCGCTGGCCGCGGTCTCCCGCCTCGAGTCCGACTTCGGCCGCGGCATGGGGAAGAAGCAGATGCAGAGCGCCGGGCCGCTCGGCCTCGAAGCGAGCGAGTGGAAGGCCTACGCGGTCGACGGCGACGGCGACGGCGAGATCCGCCACGCCGACCCGGTCGACTCGGCGGCGACGCTGGCGCGGCTGATCTGGTCGCGCGGCAGCCTCAGCGCCGGCCTCTTCACCCACAACCAGGCCGAGTGGTACGTGCAGGCCGTCCTCGCCCAGGCGGACGAATTCGAAGGCGAGTGCAAGGTGCGCCACGTCGACTGGGCGCTGGCGCCGCTGGCCAGCGGCCTGGAGACGGCGGGCCCGACCGCGATCCTCAGCGGCACCCTGGCCAGCGCCCCGCGCAACGCGCCGGCGGCGGTGAAGGCGGTGATCGCGGCGGCCAACTCGATCACCACGACCCCCTACGTATGGGGCGGCGGCCACGGCGCCTGGTACTCCTACGGCTACGACTGCTCCGGCGCCGTCAGCTTCGCCCTCTACGGCGGCGGCATGCTGACCACGCCGCTGGTCTCCGGCGCCCTCGCCGGCTACGGCGAGCCGGGCCCGGGCCGCTGGATCACGATCTACGCCAACGCCGAGCACACCTACATGGAGGTCGCCGGCCTGCGTTTCGACACCGCCGGCAACCCCGAGGGCATCAGCGGCCCCCGCTGGCACGCCGAGCCGCCCTACCCCGAGGGCTACGTGGTCCGCCACCCGCCCGGCTACTAGCGTCCCTGTAACTTTTTTCGCCCTCTGGGCGAAGAAGGTCAAGAGGAGCGTCGCGCCCAGCTCCCAACGGCCCGGCTATCGTGTCCTCAACCCTTTGAGAGGAGCAGGAGATGCCTACTTATCTGATGCTGACCAACCTGACCGCCGAGGGCGTGCGGACCGTGAAGAACAACCCCGGCCGGGTCGCCGAGGTGAACAAGGAGGTCGAACAGATCGGGGCCAAGGTCGTGGCCCAGTACGCGACGCTCGGCCAGTACGACTTCGTCACCGTGATCGAAGCGCCCGACGAGAAGACGATGGCCAAGGTCTCCATCGAGCTCGGCTCGCGCGGGACGATGACCTCGCAGACGCTGACCGCGATGCCGGCCGAGGATCTGGCAGGGTCGCTCTGAGGCCGGCGCGACGTTGAAGGCACTCGTCGTCGGGGGGGGCGGTCGCGAGCACGCGATCGTGCGGGCGCTGCGGCGCTCCGCCCACGCCCCCGAGGTCCTCTGCGCGCCCGGCAACGCCGGCATCGCCGCCGACGCCGAGTGCCTGCCCGAGGTCGCCGCCGACGACGTCGAGGCGCTGGTCGCGGCGGCGCGCGAGCGCCGCGTCGACCTGGTCGCGATCGGGCCGGAGGCGGCGCTGGTGGCCGGCGCGGTCGACGCGCTCGAGGAGGCTGGCGTGCCCGCCTTCGGGCCGAGCCGCGCCGCCGCCGAGCTGGAGGGCTCGAAGGCCTTCGCCAAGGAGCTGATGAAGGAGGCCGGCGTGCCGACCGCCGGCCACGCGCTGCTGCGCAGCCGCGAGGAGGCGGTCGCGCACCTCGCCCGTGCGCCCTACCCGACGGTGCTCAAGGCCGACGGGCTGGCGGCGGGCAAGGGCGTGATCATCTGCGCGACCGAAGCCGAGGCGCGGGCGGCGGTCGACGTCTTCTTCACCGAGCAGCGCTTCGGCGTGACGACGGTGGTGCTGGAGGAGTTCCTCGAGGGCGAAGAGCTCTCGCTGCTGGCGATCTGCGACGGCGAGACCGTGGTGCCGCTCGCCCCGGCGCAGGACTACAAGCGGATCTTCGACGGCGACGAGGGGCCGAATACCGGCGGCATGGGCAGCTACTCGCCGGTGCCGGGGCTCGGCGCGGCGGAGGTCGAGGAGATCGTCGACCGCGTCCACCGGCCGGTGGTGGCGGCGATGGCGCGGCGCGGCACCCCCTTCCACGGCGTCCTCTACGCCGGCCTGATGATCGGCGTCGACGGCCCCAAGGTGCTCGAGTTCAACGCCCGCTTCGGCGACCCCGAGACGCAGGCGGTGCTGCCGCGGATGCGCTCCGACCTGGTCGACCTCTTCCTCGCCGCGCGCGAGCCGGGCGGGCTCGCCGGCGCCGGCGCCGAGTTCGACGACAACTGGGCGGTGACCGTCGTCCTCGCCTCGGCCGGCTACCCGGAGAGCTCCTCCAAGGGCGACGTCATCCACGGCCTCGCCGAGGCGGCCGAGCTGGCCGAGGTCACGCACGCCGGGACGGCGCGCCGGGACGGGGAGATCGTCACCGCCGGCGGCCGCGTGCTCAACGTCACCGGGCTCGGCGCCAGCCCGGCCGAGGCGCGCGATCGGGCGTACGATGCGGCGAGCCGGATCTCCTTCGAGGGAATGCAGATCCGCACCGACATCGCCGCCCGCGCCGTCGAGCGCGTCCCCAGTTAAGCCAGAGAGGAAGAGATGAGCGAGATCTCAGAGGAGCCGCAGCCGATCGGGTCGACGGGGTCGGCCGGCTCCGCCCAGCCGACGACGATGCCGGCGGTCGAGGAGGCCTTCGAGGAGATCAGCGTCGACGAGCCGCTGGTCGGGATCATCATGGGCTCGAAGAACGACAAGCCGAAGATGCAGCCGGCCGGGGCGGCGCTGCACGACGCCGGCATCCGCTACGAGGTGCGGGTGATGAGCGCCCACCGCGACCCCGAGGCGGTCCGCGAGTACTGCACGAACGCGAAGATGCGCGGCCTCAGGGTGATCATCGCCGGCGCCGGGATGTCGGCCGCGCTGCCGGGCGTCGCCGCCGCCCACACCGAGCTGCCGGTGATCGGCGTGCCGATCCTCGGCAAGTCCCTCGGCGGGCTCGACGCGCTGCTCTCGGCGGTGCAGATGCCGCCCGGGATCCCGGTCGCCTGCGTGGCGATCGACGGGGCGAAGAACGCCGGCGTGCTGGCCGCCCGGATCATCAACTGCTGATGGCGTGTTCCGCCACCCCCTCCGCTCCCGAGTCGGGGGGCGACGGGTGATCCCCCGCTACACCCGCCCTGAGATCGGCGCCGTCTGGTCGCCGCAGAGCAAGCTCGAGTCCTGGCTCGAGGTCGAGCTGGCGGCGACCGAGGCCTGGGCCGAGGAGGGGGTCGTCCCGGCCGAGGCGGCGAGCGCGGCGCGGGCGAGCGCGGCCTTCACGGTCGAGGCCGTCGACGAGCGCGAGAAGGTGACCGACCACGACGTCGCCGCCTTCGTCGACGTCGTCGCCGCCTCGGTCGGCGAGCACGGGCGCTGGATCCACTACGGCCTCACCTCCTCCGACGTGCTCGACACGGCGCTGGCGCTGCAGCTGCGCCGGGCGGGCGAGATCGTCGTCGCCGGCGCCCGCGCCTACCGCGACGCCCTGGTCGAGCGGGCGCTGGAGCACCGCGACACGCTCTGCGTCGGTCGCACCCACGGCGTCCACGCCGAGCCGACCACCTTCGGCCTGCGCCTCGCCGGCTTCGCCTTCGAGGCCGACCGCAACGTGGCGCGCCTCGCCGACGCCTTCGAGCACCTCGCCTTCGGCAAGCTCTCCGGCGCGGTCGGCACCTACGCCTCGGTGCCGCCGGCGGTGGAGGCGCGGGTGATGGAGCGGCTCGGGCTGGGCCGCGAGGACGTCGCCACCCAGGTCGTGCCGCGCGACCGCCACGCGGTCCTGCTCTCGGCGATCGCGATCGCCGGCGCCGGCCTCGAGCGCTTCGCCACCGAGGTGCGCAACCTGCAGCGGACCGAGGTGCGCGAGGTCGAGGAGCCCTTCGCCGCCGGCCAGAAGGGGTCCTCGGCGATGCCGCACAAGCGCAACCCGATCCGCACCGAGCGGATCACCGGCCTGGCCCGGGTGCTGCGCGGCTACGCGACGACGGGGACCGAGAACGTCGCCCTCTGGCACGAGCGCGACATCTCCCACTCCGGCGCCGAGCGGGTGATCCTGCCCGACGCGACGATCCTGCTCGACTACATGCAGGACCTGGCGGCCAAGGTCGCCGCCGGGATGACGGTGCACGCCGAGCGGATGCGGGAGAACCTCGGCATCACCCACGGCGCCCTCTTCAGCCAGCGGGCGCTGACGGCGCTGGTCGAGTCGGGCATGACCCGCGACGACGCCTACCGCGTCGTCCAGGAGAACGCCCAGCGCGCCTGGGACACCCGCACCGAGTTCCGCGACCTGCTGGCCGAGGCGGCGCCCGAGCTCGACCTCGACGCCGTCTTCGACTACGGCGCCTACCTCACCCACCTGCCCGAGATCTTCGAGCGCGTCGAAGCGCTGCGCGCCTGAGGGGATGACGGAATCGATCGAGGCCGATGTCGCGATCGTAGGTGCCGGCCTCTCCGGGCTGGTCGCGGCGCGGCACGTCGCCGCTGCGGGGGCGCGGCCGATCGTGATCGAGGCCCGCGACCGGGTCGGTGGGCGGCTGCTGAACGAGGACATCGGCGACGGCAAGGTGGTCGAGGTCGGCGGCCAGTGGATCGGCCCGACCCAGCACCGGATCGCCGCCCTCGCGGCGGAGCTCGGCGTCGCGACCTTCCCCGCCCACGACGAGGGCCGCCACCTGGTCGAACTGGGCGGCAGGCGCACCTCCTTCGCCGGGTCCTTCACCGACGCCAGCCTGGAGCTGCTCCGCGACCTCTCGCGGGCGATCTCGCCGCTGGCGCTGGCCGACTTCGAACAGGCCCGCGCCCGGCTCGACCGGATGGCGCGGCAGGTGCCGCTGGAGGCGCCCTGGTCGGCGCCGAAGGCGCGGCGCTGGGACGGCCAGACCTTCGAGTCCTGGATGCGGCGCAACACCCGCACCGCCGCCGCCCGCCACCTGCTCGAGCTGGCGACCGAGGCGGTCTGGGCGGGCGAGCCGGACGGCGGCTCGCAGCGGATCGCGCTGCTGGCGGCGGAGCAGCTCGGCGCCGAGCGGCTGCGGCTCTCCGCCCCGGTGCGGCGGATCGAGCACGTCGGCGAGGGCGTCATGCTGCGGGCCGACGGCCCCGGCGGCGAGCCGGCCGGCCTGGAGGTGCGGGCGCGCAGCGCGATCGTCGCGATCCCGCCGACCCTGGCCGGGCGCATCGCCTACGACCCGCCGCTGCCGGCGTTGCGCGACCAGCTCACCCAGCGGATGCCGCAGGGGACGGCGATCAAGACGATGGCGATCTACGAGGCCCCGTTCTGGCGCGAGCAGGGCCTCTCCGGCCAGGCGACCAGCGACCTCGGCCCGGCCCGCGTCGTCTTCGACAACTCACCGCCCGACGGCAGCCCCGGCGTCCTGCTCGGCTTCCTCGAGGGCCGGCTCGCCCGCGAGTGGGGCGCGCGGCCGGCGGGCGAGCGCCGCGACGCCATCCTCGCCGGACACTCCCGCCTCTTCGGCGAGCGGGCGGCGCGGCCCGAGCGCCTTATCGAGCGGGTCTGGGCCGAGGAGGAGTGGACCCGCGGCTGCTACGGCTGCCTGACGGTGCCCGGCGGCTGGACCGGATACGGCCGCGCCCTGCGCGCCCCGATCGGCCGCCTGCACTGGGCCGGCGCCGGGACCGCCACGGTCTGGAACGGCTACATGGACGGCGCCGTCCAGTCCGGCGAGCGCGCCTGCGCCGAGGCCCTCTCCGACCTCGACGACGGTTAGGCCCATGACCCCGGAGAGGGCGTCGAAGTCGGCGTCCCGGGTGAGGACGGGAACCTCGTAGGCGGCGGCGGACTCGACCACCGCCATCACCTCACTTGGTGCCTATGGACCGGCTGTCCAGTGACGGCGCACAATCGTGGACTGGCGGTCCCTTGAAGCACTCGCCGTTCTCTGCCTCGTTCAGCACATCTGGACCGCTGTACAACGGCCGGCTCCGATCTCTGTCCGAACGGCCCAAAGGGAGGGGCGGGAGCCGGCCTAGATTCGCCTGCCTGCCCGGCGCTGCCGTCCCAGCCTGGGCGTCCCCATACCCCCGATAGACGCCTCCCCACCCCGACACCGGAGATGCCCTTGATGCGATCGAGTTGGTACAGAAAGCTCGCTCCTCTGATCCTTGCCCTGGGCGCCCTCGCGGCGCTGATCCCGGCGGCCGCCTCGGCGGCCGAACCGCCCGACCCGCTCGACCGCGGCCCCTACGTGGACGGAACCGGCCATGCCGAACGGCTCGACCCCTTCAAAGCCGGCCTCGCGACGCTGCAGGAACCGAACTCCGCCGGCGGCGCGCCGGGCACCGGGGCGAACTCCTCGATCACGCTGCAGATCCGCGGCTCGGCCTTTCTGCCGGTCGGCAAAGCCGGCAAATCGCCGGTGATCGTGCTCGTCCACGGGAACCACAGCTCCTGTGACCTGAACTCGGAAGGGAAATCGGTCAGCGGGCCGAACTGCGTGGCGAACGGCAGCACCTTCAAGCGCAACGACGAGGGCTACGCCTACATGGCGGAAAACCTCGCGACCTGGGGCTACAGCGTCTTCTCGCTCGACCAGGACGAAATGATGGCGCGCCAGGACGGCTCCTTCGGCAAGGGCATGCACCAGCGGCGCCTGCTGATCGCGGCGCTGCTCGACGCGCTCTACGAGGCCAACGAAACCGGCCTGCCGGTGGACGAAAACTCCACCCCGGCGATACGTGGCGTCG
>CAVPEX010000011.1:0-5681 GCA_963703585.1 uncultured Solirubrobacterales bacterium | reverse complement strand
CGGCCCGCTGCTGGGCATAGTCGTGGCGGCGCTGGTGGTCGGCGAGCTGATCGTCTGGCGGATGGCGCACCCGCGGGCACCGCGGGCGGCAAGTCCCGAGCCCGGCGAGCCGCCGCCGGTCGGCCCGGGTCAACCGGCCGCGAGTGGACAATAGGTTCGTGAGCGCGAGGATCGACTCGACGCCGGCGGCCGACGGCTTCCGGATGCCCGGCGAGTTCGAGCCGCACAGCGGCTGCTGGATGATCTGGCCCGAGCGTCCCGACAACTGGCGCCTGGGGGCGAAGCCGGCGCAGCGGGCATACACGGCGGTCGCCGAGGCGATCGCCGCCTCCGAGCCGGTGACGATGGGCGTCTCCGACGCCCAGTTCGAGCACTGCCGCTCGATGCTCGCTCCCACCGTCCGCGTCGTCGAGCTCTCCAGCGACGACGCCTGGATCCGCGACTGCGGCCCGACCTTCCTCCTCGACAGCGAGGGTGGGCGGCGCGGGGTCGATTGGCACTTCAACGCCTGGGGCGGGCTCGAGGGCGGCCTCTACTTCCCCTGGGACCAAGACGAGCGGGTGGCCGCGAAGGTGCTGGAGATCGAAGGGGCCGACCGTTACCGGGCGCCGATCGTGCTCGAGGGCGGCTCGATCCACGTCGACGGCGAGGGCACGGTGCTGAGCACCGAGGAGTGCCTGCTGAACCCCAACCGCAACCCCGACCTCTCGCGCGAGCAGATCGAGCGCGTGCTCTGCGACTACCTCGGGGCCGAGACGGTCGTCTGGCTGGGCAGGGGCGTCTACAACGACGAGACCAACGGCCACGTCGACAACATCGCCTGCTTCGCGCGCCCGGGCGTCGTCCTGCTGACCTGGACCGAGGACGAGTCCGACCCCCAGCACGAGATCTCCCGCCAGGCCCGCGAGCGGCTCGAAGCCGCGACCGACGCGCGGGGCCGTGCCCTCGAGGTGGTACTGCTCCCTTCCCCCGGGCCGCTGACGATCGCCCCCGGGGAGGCCGAAGGGGTCGACGCGGTCGAGGGGACGCTGCCCCGCAAGGCCGGCGACCGCCTCGCCGGCTCCTACGTCAACTTCTACCTCGGCAACTCGCGAATCGTGATGCCGCTGCTCGACGAGCGCTTCGACGAGCAAGCGATCGCGGTTCTGCAGGGCTGCTTCCCCGAGCGCGAAGTGGTCGGCGTCGACGCCCGCGAGATCCTGCTCGGCGGCGGCAACATCCACTGCATCACGCAGCAGGTCCCGGCGGTCTAGATCGGCAGCTCGACGGGGGCGGCGAGGCTGAGCGCGTAGTCGCCGGCGGCGTCGGTGAACCAGCCGCGCAGCTCGAGGCCGGCACCGGCGTAGACGGACTCGATCCGTTCGCGGGTGAACTTGGTCGAGATCTCGGTCCGCATCTCCTCGCCGGCGGCGAAGGCGATCTCGAGCTCGAGGCCGTCGATGCGGACCTCCTGGTCGGCGAGCGAGCGCAGGCGGATGTCCATCCGCTCCGCCTCGGCGTCGTAGCGGGCGACGTGCTCGAAGCCGTCGAGGTCGAAGTCGGCGGCGAGCTGGTTGTTCAGCACCGCCAGCACGTTCTTGTTGAACTCGGCGGTGATGCCGGCGGAGTCGTTGTAGGCGGCCTCGAGGCGCTCGCTGTCCTTGATCAGGTCGGTGCCGAGCAGGAGGTGGTCGCGGGGACCGAGCAGGGCGGCGATCCGCTCGAGGAACTCCTGCCGCGGCCGCGGGTAGAGGTTGCCGATCGTGCCGCCGAGGAAGGCGATCATCCGCGCGCCGCTGCCGTCGGGAATCCGCTCCAGGTGCTGCTCGAAGTCGCAGACGAGGCCGCGGACCGTGAGGCCGGGGTACTCGTCGACCAGGCTGGCCGCCGTCTGGTGGGTGATCTCCTCGGAGATGTCGACCGGGACGTAGGTGTCGAGGCCGCTGCCGTCGCGCATCGCGCTGAGCAGGTGGCGCGTCTTCGCCGCCGAGCCGGAGCCGAGCTCGACCAGGGTCCCGGGCCGGCCGGCGGCGGCGAGGATCTCCGGCGAGAGGTCGCTGAGGATCTCCCGCTCGGCCCGGGTCGGGTAGTACTCGGGCAGCTCGGTGATCTGCTCGAAGAGCAGCGAGCCGCGCTCGTCGTAGAAGTACTTCGGCGCCAGCTCCTTCGGGTAGGCGCAGAGGCCGGCGCGGACGTCGCGCGCCATCGTCGCGGCGGCGTCGGCGTCGAGGTGGACGTCGATCGCGATCATGCGTCCCCCGCGAAGCGGACGCCGGAGAAGATCTGGCAGCGCTCGGGCAGGTCCCAGTTGCGGAAGCTCGGGCGGACGACGCGCGGGTGGGTGGCCCAGGAGCCGCCGCGCAGCACCTTGTAGCCGTCGCCGAAGAAGACCTGGGAGTACTCGGGGTAGGGGAAGGCCTCGAAGCCGGGGTAGGCGAGGAAGTCGGAGGAGGTCCATTCCCAGGCGTGGCCGACCCCGTCGAGCCGCGGGCGCGCGGCCTCCCACTCGTGCTCGCTCGGCAGTCGCCTGCCGGCCCAGCGGGCGAAGGCCTCGGCCTGGTTCCAGGAGACGTGGGTGACGGGACGGTCGGGCTCGATCGGCTCGCGGCGGCCCCTGGCCGTGTCGACCCAGGCGCCGTCGCTCTCGCGCTCCCAGTACATCGGCGGCTCCGCTCCGGTGTCCTCCATGAACTGGAGATACGAGGAATTGGTCGCCGCGGATCGATCGATCTCGAAGTCGGCCAGCTCGACGGCGTGGCGGGGGCGCTCGTTGTCGTAGGCGAAGCCGCGATCCGGGGCGCCGATCGCGTACTCGCCGCCGGGAACTCGCACCGTCGCCGCGCTGTCGGCGGGGGCCGAATCGAGCATGTCCCGGTAGTACTGCGGCAGCTCGTAGCCGTCGACCATCTGCAGCAGCTGCAGCATCGTCTCGTTGTGCTGGTGCTCGTGCGCGAGCAGCATCTCGTAGACGAACCCTTCGCGCAGCAGCCGGTCCTCGGCGCCGGGGCCGATCTCGACCGTGTCGAGCACCTCGAGCGTGCGCTCGCGGACGTCGGCCATGTAGGCGCGCAGCTCGGCGTCGCGCAGGATCGGCAGCTCGCCGCGGGTCACCCGCGGGTTCTCGATCGCGTCGTAGAAGCGGGCGAGGTCGCCGCGCAGCGGCTCGCGCTCGCCGATCGTCTGCACCAGCCACAGCTCCTCGAAGTTGGCGATGTGGCCGAGGTCCCAGGCCAGCGGGCTGAGGAGCGGCGAGCAGACGCGGTTGAGCTGCTCGTCGTCGAGTGGCTCGATCAGCTCCAGGGTCCGCTCTCGTGCCTCGGAGAGCGCCGCCGCTATCGCTGCCTTGGAGTTTGCCGTCACCTCGGTGGCGATGTGAAAACCCTACAGAGGCGCCCTTACGTGGTTGTGAAATCGCACGACACCTGGGTTTCGTTTACGCTCCGCGCCGCATGGAGATCCAGGGAGCAGGCGCACTGGTAGCGGGCGGAGCCTCGGGGCTGGGCGCGGCGACCGCGCGGCTGCTGGCCGAGGGTGGTGCCCGGGTGGTCGTCGCCGACCTCAACGCCGAGCGCGGGACCGAGCTGGCGGCGGAGATCGGCGGCGAGTTCGTAGAGGCCGACGTCACCGACGCCGAGGCCGTGCAGGCGGCGGTCAACCGCGCCGCCGAGGCCGAGAGCGGGCTGCGGATCTCGGTCTGCTGCGCCGGCATCGGCTGGGCCGAGCGGCTGGCCCGCGGCCGCGGGCCGCACGACCTCGAATACTTCTCCAACGTGGTCAAGGTGAACCTGATCGGCTCCTTCAACGTGCTGCGACTGGCGGTGGCCGCGATGATCGACAACGAGCCCAGCGAAGAGGGCGAGCGCGGCGTCTGCGTCAACACCGCCTCGATCGCCGCCTTCGACGGCCAGATCGGCCAGTGCGCCTACGCGGCCTCGAAGGCCGGCATCGTCGGCCTGACCCTGCCCGCGGCCCGCGACGTCGCCTCCAAGGGCGTGCGGGTGATGACGATCGCCCCCGGCCTCTTCGACACGCCGCTGCTGGCGGCCCTGCCGGAGGCCGCGCGCGAGTCGCTCGGCGCCAGCATCCCCTTCCCCTCCCGCCTCGGCCGGCCGCAGGAGTACGCGCAGCTGGTCGGCCAGATCGTCGCCAACCCGATGCTGAACGGGGAGACGATCCGCCTCGACGGCGCGATCAGGATGGCGCCGAAGTAGGTCGGGCGGCGATGCGCGGCTCCGAGCGGTACGTTTTGGTCGCTCTACGACCAAAACGTACCCTCAGTCAGTGCCCTCGGCCTCGGGGTCACGCCAAGCGCGCTTGAGCCACGGGGGGCTGACGGCGAAGGCCCAGCGGTCCTCGGCGGCGAGCTGCTCCAGGGGGATCAGGTGGACGCGCCGGCCGGGGGTGAAGCGGGTGCCGCGGCCGGCGCCGGCGGCGTTGCCGGCGTGGCTGCCGCCGGAGACGAGGAGCAGGCCCGTCTCGGGGCCCCAGCCGTTCTCGGCGCGGCCGCCGACGGTTTCGGTCAGTTCCCGCAGCGGAGCGAAGCCGGCGTCGGAGGCCCAGTTGGCGACGGAGCGCTCGTAGTTGTAGCCGTGGTGGGAAGAGGCACGCTCGTCGACGCTGCCGTCGGGGCGGATGCGGATCTGCACGCCCTCCCAGTCGTCTTCGTGGAAACCCTTCGCACCGGCGACGGGCACGTCGCGCAGGGTCGCCGAGTCCGCGTAGTAGGTCCAGTACTGGATGTAGAGGTTGCCGGCGCGCTCGCCGGAGCAGTCGGCACCGGCCGCTTCGGCGGCCTCCGCCTCGCCCGCCCTGCAATCGATCACGTGGACGAAGGCGGTGACGGGCAGGCGCTCGTCGGTGCGGTGGACCAGTCCGTCGTCCGGCCCGTCGCCGCATTCCGTGCTGCGGCAGCGGCGGAAGTCGACCGGCATCGCCCTCGATCCCTGCTCGAAGGCGATCGTCGGCATGTGGCGCCGCACCAGCTTTCCCACCTCGGTCCCGTACACCGCGATAAGCACCGGCTCGTCCCCGCACCCGTCCCCCATCGCCACCGCGCAGAGGATCCGCGAGGCCGCCGCCCGCGCCAGCTCGTTGCCCGGCACCCGCACCCCGGCCGCAACCAGCCCGACGAACAACAGCGAGACGACGCACAGCGTCCCCACCCACTCGACCGTCGACTGCCCCCGCTCCTCCCGCACCTGCCGGCAAGGGCTTCAGGCGGTGCAACTCTCCCCGGCGGCGGGGCGCGCCCCCGTTAGAGGTCTTGGATCGCCGCCGCGATGTCCGACGCCGCCTGTTTGGCGTCCGCGAAGAGCATCGAGGTGTTCGGTTCGTAGAAGAGGTCGTTGTCGATGCCGGCGAAGCCCGGGCTGAGGGAGCGCTTGATCACGATCACCTGCTGGGCCTCGGAGACTTCGATGATCGGCATCCCGGCGATCGGGCTGTCGGGGTCGTTCTTCGCCGCCGGGTTGGTGACGTCGTTGGCGCCGATGACCACGGCGACGTCGGTGCGCGGCAGCTCGGGGTTGATGTCCTCCATCTCCCTCAGCTGCTCGTAGGGCACGTCGGCCTCGGCGAGGAGGACGTTCATGTGGCCCGGCATGCGGCCGGCGACGGGGTGGATCGCGTAGCTGACGGTGACGCCGCGCTTCTCCAGCTCGTCGGCGACCTCTTTGATCGCGTGCTGGGCCTGGGCGACGGCG
>CAVPEX010000010.1:0-23315 GCA_963703585.1 uncultured Solirubrobacterales bacterium | reverse complement strand
ACAGGTGCCTGAAAACCAGGACTTCGCGGCCCGCCGGGGCGGGTGCAATCCTCCCCGCATGACCTATGAGGAAGCGCTCAGATCGCTCGAGGAAGCTCGAGGGCAGGCCCGTCGCCCTGGATGGCGAGATCACGCGGCCGGCCGATCCATCAGCTGATCCCGAATCGCTTCGCTGGACCGATTTCGGTGTCGTGCATCGCTTCGAAGTCGAGCAACCGCTGGATCGCCCGATCGACGAAGCGGCCTGGTGGACCCGACGGAGAGATCGGCCGACATTTCGGCTGGCCCCTGGTCGGGGAGTTCTGCTGATGTGGCGCGAGAAATTCCACTCAGCAGCGCGGGAAGACGGTTCTCTGGTCGTCGCGCTCGGAGCGTTCAGGTACAGACTCACCCCGCTGGTGCGACCGGCCCCCAGGCGACAGCCACACAGATACCGGCGGCAGACGAAGCGCTCGTGACCTCGGTCCCTTCGAGTAGCAGCGTCGAGGAGTTCCGCGCCTCGACGCAGGCATCCAGACTCCGCAGCACCCCCGCGCACGAACAGATCGCCGACAAGCTCTTTGCCCTCTACCGAGAGCAGGGCCTTCTGCCCGGCGGGCGAGATGCCAGCTTGCGGTGCTGCTGCCCGCACTCGGCTGAGTGCTGGCAGGGCGCTCCGCCCGCAGACAACCAGCAAGACTCGGGAATCGCGGTCCCCTGGATCGGCGCCAGATACTTCGAGACCAAGATTGTCCTATTGGGCCTGAACTTCAACGATTTCGGCGGGCTCGCCGGTCACTACTGGGTTTGCGAAGACCACATCGCCCAGATGAAGGCAAACCGCCGCGGGAAGGACAACCGAGCCTTCTCTCGCAACGCGATGCTCTACCTAAGACTGGTCCTCGGAAGCTTGCAAGGCCAGCTCCCCCGCGCGATCGGCCTTGAGGAGAAGAACGAGGACCTCGCCGCGCTCTGGGAAGCCTGCGCCTTCCTTGAGACGATCAAGTGCTCTCCTGGCACGAAGGGCTCATATCCGACAGCAGCGATGTTCGGCAATTGCCCCGAGTTCGTTGCCCAGCGGGAGCTCTCAATCCTCCAACCGAAAGTGATCATGGTCTTTGGCCGGACACACCTGCGAGACAAGGTTCGGCCATGGGCGGTCCCGGAGTGGGGGTACGGCGAACAAACTCCGCCCGTTGAGCGCGACACCGCCTCCATCGACGGCAGGATCGCGGAGCTGGTCTCCGTCAACCACCCCTCAGGACGCGCCGACGACGTTCGCGCATCACTGAGTAGATTGCACGCCTCGTTGAAGGCCCGGCCGATCATGACCCGCATGCCTTCTGCTTCGTGCGCCTGATCGGCGTCGGAGAGGGGGTTCAGCACTTCGGGGTAGACAAAGTCTCCGTCGAACCTGATCCGGCTCACTCCTTTAACGTTGGGAAGATCCCCGCCGTCAAGGCCACAGGCGCCGCAGCCCCAATTCATAGACGCCGTAGATGTACGGACCGGGCGTGCGCGCCTGCCGAAGCATCCGATCCCGGTTGACCACGAAGCGCTCGGTCTGCTCGGCGCCGCGAAGCTGCGCGGTGGTCAGGCAGAAGACCCGGACCTTCGCCTCGGTAAGCGCGTCGCGCTCGGCCGGTCGGCGGCGGATCGCGGCTTCCTTAGTCAGGACGACCGAGTCGTTGCGACCGACGTCGCGCAGCCAGACCTCGTCCGGCAGGCGCTGCGCGGCCCACTCGCCGCCGACCATCGGACGCGGCGGCGCCCCACGACTCAGGCCGCCGCCAGGGTCGCCACGCGGATCACGTCCTCGACCTCTCCGGGGGGGACGCTGAAGTCGGCGGCGATCTCCTTGACCGAGTCGCCAGCCTGGAAGCGGTCGACCAGGTCCTCGACCCGGGCGCCGCCGCTGACCAGCAGGGGCAGGCCGAAGCCGACGCGGGGATCAACGACGACCTCGGCGTTGGCGTAGGTCGGCAGCTGGACCGAGTCCGCCCAGCCGTCGCCGCCGTAGTGGATCCGCTGCAGGTAGTCCTCGACTACCCCGAGAACTGGCGCTGCTGGGTGCGGACGACGGTGAGGTCCATGACCTGGCGCTCACCGGTCTTGCTGGCGTAGTCGAAGAGGACCTCGGCGCCGTCGGTGTAGAGGCGCTTGGAGGCCAGGGCGTGCTCGATCCCGATCTCCTTGGAGAGGACCTCGACGGCGGGGCGGATCCGCTGCAGCGGAACGCCGGCGCGGCGGAAGCTGGAGAGGACGAATGCCTCGGCGAAGCCGATGAAGGGAACCGTGGCCTGCCTGCCCTGGGCCGGGAAGCAGGTGATCAGTGGTTGCTTGGATTCGGGCGGTCGCGCCCACCACTGCACCGTCGAGCTGGGCACGCCGAGATAGGCGGCGGTCTCGCGCAGCGTGAAGATCACCCCGCGCGATTGCCTTGCGATTGGCGGATCTGGCGGTGCAGAGCGGCTCGGTATTCTCGGCAAACGCCGCGCGACGCCAACCCGACCAGCGAAGCCTCGAATCGAGATCGGGAAGGCGGCGTTTTGCAGCCGCTTCGCGGACCCGCCCTAAAGCTCGGACGTCTTGCCGACAGCAGCCGGGTCTCAACGACAATAGGTTTCGAGACTGCCCCGTTCAACCGCTCCGGCACCCCTCCGAGGCTCTAGCAAGCCAAATGCTAGCGGCGGATTTTCTCTGGGGAACGGATTAGGGAACGAAACCCGAACCGAAATCCCAGAACCGCCTCCGACGAGCGCCATCGCGACCGTCCGTGGACGCGCCGACCAGACCCTCGTCTTCGCCGAGAAAGACTAGCTCTATTGAGTCAGCGGGTCGCGCCCGCCGCGGGGATCAGCGACCCGCGTTGGCGGCGAGCCCAGCGACGGCCTTGGGATCGAACGCGGAGGCCTCGTCGAGCCCGAGCCAGTCGAGCATCTCCTGGTGCCGATCGTGGGCGGGGTCGGCGAGGATCTCCTTCAGCTCGGCGTATCCCCACGGGCCGCCGCAGTCCTCCGGCGGGCAGGCTCCTTTGGCGGCCACCAGGACCGGGTAGCGGGCCTCGGGGTCGGCGTCGAGCAGCTCCTCGACGACGATCTCATGCTCCCAGTCGTCGCCGAAGTCGTAGGTGTAGAGGAGCCGGTCGCCGACCCCGCCGAGGAGCTCGCCGAGGCTGACCGCGCGCTCGTCGGTGAAGCCGAGCTCGGAGTCGGGCGACCCGAACCGCTCGGGGCCGCTCTCGAAGGCGTGCATGTGGTAGCCGGCCCAGCCGAAGGCGGCCACGATCGCCTCGTGCAGGCGATCGAGGCTCATGTCGGCGCGGACCTGGAGCCGCCGCCAGACCGGCGGCTTTGAGACTCCCCGAAGCTTGACCTTGATCTGCACCGCGACCATCGACATCTCCTTATCTCGTTGCCTGCGATCCGACGGGGACGGTATGCAGAGCGGCGGATGGAGCGGGCGCCTGGGAGGGACTCCCGCCGACCTCAGCGACCGGCGATGAAGCGGGCGAGCTGCTCGTCGCCTGCGATCCGCAGCGCGAGGTGGGCCTGCAGCTCCTCGCTGCCGGCGCTCAGCAGCTCGCCCCGCAGCCGGCCGGCCGAGATCGCCCCGATGGCGGCGATGAAGCCCTCGCCGGTCGCGTCCATGACCACTCGCTCCCCCGAGCCGGAGAGCTCGTAGCAGACGATCCGGTAGCTGCGCCCTGTCCCCTCCGCCATGCCTATGCCGGGTCCTCGAGCTCGACCGGCGAGTCGCGGGTGGGGATGCGCAGCACCGCGGCGACCCTCGGCTCGGGCTCGCGCTGGGCGGTCGCCATCAGCTCGATCGGGTCGACCCCCTGCCGGCGGGCGGTGCGGATCACCGACATCGCCACCTGCTGGGTGCGGGCTCCGCCCCAGCTGCGGTTGCGGCCCCAGCTCTTGCGCTTGACCACGAAGAGCCAGACAGACTGCGTGAGTTGCGCCGATCCCTGCCCGTCGAGGTGGTGGTCGTCGCGCCGGAGCATCCGCTCGCCGGGCGCAGGCTCGCGGTGGAGGGACACCGGACGGTGGGCGGGGAGCGCTGCCTGCTCGTTCGCTTGCCCGACGGGTCGCCCGGAACCGTCGCGCTGAGCGCGACGAACGCGGACAGGCAACCGCGGTCAGCGGCGGGCGGGGGCCGCTGCTCTCCCCGACGGGCCTGCGCAAGCTGCGCGCGCTGCTCCGGGCGCACGGCGGCGACCATGACGGCACGTAGGTTCACCTCCCGAGAAGTCCGACCAACTCGTGGAGGTGAACCCAAGTGCGTGGATTGAAGTCCACGGCCCCCCAGCTGACCCTGACAGTCGGGGACGGCGACGGAGCGAAGCAGGTGTGGGAGACGATGAGCGCCGGGGCTCGGGAGCGCGTCCTGCGACTGCTGGCCGGCGCGATCGGCCGTGCGGCGACCGGCGGGGAGGAGGAGAGCGATGACCGGCAAGGTCGAGCCAGCGCACCTCCGTCGTGCGGCGTATGTGTACGTCCGCCAATCGACGCTGGCGCAGGTCGAGCGCAACACCGAGAGCCTGGAGCGCCAGTATGAGCTAGTCGACCGCGCCGTCACGCTCGGCTGGGACGCGGGCGACGGCGTCGTGGTCGACCGCGATCTCGGGCGCTCGGCCAAGAGCGCGGACGGGCGCGAGGGATTCGAGCGGCTGGTGGCCGATGTCGGCCTGGGCAAGGTCGGGGTCGTCCTGGGGATCGAGGTCTCCCGCCTGGCAAGGCGCAACTCCGACTGGTACCGGCTGCTGGACCTGTGCGCTTTGACCGACACGCTGATCGCCGACGCCGACGGCGTCTGTCACCCCGGGCTTCACAACGACAGGCTGCTCTTGGGGCTGAAGGGGGCGATGTCGGGTGGCGACGCGAGGGTGCACGATATGAGTGAACACACCGATGGGAGGTTCTATGACTCGGGTCATTGTCCCCCACCCCTTGACATCTATAGGAACGTCCCGGTCCGGCTCAGCCCAGCGACGTTCCGAACTGAGGGGAGGCCCGGAATGCAACAGCCAGCTCCCCGCACTGAAGATCCGAGCCGCAAGGAGCGACGACGCAACTACGGACCGGGTCCCCGCACGACCACCCTGTTGCGACCGTCTTCCTTCGCCTGGTAGAGGGCATCGTCGGCATCACGCAACAGCGGCTCGAAGCCACCGCGGCCCTCGCTGTGGCGCACCGCGACCCCGATGCTGATCGTCACCACGTCCGCGGGGTCCCCGCGCGGATGGGCGATCCCCAGCGACTCGACCGCACCTCGCATCCGCTCCGCCGCCGCGGCGGCGAGCTGGTCATCTTGCCCGGGGAGCACGACGAGCATCTCCTCACCTCCGTAGCGGTAGACGGCGTCCCCTTTCCGGCAGGTCCGCACGAGCGCCCCCGCCACCGCCCGTAGGACATCGTCCCCTGCAAGGTGGCCGCAGCTGTCGTTGTAGGCCTTGAAGCGGTCGACGTCGCACAGGGCCACCGCATAGCCGCGGCCGTATCGCTCGACGTTGGCCTCGATCGCCTCCAGGTCCTCCTGCATCCGCAGCCGGTTGCCGATCCCGGTCAGCGCGTCCTGGCGTGACTGCTCGAAGAGCTCGCGGTTGAGCCGCTCCAGCTCGGCCTGCTGCTCGGCCAGCTTGCGGTAGAGCCTGGTGACCCGGACCGCGGCGACCAGGCAGGCCTCGAGCTCGTCCTCGTTGAGCGGCTTCGCCAGGTAGTCATCCGCTCCGGCCTCCATCCCCCGCATCACATTCCTCTTGCCTTCCAGCGCCGTGAAGAGGATGAAATAGGCGTAGGGCCGGTCGGACCTCCTGATCCTCCGGCACAGCTCGTCTCCGTCGATGCCGGGCATCATCCAGTTGCTGATCACCACGTCGGCACCCTCGGCCTGGAAGATCTCCCAGGCGCGCAGCCCGTCTGCGGCCACAAGGCACTCGTGGCCGAGCTCCTTCACCGCGGCCTCGAGCACGCGGCGGTACGCGGCGGAGTCGTCCACGACCAGAATCCTCACCGGGTGCCCTCCGGCTCTCCCCGCAGGCGCGCCGCGCAGGCGGCGGCGACTTCGCCGAGGTCGACCTGGTCGAGGATCGCCCGATGGCGCCCGTCCTTTGAGTCCAAGGTCCGAAGCGCCCGCTCGTATGCCCGCCTCGCCGACCTGGGATCGCCGTCGGCTTCGTGTGCGCGCCCCAGCTCGAAGGCGGCGAGGCCGAAGGAAGGATCGAGGTAGAGGCTCCTGCGCAGCGACACGATCGCCGCTCGCGCGGCACCGGAGCCGAGCTCGATCAGGCCGCGGGTGAAGTAGGCGTCGGCCATCAGCGGATCCGCGGCCAGCAGCGACTCGACGATCTCGAGCGCCGTGTCGAGCTCGCCATGGTCGGTCGCGAGCAACGCGTCCTCGATCCTGTCCTCTGCCCGCCGGCGCGGCCCCCGGGACGCTTCAGCCGCCCCTTGCGCGGCAGGACCAGCCGGCGCACCCGCCTCTTCTCCCGGCCCGGGCTCGAGACCGAGCGGGCGCCGAAGTGCACGCTTGGCCGGCGGGCGCCGGCGCTCGAGCGGGGCGGCGAGGTTGCGGCCGAGGGTCCCCGCGGCGCTGAGGCGGTCCGCGGCGCCGAGGACCAGGCGACCGCCAGGCCGCAGCGCCGCTTCGAGTGAGCGCAGCGCCCGCTCCACCGTCGGCGGATCGAAGTAGATGAGGACGTTGCGGCACGCGATCACGTCGAACGCCACCTCCCCCATCGGTGGCGCCGGGTCCGCGACCAGGTTGTGGTAGCGAAAGCGGACGAGCGACTTGAGGCCACCCTTGACGCGGTAGCGCTCCTTGTCGGGGAAGAGGTAGCGCTCTCGCAGCCGCAGCGGCAGGTTCCGAACCGAGCGCTCCGAGTAGCCGCCTCCCGCCACAGCGCGGGAGAGCGCCGCCTTTGAGATGTCGGTGCCGAGAATCGTCACCGGCGTGGCCTCGCGACCGAGCGCCTCGCTGGCGAGGATCGCCAGCGAGTAGGCCTCCTCGCCGGTCGAGCAGCCCACGACCCATACCCGCACGACCCCGAAGCCGCTCTCTTCGGGCCCCTCCAGCAGTAGCCCCTGCCAATCGATCGCCTCGAGCTCGCGCAGCTCGCGGAAGAAGTAGGTCTCCTGCACGGTGACCTCATCGACGAGGCGGTGCCATAGGGCGGCGGGCGCGCGGCCGCCCAGCTCGGCGAGGAACCGCTCCGCGCTCATCCCCGGAGCGGTTCGCTCGATCGCCGCCTCCAGGGCGGGTAGCTGCGCGTCCTTGACGACCGCCCCGGTCTCGCGCCTGACCCGCTCGGCAACCGCCCTCACCGCCTCGCTCCTCACCTGAGACTCCGCGCCCGCAGCCTCGCCAGCTTCGAGGCGATCTCCTCGAGGGGAAGCACGAGGTCTACGCCCGCCTCGATCGCCGCGCGGGGCATCCCGAACACCGCCGAGGTCCCGGCGTCCTGGGCGATCGTCAGCCCCCCCGCCTCGGCGATCATCCGGGTGCCCTCGGCACCGTCGCTGCCCATCCCGGTGAGGACGATGCCCACCGCCGCCGGCCCGGCCGCCGCCGCGAGGCTTTCGAAGAGAACGTCGACCGAAGGACGGTTGGCACCGTGCACGGTCTCGCCGTCGAGGTGGAGTCGCATCGTCGGTTCGAGGCTCAGGTGGGCCCCTTCGGGCGCCATCCACACCCCGGGCCGAAGCATCTGCCCGTCGCAGGCGACCGCCACGGGAGGCGGAACGCTGCGGTCCATCCAGGCGGTGAGACCCTCGCCGAAACCCGGTGCCATGTGCTGAACGACCAGCACGGGAAGCGGGAAGTCGCGCGGCAGCCGGCCGAGGACCTCGATCAGGGCGGGAGGCCCCCCGACCGAGGCCCCGATCCCCACCGCGCGGTAGGCCGCCCCCGGTCTGCGCCATGGCCTTGGCTTTGCCGCCGCAGCGGCCGGGTCCATCTCGCCTCGGCGCAGCTGCACGTTGGCAAGGCGCTTGACGCGGCTGCGCAGGGCGACGGCCCAGACGCTCTCGGGGTCGTCGAGGCGCAGGCGGTCCTCGGTGATCGCTTCCAGGGCACCGGCGGCGAGCGCCGCCGCGATCCGCTCGTCGTCGCGCCTCGGACGGCCGCCGAGCAGCACGACCGGCAGGTGCCGCTCCCGCACGAGAGGCTCGACGACGGCCGCGACGTCGGTCCCGGCCGTTTCGAGGTCGAGGGCGATCAGGTCCGGGGTCAGCTCCTCCAACCGCGCCAGCATCGCCTCGACCCCGCCGAAGACGCCGGCCACCTGCAGGCCCGGATCGCGCTCGAGGAAGGCGGCCGTCTCCCGCGCCCGGCCCCCGGAGCGGTCGCAGACGACGATCCGCCGCGGGCGCGCCATCGCGCTAGCGGCCAACCAGGCGCCCGATCGTCTCGAGCAGGGCCTGCTGGTTGAACTCCTCCTTGACGATGTAGGCGTCGGCGCCCTCCTCCGCGCCTCGGCGCCTGTCCTCCTCGCTCCCCCTGGAGGTGACTATCGCGACCGGCAGCGACCCGCGCGACTCGTCCTCGCGGATCGCCTTCAGCAGCTCGAACCCGTCCATCTCCGGCATCTGGACGTCGGTGAGGACGAGGTCGAGCTCGGGATCGTCGAGGACCTTCTGCAGCGCCTCCCGGCCCTGCCGCGCGACGTCGACCCGGTAGCCGGCGGCTTCGAGGATGCTGCGCTGCAGCTGGCGCACGCTGAGCTGGTCGTCGACGACCAACACCTTCGGCGCCCGTCGTCGCGGAGCCGAGATCGGGGCCGATGCGAGCGAGCGGGTGGACCCGGTCTCGAGCAGATGGTTGGGGTCGACGATCAGCGCCACCCGCCCGTCCTCGAGGATGCCCGCTCCCAGGTATCCCTCCACCTCGGCCAGCAGCGGCCCGAGGCTCTTGACGACGAGCTCGCGGTCGCCGAGGACGCGATCGCAGGCGACGGCGACCGCGCGCGTCGCCGAGGCGAGGACGATCGCCGGTGGCTGCTGCGGCGACGGCGGCGGCGGCGGCGGAGCGGCGCCGAGCAGGGCCGTCAGGTCCGCGAGCGGCACCGCCTCTCCGCGCAGCTCGACGCGAGCCCGGCCTCCCAGCGATGCGGTCTCCCTCACGGTCACCACCTCACGCAGGCTGGAGACCGGGAGGCCGAAGGCCTGGCCGTCGCGCTCGCAGAGCAGCACGTTGAGCAACGCGAGCGTCATCGGCACCAGCAAGACCACCTGCGTCCCGCGGCCCGGCTCACTGCGCACCTCGATCCTGCCGCCGAGCGCCTCGACATGGTTCTTGGCCGCGTCGAGGCCGACGCCGCGCCCGGCCAGATCGCCCACCTCCACCGCGGTCGAGAGCCCCGCGGTGGAGAGCACGTCGGCCAGTGAGCCGCCCGCGGCGGCTCGCTCCAGCAGCCGCGGCGAGACCCCGCGCCCGTCGTCGGCCACCTCGATCGCGACCATCCCGGCACGCTGCTCGGCACGCAGCTCGATCCGCCCGCGCCTAGGCTTGCCGGCCGCCTCGCGCTCGTCGGGGGACTCGACCCCGTGGGCCACGGCGTTGCGGAGCAGGTGGACGATCGGGTCGGAGATCCCCTCGAGGATGACGCGGTCGAGCTGCGTCTCGGCGCCGGAAACGACAAGGTCTGCCTCCTTGCCCTCGGCCGCGGCGAGGTCGCGCACCGCGCGGGGGAACGGGCCGATGATCGAGGAGACCGGCAGGGTTCGCATCGCGATCACCGCGTCCTGAAGCTGGTCGAGCAGGAGCTCGCCGCGGTCCATCTCCTCCTCGGCCGCATCGCCGGCGGCGAGGATCCGATCGCCGGCAATGTGCGCGAGGCGGCGGCGGTGCAGCACCGTCTCCCCGACCGCGTCGAGCACGCGGTCGACCCTGACCGGGTCGACCCGCATCGCGGCGTGGCGAACCTCCGCGGGCTGGAGCTCCGGCTCAGGGGGCGTCTCGCCCGGCACGGCGACCGCCGTGTTGACGGCGCGGCGCAGCTCGTCGGTGGCCTTCAGCAGCGACCCGACCTCCTCGGCCCGCAGCTCGCCCCGGTCGCGCGCGTCCTCGAGGTGGTCCTCCATCCCGTGCGCGACCGCGGCCACCTCCAGCCAGCCGACCATGCTCGCCGCCCCCTTCACCGAATGGGCGTCGCGGAAGAGCGAGTCGACCAGCTCCGGGTCCCGCCTGCCCGCCTCCACGGCGAGCAGGTTGGCCTCGATCCGGCCCAGGCATTCGCCCGCCTCTTCGCGGGCGATCTCCAGGGTCTCGGCGTCGATCTCGTTCATCGCTCCCCGCGCGCCGTGCCCGCCAGCACGGCGCCGACGTCGACGATTCCGACCGGCGACCGGTCGACCAGCACCGAGCCGGACAGATACTCGGACTCGACCGGTTCGCGCGTATCCGGGATCGGGCAGACGTCGATCACCTCCTCGACCGCGAGGCCGGCGTGGAGATCGCCCGCCTCGGCCACGACGATCCGGCCGGGCTCCTCCCCTTCGATCCCGAGCACCGCCGCCAGGTCGACCACCGCCATCACGTCGCCGCGCAGGTTCCAGACGCCGAGCACCTCAGGGGGAGCGCCGGGCACCGGCGAGATCCGGCCGACCCGCGCGATCTCCCGCACGCCCTCCACCGGGAGCGCGTAATGCTCGCGGCCGCTGCGCACGCGTAGGTGCATCGCGGTCATCAGGGAGCGTCAGATCGCGCTGGCCCGTCATCGGCCATCCGGGCGAGCTCCGCCAGCTGCTCGTCGAGCTCCGCGACCGCCTCGGTCAACCGCTCGGCCGTCTCGGCACGCTGCTGCTGCTCGGCGGCCAGGTGCTCGGCGGCGACCCGGATCTGGACCATCGCCGTCGAGACCTGCGCGGCCGCCTCCCTTTGCTGCTCGGTCGCCCGCAGGCTCTCGGAGATGAGGTCGGCGGTCGAGCCCATCAGCTCGCCGACCTCGCGCGCCTGCCTCGTCCCCTGCTCCGCCGCCATGATCGTCGCGTTGGTCTCGTCCTGGATCGCGGTGACTATCGCGCGGATCTCCTCGGTGGAGCGGATCGAGCGCTCGGCCAGCTTGCGAACCTCGGTTGCGACGACGGTGAACCCCTTTCCGGCCTCTCCCGCCCGCGCCGCCTCGATCGCCGCGTTGAGGGCCAACAGGTTGGTCTGCTCGGCGATGTCGTTGATCAGCTCCAGTACCTCGCCGATCTTCTGGCCGCGTTCGCCCAACGTCACCGAGCGCTCGGAGATCACCTCGGACTGCTCCTGCACCTCGCGCATCGTGTCGCCGGTCTGGTCGACCGCCGTCGAGCCCGCCCTCGCGTTGTCGGCGATCGATCCCGCCGTGGCCTGCAGCTCCTCGGTCGTCGCCGCCACCTCGGCCACTGCAGCGGATTGCTCGTTGGTCGCGGTGGAGACCTCGGCGGTGGCCGCGAGCATCCCGTTCGCGACCTCGGTCAGCGAGTCGGCCGTTGACCTGATGCTCTCGAGCTGGCCGCGCTGACGGTCGATCTGGTCGAACTGGTCGTCGATCTGGCCGAACAGTCGGCCAATCATCCTCCTCCCGTAGACGGCCGCGAGAATCGCGGCCAGGGTTGCGAGCAGCCCGGCGATGATTGCGATGAGCCTGGCGGCGTCAGCGTCGGAGGCTGCTTGCGCGTGTGCCACATCGACGCCCTCGCGAGCCGAGACGATCAGGGTGGCGAACTTCCGCTTCACCCTTGCTGCTTCGAAGTTGAGCGCTTCGGCGGCATTCAGGACAGGTTCGCGAGATCCGGCAACCGGGACGATCTGCTTTTCGATGATCTCTTCCATCCGCCTCTGCCCCGCCGCCGCATCGGCGGCTATCCGCCTCTCGCCCTGGTGGCTCGCCACCAGGGCGTGGACCCTCAGGTCTTGTATGTCCCGTCGGAGCCCGTCCTGCAGCCTTCGCAGCGCGGTGCGGGTCCTCTGGTCTTTCGTGAATCCGTAGACTGCGGAGAGATTCACCTGCTCGGTGATGGCGGAGGACACGCGTTCCGCCTCGACGGACGCTTCGAGCTCCTTCAGGGCTCGCTCGTTGGATTGGAGGGCCACCTCGAAGCGCCAGATGCCGACCCCGATCGCCACCCCGAAGAGGACCACGACCAGACCGATCAGTGCGACCAACCGCGTCGCCGGATTCCGCATGCCACGCCGAGCGTTCTCGGTCATCGAAGGCCCACCTCGTCTCCGAGCATAGCCTCGGGTCCGGGCTGCGCAAACCCCGTGCGCTCCATCGCTCCCCACTCGCCCCGCCGCACGAGCTGCCAGAAGCCCTCCATGCGCCACAGGTGCCCGAGCTGCCTGTAGCCAGCGTTCTCGAGGGTGGCGAAGAGCATGATCCTGCCGAGCTGGTCCCAGCCAGGGTGCCGGCCGAAGCTCGCGTCCTCGATCGCGATCGCCCCGAAGGAGAGGATCAGCCCGTAGAGCACGGAGATCGCCAGGAACAGCAGGAAGACGTCGGTGCTGACAGCCCCCGTCAGGAAGGCCACCGCCACGACCACGTACCCCGACAGCTCGATCGCCGGCCCGAGCAGCTCGAAGAAGAGCAGCGCCGGCATCGCCAGCATCCCCGGCGCCCGGTAGCGCGGGTTCCCCAGCATGCGACAATGCATCAGCACGGTTTCAGCGCTGCCCCGCTGCCAGCGCCGCCGCTGCCGCCGCAGCACGCGGGCGCTTTCCGGCGCCTCCGTCCAGCAGACCGGGTCCGGGACGTAGACGACCCGACAGGGGCGTCGCCGGTCGCGCATCGTCCGGTGCAGGCGCACGACCAGCTCCATGTCCTCGCCGACGGTCTTGGTGTTGTAGCCGCCGGCGGCGATCACTGCGTCTTTCCGGAACAGCCCGAAAGCGCCCGAGACGATCAGCAGCCCGTTGACGGCGCTCCAGCCGGTGCGGGCGCCGAAGAAGGCGCGCAGGTACTCGACCACCTGGAACATCGGCCAGGCCGTGCGGGGCAGCCCGGCCTCCGTCACCCGGCCACGCTCGATCCCGCAGCCGTTGGCGACCCGCACCAGGCCGCCGGTTGCGACGGTCCCGACCGGGTCGTCGAGGAACGGCATCGCGGCCTTGACCAGCGCGTCCTGCTCGAGCACCGAGTCCGCGTCGATCGCGCAGACCAGGGGGTATTCGGCGAAATTGATGCCCGCGTTGAGGGCGTCTGCCTTGCCGCCGTTCTCCTTCTCCAGGACGAGCAGGTTGACCTCTCCGCGGGGCCCGTAAACGGCCCGGATCGGTTTGTGTGAGACGAAGGGCGGGGTGGGCCGGCGCAGTTGCTCCAAATCGAAGGCATCGATCAGCCATTCGACCGTCGCGTCGGTCGAGCCGTCGCTGATGACGACGATCTCGAAGGTCGGATACTCAAGGGCCATCAGCGAGCGGACGCTGTCGACGATCCCGGCCTCCTCGTTGAAGGCGGGGACCAGGATCGAGATCGGCGGCGTCAGCGGCGAGCGGACGGTGCGGCGCAGGCTCGTCTCCCGCAACCGTCCCGTGTACCTCCTCGTCTCGAACCCCGCCATTACCAGCAGCCAGCCGTGGAAGGCCGCGAAAACGAGGAAGTAGACGGTGACGAAGGCGACGTAGACGTTCATCGCTCCAGCGCCACTCTCGCGTGTTCGCGCACCGTTTCGACCGGCGAGGTCAGGGCGCGGCGCAGGGCCGCCTCCCCCGTGGCACCCAGCAGTCGCAGCGCCTTGGCCGCCTTGGCCTGCAATACCCAGTTGTCGGCGTTGAGCTCGCGCTCCAGTGGCGACGCCGCGCGCTGATCGCCGATCTCGCCAAGCGCCTCGGTCGCGGCAAGACGGAGGAACCAGACGCGGTCCTCGTCGTCGACGGCCGCCGCCAGCGCGTCGAAGGCGCCCTCGTCGCCGATCAGCCCGAGGCCCCTGGCGCTGCGCGCGGCCAGCTCGTCGTCCGCTCCGGCCAGCGCTTCGCGAAGCGCCGGGACGTGCTCGGCGAGGCGAAGCTCGCCGGCGACCGCGGCGGCGAGCCGGCGCAGCGCAATCGAGGCTTCCGAGCGAAGCGCGTCGCCGATCGCCGCGGGGTGGCGCCGGCCGAGCGTCACCAGGATCGCCGCGACGGCGCCCGGACGGGCGAGCGCCGCGCTGTCGGCAAGCGCCAGCACCCGTGGGATGAGCGTCTCGTCGGCGAGCTCGGCGAGCGCCGCGGCACAGGTGAGGCCGGCGTCGACGTCGGGATCCTCTAGCCCGACCGAAAGCGATCGGATGGGTCCCTCGCTGCCGATCTGCCGCAGAGCCTCGGCGGCAGCCCGGCGTACGCGGCGGCGGCGCGAGCCGAGGCCGACCGCCGTTTCGGCGACGATGCCCGAGCGCTCCAGCAGCCAGACGAGGCGAGCGCGCTCGCGGCCGCTGAGCTCCGCCATCTCTTCCAGCGCGACCGTGCGCACGAGTTCCCGCGCATCTTGCTCGGGGGGGAGCAGCGGCCGCTCGGGTTCCTCGGCGGCGAGATACTCGCCGAGCAGCGTCTCGATCGCCGGACGCATCGAGAGCTCGCGAGCGCGCCGGCGGTCGGCGAAGAAGCGCCTGATGACGATCGTCGCCACGAGCGCCGCAAACGCGAGCGCCATGCCGATCGCCACCCAGGCGAGGAACACGGTCATCGACCCGGGTCCCCCCGAGCCAGAAGCCGGTCCAGCCGCAGAGACAGCTCCCTCGGGCTGAAGGGCTTCGGCATGTACTCGTCGACGCCGAGGGTGAGGCCGCTAAGCACGTCCTCCTCGTTGGAGTGCTCGGTAAGCATCACTATCGGCACCGTGCGCGTCTCCTCGCGCTCCCTGAGCATTCGCACCACCTCGAAGCCGTCGAGCTTCGGCATCACTTTGTCGAGCACCAGCGCGTCCGGGCGCTCGGAGACCGCCATTTCGAATGCCTGGGCGCCGTCGTGCGCTCGGGTAGCCGGGGCGGTTACCCGCCCCGGCTCCCACAGAACCGTACGTACGCTGGTCGTATACGGCTCCTCGGGACGGCGGGTTGTGAACCCCACCGTCGGCCGGTTTGCGACCTCGAATCATCCCCATAGCGCCAGTTGTGGCGGGTCGGGGGCGGCGATGTGCCGGTGCACTCGGTGGTGCAGGTCGACCAGGGCCACGAACCCGCGCTCTCGGAAGAACGCGCGGTTGAGGCCGTGATCAACCGCAGGGGTGTGGCTCAGCGCCCACCAGGACCTGCGTCCCGCGTAGACCTGCCGCCACGCCGACCGCCGGGGAACGCCCAGCTTGACGAGTCTGCGTGCGATCGTCCGCTTGCGTTTCCAGTGGCGTAGCAGGATCGCGCGCAACCGCCGCCGCAGGTGGGCGTCGATCTTGCGCATTACCTGCATCTCCGATGCGGAGGCGATCCCGAAGAACGCATGCCAACCCCGTAGCCACGCGTTGATCCGGGCGATGCACGACACCAGCGTGCCTCCCCAGTTCCGCGGCGTGAGCTGCCGGACTCGTTCCATCGCGTTGCGCTTGGTGCGCTCGGACAACAGCACCTCCACGGTCCCGGACTGCGGATCTGATCGCAGCCGGAAGCCGAGGAAGTGGCGCTCCTCGGGGCGGGCGACGGCCGACTTGTCGCGGTTGATCTTCAGGCGCAGGCGCCCTTCGATGAACCGCTCCAGGCTAGCCATCACCCGCCGCCCCGCCCGCTCGCTGCGGACGTACAGCTTGGCATCATCCGCGTAGCGAACGAACCGGTGACCACGCCGGGCGAGCTCTTGGTCGAGCTCGTCCAGCACGATGTTGGACAGCAGCGGTGAGAGCGGACCGCCTTGCGGAACGCCCTGCTCGCTGTCGATCACCACACCGTCCGGCAGCACCACCTTGGCCTTCAGCATCCTTCCGATCAACACGAGCAGCCGCCGATCGCCAACTCGCTCGGCGAGCTTGGCGGTCAGCCGCTGGTGGCAGACGAGATCGAAGAACCTCTCCAGATCAAGGTCCACGCACCACTCGTAGCCGTCCTCGAGATGCCTCTTGGCCTCGGCGATCGCCGTGTGGCAGCTTCGGCCAGGTCGAAACCCGTGGCTTGAGGGATGGAACGTCGGCTCCCACAGCGGCTCGAGCGCCTGCCGCACGGCCTCTTGGACCACCCTGTCGACCACGTCGGGAATCCCCAGCCCGCGCTGCCCGCCTCCCGCCTTGGGTATGTACGCCCGGCGGATCTCGCCAGGCCGATACGTACCGGCCAGCAGGTCGGCCTGCAGCCTGGGAAGCACGGTCGGCCACTGCTCAACCAGCGCCTCGACCGTCTGCCCATCCGGGCCGGGGGCGCCCTTGTTCGACGCCACCTTCGACAACGCATCCGTCAATCGATACGCAACCTCCTCCATCGTCGCAGGCGCTGCACTCTCTGGATTGACGATCGCCTTCGGCGCTCCCGCCCGGATCTCCCCAAGCCGGTCCCGGGTTCTCCAACGGGTAGCCCCTCTCGGGTTTTCTGCTGTAGCGATCGGCAGGCAGAGCTGCACCGCCGTTTCTTCGACCGGGACCGCCTTCCCTTGCCCGCCGGGGCTCGACCCGGTGCGCTCAGCGGGCATTACCCCGCCTTCCGGTATTACGCGGTCCTCGGACTTCTGCTGGGTCATCGGCCGTCGTCCTTGCGTCCTCCGGCCTACCGAACCTCGGAACCCAGCAGATCTCCCAGGGTGAAACGCTGAGATTTCGCCGTGATCGCGTCGCCACTACGCCCTCGGCACGACAGGTACCGGGCATCACCGCTGAAGGGCGGCTCGCCCAGCCGAGGAACGCCTTACGGCGCTTCACTTTCGTTCGCAACCACAACGCATCTATGGCCTCCTTCAGACCCGCCCTCACGGAAGCCCGCCGGCCAGACCAACCGCCGGCGGGCCGCCCGGTGAACTCCGGGCCGCGCCCTTGCCTCTTCGATGTTGGATTCCCCCTGTCAGGGCTCCAGGACAGGATTTGCACCTCCGATCTCAACGTCCGTGCCTGGCACACCCTCGATCACCTCGTAGCCGTCGGCGAGGAGGCGCGTGCAGACGAGCCTGCGGACGGTCGGGGAATCCTCGGCGACGAGAATTCTCATCAGTGGAGTATCCATTTGAACGGACCAGCACTCCTCGCGTTGTACGCCGCCAGGACGGCGGGTATCGGCGAGGGGGGTTCCTTGGATCGATCACAGCTCGTAGGCCGGCAGTGAAGCCCACAGGGCGCCTGACACATGTCCCCGGTGCAGCCGGCCCATCGCTGCGCCCCGCCTACTCCGGTTAGATGGATACCCACTCTCATCATTTCGACGAGGCCGCCTTCATCCGCAGTCGTATCGACCTTCGGCAGGTAAAACTTGAAGTAACTGTTCAGGTCCGTGAACCTCGCGTGCGCAGGGCGGGCGAGGCGGAGGGTGACATAACAAGGATTCGGGGTGTTTACCCGAAAGTCGTCGTGCGTGGAGCGGGCCGAGATCCAAGCCCTGGTCGCCGAGGGCGCGGATGCGGTGTCCGTGGTGATCGCGCGGCTCGAGGCCCGGATCGACGAGCAGGATGCCCAGATCGCAGAGCTCAAGGCGCGCCTGGGGCAGAGCTCGCGCAACTCCTCCAAGCCGCCGTCCTCCGACGGCTACGGCAAGCCGCCGCCGAAGAAGCGCAGCCTGCGCCGCCCCTCGGGCCGCGAGCGGGGAGGCCAGGAGGGTCACGCGGGGGCGCGGCTCGAGCCGGTGGCCGTTCCCGACGAGCGGGTCGAGCATCGGCCCGAGCGCTGCGATGGCTGCGGCGGCTCGCTCGCGGGCGCCGAGCGGCTCGGGGGCGGCGAGTCCCGCCAGGTCCTCGACCTGCCCGAGGGCAAGCTCTTGCCGGCGATCGAGCATGTGGCGGAAAGGCGGCGCTGCGGCTGCGGGCGGACCACGGCCGCCGGGTTCCCCGACGGGGTCGGGGCCCCGACCCAGTACGGGCCCGGGGTGCGGGCGCTCGGTGTCTACCTGTGCGTCTACCAGCACCTGCCCTACGACCGCGCGGCCCGGGCGCTCGCCGATCTGGCCGGCGCCCGGGTCTCGACCGGAACGCTTCAGGGCTGGGTGGAGGCCGCGGCCGCAGGGCTCTCGGGCTTCGACGAGCGGCTGCGCGAGCTGCTCGTCTCGGCCCCGGTGGTCCACTTCGACGAGACCGGCGCCCGGATCGCCGAGCGGCTCGGCTGGGTGCACAGCCAGTCGACCGAGAAGCTGACCCGCTACGTGGCCCACCGCCGCCGCGGCGGCGAGGCGATCGACGACGCCGGCGTGCTGCCGGACCTCAGGGGCGTCGCGGTGCACGACGGCTGGTCGCCCTATCGCAACTACGAGGACGCGCTGCACGCGCTCTGCAACGGCCATCGCCTGCGCGAGCTGATCGCCGCCGCCGAGGCCGGCCACCGCTGGCCCGAGGCGATGGGCGAGCTGCTCTTGGACGCCAAGGAGCAGGTCGATGAGCGCCCGGAAGGCCGGCGAGCGGAGCCTCGACCCGAAGGCGCTCGCGAGGCTCGAGGCGCAATACGAGGCGATCATCGCCTCCGGTCCCTGATCGGCTCCGTCCGCGCGCCGGCCGATACTCGCCGAGATGAGCAGGAAGGGCAAGCGCTCCCGCCGGGGGAGGCGAGCATCGCCGCCCGCCCCCGTTCGCGCCCACCCGGAGCCCGGGCAGCGCCTGCTGCTCGACCAGATCGCCGCCGGCGCGCTCGACCCCCACCTGACTCGGATCGCCGAGGCGATCTGCGCTCGCTCCCTGCTGCTGCAGACGATCGCCTCCGCCAAGGCGCTCGCCGAGCTCACGGTCGGCGAGCGCATCCGCATCAACAGCCAGGCCACGCCCCGCTACCTGCACGGCATCGAGGGCACCGTCGTCGACCTCGACGAGGAGAGCGCCACCGTCTGCGTGCACCGCCCCGTCGGCCGCTTCAAGAGCGGTGAGATCCGCTGCCCGCCGCTCGTCCTGGATCGACTCGACAGGGCCGCCTGAGGCCGTCGGGTGGAAGCCGATTCGCCGTGAGCCGTGCCCGTCGAGCCGACCCCGACCTCGACGGCCTGATCGCCGAGATCACCGCCGACTGCCACGACGAGGACGAGGCGCTGCAGGCGTTCCAGGACGCATTCGAGGGGGACGCCGGCCTCCCCTGCCCAGGCACCGTGATCGGCGAGAGCGTCGAGGTGCGCTGGATCGGTCTGGGCGATCGTCGCCGCGAGCTCATAGCCACCTGTCAACGCGCCGGGCGCGACTACGACGTCGCTCTGCTTGACATCAGTCTCCAGGCCGATTCGACCACCTCACGCCTACTCGACGCATACCGCCGCTGGGTCGGCGACTGAGTCCGCGGCACCTGAACAGTTACTACTTGAACATGACCAGGGCACTGAGCGGCCCACGCGCTCGACGTGAGCCAGGCCGGCTTTCACGGAGACTCTGATCTACCCCCGATCTGACGGAGTCCTGTTTCTAGAGTCCTTCGGCACCAACATGAACAACACCACCGGCTCGGGGGCGATGGGCTGGATGATGTTCATGCCCGAAACCTGGGCCGCCTACGGGGTCGACGCAAACGGCGACGGCAAGAAGGACCCCTACGACCCCGAAGACGCGATTTACGCCGCCGCCCGCTACCTCCGGGCCTCCGGCGCACCGCGCAACTGGCACGACGCGATATTCGCCTACAACCATGCCGAGTGGTACGTCGAACGGGTGATGGGCGACTTCCGGCGCTTCCAGGGCGCAGGCATGGACCGTCGCATCCCTGGCGCTCGGCGAAGCCTGCGGCCCCACGATCGGCGGAGACGCGATGCTCCGCCACGCCCAGCGCCTTTACCAGCCGCGGACCTTCAAGGCGCTGCCGCGCCGGCTCTGGGTCGGCGGCGGGAGCCCGCAGGCGGTCGACGAGCGGATCTGGCCGGACGCCGTGTGGCTGCTTGAAACCTACGAGCTCCGCGTGACCGCGGCGCGCGCGGGCGGCCACAACACCCACGGCGACGGCACGGCGATGGACATGGTTCATGCCAGTGGCCGCGGCTGGGACGACACCGCCAAGCGAGCTGCGGAAGACCTCGGCTGGACCGAAGGGTGCGGCGGCTCAGGCACCGCCCCCGTCTGCCCCCTGGTCCCCGCGATCCAGTTCATCGGCTACAACGGCTACGAAGCCCACGGCGATCCTGCCCACGTCGTCGCGCAGCCACGCCAGGACGAGCCTGTTGGCGAGCTCGTCGAGGACGAGGCCGCTGATCACGCCGCCCGGCGTCCATCTCGCCCAACACCTGCGCCCGCCAGGTCTCAACCGGCTCCAGCGACCGGCCTCGCCTCAATCGCAGGTGCGCGTAGAGGAAATTCGTGTCGAGGTAGCGCGCTCGAAGGCGACCGGAGGGCTCGCTCCAGAGCGGGATCGGTCTGTTCCGACCGGTCGCCGGCAAGAACCTCGTCCAACTCGCCGGGCCTCGCCTCGCCGCGGATCCCGCCGTCCTTTCCCAAGCCGCCGTCGAGTCCGGCCAACCTTCCAGAAGCGCGACCCTGGGCCAACTCCGAGTGCCCTCGACAGCCGCGCACTCGCGTTGAGGTCGACCCGGGTCGCCCGGCCGACGAGTTTCCGCACCGTCTCTGGTCGAGCCCGCCTCCTCGGCGAGTCGCCGCGCGCCCCAGCCCCGCTGCGCGGCCAGCTCCCCAACCCTCCAGCAACGTTGACATGGGAGCATTCGACTGACTCGGAACGATGCTCCGATCAAGGAACCTCAGCCGGGTCATCGCGGGCGCTTGCCGTGCGCGGCCTACGAGCCCATGCCTTTCGCTCGGCGGCTTCGGCGATCGCCTCATAGGTGGGCTCCAGCAGTCGGCGACATCGCGCTCGCCGAGCTTGGCCGGGCAGCGACGAGTGGCGAACAGGCCGGCTTCGCCGTGCCTCCGCCGCGAGTGGGCGCACACTAGCTCGGCCAGCTTGGGACCGCTGTGCCAGAAGGTCGCGACGATCCGCGAGCGACTCCGCTCGCCCTGGCGTCGCCCGCCGACAGTTCGCGCCCTCTCCCCCCGACTCCCTCGCTGCCTTCGCTCGTCGCGCGCGCAGTTGCGCCAGGAGTTCCTCTCGCCTGCGACGACGCCAGGCCGAAGATCAGGAAGGATCCTCGTCGAAGTGCTTCGGCCAGGGGGATGTAGAAGCGGCCGCGACGTGCTTGCAGGGGTTCTCCGATCGGGACAGCGCAGAAGGAGCGCAGGTCGAGGCCCGCCGCGGGAACAGCGAGAACCTGGCGTCGGCGAGGATCGCCTCGATCCGCGCGGCATCTCGCGAGCCAGCAGCTGCGCCAGCGGCAGCGCCTCGGCGGTGATCGTCCGTCGGCGCGATGCCACTGGCCCTCGGAGAGCGCGTTCGCCTGAATCCGCACCCGGTACGCGTGTGGCGCGTTCCTGCACGGTGGCCAGCACCAGCCCCGGCTCCACCTTAGAAGCCGGTGCACCTGGGCCGAGCGGGCGTAGGAGCGGCCCCGCTCGAGGCGCGAGCCGACACCGAGGGACTCCAGCAGCTCGATGAAGCGCCGCGACCACCGGGTCTCGCCGATCGGCCCGCGGCGGCTGCGCGCGGCGATCCCGCCCTCGGTCGCCAGCGGCCTCGCTGCCTGATACGGGGAAAGCCGCCCCAGTCGCCCATCGCCCTCCGCCACCGCCTCGCTGCCCAGCGCGACCAGCTCGCGCAGGCGACCGGTGTCGAGCTCGGTGAGCCAGCCCTCGCCGCTGCCGACGATCCGCTCGGCCAGGTCCTTCTTCTCCTCGATCAGGCGGTCGATCCGCTCCTCGAGCGTGCCGACGCAGCAGAGCTTCCTCACCTGGACGTCCTTGCGCTGGCCGATCCGGAAGGCGCAGTAGGTCGCCTGGTCCTCGACCGCGGGATTCCACCAGCGGTCGAAGTGGATGACGTGGTTCGCCGCGGTCAGGTTGAGGCCGGTGCCACCCGCCTTCAGCGAGAGCACGAACAGCGCCGGGTCGCCCTCCTGGAAGCGGCGGATCATCTCCTCCCGCGCGGTCCGCGACGTGCCGCCGTGCAGGAACAGCGTCTCCCGTCCGAGCTGCTCCTGCAGGTGCGCGCGCAGCATCTGGCCGAACTCGGCGAATTGGGTGAAGACCAGCGCCTTGTCGCCAGCTGCCAGCGCTTCGTCCAGGATCTGCTCGAGGCGGGTGAGCTTGCCCGAGCGCCCCTGGAGGTGCCGCGCCAGCGGTCCCCGAGCACGTGGGCGGGGTGGTTGCAGACCTGCTTCAGCTTCATCATCGCGGCGAGGATGATTCCGGAGCGCCCGATCCCCTCGGCTTGCTCCACCCTCTCCAGCATGTCGTCGACGACCGCCCGGTAGAGGGTCGCCTGCTCGCGGGTGAGGTTGCAGGGGACCTTGATCTCGATCTTCGCGGGAAGGTCGTCGATGATCGTCCGGTCGGTCTTCAGCCGCCGCAGGATGAAGGGGCCGGTGGCCCGCTCAGGGTCTCGGCGACGGCGCCGTCGCGGTAGCGCTCTATCGGCCGCGCGAAGCGCTCCTCGAAGCGGTCCGCCGAGCCCAGCAGCCCCGGGTTGAGGAAGTCCATGATCGAGGTGCAGCTCCGGCTCAGCGCTCGACCGGCGTGCCGGTCAGGGCGACGCGGTGGCGGGCGCGCAGGTCTGCAATGGCCCGCGTTCTGCTTCGCGCTTCGCGTCTTGATGTTCTGCGCCTCGTCGAGCGCAGGAGCCCGGCTCCCACTTCACGGCGCCGAGGGTCTGGCGGCGTCGCGGTGGGCGAGCGCATAGTGGTGATCACCAGGTCAGCGGCGCGGGCGGCGCGGGCGAAGGCACGGTCCCGAAGGCGCTCCGACCGTCGGTGAAGTTGGGTGCGCAGCTCCGGCGCGAAGCGCTCGGCCTCGCGCTGCCAGTTCCCCGCCACCGACATCGGGCAGACGAGCAGCGTCGGGCCGGGTCGCCTGCGCCCTTCGCGCTCGGCGAGCAGCAGGGCGAGGAGCTGGATCGTCTTGCCGAGCCCCATGTCGTCGGCGAGGCAGGCGCCCAGCCCGAGGCCGGAGAGGAACGAAAGCCAGGCGAGCCCGCGCGCCTGGTAGGGGCGAAGCGTGCCTCTGAACCCGGCCGGCGCGTCCACCCGCTCCAGCCTGCGATCCCCGTTCGCGCCGAGCAGATCGCCGAGCCAGCCGTGCGCGTCGATGCCGCCGACCTCGAGCTCCGGCGCAGCGTTGGCGCCGTCCAGGCCGAGGCCGGTCCGCAACACCTCGCCGGCCGGCGCCTGTCCCGCCGCCGCCGTCTGCTCGAAGAAGCGCGGCCTCGATGTCCTCCGGCCGCAGCGTGATCCACTGCCCCTTCGCCCGCACCAGCGGCATCTTCCGCGCAGCGA
>CAVPEX010000009.1:0-19379 GCA_963703585.1 uncultured Solirubrobacterales bacterium | reverse complement strand
CCTCAGCGAGGTCGGGATCGAGGTCTCCGGCCGCCACCTGGCGATCGTCGGCGAACGGCCGGTGCAGGAGACCGAGGGCCGCGTCTACCAGCAGATCGAGATCCCCTCGGGCCCCTTCCGCCGCGTCGTCGAGCTGCAGGTCGAGGTCGACGCCGAGCGCGCCACCGCCACTTATGAAGACGGGGTGCTGCGGATCGAGCTGCCGCTGCGCGATCCCGAGGAGACCACCCGCCGAGTCCCGATAGGCCGGGGCTAGGTCACTGATGGAGGGTGCCCCGGTCCTCGAGGTCGTCGAGTCGCCGCTGGAGGCGGAGGACGCGATCCGTGCCGACCAGCCGCTGCCGGAGGCGCTGCCGGTGCTGCCGCTGCGCGACACCGTCACCTTCCCGGAAACGCTGACCCCGCTCGCGGTCGGCCAGCCCCGCTCGGTGCAGCTGGTCAACGACGTGCTCGGGTCCAACCGGATGCTGGTGATGGTCGCCTCGCGCGACCCCGAGAAGGACGAGCCCGGCCCCGAGGACCTCTACGAGGTCGGCGTCGTCGGCGCCGTCGCCCGCATGATCAAGATCCCCGACGACTCGCTGCGCATCCTCGTCCAGGGCATGCAGCGGGTTCGCCTCGGCCCCTTCGTCGCCGAGCAGCCCTACATGGTCGCCCGCATCGCCGAGCTGCCCGACGTCAGCGAGCCCAGCGCCGAGCTGGAGGCGCTGACCCGCAACGTCCAGCAGACCTTCTCGGAGATCGTCGAGCAGATTCCCTACCTGCCGGAGGAGCTGCAGCTGGCGGTGACCAACATCGACGACCCCTCGGCGCTCGGCCACCTGATCGCCAGCTCGCTGCGGATCCCGACCGCTGACAAGCAGAAGCTGCTGGAAGAGGTCGACGTCGCCAAGAGGCTGCGCCACCTCTCCCAGGTCCTCGCCCACGAGCTCGAAGTGGTCCAGCTCGGCACGCAGATCCAGAGCCAGGTGCAGTCGGAGATCGACAAGGGCCAGCGCGAGTTCTTCCTCCGCCAGCAGCTGAAAGCGATCCAGGAGGAGCTGGGGGAGGGGGACGAGCAGCAGGCCGAAGTGAACGAACTGCGGGAGCGGGTCGAGGCAGCCGAGCTGCCCGAGGAAGCGCTGAAAGCCGCCGAGCGCGAGCTCTCGCGACTGGAGAAACTGCCGCCGGCCGCCGCCGAGCACGGCGTCATCCGCACCTACCTGGAGTGGCTGGTCGAGCTGCCCTGGTCGAAGCAAACGGAGGACGACCTCGACATCGGCCACGCCCGCGAGGTGCTCGACGCCGACCACTACGACCTCGAGAAGGTCAAGGACCGCATCCTCGAGTACCTGGCGGTGCGCAAGCTCAACCCCGACTCGCCCGGGCCGATCCTCTGCTTCGTCGGCCCGCCCGGGGTCGGCAAGACCAGCCTCGGCCGCTCGATCGCCAAGGCGCTCGGCCGCGAGTTCGAGCGGATCTCGGTCGGCGGCGTCCGCGACGAGGCGGAGATCCGCGGCCACCGCCGCACCTACATCGGCGCCCTGCCGGGGACGATCGTCCGCGCCCTGCGCGACGCCGGCACCCGCAACCCCGTCTTCATGATCGACGAGATCGACAAGATGGGCGCCGACTTCCGCGGCGACCCCGCCTCGGCGATGCTGGAGGTGCTCGACCCGGCGCAGAACGACTCCTTCCGCGACCACTACCTCGACCTCACGTTCGACCTCTCCGACGTCGTCTTCATCGCCACCGCCAACGTCCTCGACACGATCCCCGGGCCGCTGCTCGACCGGATGGAGATGATCGAGCTGGCCGGCTACACGCTGGAGGAGAAGCGCCACATCGCCCGCCGCTACCTGGTCGGCCGCCAGATCGAGGCCAACGGCCTGAAGCCGTCCCAGATCGCCTTCTCCGACGCGGCGCTGACGGCGATCATCGAGGAGTACACGCGCGAGGCCGGCGTCCGCAACCTCGAGCGCCAGATCGGCACCGTCTGCCGCAAAATCGCCCGCGAAGTCGCCGAGGGCAAGGTCCAGCGCAAGGTCACCGTCTCCGCCAAACGCGCCCGCGAGCTGCTCGGCCGCCGCCGCGTCTTCGCCGAGCAGCGGCGCCGCACCAAGGTCCCGGGCGTCGCCACCGGCCTCGCCTGGACCCCGACCGGCGGCGACGTCCTCTTCATCGAGGCGACGGCGATGCCGGGCAGCGGCGGGCTGACGATCACCGGCCAGCTCGGCGACGTGATGAAGGAGTCGGCGCAGGCGGCGCTCTCCTACGTGCGCGGCCACTTCGGCGAGATCGCGCCGGAGCTCGGCGAGAGCTGGTTCGCCGAGCACGACATCCACGTCCACGTGCCGGCCGGCGCGGTGCCCAAGGACGGCCCCTCGGCCGGCGTCGCGATGACCGTCGCCCTCTCCTCGCTGATCAGCGGCCGGCCCGTTCGCAACGATGTGGCGATGACGGGGGAGGTCACCCTGACGGGCCAGGTGCTGCCGATCGGCGGCCTCAAGGAGAAGTCGCTGGCGGCCCAGCGGGCCGGGATCAAGCGCGTGATCGTCCCCGAGCGCAACGAGGGGGACGTCGCCGAGATCCCCGCGCACGAGCTCGGCGACCTCGAGTTCGTCTTCGTCGATGAGGTCTCCAAGGCACTCGACGTAGCCCTCTCCCGCTAGACATGGAGGCGGCGACTCTCCGCAGAGGCGGACCCTCGTCATACGTGCAGTCGATCGCCGAGGCGGCGCGGGCCCGCTCGCGCGCCTTCTGGATCGTCGCCGGGCTGACCGTGCTGGGGGCGGCGCTGCGCTTCGCCACCCTCGGCGTCCAGAGCTACCACCACGACGAGATCGTCACCGCCAGCCGCGTGCTGCGGGTCGGCTTCGGCCACGCCATGAACGCGGTCGGCTTCAGCGAGTCGGCGCCGCCGCTCTACTACGCGCTGGCCTGGGTCTGGACCCAGGTGACGGGGACGGGCACCTTCGGGCTGCGCTCGCTCTCGGCGCTGGCCGGCGTCGCCACGATCCCGGTCGCCTACCTGGTCGCGGTCGAGCTGCGCGGCCGCCGCGCCGGCCTGATGGCGGCGGCGCTGGTCGCCGTCAACCCGATGCTGCTCTGGTACTCGCAGGAGGCGAGGGCCTACTCGCTGCTCGTCCTCTTCTGCTCGATCTCGCTGCTCTACTGCATCCGCGCCCAGCGCCACGGCCGGCGCCGCGACTTCACCGCCTGGGGGATCGCCTCGGCGCTGGCCCTCTGCACCCACTACTTCGCCGTCTTCACGCTCGCCGCGGAGGCGATCGTGCTGCTGCGCCGGCGCGGGCGCGAGGCCCTCGCCGGGATCTGGATCGTCGGCCTGATGGCGGCGCTGCTGGCGCCGCTGGCGATCCACCAGATGTCCTACGGGCACGCCGAATGGATCGGCAACTTCTCGCTCGGGCACCGGCTCTGGGAAGTGGCGGCGACCTTCCTCACCGGCGAGACCTCCGACATCATCGGCCGGCCCGAGCACCCGGAGCTGGCCGCGCTGCCGCTGGCGCTCGCGGTCGGGGCGCTGCTCCTGCTCGCCTTCCGCGCCGACCGCGACGAGCGCCGCGCCGTCGCGATCCCGCTCGGCGTCGGCCTCGCCGCGGTCGCGATCCCGGTCGCGCTGGCCCTCGTCTCCTCCAGCAAGGACTTCGTCTTCGCCCGCAACGTCATCCCCGCCCTGCTGCCGCTGCTGGTCGCGGTCGCGATCGCGGTGACGATGCCGGCGGCGCGCCGGCTCGGCGCCGTGCTCGGCGGCGCCCTGCTGGTCTACTCGCTCGGCTTCTGCATCGCCGCCGGCGTCTCGCCGCAGCTGCAGCGCCCCGACTGGAGCGCCGTCGCCGAGCGCCTCGGCGAGCCGGACGGGCCGCGGGCGACGGTGACCTGGACGATCGGCGAGGCGCCGTTGCGCTACTACCTCTCCACCGGGGCGATCCAGCTGAGGGCGTCGGAAGGCTACGACTGGTTGGTGAACGAAGTCGACTTCGTCTCCGACGGCAGGGCGCCGGTGCCGCCGCGGCACCTGCTCGGCCCCGGCTTCCGCGAAAGCGGCCGCGAGGACGCCGGCCGCCTCTTCATCCGCCGCTTCCGCACCCCGGGCCCGGGGCTGGCGCCGCTGCGGCTACGCACGGTCAGGCGTGCGCGCCTCAACTTCCGTACCAACGGAGTGCTGCTGGACGGCGTCGGCCCGGGGTAGGGGGTTATCCTCACTGGTGCCACGGAATCCAGCGAGGAGAGGGTATGAGCAAGACGAAGGCGGCCCGCGCCAGCGACATCTACGAGACCGCGAGGGAAAATCCCTACGTGCAGCGCCTGATCGAGGACGAAGAGCTGCGCGACAAGCTGCGCGACGCGTTCGAATCCGCCCGCGGCGCCTACGGCCGCGCCAGCGGCAACGGCAAGGGCACGGTCAAGGCCGTGACCAGCGACAAGAAGGTGCAGAAGGACCTGCGCAAGGCGGCCGAGAGCCTGCGCGAGGCATCCGAGCGGCTGCGCGAGCCGAAGAAGCGCAAGAGCCGGCTCGGCCGCTTCATCCTCTTCGTCATGGTCGCCGGCATCGTCACCCTGATCGTCAGCGAGGACGCGCGCAAGACCGTGCTCGACGCCCTCTTCGGCGCCGAAGAGGAGTTCGAGTACACCAGCAGCACCAGCATCAACGGCTCCTGACCCGATGGAGGCGGCCACCAAAGAGCGTGAGCTGAGCGGCGACAAGGCGCAGCGCATCGTCGACGCGATGCGCGACAGCGTCGCCCGCCGCGGCGCCGCCGGCTCAACCTTCGAGCACGTCGCCCGCGAGGCGGGCGTCAGCCGCGGCCTTCTCCACTACTACTTCGGGACCAAGGAGCGGCTGCTGGTCGAGGTCGTGCGGCGCGACGCCGAGATCCGCGTCGCCCGGCTCGACGAGCGGCTCGGCGAGGCCGAGACCGTCGACGACGTGCTCGACGCCCTCGTCTCCAGCCTCACCGACATGATCGAGAACGAACCCGGCTTCTTCCTCCTCCTCTACGAGCTGTTCAGCGCCGGGCGCCGCAACCCCGACATCCAGCGCGAGGTCGGCCAGCTCTTCGAGCGCACCCGCTCCCACCTCGCCGAGGTGCTGCGGGCGAAGGAGCGCGAGGGCGTGCTCAGCCTCCGCTTCGACGCCGAGGCGCTCGTCTCCTACCTTTTCGCGCTCGGGGACGGCTTCGCCCTGCAGGCGCTCTCCGACCCCTCGCGCGACAACGACGACGCCTTCGAGGTCGGGGCCGCCTCGGCCCGGCACCTGCTCGTCTCCGAGTAGGCGGTCCTCGAGCGGTCAGGGGCGTTGGTTCGCTTGGGACCCGCGCAGGAGATCGTCGAACATCGGGACGGTGAACGCGGTGTCGCCGTGGGAAGGGCTGTAGATCATCCCCTTCTCGATCAGTCCCGACCGACGCGGAGCAACGCTCTCCACCTTGACGTCAAGCTTTGCGGCGATGTCTCCCGATCGGTGGGGTCCCGGACCCAGCTCGGCCATCGCCGAGAGATAGGCCTTCTCGGCTGGCGTGAGCCGATCCATTCGAACACGAAAGAAGTTCTCGTCCAGCTGGGCCTGGACATGGGCCGCGGCGGCATCGACGTGCTCGACGGCGATGGGGGAGCCAGGTGCCGCATTCCAGACGTGGCAGCCCCACTCCTGAGGTAGGTACGGATAGCCGTGCGCGAAGTCGAGCGGGCGAGAAAGGGCATCCTCGGTGAGCTCGACCCCCTCCTCGCCAGCCGGTACTGCCAGGACCCTTCTCGCATCAGCATCTTCGAGCGACCCGATCTCAGGGAAGTTGAAGAGCCTCTCCGCATAGGACTTCGCGTTCCCAGCAAGTCCCGGGAGCTGGGGTAGCCCGGCTCCGACGAGGATCACGGGCAGCCTCAGTTGGATCGTTCGATGAACCGCCGCGATGAGGGCGGCGAGCTCCTCGCCGGTCAGGTACCGGACCTCGTCGATTGCGAGGAGCAATCCGCGGCGACGGTCCAGGGCTCCGCGCCCGGTCCCCACGAGCAGATCCGTCAGCCAAGACCCCGGGGTCAGCGGTTCCCACCAGTGCGTCGACACCGAGAGATACCGACGTCCCGTCGGGAAGGTCGTACGTGAACGATTTCAGTGCACCAAGGGCGCGTTTGACCGCCTGGGAGACAGAGCCCTGATCGAGCGAGATCGACATCGACCGCAATTTGGACGCGAGCAGATGGGTGAAGTTGCCCCTCTCAGGGGCCTCGATGAACGCTGACACGAACTCCTGATCTTCCGACATCTCGACAAAGCGATTCAGCAGGACGGTCTTGCCGACGCCTCCCAGGCCGATCGGCATCACGCTCTTCCCTGGGCGTCCGGTGGCGGTCCGGCGGAGTGCGATTCGATACGACTCGAGTAGCTCGTCGCGCCCGATGAGCGCCGGAGGCGGGGTTCCGGCTCCAGGCGAGAACGGATTGGTTACCGGGTCCATATTGACGGGGCTTACTGCGGCTTATCGATCCTATTCGCCAAAGCCAAGGAACCGTTGATTCGAAGGTCCGGAAGCGCGTGACGCCGCTCACGGAGTGACGCCTACGCGACGGTGGTCGAGGCGGCGCGGCGGCGGCGCGAGTGCGCGATCGGCTACCGGCTCGCCGCCGCGGCCGACGATCCCGGGCGTGGCTTCGGCGTCCGCATCAACCCCGCCAGGTCCGAGCGGGTGGCGCTGGCCGAGGGCGACCGGGTGATCGTCCTCGCCGAGGATTAGCGGCGCCGCCGGTCGCTGGCGCTTAGGATTGGCCGGTGAGCCAGGGAGCCGAGATGAGCCAGCGAACCGATGAGATCGCTTTCGCGGGGGCGGCGCGCCAGGCCGAGATGGTGCGGAAGGGCGAGGTCTCGCCGACCGAGCTGGTTCGCATGTGCCTGGAGCGGATCGAGCGGCTCGACCCCGAGCTGAACGCGTTCCGGGTCGTTCTTGCCGAGAAGGCGCTGCTCGAAGCCGAGCAGGCGGAGGCGCGGCTGAAGGGCGGCGAGGAACGGCCGCTGCTCGGGGTGCCGGTCGCGGTCAAGGAAGAATCCGACGTCGCCGGCGAGGTCACCATGCACGGCACCGATGCCTTCACCGAGCCGGCCAAGGACGACTGCGAGATGGTGCGGCGGCTGCGCGAAGCCGGCGCGATCGTGATCGGCATCACCCACGCGCCGGAGCTGGAGATCTGCGGCTTCACCGAGTCGGCTACCTGGGGGGTGACCCGCAACCCGTGGAACCCGCAGCGGACGCCCGGCGGCTCGAGCGGTGGCTCGGGCGCGGCGGTCGCGGCCGGGCTGGTCCCGATCGCCTCGGCGGGCGACGGCGGCGGCTCGATCCGCATCCCGGCGGCCTCGTGCGGGCTCTTCGGGCTGAAGCCGTCCCGGGGCCGGATCTCACTGGCGCCGAATCTCGAAATGTGGCACGGGCTCGCCGTCTACGGCTGCCTCAGCCGCTCGGTGCTCGATACCGCCCTCTGGCTCGACGTCACCTCCGGCGGCTCGCGGGAGCCCGAGGCGCCACCGCCCCCGGAGCGGCCCTTCGTCGAGGCGGCGAGGACGCCGCCGGGCCAGCTGCGGGTCGCCTGGTCGACGCTGCCGCCGCGGGCCGCCGCGCCGCCGACCGTCTCCGATGACGCCAAGCGGGCGGTCGCCGACGCCGCCGATCTGCTCGGCTCGCTCGGCCACCAGGTCGAGCAGCGCGACCCCGCCTGGGGTGGGATCGGCAACAACGTCACCCCCCGCTTCCTGCGCGGCGTCGCCGACACCGTCGCCGAAGTTCCCCATCCGGAGCGCCTCGAACGGCGCACCCGCGGCTTCGGTCGCCTCGGCCGGCTGCTCCCCGACGCGCTCTACGAGCGCGCCCTGCAGGGGCGCGCGGCCGATCAGGCCCGCGTCAACGCGATCTTCGACTCCTGCGACGTGCTGGTGACGCCGGTGATGGGCGGCACGGCGCTGCCGGTGCGCCGCTGGCAGGGACAGGGAGCGCTGCGCACCGTGCTCGGAATGAGCCGCTTCTATCCCTACTGCATCCCCTGGAACCACCTCGGCAACCCGGCGATGGCGGTCCCCTTCGGCTTCGACGCGGACGGCGTGCCCCTCTCGATCCAGATCGTCGGGCGGCCGGGCGACGAGGGGACCCTGCTGTCGCTGGCGGGGCAGATCGAGGCCGAGCGGCCCTGGGCCGACCGGCGCCCGCCGATTTCCTGAGCGTAGGGACCCTCCCTACCGGGTTCCAACTCGCCGGACACCTTTCGCCTCAGAGAGTCACATCACGATGCTTCCCGGCAGCTTCCGTCCCTCAGCTTCTTCACCTCAAGCGATGGTCCCGGCTCCGCTCCTGGAAGCTGCTTCACGCTGCGGCGACTCCTCGAGTTCCAGGCGCACTTGCCCTTCCGCGAACAGGAGCAGCGGGTGGGGGTTGGGTGCCCCTCCCCCGGAGGCTCCAGAGACCACGTCCCGCGCCCAAGACCGCGCTCAGCTGCGCGACGGTCTCCGGGGGAGGGGCACCCAACCCCCCACCCCGCCCGCGCTAACCGGCCCAGGGCAACCTGCTGCTAGTTGAAGACCCGCCGCATCCGCGCCAGCTCCCGAATCGGCCCCCGCGGCCGGATCCGCCGCTGCAGCAGCATCTTCAGCTGGTTCGCGTCCGGCTTGCCGGAGGCGACCCAGTCGGCCCAGCTGGACTCGATCGTGACGGTCGGGTTCGGCGCCTCGCCCGGCTCGGCTCGGGTCGAGCCGTTGTCGATCACCAGGTGCCAGGGTTCGGCGTCGCTGAAGCGCCACTGGTAGACGAGCGCTGAGCCGTTCGCCGCCGCCGGGTCGGCGACGCGGGTGATGATGTCGAAGTAGAGGCGCATCAGCTCCGGCGAGGTGTCGGGCTTGCGGCCGTTCGGCGGGCCGAGGATGCCGCCCATCATCAGCTTCACCTGGCGCCCGGCGACCTCCTCCTCGCTGGCCTCGGGGTCGAAGGGGAAGACGCCGGGGGGCATCTCCTCGGTCGGGAAGCCGATCGTCCGCCAGCGCTGGCGGATCAGTTTCAGCCCGAAGGCGAAGATGTCCTCGAGCGAGAAGCCGTAGCACTCGGTGTACTCGCGGTCGAGGTTCGGCGGCGAGAAGACGGCGGGGCCGTACGGCAGGACTTCGCGCAGCAGCTCGACCACGGCGGCGCGGTTCTCCTCGAACCCGGGCCGGCCCTCCCCGAGCAGCTCGGAGAGCACCTTGACGCCGAAGCCGATGTGGCGCTGCTCGTCCTTGGAGACGTTGGCCATGCCGGCGCTGAAGCCGGGCATCGTGTCCTCGGAGGCGAAGAAGTCCTCGATGAAGTGCTGTCCGGGCTGGGCGAGGCTGCCCTCGACGATCAGGTGGTAGAGCGTGATCGCCTGCGCGTACTTGGGCAGCGAGCGGTCCTTGCGCAGCTCCTCGGCCATCAGGTCGAGGCGGTCGAAGATGCCACGGTAGCCCCAGTTGAGCTGGGGGAGGGTGGAGGCGAGGGTCTGCTGCAGCGTCTCGCCGCCGACCCCGATCACCTCCTTGAAGAAGCGATGGAAGAAGATCGAGTGGCGGACCTCGTCGACCTGCTGGGTGGCGAGGAAGTAGGACTGCTCCTCGGTCGGCGCCGCGGTGACGTACGGCGCCAGCGTGTCGGCGACCCGGTCCTCGCCGTAGAAGAACATCGAGTAGATCCACATCGCCGAGCGGCGCTGGATCTCGCTGAGGCCGGCCCACCCCTCCTGGTCCTTGGAGAAGTCGATGTCGTAGGCGCTCCAGTTGCCCTGCTCCCAGCGGCGGTAGAGGTCCTCGTAGGTGATGTTGTCCATCAGGCTCTGGGAGGCGACGCTCATCTCTTCTCCTTTTGGTGTCGCATTGCCGGCCCGGTGAGACTAGCGCGATGCTGGCTGCCCGGCCAGTTTCGCCACGGCGAGGTCGCTCACACTGCGCTGGGCCGGTCGATCTCGCGCTTGAGGATCTTGCCGGTCGGGCCTTTGGGCAGCTCGTCGACGAACCAGACGACGCGCGGGTACTTGTAGGCGGCGATCCGCTCCTTGACGTAGGAGCTGACCTCCTCCGGGCGCAGTTCCTGGCCCTCGTGCAGGACCACGGCGGCGCCGATCTCCTCGCCCCACTCGTCGTGGGGGACGCCGACGACCGCGGCTTCGCGGATCTTCGGGTGCTCGTAGAGCACCTCCTCGACCTCGCGCGGGTAGACGTTGTAGCCGCCGCGGATGATCAGGTCCTTCTTGCGGTCGACGATGTAGAAGTAGCCCTCCTCGTCGACCCGGGCCATGTCGCCGGAGTGGAACCAGCCGCCGCGCATCGCCTCCGCGGTGGCGTCGGGACGCTGCCAGTACCCCTTCATCACGTTGTGGCCGCGGATCACGATCTCGCCGACCTCCCCCTGCGGCACCGGCTTGTCGTTCTCGTCGAAGACCTGCATCTCGACCCCTTCGAGCGGCGTGCCGATCGAGCCCGGCTTGCGCTCGCATGCCGGGGTGGTTGGAGCTGGCGACCGGCGAGGTCTCCGACAGTCCGTAGCCCTCGAGCACGATGCAGTCGAACGCCTGCTCGAAGCCGCGCAGGACCTCGACCGGCATCGAGGCGCCGCCGGTGATGCAGGTGCGCAGGGCCGAGGTGTCGTAGCTCTCGCGCTCGGGGTGGTGGAGCAGCGCCCCGTACATCGTCGGCACGCCGTAGAAGTGGGTGACCCTGTCGCGCTGCATCGTCTCCAGCGCCTCGGCGGGGTCGAATTTCGGCACCAGGGTGAGGCAGGCGCCAACCCTCAGCGAGGCGTTCATGCTCACGGTCTGGCCGAAGGAGTGGAAGAGCGGCAGGGCGCCGAGGACGACGTCGCCCTGCTGGACCTCGCAGGTCGTCCGCGAGGCGACGTCGGCGTTGCGGGCGAGGTTGAGGTGGGTCAGCTCGGCGCCCTTCGGCTTGCCGGTCGTGCCCGAGGTGTAGAGGATCACCGCCGTGTCCTGCTCGTCGGTGTCGACAAGGCCCGGAGTGGGCTCGTGGCCCGCCAGCAGCTCGGCGAAGGCCGCCGGCTCGACCTCGATCGCCTCGGCCCCGGCGGCCCCGTCCCGGGCCTCCCCGGCGAAGCCGTGCCAGGCGAGCAGCAACTTCGCCCCGGAGTCCTCCATATAGAAGGCGATCTCGCGCCGCTTCAGCAGCACGTTCATCGGCACGACGATGCCGCCGGCTCGGAGCACGCCGTAGTAGGCGATCGGGAACTCGGGGACGTTGGGCAGCATCACCCCGACCCGGTCGCCGCGCTCCAGCCCCCGCTCGCGCAGCAGCGTCGCCAGGCGGGCGCTGCGCTCGTCGAGCTCGGCGTAGGTCAGCTCGACGTCGTTCAGGCGCACGGCCGCGCTGTCGGGCACTCGCGCGGCGCTCTCGGTGACGATCGATGCCAGGTTCAAACTCACTCCCTTCCTCCCGTTGCGAAGTTCCCCCGGCCGCAGTCTAAGCGCGAATCGCGTCCGCTACGCTCGCCCCATGCAGGACCTGGGCGAGCCGATCTCCTACCTCACCGTGAGCAGGGGGATCCCCGTGTATTCGAGCGACGGCGAGAGGCTGGGCCGCGTCGTCAGGGTGCTCTCGGCTCCGGAGGCCAACATGTTCGATGGCGTCATCTTCGACACGACCGCCGGGCCGGGCGGCCACCGCTTCGTCGATGCGCCGGAGGTCGGCCAGATCTTCGAGGGCGGGATCGTCCTCAGGATCGACGCCGCCGCCGCCGCGGCCCTGCCCAAGCCGGGCGCGAACCCGGGTGCGCTCTCGGTCAAGCCGGGAGACCTCGGGCCGGGGGGCCGGGGCGGCTTCCTGCGCCGCGTCTGGGACTCGCTCTCCGGCAGGCGCTGAGGCCGGCCGCCGCGATCGGCGGCCCGCCACTCAGGCTGGCGCTTCGGTCGCGAGGTTCACATCCTGTTCGCCTCGCGGCGGCGGCCGTGTGCCACGATGTCCACGGGCAGGCGGATCCGCTTCGTCGACAAAGGAGGAAGCACATGGAGGCCGTTACCGATCGCACGCCGCAGGAGGTCTTCCAGCACCACGGTGAAGTGCTGATGGCGGAGGACCTCGACGGGATCGTCAGCGACTACACGGACGACGCCTTGTTCATCACTCCCGACGGCGTCCTCAAGGGCAAGGACGGCGTGCGCCAGGGCTTCGAAAAACTGCTCGGCGACGTGCCGGGGGCGAGCTGGGACCTGCCGACGCAGATCTTCGAGGACGACATCCTCCTGCTCGAGTGGAAGGCCGAGTCGGAGAAGGTCAAGGTGGAGGACGGGATCGACACCTTCGTCTTCCGCGACGGTCTGATCCGCGTGCAGACCGTGCGCTACACGCTGATCCCGAAGGACTGAGCGGCGATGAAAGCCGTTCGCCTGCATGGCTACGGGCAGCGCCCGGTGGTCGAGGAGGTGAGCGAGCCCGGGCTGACGGGCCCGCTCGACGTGATCGTGCGGATCGGCGGGGCGGGGCTCTGCCGCACCGACCTCCACATCATCGAAGGCCAGTGGCGGCAGAAGAGCAACGTCGAGCTGCCCTACACCCTCGGCCACGAGAACGCCGGCTGGGTGCACGAAGTGGGCAGCGCGGTCACCAACGTGCAGCCCGGGGACGCGGTGATCGTCCACCCGCTGGTCACCTGCGGCCTCTGCCGCGCCTGCCGGGCCGGCGATGACATGCACTGCGAGAACAACCTCTTCCCGGGGATCAGCACCAACGGCGGCTTCGCCGAGCTGCTGAGGACGAACGCCCGGGCGGTCGTGAAGCTGCCCGACGGGGTCGAGCCGAAGGACGTCGCCGCCCACGCCGACGCCGGCCTCACCGCCTACCACGCGGTGAAGAAGGCGGCGCAGATCCTCTACCCGGGGACGACCGCGGTCGTGATCGGCGCCGGTGGTCTCGGTCACATCGGCATCCAGTCGCTGAAGGTGCTGTCGGCGGCGCGGGTGATCGTGCTCGATCGCTCCGAGGGGTCACTCGAGCTGGCGCGCGAGTGCGGAGCCGACGAAACGATCCTCGTCGACGGGGGCGAGGTCGAGGCGGTGCGCGAGCGCACGGGCGGCCGCGGCGCCGAGGCGGTGCTCGACTTCGTCGGCGAGGGGGGCGCCCTCGAGGACAGCATCGCGATGCTGCGCGAGGCCGGAACCCACTACGTGATCGGCTACGGCGGCGTGCTCAGCGTGCCCGCGATCGACATCATCTCCTCGGAGATCAACATCGTCGGCAACCTGGTCGGCACCTACAACGACCTGGCCGAGCTGATGACCCTGGCCGCCGAGGGACGGGTCACCCTCCACACCTCGACCTACCCCCTCGACGCGGCCAACGAGGCCATGGACGATCTCGAGGCGGGGCGCCTGCACGGGAGGGGCATCCTGATACCGGGGTGAGCCCGCGACGGAGTCGCCGCTAACCCGTCGGCTTGCGCCAGGGGGGATCATCCTCGCGTGGCGCGCTCACCGATCGCCGAACGGCTCACCGCCCAGGGACTTGCCGGTCCGCCGCTGGAGAAGCCGGAAGACGTCGCCGAGCGCCTGCTCGCCGTGCAGGGGCAGGACCCGAGGGGCGCCCGGCTGGCGATCCGCGCCCGAACCGCTGGGCTGACCGCGGCGGACGTCGATCGGGCGCTGACCGAGGACCGCTCGCTGCTGATCACCTGGCTCAACCGCGGCACCCTGCATCTGGTCAGCAGCGAGGACTATCCGTGGCTTCACGCTCTGACGACGCCGCCCTTGCTGAGCTCGAGCACCCGTCGCCTGCGGCAGGAGGGCGTAAGCACCGGTGCAGCCGAGCGTGGGGTGGAGACGATCGAGCGCTCGCTGGTCGAGGAGGGCCCGCTGACCCGCGCCCAGCTGCGCGAGCGGCTCGACTCCGCCGGAGTGCCGACCGAGGGGCAGGCCCTGGTGCACCTGCTGTTCCTGGCGACCCTGCGCGGGATCGCCGTGCGCGGCCCGATGGCCGGCAGGGAACATGCCTACGTGCCGGTCCGCGACTGGCTCGGCCCGCAGAAGCCGGTCGACCGCGAGGCCGCGCTCGCCGAGCTGGCGCGCCGCTACCTGGTCGGGCACGGGCCGGCCGGCGACCGCGACCTCGCCCGCTGGGCGGGCCTGCCGCTGCGCGACGCGCGCGCCGGCCTCGCCGCGATCGGCCCCGAGCTGCTCGAGCGCGGTGACGGCCTCGTCGACCTCGCCAAGCGCCCGCCGGCCGAGCCGCTGCCGCCACCGCGCCTCCTCGGCCCCTTCGACCCGGTGCTGAGTTCCTGTCCGGCCCTTGAGCGCCTACTGCTGGTCCGGCAGGCGCGGCGGCATCCGGTCGCTGGGGGCGGGGGCGCCGGCTGGCCGGGCAGTGCCTCCGCCTCCTGCTCCCAGACGTTGTTGAGGGAGACCTGCAGGTAGGCCCACATGCCCGGGGCGATGAAGAGGTACAGGAGCAGGGCGATCCAGCCGTTGAGCGGCTCCTGGCCGGCCAGTTTCGAGGCCCCCTGGACCCGCTTGGTGCCGTTCCAGAAGGTGACGAGCGCCGGGATGATGATGATCCCGCCGGGGAACAGCGCCAGCAACGAGTTGGTCGGGTTCTGGCCGAGGTCGTAGCCCTTGGCGTCGCCGTAGGCTTTCATCTCCTTGTTGATCTTGTACCACCAGACCAAGCCGTAGATGCCGAGCGTGACGATCGGCAGCAGGGCTACGGCCCACGGGCTGCGGATCTTCACCTCGCTCTGGGTACCACGGATGTTCATCTCGTAGGCCATCTCTCTCCGTTCGTGCTGCGTCGAAAGGGTTGTCACGGCCTAGTCGGCCGCAGGGGCGCTGCGCTTTAGCCTGAGAGCGAACTGTCGCACGTGGCGAGGAAGGCCTCCAGCGGCGTCCCGTCGCCGCCGACCAGCAGCTTCCGGTCCGGGCCATGGGCAGCCTCGAAAGCGGCCATGCCGGGCAGGCCGTCGCGGCGACGGCCGCTCTTGACCTCGATCGCGGTGAGCGAGTCGCCGCGCGCGACGACGAAGTCGACCTCCTGGCCGCGGTCGCGCCAGTAGAGGAGCTCGGCCCCGGGGTCTCGCATCGCCCACAGGTGCGCGCCGACGGCGGTCTCGACCAGCCCTCCCCAGTGCTCGGGGCTCTCTCGGATCTCGGCGAAGCTGCGGCCGGAGGTCGCGGAGACGAGCGCGGTGTCGAGCGCGAGCAGCTTCGGGGTGGAGCGCCGCTGCCGCACCTTGCCCGGCGAGTACCTCTCGAGGCCGACGGCGAGCCCCGCCCCGGCGAGGAGATCCAGGTAATGCGCGAGCGTGGTCGTGTTGCCTGCGTCCTGGAGCTGCCCGGTCAGCTTCTGGTAGGAGACGATCTGGCTCGAGTGGTCGCAGGCGAGGCGGAGCAGGCTGCGCAGCAGGGCGGGCTTGTCGACCCTGGTCGGGAGCAGGAGATCGCGGGAGATCGTGGTCTCGACAATCGAGTCGAGGACGTAGGAGGCCCAGCGCCGCTCGTCGTCGACGAGGCCTGCCGCCCCTGGGTAGCCGCCGAGGTAGAGGAACTGGTCGAGGCTGAAGCCGAAGGCGTCGCGCATCTCGGCGAAGGACCAGTGCGGGGCGCGGATCAGCTCGAAGCGCCCGGTCAGGCTCTCGCTCAGCCCGCGCCGGACGAGTAGCGCGGCCGAGCCGAGGAGCACCACGCGCAGCGGCACGTCCGCGCCCCGGTCCTCGTCCCAGGGTCGCTTCACGGCCTCCGCCCAGCTGGTCACCTTCTGGATCTCGTCGATTGCCAGGATCGCCCCGCCCCCGCGGTCGCGGGCGAGCCGCCGCCCCTCTTCCCACTGCGCCTCCAGTCAGGCCGCGTCGCGGAGGGTCGGGTCGCCCGCGCTGGCGTAGTGACCGGGGGCGTCGCTCGCCTCCAGGGCTTGGAGGACGACGGTCGTCTTGCCGACCTGCCGGGGCCCGCTGACGATCTGAAGCCGCGACGGCTCCTCGCCCAGCCGGGAGACCAGGGTCCCGAAGATCCCGCGCCGGTACCGCTACGAAAGCTTCGGGCTGCGCCAGGGCTCCGCCAGCCGCCCTGTCAGCTCCTCGCCGAGGCCCTCGACCGGGACCCGGACCTGCTCCAGGGAGTCGCGGTCGCGCAGGGTGACGGTGTCGTCCTCCATCGTCTGGTGGTCGACGGTGATGCCCCAGGGGGTGCCGATCTCGTCCTGGCGGCGATAGCGCTTGCCGATCGTGCCGCCCTCGTCGAACTCGGCCGGGAGGCGGTGTCGCAGGTCGGCGAAGATCTCGCGCGCCTTCTCCGGCATCCCCTCCTTGGAGACGAGGGGCAGCACCGCGACCTCTTCCCGTTGACCGGCAAGCAGGCCGAGGTCGAGCTTCAACGGAGCCCCCGGTGTAGACCGGGGGTGACGGCGAGCGGATCGAGCTCTGCCGGCACGGGCGACGCGCTTCAACGGAGCCCACCTGTGCCCGGGCCTCGCGAACGAGGGTGGAGATCTCCGCAAGGCTCGCCCAACCGTTCCAGAGTGGAAAGCCAAAGCTCGGCTCTCCCGGACTCGCCGTCCACCGCGGACCCGTACCCCGCGTCCGTCTGGCGCACCGTGAACGGGGCAACCAGGCTGCTCGGGAGATCGGAGTCATGCCGGCGGGCCGTTCCCGCCGTCAGGAGCACGGTTCCCTCGATCCCAAGGACGGCGATTACTTCAACGGAGCCCCCGGTGTAGACCGGGGGTGACCGATTGACGCTGACCGACATGCCGACGATGGCGCGGCGGGCAAGCCAACTCTACCTTCGATGCAGGGATGAGTTGCTCGATCCAGCGGCTGCTGCATCGACCGTCCGCGAACTCTCTCTCGAGGTTGAGCGCATAGAGCCCGAACTGCGCCGGCTGCTGGACCGGCAGAGGGAGATCGCCATTCGGCTAAACGAGATGCTTGCCGTGTGAACTCGGACGGGGATCGCGAGTCAAGGCGGCTTTCTCATGGCGATCAGCGAGGGCCAGCGCCGCGTCCTGGACACCTCTGAACTCGGTCTGCGCGGCCCGGGCGCGTAACTCACCCGCTCTGAATTGGAGCTGCTCGGCGGACTGACCGGTTCGCTGTAAGCGTTCCTCCATCAACTCGAGCGCCCAGGCCTGCTCCTCGGGGATATCCGGCCAAGGTCGTATCGCCATAGCAGCATTGTACGCGAGGCAGGCGCGGATCCAGGCGCTGCGACAAACCTGATGCTGCGTCAAGCAGCTCGAGGCGTCCTGCCAGTTCGACCGCGACGCCGTCGCCTCGGTGAAGTCCAGTCCCGCAATGCGGGTCGTCCGTCGGCGCTCAGGTAGCGAAAATGTCGGCTGCCGTGATCGCGAGGACGCCGTCGGGTTCGTCGACCCGCTCGCGCGCGCAGATCGCATAGGTCGGGCTGGCCGCGAGCCGGGGCAGGGCCTCGGCCTTGCGTTCCAGGGCGGCCCGCAGGGCCTGGCCGTTGGCCCGGCGGGACCATTTCGACTCACCCAGCAGGACTGCCTCGCGAGACCGTCCGGCGAGGGCGACAGCGTCGATCTCGACTGGCGGCGCGTCCTGCCACCAGCGGCCGACGTCGACGATCTCGGGCCCCAGCTGGCCGGCCGCCGCGAGGCGCACCAGGTGCTGGCGGAAGGCCGCCTCCCAGCGGTCGCCCATGTGCGCGTCCAGCTGCTTCGCCAGCACCGGGAGGATCTGCTTTCCAAGCCCCCTGCCGATTGCCGTGCGGTGGCGGTCGAGCAGCCCGAGCCAGAAGGCGAGGAAGTTGTCGGCGATGCGGTAGGTGCGACGACGGGTACGGGCCGGGTTCTCGGTCACCGGGACGAGGCGTTCGACCAGCCGCAGCTCGACCAGCCGCTCGAGCACTCTCCCGGGCTCGGCGCGGACCGCCTGCTCGATCTCGTTGTGACGGGTTCGCCCGGCGGCGATGGATCGCAGGACGAGTCCACCCAGATCACCCAGATCGCCCTCGGTCGCGAGCACGAGCTGACCCTCGTCAAGCAGCCGACCGCCGGGGGCGCAGGCGAGGCGCTCGAGGTTCCGCCTGACGCTCTGGCGCTGGTCCCACCATTCCAGGTAGAGCGGCACCCCGCCGACGATCCCCCAGACCAGCGCTCTCTCGCTCGGGGGCAGGTCCGCCAGCATCTCCGCCGCCTCGTGGGGCCGAAACGGGTGGAGGAGGAGGGTCAGGTCGAAGCGCCCGTAGAGCGGCGCCCTCTCCTCCTGGATCGCCTCCATCGTTCGCACGGCCGAGCCGCACAGGAGGATCCGCAGCTTCGTGGTCGCCCGCGCTCTGTCCCAGAAGGCGCGCAGGATCCCAGGCAGTTCGGGGCTCACCCGGACCAGGTCCGGGAACTCGTCGATCACGAGCAGCAGGCGCTCTCTGCTTGCGGCCGCTGCCAGTGAGTCAAGGGCGTCGTCCCAGCTCGTGAAGGGGCGGCTCTCGAGGTCACGAGCGCCCAGGGAGACCGCCGCGCCCGCGGTTGCTTCGCTCAGCAGGCGCAACTCGTCGACCACAGGACGGCCGGCCCCCGTGTGGAAGATCGCTCGCTTGTCCCGAGCGAACTCCTCCAGCAGGGCGGTCTTGCCCACCCTCCGTCGACCCCAGAGCAGGCCGAGCGCCGATCCCGGGCGTTCCCACCACCCGCGCAGCGCCCGCAACTCGTCTCGCCGATTGATGAACACGCACTCGATGTTACCGACATCGGATGTAACCGACGTTAAATGTCGGTAATTTTGACGAGCTGAGTCGCTCCGAGTCGGCGGAGGGTGTTCTCCGTTTCGGCAATCGTCGGCTCGTGTCGGACGACACTACCCGACCCCCCCGGAGGGCCGGACGCATCTCTGGGGCGGGTGATTTCACTCAGTGGGTTGAGCAAAATGCAAACTGCCTGCAAATCATGCAAGCTTCGGGCTGCGCCAGGGCTCCGCCAGCCGCCCTGCCAGCTCCTCGCCGAGGCCCTCGACCGGGACCCGGACCTGCTCCAGGGAGTCGCGGTCGCGCAGGGTGACGGTGTCGTCCTCCATCGTCTGGTGGTCGACGGTGATGCCCCAGGGGGTGCCGATCTCGTCCTGGCGGCGGTAGCGCTTGCCGATCGTGCCGCCCTCGTCGAACTCGGCCGGGAGGCGGTGTCGCAGGTCGGCGAAGATCTCGCGCGCCTTCTCCGGCATCCCCTCCTTGGAGACGAGGGGCAGCACCGCGACCTTGACCGGGGCGAGGCGCGGGTGCAGGCGCAGCACCGTGCGCTGGCGGCCCTCCACCTCCTCGACCTCGTAGGAGTCGACGAGGAAGGCGAGCGTGGCGCGGTCGGCGCCGGCCGCCGGCTCGATCACGTACGGGACGTAGCGCTCTTTCGTCTGCTGGTCGAAGTACTCGAGCTTCTCGCCGCTGAGCCTGGCGTGCTG
>CAVPEX010000008.1:0-59626 GCA_963703585.1 uncultured Solirubrobacterales bacterium | reverse complement strand
TGCCCTGTACTTGGCTCCGTCGTCTTGCTGGTTAGTTCTCCTGGTCGGCCGAAGCCTCGGCCTCATCGTTTCCGCCCTCGGCGGCCTCTTCGCTCTCGCCCTCTTCGGCCTCGGGCTTGGCGTATGCCTCAGGGTTCTCCTCTTTGAGCTGCTCCAGCGCTTCCTGCTCGATCTCGGCCTTGCGCCGAGCCTCCTCTTTGCGCTGCTCCTCTTCTTCCTCGGCTTTCGCCGCTTCGCGCTCCTCCTGGCCGGGACGTCCCTCCTGGGCGAAGGGCATACCGAGCCCGAGCAGCAGCTCGAACGCCTCGAGGTCGGTCCTGGCCGAGGTGGTGATCGTGACGTCGAGGCCACGGACCACGTCGACCGAGTCGTAGTCGATTTCGGGGAAGATCAGCTGCTCTTTGACGCCCATCGAGTAGTTGCCGCGGCCGTCGAAGGAGCGCGGGTTGAGGCCGCGGAAGTCGCGGATGCGGGGCACCGCGATCGAGGTCAGACGGTCGAGGAACTCCCACATGCGGGCACGGCGCAGCGTCACCGAGACGCCGACCGGCATCCCCTCGCGCACCTTGAAGGAAGCGATCGACTTGCGCGCCCGGCGCACGTTCGGCATCTGGCCGGCGATCAGCGCCAGCTGGTTCTGGGCGGCTTCGAAGGAGCGGGTGTCCTGTTTCTCGGTGCCGAGGCCCATGTTGAGCGTGATCTTGATCAGGCGCGGGGCCTCCATCGGCGTCGAGTAGCCGAAGCGCTTGGTCAGCGCCGGCAGGATCTCCTGCTCGTAGCGCTCGCGCAGGCGCGGCGGCGGAGCCGCCTGTGAGGTCGGGGTCACGGTCGCCTCCATCAGTCGATCGCCGTCCCGCTTCTCTTCGCGTAGCGAATCCGCTTGCCGCCCTGGTCGCGGCGGACGCCGACCCGCGTCGGCTTGTTGCCTTTGGGGTCGAGCAGCATCACGTTGGAGACGTCGATCGGACCCTCCTTCTCGACGATGCCGCCGGCCTGGGCGTTTTTGAGGTCGCCCTGCGAGCGCGGCCGTTCGTGCCGCTTGATCATGTTCAGGCCCTCGACGAAGACGCGGCGCTTTTTCGGCTCGGTCCGGATGACCCGGCCGGTCTTGCCGGCGTCCTTGCCGGCGGTGACGATCACCTGGTCGTCGGTGCGGATGCGCATCGACTTCATCAGAGGACCTCCGGCGCGAGCGAGATGATCTTCATGAAGTTGCGGTCGCGCAATTCGCGCGCCACGGGGCCGAAGATGCGGGTCCCGCGCGGGTTGTTGTTGGCCGGGTCGATCAGCACCGCGGCGTTCTCGTCGAAGGAGATGTAGGTGCCGTCGGGCCGGCCCAGCGGCTTGCGGGTGCGGACGACGACCGCCTGCACGACCTCGCCCTTGCGGACGCCGCCCTGCGGGCTGGCCGATTTGACGGTGGCGGTGATGACGTCGCCGACGCTGGCGTAGCGGCGGTGCGAGCCGCCCTTGACCCTGATGCAGAGGATCTCGCGAGCGCCCGAGTTGTCGGCGACCTTCAGTCTTGACTCCTGCTGGATCATCGCTCGCCTCCTACCGTGCCTTCTCGACCACGTCGACCAGGCGCCAGCGCTTGGTCTTGGACAGCGGCCGCGTCTCGACGACGCGCACGACGTCGCCCTCGCCGGCCTCGTTGCGCTCGTCGTGCGCGTGCAGCGTGCGCGAGCGGCGGACGACCTTCTCGTAAGTCGGGTGGCGGCGGGCGATGTCGATGCGGACCGTGATCGACTTGTCGCCCTTGTTGGAGACGACGATGCCCTGGCGGACCTTGGCGGCGTTGGCCTCGCGCTCGGCCGGGGCCGTGCCGGTCCCGCCGGCGCTCTTGCCCGCCTTCGCGGCGGCACGCTCCTTGCGGCGTTCCGCGGCCTTCGCCCTGCGAGCCTCGGCGCGGGCGGCGGCGCGCTCCTCCGGGGTCTGAGCGGGCTTGGCCTCGCCGGGGCGGCGCGAGCGCTGCAGGCGGCGACGCTCCTTCCAGGGAAGGTCGTCCTCGGGGTTGGGCTCCGCCGGAGCCTCTTCCGCGGCAGGGGCCTCGGCCTGCTCCTCGGCGTCAGGGGCCTCCTCGGCAGCAGCGTCGTCGGGCGCGGCCTCGGCGGCCGGCTCCTCGACAGGGGCCTCCTCCGCGGGAGTCTCCCCAGCCGCGGGGGCCTCCTCGGCCGTCTCCTCGGCCTGGGGCTCCTCGGTCGTCTCGTCCTTTTTCGTCTCGTCGTCGCTCATATCCGTCTCGTCTCTTTCTCCACGTCGATGCCGCGGGCGCGGGCCACGGTCAGCAGCCTCGCCACGTCGCGCTTGGCCTGGCCCAGCCGCGCCGTGTTCTCCAGCTCCCCCGTCGCGTGGCGGAAGCGCAGGTTGAAGGCCTCCTGCTTGGCGTCGATCAGCTTCGCCACCAGCTCGTCGTCTTTGAGGTTGTGCGCCTCGGCGGCCTTCATCAGTCCTCGACCCCCTCGCGCTTGACGAACTTGGTCCTGACCGGAAGCTTGTGCCCCGCCAGCCGCAGCGCTTCGCGGGCCAGCTCCTCGGAGACGCCGGCGAGCTCGAACATCACCTTGCCGGGCTTGACCACGGCGACCCAGCCCTCGGGATTGCCCTTGCCCGAGCCCATCCGGGTCTCGGCCGCCTTCTTGGTGTAGGGCTTGTCCGGGAAGACGTTGATCCAGACCTTGCCGCCACGTTTGATCTTGCGGGTCATCGCGATACGGGCGGCCTCGATCTGGCGGTTGGTGATCCAGCCGCGATCCATCGACTTGATCCCGTACTCGCCGAAGGCGACGGTGCTCCCGCCCTTGGTGTTGCCGCGCATGCGGCCGCGGAACTGTTTGCGGTGCTTGACCCGTTTCGGCATCAGCATGAGTGATGGCTCCTTCCGGCGCAGCGCGACTCAGCCGAGCGAAAACCAAGCTGGGCGAGGACGCAGGGCGCAGCCTTTGGCGGTGCCAAAGGCAAGCCCGAGGACGAAGATCCAGCGCCGGTTTGCAGCCGGCTGAGACGTGCTGCGTTGGGAGGAGCCATCGCTAACGACCACCTCCGCGCTGTCCGCCACGGCCGCCGCGACCGCCGCGGTCGCCGCCCGGGCCACGCCCGCCGCGGTCGCCGCCCGGGCCGCGCCCGCGACCGGACTGGGGCTGCGGCTCGTCGGTCGAGGCGAGGTCGGAGCGGAAGCCCTCCGGCATCACCTCGCCCTTGTTGATCCAGCATTTGACGCCGATGCGACCGGTCGTCGTGCGCGCCTCGAAGAAGCCGTAGTCGATGTCGGCGCGAAGGGTGTGCAGCGGCACGCGGCCGTCGGAGTAGCTTTCGGTCCGCGCCATCTCGGCGCCGCCGAGGCGACCGGAGACCTGGACCTTGACGCCCTTGGCGCCGGAGCGCATGGCCGAGGTCAGGGCGCGTTTCATCGCCCGCCGGAAGGCGACCCGGTTCTGCAGCTGCTCGGCGATCGACTGGGCGACCAGCTTGGCGTCGAGCTCGGGCCGCTTGACCTCGCGGATGTTGACTTTCACCGGGCTGCCGGTGAGCTTGTGCAGCTCTTTGCGCAGGGCATCGACTTCGCTGCCCGACTTGCCGATCACGATGCCCGGGCGGGCCGTGTGGATGTCGACGGCGACCTCGCCGCGGCGCTCGATCGTGATGCTCGAGAGGCCGGCGTGCGAGAGCTTGTTGACGATGTGGTCGCGGATCTGCAGGTCTTCCTGGAGGACGTCGGCGAAGTTTTTCTCCTCGAACCAGTTCGACTTCCAGTCGTGGATGTAGCCGACGCGGAACCCCTCGGGGTGGATCTTCTGTCCCATGCTCTAGTCCTCCACCGGGGTCAGCGCCACGGCGATGTGGCTGGTTCGCTTGTTGATCGGGGTCGCCCGCCCGAGCGCCCGCGGCCGGTACCGGCGCAGCGTCGGACCCTCGTCGACGGTGATCGAGGAGACGCGCATCTCATCGCCGATCAGGTCGTGGTTGTTTTCCGCGTTGGCGGCGGCGGAGTTGATCAGCTTCTGGATGTCCTGGGCGGCGCCGCGCGGCGAGAACTGCAGCAGCGCCCGGGCCTTTTCGATGTGCAGGCCGCGAACCTGGTCGGCGATCAGGCGCGCCTTGCGCGGCGCGATCCGCACGTAGCGAGCGCTGGCGCGCACGACGAGCGGCGCGACCGGGGCTGCGGCGGCTTTGGCCTTTTTCGCTGCCGGCGCCGGCGCTTTCTCTTTGGCGGTGGCTTTTCTCGCAGTCTCTTTTTTGCCGCCTTCCTTTTTCGCGGCGTCTTTCTTGGCGACCGGTTTTTTCGCCTCTTCTTTGGCAGTGGCTTTTTTCGCCGGCGCTTTCTTGCCAGTGGCTTTTTTCGTCTCTTTTGCCGCTTTCGGCTCCTTCGCGGCTTTCGGCTCTTTTTTTGCCACTTTTTTGCTGTGTTTCTTATCCGGGTTCTCGTCGGCCATCGCTAGTCGCCCTTGCCGGTGCCGGAGTGCGAACGGAAGGTGCGGGTCGGCGCGAACTCGCCGAGCTTGTGCCCGACCATCGACTCGGAGATGAAGACGGGGACGTGTTTCTTGCCGTCGTGGACGGCGATCGTGTGGCCGACCATGTCGGGGAAGATCGTCGAGGTCCGCGACCAGGTTTTGACCATCTGTTTCTTGCCGGCCTCGTTCATCGCGGTGATCCGCCCCATCAGGCGCTCCTCGACCCACGGGCCCTTTTTGGTCGAACGGCCCATCAGCGATGCCTCCTTCCGGCGCAGTGCGACTCAGCCGAGCGAAAACCAAGCTGGGCGAGGACGCAGGGCGCAGCCTTTGGCGGTGCCAAAGGCAAGCCCGAGGACGAAGATCCAGCGCCGGTTTGCAGCCGGCTGAGGCGTGCTGCGTTGGGAGGAGCCATCGTTAGCGGCCACCCTTCTTCTTGCCGCGACGGCGGCCGCGGACGATGTAGCGGTCGGACTGCTTGCCCTTCTTGCGGGTGCGGTAGCCGAGCGTCGGCTTGCCCCAGGGGGTCACCGGATGCCCACCGGGCGTGTGGTGCGCCTCGCCGCCGCCGTGCGGGTGGTCGACGGGGTTCATCGCCACGCCGCGGCTCTGCGGGCGCTTGCCCTTGTGGCGGCTGCGGCCGGCCTTGCCGACCTTCAAGTTCTGGTGCTCGGAGTTGGAGAGGTTGCCGACGGTGGCGCGGCACTCGGCGCGGACCATCCGCATCTCCGAGGAGGGCAGGCGCAGGGTGACCATCTCGCCCTCCTTCGCGACCAGCTGGATCGCGGTGCCGGCGGCGCGGCCGAGCTTGCCGCCCTGGCCGGGGATCAGCTCGACGTTGTGGACGATGGTGCCGGTCGGCATCTGGCCCAGCGCCATCGCATGGCCGGGCTTGATGTCGGCCTCGGGGCCGGATTTGACCTGGTCGCCGACGCTCAGCTGCGCCGGGGCGAGGATGTAGTCCTTGTGCCCGTCGGCGTAGTGGAGCAGGGCGATGTAGCAGCTGCGGTTGGGGTCGTACTCGATCGTCGCGACCTTCGCGGGGACGCCGTCCTTGAGCCGCTTGAAGTCGATCTTGCGGTAGCGCCGCTTGGCGCCGCCGCCGCGGTGGCGGGCGGTGACGCGGCCGTTGGAGTTGCGGCCGCCGGACTTGCGCAGGCCCTCGGTCAGCTTCTTTTCCGGCTCCGACGCGGTCAGCTGCTCGCGCAGCGGATAGGTCGCGAAGCGGCGCCCGGGGCTGGTCGGTTTGGTCTTTCGGTTCGGCATCGTCTTTCTCCTAGGCGGTCTCGGCGCCTTCGAACAGCTCGATCCGCTCGCCGGGGGCGAGCTGGACGATCGCCTTCTTCCAGGCCCGCGTGCGGCCTTTGGTGAGGCCGCGGCGCTTCGGCTTGGAGCGCACCTTGGCGGTGCGGACCTGGGCGACGTCGACCCCGAAGACCTCTTCGACCGCCTGCGCGATCTGGGTCTTGTGGGCGCGGTCGTCGACCCGGAACGTGTACTTGCCCTCGGCGATCAGGGCGTAGCTCTTCTCCGAGATCACCGGGCGGATCAGGACCGTGCGCGCGTCCATCAGCCGAGCCTCTCCCGCAGCGACGCCAGCGCGGTCTCGGAGACGACGATCGCGGCGGCGCCGATCACGTCGGCGACCCCGGTCGCGGCGACCTCGAGCACGTGCGTGCGGGGGATGTTGCGGAAGCTCTTCATCGCGCCGGTCTCCTCGGCGGTGAGGACGACCAGGACCGGGCTCTTGGCGCCCCATTTCCCCAGCGCCGCGGCGGCCTGTCTGGTCGAGGGCGTGGCGAAGGCCGAGGCGTCGAGGACGGCGACGCTGCCGCGCTCGCCGTGGACCGATAGGGCCGAGCGCATCGCCTTGCGGCGGGCTTTGCGGTTGACCTTGACCGTGTACCTGCGCGGCTTCGGGCCGAAGGCGACGCCGCCGCCGAAGCGGTTGGGCACGCCGAGCGAGCCGACGCGGGCGCGGCCGGTGCCCTTCTGGCGCCAGGCCTTGGCGGTGGTGAAGGCGACCTCACCGCGGGTCAGGGTCGAAGCGGTGCCGCGCCGGCGCGAAGCCAGGTCGGCGCTGGCCGCCTCGAAGACGAGCGACTGGTGGAAGGGCTCGGCGAAGAGCTCTTTCGGCAGATCGGCTTTGGTCGTCTTGCCGAGAACGGTGGCTTTAGACATCGGTCCTCACCTCGACGATCGCGTTGCGCGAGCCGGGAACCGAGCCCTTGATCAGCAGCAGGTTGCGGTCGGCGTCGATGTCCGCGATTTCCAGGCCCTTCTGGGTGATCCGCTTGTTGCCCATCTGGCCCGGCATCCGCATCCCTTTGAAGACGCGGGCGGGGAAGGCGCTGGCGCCGATCGAACCCGGGGCGCGGACGTTGTGGGAGCCGTGGCTGACGGGGCCGCGGCTGAAGTTGTGGCGCTTGATGCCGCCCTGGAAGCCCTTGCCGATGGAGATGCCGGCGACCTTGACCTTCTGGCCGGCCTCGAAGCCGGCGACGGTGACGTCGTCGCCCACCTTCGGGCCCTCCTCGGCGCCGAGGTCCTCGTCGCGGAACTCGACCAGGTGGCGCATCGGCGGCGCGCCGGCCTTCTTCAGGTGGCCTTCCTCGGCCTTGCTCAGCTTGCCCTGCTTGACCTCGCCGAAGGCCAGCTGCACGGCGGCGTAGCCGTCGCGCTCGGAGTCGCGGACCGCGGTCACCTTGCAGGGACCGGCTTCGATCACGGTCACCGGCACCACGGTCCCGTCCTCGCGGAAGACCTGGGTCATGCCGAGCTTCTTGCCGAGAATCGCAGCCATGGCCCTAGAGGCGGATCTCGATGTCGACCCCGGCCGGCAGCGAGTCCAGGCGCTGCAGCGAGTCGACGGTTTTCGGCGAAGGCTGGAGGATGTCGATCAACCGCTTGTGGGTGCGGATCTCGAAGTGCTCGCGCGAGTCCTTGTCCTTGAACGGCGAGCGGATCACGCAGTAGACGTTTTTCTCAGTCGGCAGCGGCACCGGCCCGGAGACGGTGGCACCGGTGCGCTCGGCGGTCTCGACGATCTCGCGGGCAGCGCGATCGATGGCGTCATGGTCATACGCCTTGAGCCTGATTCGAATTTTCTGTGCTGCTATCGCTGCCACTTTGCCTGCTGTCTCTCGGTCTTTCTGGTCTCGCTCTTACCGCGCAATAAGGGCGGGGCCCCTTTGCTTGGGGCGCCGCCCCGGTCGTATGTCCTTGCAGTTGTCTCGCCGCCCGGCGGCGGCGACAGGGCGGGCAGGCGCCCGCCCCTTGCGGTCGCTACTCGATGACGTCCGAGACGACCCCCGAGCCGACGGTGCGGCCACCCTCGCGGATGGCGAACCGCAGGCCCTGGTCCATCGCGATCGGCTGGATCAGCTCGATCGTCATCTCGACGTTGTCGCCCGGCATCACCATCTCGGTCCCCTCGGGGAGGTTGGCGATCCCGGTCACGTCGGTGGTCCGGAAGTAGAACTGAGGCCGGTAGCCGGAGAAGAACGGAGTGTGGCGGCCACCCTCCTCCTTCTTCAGGCAGTAGACCTCGGCTTTGAACTTGGTGTGCGGCGTGATCGAGCCTGGCTTGCAGAGAACCTGCCCGCGCTCGATCTCCTCGCGCTTGGTGCCGCGCAGGAGGGCGCCGATGTTGTCGCCGGCCTGACCCTGGTCGAGGATCTTGCGGAACATCTCGACCCCGGTGACGACGGTTTTGGTGGTGTCGTGGATACCGACGATCTCGACCTCGTCGCCGGTGTTGACGATCCCCTGCTCGACGCGGCCGGTGGCGACGGTGCCGCGGCCGGTGATCGAGAAGATGTCCTCGATCGGCATCAGGAAGGGCTTGTCCAGCTCGCGGACCGGCTCCGGGATGTAGGAGTCGAGCGCGGCGGCGAGATCGAAGACCGCCTTCTGGGCCTCCTCGTCGCCTTCCAGCGCCTTCAGCGCCGAGCCTTTGATGATCGGCGTCTCGTCGCCCGGGAAGTCGTACTCGTTGAGCAGGTCCTTGACCTCCTCCTCGACGAGCTCGATCAGCTCCTCGTCGTCGACCTGGTCGATCTTGTTGAGGAAGACGACGACGTGCGGCACGTTCACCTGACGGGCGAGCAGGATGTGCTCGCGGGTCTGGGGCATGACGCCGTCGGCGGCGGAGACGACCAGGATCGCGCCGTCCATCTGCGCGGCGCCGGTGATCATGTTCTTGACGTAGTCGGCGTGGCCCGGGCAGTCGACGTGGGCGTAGTGCCGGTTGTCGGTCTCGTACTCGACGTGGGAGGTCGCGATCGTGATGCCGCGCTCCTTCTCCTCGGGAGCGTTGTCGATCTGCTCGAAGCTCTGCGCCTCAGCACCGCCCACGGTGGAGAGCGTTTTGGTGATCGCGGCCGTCAGCGTCGTCTTGCCGTGGTCGATGTGACCGATGGTGCCGACGTTCACGTGCGGCTTATCGCGCTCGAATTTCTCCTTGGACATCTCTCTCCGTTTCGCCTTTCGAAGTCGTGTTCTGTCTGATCTAGGTGCTTGAGTCTGTGGGCGGCGCCCAGCAGGGCAGGTTGTCCTGCCTGCGGGCGAACCTGGGAAATATAGCCAGGTTCGCCGCCCGTTCGCGGTTGGACCTAAGAAGTCGCTCCTACCGGATCTCCTGAGCGGTGCTCGACGATTTCCTCGGCGATGCTGCCGGGGACCTCTTCGTAGCGCTCGAACTGCATGGTGTAGGTCGCTCGACCCTGCGTCGAAGATCGCAGATCCGTGGCGTAGCCGAACATCTCGCCGAGCGGGACGAAGGCCTGGACGGCCAGCGCATTGCCGCGCTGCTCCTGGCCCTGGACTTTGCCACGGCGGCGGGAGAGGTCGCCGATCACGTCGCCGAGGAAGTCCTCGGGCGTGACCACCTCTACCGCCATCACCGGCTCGAGCAGCACGGGGTTGGCCTTGCGGGCCCCTTCCTGCACCGCCATCGAGCCGGCGATTTTGAAGGCCATCTCGGAGGAGTCGACGTCGTGGTAGGAGCCGTCGACGAGCTCGACTTTGACGTCGACCATCGGGTAGCCCGCCTTGACGCCGTTTTCCAGTGCCTCGCGCATCCCCTGCTCGGCCGGGCCGATGAATTCGCCGGGGATGACGCCGCCCTTGATCTTGTTCTCGAACTCGAAGCCCCCGCCGGGCGCCGGCTCGAGGTTGATGACGACGTGGCCGAACTGGCCGCGACCGCCGGTCTGGCGCACGAACCGCGCCTCGACCTTCTCGACCCGCTTGCGGATCGTCTCGCGGTAGGCGACCTGCGGCTTGCCGACGTTGGCCTCGACTTTGAACTCGCGCAGCATGCGGTCGACGATCACCTCGAGGTGGAGCTCGCCCATCCCGTGGATCAGCGTCTGCCCGGTTTCCTCGTCGCTTTCGATGCGGAAGGTCGGGTCCTCCTCGCCCAGGCGCTGCAGGGCGTTGCCCATCTTCTCCTGGTCGGCTTTGGTCTTCGGCTCGATCGCGACGGCGATCACCGTCTCCGGGAATTCGATGCTCTCGAGCGCGATCGGGGCATCGGGAGCGGCGAGGGTGTCGCCGGTCCCGGTTTCCTTGAGGCCGACGCCGGCGCAGATGTCGCCGGCGTAGCACTCGTCGATCTCCTCGCGGCTGTTGGCGTGCATCATCAGCAGCCGGCCGATGCGCTCGGTCCTGCCGGATTTCACGTTGAGGACGCGGCCGCCTTTCTCCAGCCTGCCGGAGTAGACGCGGAAGTAGGTGAGCTTGCCGACATAGGGATCGGTCATGACCTTGAAGGCGAGAGCCGCGAAGGGAGCGCTGTCGGAGGCTTCGCGCTCGGCCTCGCTGTCCTCGGGCTGGCCCTTGCCGGCGGGCACGACGCCGGTCACCGGCGGCACCTCGAGCGGCGAGGGGAGCAGTTCGACGATCGCGTCCAGCAGCGGCTGCACACCCTTGTTCTTGAAGGAGGTGCCGCAGAGCACGGGCGTGACGTCGGTCGAGAGGCAGGCCTTGTGCAGGGAGGCGATCAGCTTGTCCTCGGCGATCTCTTCCTCGCCGAGGAAGGCTTCCATCAGCTCTTCGTCGTAGTCGGCGCAGGCTTCGATCAGCTGGGTGCGGTATTCCTCGGCCTGGGCAACGAGGTCCTCGGGGATCTCGACTTCGTCGTAGGCGGCGCCGAGCTCGTCGGTCCAGATCAGCCCTTTCATCTTGACCAGGTCGACGACGCCCTGGAAGTTCTCCTCGCTGCCGATCGGCAGCTGAATCGGCAGCGGCTCGGCGCCGAGGCGGTCGGTCATCGTCTGCACCGAGTTGAAGAAGTCGGCGCCGGTGCGGTCCATCTTGTTGATGAAGGCGAAGCGCGGCACCCCGTACTTGTCGGCCTGGCGCCAGACGGTCTCCGACTGCGGCTCGACGCCGGCGACGGCGTCGAAGACGGCGATCGCGCCGTCGAGCACGCGCAGGCTGCGCTCGACCTCGACGGTGAAGTCGACGTGGCCGGGCGTGTCGATGATGTTGATCCGGTGGCCCTTCCACTCGCAGGCGGTGGCGGCGGAGGTGATCGTGATCCCGCGCTCCTGCTCCTGCTCCATCCAGTCCATGACCGCGGCGCCCTCGTGGACCTCGCCCATTTTGTGGGTGCGACCGGTGTAGTAGAGGATCCGCTCGGTAGTCGTCGTCTTACCGGCGTCGATGTGCGCCATGATCCCGATGTTGCGGGTCTTCTCTAGGGGAAAGCTGCGTGCCATGGTTCCTAAGTCTCTTAGTCGTTGCGAACGGGGTTCGGTGTGAAGCGGAGGCGATCCGGCTCAGAGGGGGATCGGCGCAACCAGCGCAAAAAAAGAGCCCCAGCGGGCCCGGCGAAGCGTGCTACGAGAAAACTGCCTGAGCGAAGCGCGATGATAGCAGCGGATCGGCGCCGCAAGGGGAAAGCGCCGCGGCGGCGCCAGCGCTCCCCCCTGGCGGGGCTCGCCAGCGCCCCCGCGCGATGGACGCGGCGGGTCGACCGCCTCGGCAACCGCGGCCTCGAGCGCGCCTACCCGGCGCTGCGGCGAGGGGGGCGGGCGGCGGGGGCGGCGTTCGACCGGACCGCTCTCCTGCTCGGCGCCATCCTGGCCTGGATCTGGGCGCGACTGCGGCGGCCCCTCTCCTACGGCTTCCGCGGCCTCGCCGTCCTCGACCGCTGGATGAGGCGCGGCTGCGCCGCGGCGGCGCGGGCCGCGACCGCGCTGAGCGCGGTGGTGACGCCGCGGCGGGCGGCGGGGGCGGTGATCGTCGCCACGGGCCTCTGCCTCATCGCCTCCCAGTTCCTCGACTACCGCGGCGTCCAGATCGGCCAGCCGGGGTACCGGGACCTGCCCGGCGTGGCGGAGCCGCCGACCGTCGCGGTGCGGACCGCGGGCGAGGCCCACGCCTACCTGCTGGTCCCGCTGGGACTGCTCGCCTGCTTCCTCGGCTTCGCCTGCGCCCGCCGCGAGCGCCCCCGCTGGGCGCTCGGCGCGGCGGCACTCGGCCTGCTCGCGGTGGCCGTGATCCTCGTCGTCGACCTCCCCCGCGGCCTCGACGTCGGCGCCCAGAGCTCGCGCTTCGCGGGGGCCTCGGCGGTGCTCGACGACGGCTTCTACGCCGAGCTCGCGGCGGCCGGGGGGATGGTTCTCGCCGGACTGCTCTACTATGCGCGGCCGTGCCGAATACGAATCAGCTCGTCAGGAAGGGCCGCAAGAGCCCGAAGAAGAAGACCACGACGCCGGGCCTCAAGTCGGGCCAGGGTCGCAAGAAGCGCGTAGCCGCCCCGCAGCGGCGCGGCGTCTGCACCCGCGTGGCGACGGTGACGCCGAAGAAGCCGAACTCGGCTCTGCGCAAGATCGCCCGTGTGCGGCTGACCAACGGCATGGAGGTCACCACCTACATCCCCGGCGAGGGGCACAACCTTCAGGAGCACTCGGTGGTGCTGATCCGCGGTGGTCGAGTCAAGGACCTGCCGGGCGTCCGTTACAAGGTCGTCCGCGGCACCCTCGACGCGGCCGGGGTCTCCGACCGCAAGCAGGCTCGTTCCCGCTACGGCGTCAAGGCTTCCTGATGCCGCGCCGGTCCGCCGCACAGATCCGTCCGGTCGAGCCCGACGCCAGGTACCGCAACCGGCTCGTCCAGCAGATCGTCAACAAGGTGATGAGCGACGGCAAGAAGTCCCTTGCCGAGCGCATCGTCTACGACGCCCTGGCGATCGTCGGCGAGCGCAACGGCGAGGACCCGGTGGAGACGCTGGAGGCGGCGATCAAACAGCTGACCCCGGTGCTCGAGGTCCGCTCCCGCCGCGTCGGCGGCGCCACCTACCAGGTCCCGGTCGAGGTCCCCGCCCGCCGCGCCCGCACCCTCGCGGTCCGCTGGCTGGTCCAGTTCGCCCGCGCCCGCCGCGAGTACTCGATGGCGGAGCGCCTCGCCAGCGAGATCCTCGACGCGACCCAGCAGCAGGGTGCTGCCTGGAAGCGGAAGGACGACATTTACCGCATGGCGCAGGCGAACAAGGCGTTCGCCCACTACCGCTGGTAGCTAAGTTTGGCTGCATGAGCCGACCGATCCTCGCGGTCGACATCGATGGGGTCATCAGCCTCTTCGGCTTCGACGAGCCTCCAGAGGGCCAGGAGGCCAGGTTCGAGCTGATCGACGGGGTCGTGCACTGCATCTCCCTGCGCGCCGGAAAGCGGCTGCTGCAGCTGTCGGAGCACTACGACCTGGTCTGGGCGTCGGGCTGGGAGGAAAAAGCCAACTTCTATCTGCCGATGATGCTGGGACTGCCCGAGCTTCCGCACCTGAGCTTCGACGGCGCGGCGCGCTTCGGCTCCGCCCACTGGAAGCTGGCTCCCCTCGATGACTACTGCAGCGGGCGGCCGATGGCGTGGGTCGACGACAGCTTCGACGAGAGCTGCTACGGGTGGGCTCGGGCCCGCCCCGAGCCCACCCTGCTGGTCCCGACCGAAGCGCCGTTCGGCCTCGGCGAAGCCGAAACCGAAGCGCTTGCCGCGTGGGCCCGCTCGCTCGAGCGCGAGCGCTCGAGCGAGCGCTCCTGAGGCCCGGCGCGTGCGGTTCTGACCTCGGCGGCGAGGCTCTACACTGGAGCCGGTGACGGGGTTCTGGCCGATCTTCTTCCTGCTCGTCGTGCTCAAGATTCCGGTCTTGGGCGCGATCTGGCTCGTCTGGTGGGCGGGCAAGGCGCCCGAGCCGGAGGGAGCCGAGGACTCCGACGGCGGCTTCAAGCGCCGCCGGCCGCAACCGAAGCCGCCGCGCGGCCCGCGCCGCGGCCCCCACGGCGGCGGCGCCTCCCTACCGGTCCCGGACTGCCCGCCGGGCGGGCGGACGCGGGTCGTCAGGCCGGCTGCGCGGCCCGCTTTCGCTCGAGCCGGATCTCGCGCAGGTAGGGATGGAAGTCGACCTCGACCGTATGACGCTTAGAGGCGACGAAGCGCTTCCGCATCTTCCCTTCTTCGGTCGCGACGTCGTTCCTCATCTCCGCCGCCGGCGGTAGCTGCGCGCCGCCGCCGAGCAGGTCGGCGACCCACTCCACCTGCGCCTCGGCCAGCGGCATGATCGGCCCCAGCGGCTGGATGAAGCCGATGAAGCAGAGGCCGGGGCGGTCGACGGAGACGACCCGCCGGTAGAGCGGCAACCGGTTTTCGGGCGCCGAGAAGACCTCGGGGTCGAAGAAGGGGAAGGTGATCTTGTAGCCGGTGCAGTAGACGACGAGGTCGATCTCCTCCTCGCTGCCGTCGACGAAGCGGACGGTGCGCCCGCCGCTGAAGCGGTCGATGTTCGGCTTCACCTCGATGTCGCCGTGGCCGAGGCGGGGCAGCAGCTCCGAGGAGACGGTCGGGTGCGCCTCGAACAGCTTGTGGTCGGGCTTCGGCAAACCGTAGGCGGTCATGTCGCCGGCGGCGATCCCGAGCGCGCGCGAGGTGAAGAAGCGTTGAACCGGCAGCGGCAGCCTGGAGACGAAGGGGTTGGAGAGCTCGTCGATCGGCTTGCCGTTGATGTACTTGGGAATGACGTAGGCGCCGCGGCGCATCGAGATGAAGGTCTCATCCGCGATCCGCGAGGACTCGACGGCGATGTCGGTGGCCGAGTTGCCGATGCCGAGCACCAGCACCCGCTTGCCGCGGAGGACGTCGGGCTCGCGGTAGTGGTGGGCGTGGAGCTGCTCGCCGCCGAACTCCTCGGAGCCCGGGAAGGGCGGTTCGGGCCAGCGTGGGTCCCAGTGGTGGCCGTTGGCGACCAGGACGGCTGAGTAGCGACCGGCCTCCCGCTTGCCGTCGAGCCCCTCGACGGTCACGTCCCACTCGCCCTCGGCCGGCTCGACGCTCAGCACCTCGGTGTTGAAGCGGATCCTCTCGCGCAGCCCGAAGTGGTCGACGTATTCGTCGAAGTAGGCCGCCATCTGGAAGTGGTCGGGGTAGTCGGGATAGTGGTCCGGCATCGGCAGGGTCTTGTAGGCCATCACCCGCCGCGAGGTGTTGATGTGCAGCGAGCGGTAGGCGGAGGACATCCCGTTGTCGTTCTCGTAGCGCCAGTTGCCGCCGACGAAGGACCCCTTCTCGAAGCAGTCGAAGGGGATGCCGCGCGCATCCAGTACCTGCGCGGCGACGATGCCGGAGCTGCCGGCGCCGATTACGCACGCCTTCATGGCCGAGGACATGGAGGGAAATCTATAGGACTGGCTGCCCAGCCAGTCACGGGGGGTGAGGAGGTCCACCCCTGGGGTCCGTAGAGCGGGGAGCGGATCAGCCGGAAGCTGGACCCATCGGATTTGCAAACAACCAAAAGGAGATTCCGATGACCAGCAAGACCCGTTCGTTCGCCCCCTCCCCCGCCCTCGTGATCAGCTGTGTGGCCCTGTTCCTGGCCCTCGCCGGCAGCGCCTTCGCGGTCGGCGTCGCCAAGAACAGCGTCCGCTCGGCGCAGATCGTCGACGGCACCGTGCGCACGGTCGACCTCCGCGACGACTCGGTCAAGTCGCCGAAGATCGCGCCGGACGCGGTGACCGCCGAACAGATCGCCGAAAACGCCGTCGAATCGCCGGAGGTGGCGCAGGACTCGCTCACCGCCGGTGACCTCGGCGCCGCCTCGGTCACGTCCTCCGAGGTCGCCGACCAGTCGCTGACCAGCGACGACCTCGGCGCCAACTCGGTCGGCTCGTCCGAGATCCAGACCGGGGCGATCCGTGCCTCCGAGCTGGGGACGATCATCCAGGTCAGCAACAACAACGCGGTCGCGGCCGGCGCCAACGTGAGCGTCACCGCCACCTGCCCCGCCGGCACCACGGTGATCAGCGGCGGCGCCCAGCCCGCCAACTTCGGCGTCGAGCTGACCTCGACGCTGCGGAGCGGCAACGGCTGGCTCGCCCAGGCGAAGAACAATTCCGGCGCCGCGTCGTCCCTGACGGCGTTCGCCTACTGCCTCACCGGCGGCAGCAGCAACTGACCCTCGCCGCCCCGAGGAGCGCACTACGGCCGGGGACTCAGGTCCCCGGCCGTTTTCGCGGGCAAACCCTGCGGTTCGCTCAGCCGCAGGTGGCGGTGCGGTTCGCGGTTGCCGCCGCGAGCGCCGCGTCGGCGGCGGCGAGGCCGTTCTGCGCCGCCGTGAAGCGTTTTTCGCGGCTTTCAGCTTCCGCGTCGCGACGTTCACCCGTTTGCTGGCCGGGCGAATGCCTCTGCCACTGCGTTTCGCGGCTTTCAGCTTCTTCCTGGCGGTCTTGAGCGCTTTTTTCGCGCTTTTGAGCTGACCCTGGCGCTGCGTCGCCGCCGCGCTGGACGCGGTCGCCGAAGCGGTCGCCTGGGCGAGGGCGGCCTCCGCCGCGGCGCAGCCCGGCGGTCGGGCGCCGCTGCCGATCACGTTGACGACGGGAAGGCCTTCGACCTGCTCGATTTCGGCGACCTTGGTGCTGACGAAGGACTCGAGCGGGTCAGCCGCGATCCGCGTGTAGACGCCCGGCTTGTTCGGCAGCGCACACCCTTCTCCCCAGCTGACGATGCCGCTGAGCCGGAAACCGCCGCCGTCGATCGGCGACTGCAGGGGACCGCCGCCTCCTTCAGCACCGGGCTCAGTTCACCTCCGAAGGAGGTCGTGCCCCAGCCGGTGACGTAGGCGGTCCGACCTGGCGTCCAGAGCGCCCGCTCGGTCGGGCCGGCAAGCTGGATCCGCGCCGCGGCCGACGGCGATTCCAGCAGCAGGAGGGCGGCGTCGTTGCGGAATTCCTGCGGGATGTTGAGTTCCGGGGCGTAGCCGGGGGCGATCGCGGCCACCGTCGCCAGGTGCAGTTCGCCGCCGCTGCCGATCAAGGTGCGGCCGAGCCAAACCTGGAGTTGCAGGATCAGTTCGGGTTCGCCGAATTCATCGGCGACGCAGTGCGCCGCGGTGAGGACGATCGAGGGGTGGATCAGCGAGCCGCCGCAGAGAGACGTCCCGCCGGGGGTTTTGATCCGGAGCTGCGCCTGCCAGGGGTATTTACCGCTGTCGGTCGCATTGCCACCGACGATCCGCGGCTGCGGAGTCGCTCCAGCGTGCCGGGCCTGCCGGCGGCAACGCAGCAAGAAGCGCGAGGAGAACGAGAGGCAAGAACCTCCGACGAAACGCGAATAAGAGCGTACCGCGAGCGGAGAGGGGCGCCGGACCCCTCTCCGCCCTGCCCTATTTCTGCGACTCCTCCGAGGTGCTCTCGATCTCCTGCGCCAGCTCCTCGAGCTCCTCGGCGAAGGAGAGGCCGAAGCCCTCGACCGGGGTCTCGACCCCGTCGACGCCGAGCTCGGCGGCCAGCTCGTCGTCCTCGAGCAGGTCCTCGTCGCTGGGCGGCTCGATCGCCACCGCGGGCTCGATCGCCACCGTGCGGTAGTGCTTGAGGCCGGTCGCGGCGGGGATCAGCTTGCCGATGATCACGTTCTCCTTGAGGCCGACCAGGCGGTCGCGCTTGCCCTCGAGGGCGGCGTCGGTGAGCACCTTGGTCGTCTCCTGGAAGGAGGCCGCGGAGAGGAAGGACTCGGTCGCCAGCGAGGCCTTGGTGATCCCGAGGATGACCTCCTCGCCTTTGGCCGGGGTGCCGCCCTCTTCCTTGGTCTTCTTGTTGAGCCGTTTGAGGCTGCCGCGGTCCTCGAGCTGGCCGGGAAGCAGGCTGGTCGAGCCCTTCGACTCGATCCGCACCTTCTTCAGCATCTGCCGTGCGATCAGCTCGATGTGCTTGTCGTTGATGTCGACGCCCTGGGCGCGGTAGACCTTCTGCACCTCGTCCACCAGGTAGAGCTCGGTGGCGGTGCGGCCGCGGATCGCCAGCAGGTCCGCCGGGTAGAGCGAACCTTCGTTCAGCTGCTGGCCGACCTCGACCTTGTCGCCGTCGGCGACGTGCAGCCTGGTCCGCAGCGGGAAGCTGTAAGGGTGCTCCTCGCCGCTGGACTCGGTGACGATCACTTTCAGGGCTTTGTCGGTTTCTTCGATCGAGACCTTGCCGGCCGCCTCGGCCATCTGCGCCAGACCCTTCGGTTTGCGCGCCTCGAAGAGCTCGACGATGCGCGGCAGGCCCTGGGTGATGTCCTGGCCCGCGACGCCGCCGGTGTGGAAGGTGCGCATGGTCAGCTGGGTCCCCGGCTCGCCGATCGACTGGGCGGCGATGATGCCGACGGCGTCGCCGATGTCGACCGTGGAGCCGGTCGCCGGCGAGACGCCGTAGCAGGAGCGGCAGACCCCGGACTCGGCCTCGCACTTCAGCGTCGAGCGGACCGGGATCTTGACATCCTCCTCGTCGAACGCCTCGGCGATCTCCTCGATGTCGGCGGGGGTGATCTCCTGATTGCGCTTGAGCAGCTCACGACCGCGTTTGGTCTCGAGCTTTTTCGCCGCCAGGCGCCCGTAGAGATTGTCGTTGAGCGTGCCGTCGTCCTTGCGCAGGACCATCTCGATGTGGTCTTTGGTCTTGCAGTCCTCCTGGCGCACGATCACGTCCTGGGCCACGTCGACCAGTCGCCGCGTCAGGTAGCCGGAGTCGGCCGTGCGCAGCGCCGTGTCGGCGAGTCCCTTGCGGGCGCCGTGGGTGGAGATGAAGTACTCCAGGACCGAGAGGCCCTCCATGAAGTTGGCCTTGATCGGCCGCTCGATGATCTCCCCTTTCGGGTTGGCCATCAGGCCGCGCATCCCGGCCAGCTGGCGGATCTGTTTGAACGATCCGCGAGCGCCCGAGTTGGCCATCATGAAGATCGGGTTCAGCTCGTCGAGGTTGTCCTCCATCGCCTGCGCGACCTCGTCCGTCGCCCGGTTCCAGTGCGCCGTGACCGCCTCGTGGCGCTCCTCGGCGGTGATGTAGCCGTCGTCGTACTGGCCCTGGATCGCTTCGGTCTCCTTCTCGTAGCGCTCGAGGATCTCCGGCTTCTCCGGCGGCGACACGACGTTGTTCTTGGACACCGTGATGCCGGCCTGGCTCGCGTAGTGGAAGCCGAGGTCCTTGAAGGCATCCAGCACCTGTGAGACCGGCGGCGCGCCGTAGGCCTCGACCAGGTCGGAGACCATCTGGTTGATGTCCTTCTTCTTCAGCGAGCGGTTGACGAACTCGTACTGCTCCGGATCGAAATCGTCTTCGAGGGCGTCAGCGAGGGCGCGCTCGATCTTTTCGTTGAAGATGATCCGCCCGACCGTGGTCAGGAAGTGCTCGTGCCCGGCCCGCCGGAACTCGGCCTGGTCGTGCAGCTTGCAGCCGCCGTTCTCGTAGACGAGCTCGGCCTCCTGGGCGGAGCGGAAGACCTTGACGCCCGCACCGGAGCCGTTCTGGCCCTTGCCGGCCTTGAGCGCCTCGTCGACCTTCGCCAGCTCCTCCTCGTCGGGCCCGTAGGTCAGGTAGTAGATGCCGAGCACCATGTCCTGGGTCGGGGTCGCCAGCGGCGCCCCGTGGGCGGGCGAGAGGATGTTGTTCGCCGAGAGCATCAGGATCCGCGCCTCGGCCTGGGCCTCGGCGGAGAGCGGCACGTGGACCGCCATCTGGTCGCCGTCGAAGTCGGCGTTGAAGGCGTGGCAGACCAGGGGGTGAACCTGGATCGCCTTGCCCTCGACCAGCACCGGCTCGAAGGCCTGGATGCCGAGGCGGTGCAGGGTCGGCGCCCGGTTGAGCAGGACCGGGTGCTCGTGGATGACTTCCTCGAGCACGTCCCAGACCTCCGGGATCATCGACTCGACCATCTTCTTCGCCGCCTTGATGTTCTGGACGGCCTTGCGCTCGACGAGCTGGGCCATGATGAACGGCTTGAACAGCTCCAGCGCCATCAGCTTCGGCAGGCCGCACTGCTGCAGCCGCAGGCTCGGCCCGGAGACGATCACCGAGCGGCCGGAGTAGTCGACGCGCTTGCCGAGCAGGTTCTGGCGGAAGCGGCCCTGCTTGCCCTTGAGCATGTCGGAGAGCGACTTCAGGGGACGGTTGCCGGGGCCGGTGACCGGGCGCCCGCGACGGCCGTTGTCGAACAGCGCGTCGACCGCCTCCTGCAGCATCCGCTTCTCGTTGTTGACGATGATCTCGGGCGCGCCGAGGTCGAGCAGCCTTTTCAGCCGGTTGTTGCGGTTGATCACCCGGCGGTAGAGGTCGTTGAGGTCGGAGGTCGCGAAGCGGCCGCCGTCCAGCTGCACCATCGGGCGCAGCTCCGGCGGGATCACCGGCACCGCGTCGAGGATCATCCAGTCCGGCTTGTTGTCGGAGTTGAGGAAGGCGGAGGCGACTTTCAGGCGCTTCACGGCACGGGCCTGTTTCTGGCCTTTGGAGCTGTTGATGATCTGCTCCAGTTCCTCGCAGTCGGCTTCGAGGTCGACCTGTTCGAGCAGGTCGCGCACCGCCTCGGCGCCCATGCCGCCGCGGAAGTACTCGCCCCAGCCGAACGGCGAGCCGAAGCGGTCCTTGAGCTCACGGAAGACCGTCTCGTCGTTGACGACGTCCTTCGGCTTCATCTCCGTGAAGATCTTCCAGACCTCCTGCATCCGCTCGGCCGCCTCTTCGAGGTAGGCCTCGGTGTCGGCGATCTCGGCGTCGAACTGCTTGCGCAGTTCTTTGACCATTTTGGCCCGGTCGTCGTCTTTGAGCTTGCGCAGCTGGGCCGCGGTCAATTTCAGCGAGTCGGCCCAGATGTGGTCCTCGTCGTCGAACTTGTCCTGGGTGCCGTCCTCGAGGTAGGCGATCCGGCGCTCCAGGGACTCGTTCAGCTCCTGGGTCCGTTTCTGCCGTTCGGACTCGTAGGAGTCGACGACTTTCTTGACCTCTTTCTCGAGCTTCCCGATGTCCTTGTCGCGAGCCTCAACGTCGACCCAGGTGACCATCGAGGCGGCGAAGTAGAGCACCTTCTCCAGCTCTTTCGGAGCCATGTCGATCAGGTAGCCGATGCGGCTCGGGACGCCCTTGAAGAACCAGATGTGGGAGACCGGGGACGCCAGGTCGACGTGGCCCATCCGCTCGCGGCGGACCTTGGAGCGGGTCACCTCGACGCCGCAGCGCTCGCAGACGATGCCCTTGTAGCGGACGCGCTTGTACTTGCCGCAGTAGCACTCCCAGTCCTTGGTCGGACCGAAGATGCGCTCGCAGAAGAGCCCGTCTTTCTCGGGCTTCAGCGTCCGGTAGTTGATCGTCTCGGGCTTGGTGACCTCGCCCCAGCTCCAGGAGCGGATCTTCTTCGAGGACGCGAGCCCGATCTCGATCGCGTCGAAATTGTTGATGTCGATCATCAGTCCTCCACCTCGGCCGGCTCAGCCTGCTCGGCGCTGCCGGCGCCATCACCATCAGTTCCAGCCTCGCCCTCGGAGACGATCTGCTCCTCCTGCTCGTCCGCGGCTCCGTTGGGGGAGTCGGCACGGACGCCGGTCAGATCCATCCCCAGCTCCTCGGCTGCTTTCAGCAGGTCGTCCTCCTCGTCGGAGATTTCGACGTCGGAGCCCTCGGACACGACGTTGGCGTCGAGCGAGAGGCTCTGCATCTCCTTCAAGAGGACTTTGAAGGACTCCGGGATCGACGGCTCGGGGATGTTCTCCCCCTTGACGATCGCCTCGTAGGCCTTGACCCGGCCGACCGTGTCGTCGGACTTGACCGTGAGCATCTCCTGCAGCGTGTAGGCAGCGCCGTAGGCCTCCAGGGCCCAGACCTCCATCTCGCCGAAGCGCTGCCCGCCGAACTGCGCCTTGCCGCCCAGCGGCTGCTGGGTGACCAGCGAGTACGGGCCGGTCGAACGCGCGTGGATCTTGTCGTCGACCAGGTGCAGCAGCTTGAGGATGTACATGTAGCCGACCGTGACCTTGCCCTCGTAGGGCTCGCCGGTGCGACCGTTGTAGAGCTGCGCGGTGCCCGCGGCCTGGGCCCCGGGGCGAGCGCTCTTGTCGATGCCGAGGTCGATGCCGCGCTCGGCGTTCTCCTCGGACCACTTGACCAGGGCCTCGTCGACGTCCTCGACGGTCGCCCCGTCGAAGACCTGGGTCGCCACGTAGACGCGACCGTCGCCTTCGGAGTGGGCCTGCTTGTAGGCCTCGGAGCCGTCGTCGTACCAGCCGTTCGCCGCGACCCACCCGAGGTGGGTCTCGAGGATCTGGCCGATGTTCATCCGGCTCGGCACGCCGAGCGGGTTGAGGATGACGTCGACCGGGGTGCCGTCGGCGAGGTGAGGCATGTCCTCCTCGGGCACGATCTTCGAGATCACACCCTTGTTCCCGTGGCGGCCGGCGAGCTTGTCGCCCTCGGCGATCTTGCGCTTGGTCGCGACGTAGACGCGGACCAGATCGTTGACGCCCGGGGGTAGGTCGTCGCCCTCGTCGCGGCTGAAGGTGAGGACGTCGATGACGACGCCGCCCTCGCCGTGCGGGACTTTCAGCGAGGTGTCGCGGACCTCGCGCGCCTTCTCCTTGAAGATCGCGCGGATCAGCTTCTCCTCGGCGGTCAGCTCGGTCTCGCCCTTCGGCGTCACCTTGCCGACCAGCAGGTCGCCGGAGACGACCTCGGCCCCGACCCGGACGATGCCGCGCTCGTCGAGGTTGCGCAGGCTCTCCTCGGAGCGGTTGGGGATGTCGCGGGTGATCTCCTCGTCGCCGAGCTTGGTCGTGCGGGCGTCGATCTCGTACTCCTCGATGTGGATCGAGGTGAGTTCGTCGTCCTTGACCAGGCGCTCGGAGAGGATGATCGCGTCCTCGAAGTTGTAGCCCTCCCAGGACATGAAGGCGACCAGGCAGTTCTTGCCCAGGGCGATCTCACCGCCACCGGTCGAGGAGCCGTCGGCGAGGACGTCGCCCTCCTTGACCTGCTGGCCGCTCTTCACGATCGGCCGCTGGTGGATGATCGTGCCCTGGTTGGAGCGCATGAACTTGTGCAGCGGGTACTCGTCTTTCTGCGAGCCGCTGCTGACGACGATGCGCTCGGCGTCGACGTGGGTGATCTCGCCGGCGTTCTTGGCCAGCACCACGTCGCCGGTGTCGGTCGCGGCGCGGCGCTCCATGCCGGTGCCGACCAGCGGCGGGTCCGGTTTCAGCAGCGGCACCGCCTGGCGCTGCATGTTGGAGCCCATCAGCGCCCGGTTGGCGTCGTCGTGCTCGAGGAACGGGATCAGCGAGGTCGCCACCGACCAGATCTGGGACGGCGAGACGTCCATCAGGTCGACTTCCTTGGGGGAGGCCGTCGCGTACTCCTGCTCGCCGGCGCGGACGAGCACCTGCGGGCCTTTCAGCTTGCCGGTCTTGGAGTCGAACTCGGAGTTCGCCTGGGCGATCACCTTGTCCTCGTCCTGGGTGGCGTCGTAGTGGACGATCTTGTCGGTGACGACGCCGTCCTCGACGATCCGGTACGGAGTCGTGACGAAGCCGTGCTCGGAGATTTCGGCGTAGGAGGCGAGTGAGCCGATCAGGCCGATGTTCGGTCCCTCCGGGGTCTCGATCGGGCACATCCGGCCGTAGTGGGTCGGGTGCACGTCGCGAACCTCGATCGGGGCCCGCTCACGGGTCAGGCCGCCGGCGCCGAGGGCCGAGAGCCGCCGCCTGTGGGTGAGGCCGGCGAGGCTGTTGGTCTGGTCCATGAACTGGGACAGCTGCGAGGAGCCGAAGAACTCCTTCATCGCCGCCACCACCGGGCGGATGTTGATGATCGTCTGCGGGGTGATCGCGTCGGAGTCCTCGGTCGTGAGGCGCTCGCGGACGACCCGCTCCATCCGGTAGAGGCCGATCCGGAAGGCCTCCTGGATCAGCTCGCCGACCGTGCGCAGACGGCGGTTGCCGAAGTGCTCGTACTCGTCGAGGTGCTCGTAGACCGGCTCGCGCGGATAGGCGATCGCCTCCGCGGCATAGTCTTTGATCGGGTTCTCCTCGTCGACCTCCTCGGGGATCCCGAGCAGCTTCGGCAGGCTCACCAGCTCCTTGACCAGGGCGATGATGTCGTCGTGCGTGAGGACCCGCGTCTCGAGGTCGATGTCGAGGTCGAGGCGGGCGTTCAGCTTGTAGCGACCGACCCGGGTGAGGTCGTAGCGCTTGGGGTCGAAGAAGAGCTGCTCGAGCAGCCCGCGGGCGGCGTCGACCGACGGCGGCTCGCCCGGTCGCTGCTTTTTGAACAGCTCGATCAGGGCGCCCTCTTCGGTCCGGGTCGCCTCGGTGTCGGCCTCGATCGTGTGCCGCATGTAGATCGAGTTGTCGAACATGTCCAGCAGCTGCTGGTCCTCGACGTAGCCCATCGCGCGCAGCAGCACCGTGACCGGCAGTTTCCGCTTGCGGTCGATGCGGACGAAGACTTTTCCTTTTTTGTCGACTTCGAGCTCCAGCCAGGAGCCGCGGGCCGGCATCAGGTTGGCGATGAAGACCTGCTTTTCGGGGTCCTTCGGCGCCATCACGTAGGCGCCCGGGGAGCGGACCAGCTGCGTCACGACGACGCGCTCGGTGCCGTTGATGATGAAAGTCCCGCGCTCGGTCATCCAGGGGAAGTCCCCCATGAAGACGGCCTGCTCGCGGATCTCTCCGGTCTCCTTGTTCTGGAAGGCGACCGTCGCGGTCAGCGGCCGCGAAAACGTCATGTCCTTCTCGCGGCACTCCTCGATCGAGTGCGGCGGCTCCTCGAACTTGAAGTCGCCGAAGACGATCTGAAGGTTCCCGGTGTAGTCCTCGATCGGGGATATGTCGTTGATCGTCTCTCGCAGCCCACCGCTCTTCGGATCCGTCAGTTCCGCGAAGGAACGTCGCTGGATATCGATCAGATGTGGGACTTCGAGGGGGTTCTCTAGGCGGGAAAAGCTCCTACGGGTTACGGGGGCAGCGTTGGAACGTGCCAAAGTCGGCGACTCCTCGGGCGGTCAGAGGGACGTAGATAAAGCGCAAATATGGGCAGGGGAACTCAAATGGCGCGCGACCGCGAAAAATAACACACGGCCGCACCGGCCCTCAAGTTTGGCTCCCTGCCTGGGATTCGCGCTCGCGAAGCAGGCGTTCTATTTGAGCTCGACGGTGGCGCCGGCCTCCTCGAGCTCAGCTTTGAGCTTCTCGGCCTCCTCGCGCTCGACGCCCTCTTTGATCGGTCCGGGCGCCTCGTCGACCAGGGCCTTGGCCTCTTTGAGGCCGAGTCCGGTGGCCGAGCGCACGACCTTGATGACCGGCACTTTCTGACCGCCGACCTCGGTGAGGACGACGTCCACCGTCGAAGCCTCTTCCTCGCCGCCGCCGTCGCCGGCCGGGGCGCCGGCCGCAGCCGGGGCAGCCGCCGCAACGGCGGTCGCGGAGACGCCGAACTCCTCCTCGAGCGCTTTGATCCGCTCGGAGAGCTCAAGGACGGAGATGCTTTTCAGCTCCTCGATCCAGTCCTCGGTCGAAATTTTCGTTGCTGCCATCACTGTTACCCCTCTTCCTCGTTCGAATCTTTCTCTGAAGTCTCATCGCCTGCCGGCTCCTCTGCAGTTGCCTCCTCGGCCTCGGCCTTGGGCTCCTCCTCGGCGGGCTCCTCCTCGGCGGGCGGCGCCTCCTCGGCCGCGGGGGCCGGTGCCTCGCCGGAGACCAGGCCCTTCTCGGCGATCTGGCCGAGCTGCAGGGCGAGGCCCTGGATCATCGAGCCGAGGCCGCGGACCAGGCCGGTCAGCGGGCTGGCGACGACGCCGGCGAACTGGCCGTTGAGCACGTCGCGCGAGGGCAGGCGGGCGATCGATTTGAAGGCCCCCTCGTCGAGCGAGGTGGCGTCCATGAAGCCGCCCTTGTAGGTGAGCACCTCGTGGTCTTTGTTGAAGGTGGCGATCGCTTTCGCGGCCATCGCCGTGTCGCCGCGGACGAAGGTCAGCGCGGTCGGTCCCTGCAGCAGCTCGGCCAGCCGATCCTCGCCGGCTTTGTCGGCGGCGATCTTGGTCAACCGGTTCTTGACGATGCGGAAGCTGGCGTCGGCCTCGCGCAGTTTCGAGCGCAGCTCGGCCGCCTGGTGAACGCTGATGCCGCGGTAGTCGACAGCGAAGATCGCCTCAGATGCCTCGATCTGGGCAGCGATCTCTTGGATGGTTGCGGACTTTTCCTCGCGGTTCATCGTCTCACCTGCACCGGCCTTACGAGCACTGCTCCGCCGGTGGTCTCGGGTTAGCGGCGCAGAAGTCTAGGCGGTCGCCGGCTCCGGTGCGGTCTTGGTCGCGGCGCCGCCGACCAGCTCGCTGTCGGCGGCCTTGGCGGTGTCGACGCGGATACCCGGGCCCATCGTGCTCGAGAGCGTGCAGGAGACGATGTATTTGCCCTTGGCCGAGGCCGGCTTGGCGCGGATGATCTCGTCGACCACGGCGCTGTAGTTGTCGAGCAGTTTGTCGGCCTCGAAGCCGGCCTTGCCGATCGCCAGGTGGACGATCGCCTGGCGGTCGGTGCGGTATTCGACTTTGCCGGCCTTGGAGTCGGTCACGGCCTTCTCGACGTCTTCGGTGACGGTGCCGACTTTCGGGTTCGGCATCTTCCCCTGCGGGCCGAGCACGCGGCCCAACTGGCCGACCGTTTTCATCATGTCGGGGGTCGAGATCGCGACGTCGAAGTCGGTCCATCCCTCCTGGACTTTCTCGACCAGGTCCTGGCCGCCGACGAAGTCGGCGCCGGCCGCCTCCGCGTCGCGCGCCTGCTGGCCCTGGGCGAAGACCGCCACGGTGACGTCCTTGCCCAGCCCGTGCGGCAGCGCCAGGGTGCCGCGCAGCTGCTCGTCGGCATGGCGGACGTTGACGCCGAGCAGGACGTGCACCTCGACCGTCTCGTCGAACTTGGCGCTGGCCGTCTCTTTGACCAGCCCGATCGCCTCGGCGGCCGGGTAGGCACGGTCGCGGTCGACCTTGTCGTACTGCTGGCGGTATCGCTTGCCGTGGGCCACGAGATCTCCTATTTGACGTCGACGCCCATCGAGCGGGCGGTGCCGGCGATGATCTTCGAGGCGGCGTCGATGTCGTTGGCGTTGAGGTCGGGCATCTTGCGTTCGGCGATCTCGCGGATCTGGTCCTGGGAGATCGTCCCGACTTTGTTGACGTGCGGCTCGCCGGAGCCCTTGGGGATCCGGATCGCCTCCTTGATCAGGACCGCGGCGGGCGGCGTCTTGGTGATGAAGGTGAAGGAGCGGTCCTCGTAGACGGTGATTTCGACCGGGATGATCGTCCCGCCTTCGTTCTGCGTCTGCGCGTTGAAGGCTTTGCAGAAGTCCATGATGTTGACGCCGTGCTGGCCCAGCGCCGGGCCGACCGGCGGCGCCGGGTTGGCGTTGCCCGCCTGGATCTGCAGCTTGATGAGGGTGAGGACTTTTTTGGCCATGGGGGTCGGGGAGAGTAGCGGCTTGCCGCTCTAGATCTTCTTGACCTGGTCGTAGCCGACCTCGACGGGCGTCTCGCGGCCGAAGATCGAGACCAGGACCTTGAGTTTCGCCGCGTCCTCGTTGATCTCGGCGATCTCGCCGGAGAAGTCGGAGAGCGGGCCGGAGATGACTTTGACCGATTCGCCGATCGAGAACTGCGCCTGGGTGCGCGGCCGCTCGGCGGTCTCGCGGTGGAGCAGGCGGTCGACCTCCGGTTTGGAGAGCGGCACCGGTTTGTTGCGGGCGCCGACGAAGCCGGTGACGCCGGGGGTGTTCTTGACCAGGCCCCAGGCGTCGTCGGTCATCTCCATGTTGACGAGGACGTAGCCGGGCATCGTCCGTTTGGAGACGGTTTCTTTCTTCCCGTCCTTCATCTCGGAGACCTCTTCGGTGGGGACGACGACCTGCCGCACGTTGCGGTTCTGGCTCATCGTCTCGACCCGGTGCTCGAGATTGTGCTTGACCTTGTTCTCGTGCCCGGAGTAGGTGTTGATCACGTACCAGCGATACAAATCGGAGACCTTTGTTCGGAGACCCTGGCTACAGGATCTGCTTGATGAGGAAGTTGAAGGCCGCGTCGAGGGCGCCAAGGTAGGCGGCCGCTACGGCGACGAAAAGAATGGTGACAGCCGTCGCCTGGATCAGCGTGTCGCGATCCGGCCACTGGACTTTCTTCAGCTCGGCCCAGCAGGAAAGCAGGAAGCCGATGACGCCGCCGCGCTGCGCCCGTTCGGCCTTCGCCTGTTTCTGTTTTTTCTCCAGCTGCTGCGCCTCGCGCCGCTTCTGCTCGTCGCGCTGGCGCTTTTCGGCTTCTTTGGCCACCTTCGCCTCGGCGCGGCGGTCGGCGCGCGATGGCCTCGTCGTCTCGGGGGTCTCGAGCAGGTTCTCGGGCGCGCCGGCGCCGATCCCGGCCTCCTCGGCGGCGATGATCGCCTCATCGCCGGAGACGGGGACCTGGGTGTCGTGCTGGGCGCGCGAGACAGCGTCGCGCCCGTCGCCGGAGCGTTTCCGCTCCTCAGCTTCCCGAGCCCGGCGCTCGGCCTTGCGCTGTGCGCGGGTCTTGGCCATAGGGAGTTACCGGGTCTCCTTATGGGCCGTGTGGTGCCCGCACCAGCGACAGAACTTCCGCATCTCGATTCGGTCCGGCGTGTTCCGCCGGGACTTGTTGGTCTGGTAGTTGCGTCGCTTGCAGTCTTCGCAAGCCAGGGTTACCGCGATGCGGACGTCTCCGCGAGCCATTTTTCCTCTTCCCTACTCGGCCGTTACAGAACAAAACCCCGGGCCCAAGGCGCGAGGCTGAGGCAAGGATAGCGGGCCGCTGCCGGCCGGGTTACCGCGGTTACCCGATGCGCAGAACGCACGCGGTCCGGACCGAGCTGCCGCTGGCCTGCATCGTGTCGGCAACCGCCTGCGCGTTGGCGATCCGCTCGACGGCGTCGTCCTCGGAGCCGAGCGGCACCACCAGGATCCGCCTTTCCCCGCGCTCGATCGAGTAGGGCACCTCGTGGGCGCCGTCAGGCCCCCTCAGCGTCAAGGTGCCGACGCAGCTGCTGGCGACGGTGCCCATGCACCTGACGTCCACCAGCGCTCCCGGCCCGGCGAGCCTCGCCGTCCGACCGACGAAGCCGATCTTCATCTTCGGCTGCTTCGCGACCTCGGAAGCGACGGCGGGAGGACCAACTGCCAACCCCAGCCCCAGCGCGGCGACGACGATCAGCGCGGCGGGGAAGCGACGGTGTGGACTGCTGGCTCGAAATCCCATGCGCACATGGCAGCACATTTGTTCTAGGACTTCGCTCATAGATACGTCCAAGATGCCGGCTGGGCCTAAAGTCGGCAGAGCAGATCGCGGCGCAGAGCCAGATCGCCGGCCGCGTATCCGATGCCCTGCGGCTAGAGCCCGAGCGTCTTGGCGATGATGTTGCGCTGGATCTCCGAGGTGCCACCGTAGATCGTGGAGACCAGGGAGGCGCGGACGAGCCGCTCCATGTCGTACTCGGAGGAGTAGCCGTAGCCGCCCATCAGCTGCATCCCCTCGAGCGTCGTGCGCTTGGCGACTTCGGTGACGAAGAGCTTCACCATCGAGGCCTGCTGGGGAAGCATCCGGTCGGGGTCCTCGTCGGTCAGGGTGGCGACCCAGCGGGTCATCAGGCGCGCCGCCTCGAGGTCGGTGGCGAGGTCGGCGATGCGGTGCTGGAGCGCCTGGAAGGAGCCGATCGGGCGGCCGAACTGGCGGCGCTCCTTGACGTAGGCGAGGAGGTCGTCGAAGGCCCGCTGGGCGATGCCGAGCATCGTCGCGGCGAGGATCAGGCGCTCGACGTTGAGCCCGGCCATCAGCTGCATCCAGCCCTGGTCGACCTCGCCGAGGACCGCGTCGGCGGGGGCGGCGCAGTCGGTGAGGTAGAGGTGGTTGGTCTCGCGACCGCCCATCGTCTCGATCGGGACCACCTCCATCCCCTCGGCGCCGCTGGGGACCCAGATCATCGTCATCCCCTCGTGCTTGTTCTCGCCGCGGGTGGTGCGGCAGACGACGAGGATGTGATCGCAGATGTGGGCGTTGGAGCAGAAGACCTTCTGGCCGTTGAGGACGAAGCCGCCGTCGACCGCCTTGGCCGAGCAGGAGAGGGCGCCGACGTCGGAGCCCGCCTCGGGCTCGGTCATCGCGATCGCCTCGACCGATCCGGAGGCGATGCCGCCGAGGATCTCCTGCTTCTGCTCCTCGCTGCCGAAGCGCTGGGTGGCGCCGGCGACGATCAGCGTCGTCGCGTAGCCGCCGATCGGCGCCAGGCCGCGTGAGGTCTCCTCCATGAAGAGGCAGGCGTCGAGCATCGAGCCGCCGGAGCCGCCGTACTCCTCGGGGATCGTCACCCCGAGCCAGCCCAGCTCCGCCATCTGGTTGTAGATCTCGAAGTTGTGGTGCTCGCGGTAGCCGTCGGTGAGCCGCTCGCGCTGGTCCTGGGTGCCGCACTCGCGTTCGCAGAAGTCGCGAAGCGCCTCGACGAAGTCGTTCTGCTCGTCGGTCAGGGCGTAGTCCACGGCGGCAGCCTATATATCCGCGGCGCGAGGCTGGCCGCTCAGCCAGGGGAACGGCATGCCAAGGCGCGTGTCAAGCTCAGTACATGTCTTTTACTCTGGCTCCGCGCTATCGTCAAACCCCGGATGGGGGCGACGGACAGCGCGGAGAGGCCTGTGGAGCCGATCTTCCCGCGGCTCACGGGCGGGCCGGGGGGCTGCAGCCGGACCAGGTGGCGCGCCACCAGAAGGCGCGACTGGAGGGGGCGATGGTCGAGGCGGTCGCCCGCCACGACTTCGAGGCGACGACGCTGCGCGAGCTGGTGAACCTCGCCGGCGTCTCCAAGAGCACCTTCTACCAGCACTTCGAGAGCAAGCAGGACTGCTTCCTCGCGACCTACGACGAGATCTCCGACCGGGTCTCGCGCCGCGTCGGCGAGGCCTACGGCCAGCACGGCGAGTTCCGCCAGCGGCTGGTGGGCGCGCTGGAGCGGTTCATGCGGCTGGTCGTCGAAGAACCGCAGGCGGCGTCCCTTGCCGTGGTCGAATCGCTGACCCTGGGCACCGCCGGGGTGTCCCATCGCGAAAAGGGCTGGGACACCTTCGAGCAGATCGCCCAGCAGAGCTTCAGGGCCGCTCAGCCCGAGGTCGAGGTCTCCCACGTCACGGTGCGGGCGATCATCGGCGGCATCAACGGGGTCGTCTACCGCCGCCTGCGGACCGGGCGCAGCGAGGAGCTGCCGGGGCTGGCCGAGATGCTGGTCGACTGGGGACTGAGCTACCAGCGCCCGGACGGCGAGGCGGTCCGCCGCGCCGTCGCCGCGGCCGAGCAACCGGCGGCGCGCCCGGCCGAGGGCGACGGTGAGGAGGCGAAGCCGGACTGGGAGGAGCCGCCGGACACCCCCCGCAGGCCGCGCGGCGTTGAGTCAGCGCGAGCGGATCGTGCGGGCGGCGGCCCGGGTCGTGGTCGAGAACGGCTACGACTCGCTCAGCATCCCGGCGATCTCCGCCGCCGCCGGGACCTCCAACCAGACCTTCTACGAGCACTTCATCAGCAAGCGCGAGGCCTTCCTGGCGGCCTTCGAGATCGTCGCAGCCGACGCGCTGAGGCTGACGCTGGAAGCCTTCCGGGAGAGGGGCGACGGGCCGGAGGCGATCGGGGCGGCGCTGCGGGCGCTGCTGGAGCACATCGCCGAGCACCGGATGTTCGCCCGGCTCGCCTTCTTCGAGCTTCCGACGGCGGGCCCGATCGCGTCGAGCGCGGCGCGGACGTTGTCGGCCTAGGCCTTGTCGGCCTCGCAGGCGCCGGCGACCTCGAGCTGCAGCCGTTCCAGGAAGGCGTCCTGGGCGGCGATCACCCCCTGCTCCTTGCTGTCGAAGTGGGCCTCGAAAGTGGCCTGGGAGACGTCGGCGTAGCGCAGGACCTGGTCGACGGTCAGCTGGGCGTAGCCATGCTCGGTTGCCGCCTTGGCGAAGGCGGCGACGATGCGTTCGCGCTCCTGCTCCCCCGAGTCGCCCGCGGAGCGTCGCTGAGAATTCCCTGATGCCGCGTGGCGCGGCACATTAGGTGCTGGCGGGGATTTGTGTCAAGGCAGATACACGATGGCATTCCGGAGTGGTCGAGCCGACTCGAGAACTACGCACCGCGATTTGGAAAGAGCGAGCGAGTGATGACCAGCCCTACCGCAGCAATGACCTGCACCACCGTCGCGGCAAGCCAGGCGTTCATCGTGCTCCCCGGTATGTGCCAGTCGTTGGCGAATCCGTAGATCAGAAAGACGAGGTCGGCGATGCCAACCTGGACGCCGATCGCAACTGAGACCCAGGTCGCGATTTTTCACGCAACTCCCGGTCGTCGGAGGCCTGCTGCGCCCGGGTCTCAGCCTCTTGGACCGCAGCCTCGTGGAAGCGCTTGCGATGATCCGGGTTGAAGTCGAAGAGAGGTGCCGGCTGAGGATCAGCGCGGGCTATCTCCTCGTCGGCGAGGGGGAGCTTGGGAGGCGCTGGTGCAGCCTCGGACTGCGGAGTCGCGCCCTCGGACAGACTTAATTCCGCGGTTTCTCGAGCCCGAGATCAACCAGCCGAAAGTGCATCGCATCGGCGGAAACGCCAAAAGTGGTAGGCGAGCGCGGCCGGGCCCAGTTCCTCGTGAAGCTTCCTCACCCATCCTCGGACATCAGCAAGCCCGCTGCGAACTTGTTCGCGTATACCTCCTCCGGATCGGTGCCCTGCGAGGCAAGTAAGGCTCGATGCTCGACGTACTCCCATTCTTCGTCCCCCATCGCGCTGCGCTTGACGTAGTGCCCCAGCTCGTGGGCGCAGGTGAAACGCTGTCGGTTGAGGCTGTCGGAAGCGTGGACGTAGATCTCCGGATCTTCTCCGCGGCGCTTTACGAGCACACCGGAAACCCCCTGATCAAGACCGGCACTGAATGCCTTGATTCCCAGCCGCTGCGCGATGGAGAAGGGGTCAACGGGCAGGGGAACCTCGCCAGGAGCCACTCCAGGTGCCCAGACAGTGGAGAGGATCTCCCTCGCGTCCGTCTCAGGATTCATCGATGCAACTTGGGTACTCATCGAAGCGATCGTAGGCTACACCGCCGACGTCTCAGACAACAAGCTGCGGAGACTGCGCGAGCCCTGGAATCGAGGGTGCCAGCGACGGGGCGGCGAAGCCTGACATTCTGGTGGGGGCCCTTGACCGCCCGACGGTTGCCTCGGGAACGCGCACCCGCGGTAGCGGAGATCCTCGAAGCCCGGAACGAGACTCGAACTCGTGACCCCTTCCTTACCATGGAAGTGCTCTACCAACTGAGCTATCCGGGCAGGTCTGCCCCGATCTTAGAGCAGCTCAGGGAAGCGTGACCGGCGTCGGCGGCGGCGCGCCCTGCTTCAGCAGCGTCGCCAGGTAGATGACGACGGGGGCGCCGCCGCGGTTGGCGGCTTCGTGGATGTCGGAGGGCTGCTCGACGATCCACTGGCCGGCGCGGATCCGGCCCGTCTGACCGGCGGCGATGGTCCGCACCTTGGCCGGGTCCTGGTCGGACTCGCCCTTGCGGACGACCACGGCGCCGCGCCGGACGGTGTAGGTGAGGGTCCCCGACTCGATCCGCGCGACCTGGGTCCCGAGGTGGTGATGCAGCGCCAGCTTCGCGCCCGGTTCGACTTCCACGCGGCTCAGCACCAGCGAGCGGTCCGGCGCTCCCTGCACCTGGTCGGTCTCGGCCAGCGCGTTGCGGACGGCCGGCGCGCCGCGGACGGCTCAGCGCGCCGCTTCCTCCCGGCCGGACAGCCCGAACTCGGCGGCGAGCAGCTCGTAGGAGCGACGGCGGGCGACGTGGTCGTGGGTGATCGTCACCACGATCACCTCCTCGGCGCCGTAGGCGGCGGCGGTCTCTTCGATTTCGGCCCGGACCTGGTCCGGGGCGCCGGTGTGGCGCCGGGGCGCGGCCGGCCCGCCTCCCCCCTCCTCCTCGGCGTGCAGCTCGAGGTAGCGGCTCGCCTTCTCCGGCGGCGGCACCGGGATCAGGCGGCCGCGGCGGAGGAAGTCGAACGCCATCCGCCAGCTGGTGGCGAGGCGCAGCGCCTCCTCCTCGGTCTCGGCGACGATGGCGCGCACGGCGACCGCGAGCCGCGGCTGATCCAGCCGCCTGCCGGCGGAGAGGTCGCGGCGGTAGCTCTCGGCGAAGGGGACGCCGCGGGGGTTGATGAAGTCGGCGAAGGCGTAGGGCAGGCCGAGCCCGGCGGCCCAGATCGCGCTCTGCCGGGAGGAGCCGAGCAGCCAGACCTCGGGCCGCTCCGGGCTGCCGGGGAGCGACTCGGCGAGGCGGGCGAGCGGGTGGCCGGCGGGGAAGCTGCGCTCGAAGTAGCCGAGCAGCTCGGCCAGCTGCTCCGGGAAGTCGTCGAGCGGCGGCTGGGAGCGGTCGCGCTGCAACGCCTGGGCGGTCATCGGGTCGGTGCCTGCGGCGCGGCCGATGCCGAGGTCGATGCGGCCGGGGAAGAGGCCGGCGAGGACGCCGAAGCTCTCCGCCACCTTGAACGGGCTGTAGTGGGGGAGCATGACGCCGCCGCTGCCGACGCGCATGCGGCTGGTCGCCGCCGCGACCGGGCCGATCAGCACCTCCGGCGAGGGGCCGGCGACGAGGCCGCCGCCGTGATGCTCGGCCAGCCAGTAGCGGTGGAAGCCGAGCCCGTCGGCGAGGCGCGCCAGGTCGACCGAGTTGCGCAGGGCCGTGGCGGCGGTCGACCCCTCGGAAACCGGGGTCTGGTCGAGGACGCTGAGGCGCAACCGGCTCAGGCGTCGACCGTGGCGCCGTTCGCCGTCAGCACGACGTCGATGTTGCCGCGGGTTGCGTTGGAGTAGGGGCAGGCCTGGTGGGCGTCGCGGACGATCTCCACCGCCTCCTCGCCTTCGACCGAGGGCAGCGTCACGTGGAGCTCGACCGCGACCGAGAAGCCGCGCTCCTCGGTCGTGATCAGCGCCACCTTGGAGTCGATCCCGACGTCGCCGACCTCGGCCTTGCGACGGCGGCCGACGACCCCGATCGCGCCCTCGAAGCAGGCGGCGTAGCCGATCGCGAAGAGCTGCTCGGGGTTGGTCCCCCCTCCCTCGCCTCCCATCTCGGTCGGCGTGCGCAGGTCGACCTCGAGCACGCCGTCGCTGCTGCGGCCGTGGCCCTCGGCGCGACCGCCGGTGACGTGGGCCTCGGCGGTGTAGAGGACTTTGCTCATCGCTCCACCTTAGCTACCCGCCACCGCGGCGGACCCGGAAGCGCACGGTCGCCGGCGTGCGGTCGCGGTTCCCGGCTGGGTCGACGGCGAAGATCCGCACCGCGTGGACGCCGACGCCGACGGTGAAGGCGCGGGGCGAGACGCACGGGCGCCAGGGCCTGCGGTCGATCCGGCAGCGGAAGCTGGAGCCGGCCTCGTTGGAGGCGAAGCGGAAGACGACGCGGCGGCGGGCATGGTTGGCGAGCAGCAGCGCGGCGGGCCGGAAGGTGAGCTTCGTCCGCGGTGGCTTGCGGTCGGGGCGGGCGCGAGGAGCGGGGGATGGCGGCGCTTCGGCCAGGGGCGGCGGCGGCAGCAAGGTCGCGTTCTGGAAGCTGTTGGGGTCGGCTTCGCGCATGGTCTCGCAGTTGACCGGGGCGGCGTCGCCGTACTGCGGGCGGTCGATGATCGCCGAGTCGACGTCGGCGCCGCAGTCGATCACCGGATCGGCGTCGCCCGAGTTGGCGAGGATCACGTCGGATCCGGCCTGCGCCATGTAGGTGTCGGGCCCGGCGTGCCCGAGCAGCTGGTTGGGGCCGGCGTCGCCGTAGAACACGTCGTGCTGGTTGGAGCCCTCGAGGTCCTCGATCGAGGCCAGCGTGTCGGAGGCTTCCGAGCCGCAGACGGCCGCGTCGCCGGCGCCGGGCCGGCCGACCAGGCCCTGGTCGAGGCGAGCGCCGACTTCGTCGCCCTGGAGGCGGGCCCAGGAGGAGTTGTCGCGGCCCTCGCCGCCGTCGAGCGCCTCGCCGTCGCAGATCGAGACCGAGAGGAAGAGGTCGTTGCCGTTGCCGCCGAAGAGGTCGTCGGCGCCGCCGTTGTGGAGCAGGGCGTCGTCGCCGCCGAGCGCCTGCAGGACGTCGGCGCCGCCTTCGGGGCCGTCGACGAGCACGTCCTCGCTGGACTCGCCGCCGCCGAGGTCGTCGTCGTCGGCGCCGCCGAGGAGGACGATGCCGGCGGTGCTCGGGAAGCCCGGGGCGGCGAGGGTGTCGTCACCGGCCATGCCGGCGATCAGGACCGAGTCGAGGGGCGCCGCGAGCGGGCAGGTCGCCGTCGTCGCGGTAACGTCGTCGAGGGTGCAGCCGGCCTGGGCCGTCGGGTCCTGGTCGAAGGTCGAGCCGGAGAGGGCGAAGCTCACCGCGGCCGCCGAGTAGGTCGCCGTCACCTGGTCGGCCGCGTCGCTGCCGACCAGATAGAGCTGGGCGCCCCCGGGCTGGTCGGCCATGAAGCCGACGCTGACCTCGCGCGGTTCGCGGGGGGCGACGGAGCCGTCGCCGCTGTCGACGTTGTCGACGTCCGCCCCGCCCTGGATCGCGTCGGCGCCGCCACCGCCGAGGATCACGTCGGCCCCGCCGCCGCCGTAGAACGTCTCCGCCCGTTCGGTGCCGACGATGTAGTCGGAGAACGGGGTGCCGACCACGGTCTCGAAGCTCCCTCCTTCGACTTCGTCGACGCCGCCGCCGAAGGAGGCGACGCCGTCGTCGGCGTTCTGGCCGGGGGCGCCGAGGTCGAGCTGGACGCCGCGCTCACCGCCACTCGGCGGGAACCCCGTCACCGCGACGGGGTCGCCGAAGCCCGGCGTGACGCCGGTCGAGAAGCTGAGCGTGTCGGTGCCGCCGCCGCTGTCGTAGATGCGGTCGATGGTGCCGTCGCCGCGCACGTAGTCGTTGCCGGCCTGGCCGTCGATCGAGTCGGCCCCGAAGCCGCCGGAGAGGCGGTCGTCGCCCGGGCCGCCGCGCAGCAGGTCGTCGCCGATGCCGCCGAAGAGGCGGTCGTCGCCTTCGCCCCCGTTCAGCGTGTCGTTGCCGCGCTGGCCGTAGACGACGTCATCGCCGGGGCCGCCTTCGAAGGTCTGGCTGCCGACCCCGAGGAAGCAACCGCCGGGACACGATTCGACCGCCGCCGCGCCGGGCAAGGGGACGATCGTGTCGTCGCCACCGCCGGCGCGGACGGTCGCAATTCCGGGCGGGGCGTAGATCACGTCGGCGCAGGGCGTGCCCCAGGTGGTGCCCCCCACCCGCACCGGCCCCTCGGCGCAGCTGGGCGCGGGAGCGGCGGACGCCGCGGGCACGGACACGCCCAGCGCCGCCGCCAGGGCAAGCGCCACCGTCACGCTCAGGATCGAGCGACTCATCGTCGACGAATACCCGGGGAAGGGCGGTCGATGCGCCCGCGCCGGCCTCGTCGCCCCGAAATCCCCGCTCTTGAAGATGAGATGAAGCCGCGGCCGTCGCTGGCTGGGCGGCCAAGCGCTGCGGTACGCTTCCGCTCGCGTTCCGAAGGGAGGCAGGTCCCGGGGGACGTTCCGCGCCCGTGGGAGGCAGGGCCGCCGATATCCCACGCCGCAAGGAGAGATATGAAGCACCGGTTGGCAGTCCCGTTCCTGGTTCTGGCGCTGTGCCTCGTCGGCGCCGGCCTCTCGGCCCAAGCCTTCGCCAAGGGCAGTGGCAAGAAGCAGCAGGCGAAGACGAAGGTCTTCGAAGTTTGCAAGCACGGCTGCCACTACCGGACGATCCAGAAGGCGGTGGACGCCGCCGGCTCCTTCAAGTTCAAGAAGGCGAACGCGAAGACCAAGGCGATCGTCGAAGTCAAGCCGGGCAAGTACGTCGAGGGCGTGGTCGTCGACGGCACCCTGAAGAAGAAGGAATTCGACGGGCTGACGATCCAGGGCTCGAAGAAGGACCGGCGCAAGATCGTGCTCGAGGGCAGGAACGCCAAGGGCGAACTCGGCGCGGCTCAGAACGGGATCGAGGCGATCGACGTCAACGGCATCGTGCTGAAGAACATGTGGGCGCGGAACTACCAGTCCAACGGCTTCTTCGTCCACGCCGACGTCAAGAGCGGCCAGGAGTGCGACGGCTACACGATGGACAACCTGCTGACCTCCGCCAACCGCTCCTACGGCCTCTTCGCCAAGGGCTGCCTCGGCGGCAAGATGATCAACTCCGCCGGCTTCCACCACGGCGACTCCGCCTTCTACGTCGGCGAAACGCCGTGCGACTCGAACGCCTGGACCAACCACGGCGTGGTGCCGGCGCCGAAGCCGTGCCAGCGCAAGCCGAAGTGGACGCTGCTGAAGAACGACACCAGCTACGAAAACGTGCTCGGGTACTCGGGGACCAACTCCAAGTACGTGAAAATCATCGACTCCGCCTTCTACAACAACGGCGCCGGGATCGTCCCGAACACGCTCGACAGCGAGGGCTTCGAGCCGAACGGCTGGAATCTGTTCGAAGGCAACGACGTGTTCTGGAACAACTACAACTACTTCCTCTCCGGAACGGGCTTCCACACGGTCTCGGGCGGGCTCGGAAAAGTCGCCAACTCGACGATCAACTACCCGACCGGGGTGGGGATCGTCCTCTACGGCGGCGACGCCAACGTCGTCCGCAAGAACAACGTCTTCGGCAACTACAAGTGGGGAATCGCCTCCTTCTCGGGACCGGGCGAACTCTACGTCGCCAACGAAGGCGACGACGCGAAGAACGTCAACAACCAGGTCGTCGAAAACGTCCTCGGCCGCGAAGGGCTCGACCCGAACGGCGAATACGACCTCTGGAACGACGCCAGCGGCGGCGGCAACTGCTGGTCGGGCAACAGCGCCAACGCGACGTTCGCCCCGGGCAACGGCAAAGTGCCGCTGACCGGCATCTACCCGTCGTGCCCGCAGGCCGAAGTTCTCGTGGACCAGGTGAAGAGCCTCAACATCACCGCCGGTCTGCAGATCGACCTCGCCGAAGAAAGCGACCCGAAGACGATCCTCGGCTACGCCGCCCAGAGCCCGCCGCAGAACCAGCAGTGCAGCTGGGTGCGGCCGCTGGCCTCGCACCCGCCGTTCAAGAAATACGCGCCGGTCGAGATCGGCGCCCAGCCCGGCGAACTGACGTGCAGATGAGGAGGCCGGCGAGGTTGCGCCTGCTCAGGCTGTCCGCTGCCTGCATCGCCGCGATCGCCCTGCTCGGGGCGAGCGCGGCGAGCGCGCAGGCGCCGAAGTCGGCGACGGTGACCGTCGCCGACTTCTACTTCGGGCCGAGCGCGGTGACGATCAAGAAGGGCGGCTCGGTGAAGTGGGTCTGGTCCTCGCTCAACTCCTATCCCCACGACGTGCACCTGAAGCAGGGGCCGAAGGGGCTGAAGGACAAGGGCTCCTACTCGACCAAGACGACCGCGATCACCGGCGCCCGCTTCCAGAAGCAGTTCCCGACGCCGGGGACCTACAAGTTCATCTGCACGATCCACCCGACGGAAATGAAACTGACCGTCACCGTCAAGAAGTAGGCCCGCGGTGAGCCTCGACCCGATCGACCGTCGCGGCTTCCTCGGCCTCGGCGGGCTCGCCTTCGTCTGCACCCTCGCCGGGCAGGAGATCCCGACCGACCAGGGGCAGATCGACGTCGACGGCCTGGCCGGACGGGTCGAGGTGCCGCCGAAGGTCGCGGCGGCGGAAGAGCGGGCGGGCGCCGGCGCCACCGAGGGCGGCACCGCCCAACTCGCGGCGTTCGGCACCGGGCAGACCCGCGAGTACTGGATCGCCGCCGAGGAGCGGCGCTGGGACATCGTCCCCACCCACCGCGACGCGATGATGAACGAGCTGGTGAAGGGGAAGACGACCTTCACCGCCTACGGCTACCGCCCCTACAGCGCCAACTTCGAGAAGCCGCTGGCGCCGGCGACGGTGCCGGGGCCACTGCTCGAAGCCGAAGTCGGCGACACCGTGATCGTCCACTTCCGCAACAAGCTGAGGGCGCCGGTGACGATGCACCCGCACGGGATCTTCTACGCCAACGAGATGGACGGCGCCTACAAGGGCAAGTGGACCGACCCCGGCGGCTTCGTCCAGCACAACCGCACCTTCACCTACATCTGGGAGGCCCGCGAGGGGACGGAAGGAACCTGGCTCTACCACGACCACGGACCGATGGACCCGCTGCCGGTCTTCAAAGGCCTGCACGGCCCGCTGGTGATCCGCAAACCGGGCGAGGCGCGGCCGGCCAGCGAGTTCTTCCTCGCCTTCCACACCTGGGACCCATCGATCACCGGGCTGAAGAACATCTTCTACTGCGTCAACGGCAAGGCCTACGCCGGGAACACGCCGACGCTGGGGGCGAAGGTCGGCGACCGGGTGGCGATGCACGTCTACGGGGTCGACAACTTCTTCCACACCTTCCACCTGCACGGCCACCGCTGGACCGAACCGGACGGGAAGATCGTCGACAACAAGACCTTCGGGCCCGCCGACTCCTTCCGGATCGAGTTCACCGAGGACAACCCCGGTCGCTGGTTCTACCACTGCCACGTCTTCCAGCACCTGATCCAGGGGATGATCGGTTGGTACGTCGTCTCCTGAGCGGCCGCGGTCGCACTTCCCTCCGCTATGCGGCGGTAATCGCGAACGCAGTGGCGGCCGTGGCGCTGCTCGCCACCCCGGCGGCGTTCGGGGCAAACACGCGGGTCTCGATCGCCAACTACGCCTGGTCGAGCGCCGAAGTGCACGTCGACCTCGGCGAGAAGGTGACCTGGGACTGGCTGGGGCCGGACCTGGCCCACTCGGTCACGGGGATCTCGGCCAACGACGCCGGCTGGGACTCCGACCCCGGCACCGACGCCCCCGCCCACCGCGCCGGCGACACCTTCACGCTGCAGTTCACCCAGCCGGGCACCTACCTCTTCCAGTGCAAGCTGCACGCCACGGTCCGCGGCGAGGTCGTCGTCTCCGCCAGTCCCGGCAACCCGGGCTCCGACCCCGGCCCGCAGCCGCCCCTGAACCTCGACGTGAAGGCGCCGACGCTGGGCTCGATCGCGCTGCGGCGGCAGCGGATCGGCGGCGCCGGGGGGACGGGCTTCAGCGCCCAGGTCAGCGAGCGCGGCAGCCTCGACGCCGAGTACTACCGGCTCAACTCCAAGGGCAAGCGCACCTACAGCGGCTACAAGGTCTGGGAGACCTTCATCGGCATCAACCACCTCACCCTGGCGGCGCGCTGGAAGCACTTCAAGGCGCGCCCGGGGCGCTACGAGGTGGTGCTGCGGGCGACCGACACCGCGAACAACGTCTCCAAGCCGGTGACCAAGCGGTTCGAGATCGCCGGCTGAGCTGCGCTCAGCGGCGGGCGGCGCGTTTGCGACGGCGGCGCGGTGGCGCGGCGGCGTCGGCGAGGGTGCGTTCGCCGGCTTTCTCAGTCGCCTCCCCCATCGTGATCTGGAACATCGCCAGCAGCGCGTCGGAGGCGAGCGGGCGGACCCGGTCGAGCGCTTCGCGCACCTTCGGCCAGTCCTGCTCGGGACGGCCGGCCTTGTCGAACGGCTCCCAGATCTCCTTGACGAAGAGGTCGATGAAGGCGCGGGCGGCGCCCTCGGCGTGCTCGCGCAGCTTGGCGGCGGTGGCGAGGCCCGCCTCGGCGGAGACGCCGAGCTCGATCAGTTCGGCCCCGGAGCGCTGCAGGCGCGGGCTCAGCACTTCGATCTTGCCGTCGGGCAGCTCGCGCAGGATGCCGAGCCGCTCCGCCCGCTGCAGCAGCTTCGGCTCGAGCCGATCCACCTTCCAGCTGGCAGCGAGCTCGGAGGCCTCGAAGATCTCCGGCGTCTCGTCCTCGAAGGGGGCGCGGACGGCGCGGGCGAAGTCGACGATCTCCTGCGAGGAGCCGCCGGTGGTCTCCAGCACGCGGCGAATCGCCTCCAGGTTGAGGCCCTCGGCCTGCATTTCGCGGGTCAGCTCGATGCGGGCGACGTGCTCCTCGCCGTAGTAGCCGGTGCGCCCGTGCACCTCGGGCGGCGGCAGCAGGCCGCGGGTCTGGTGGGCGCGGATGTTGCGGATCGTCATCCCGGTCCGCCGCGCCAGCTCCCCGATCGTCATCTTGCCGTCGGGCGCTTTCGCCTTCTTGGCCTTCGTCATCGGCGCATCGTAAGCGGCTAGGGGCCGGCGAGCGTCAGCCGCTGGCCGTTCGTCTCCGCCGCCGCGTCGGAGCAGAGGAAGGCGATCGCGTCGGCGAGGTGCTCGGCCGGGGTGAAGGTGGCGAAATCGCCCTCGGGGTTCTCCTCGCGCATCCGCGGCGTCAGGATCGCCTCGACGACGACGATGTTGGCGGTGGCGCCACCGGGCTCGAAGCCGTCGGCGAGGGCGAGGGTCCAGGCCTCCGCCGCCGCCTTCGCCGCCGCGTAGGCGGCGTTCGTGTTACTCGGCGCCTGCGCCTGCTTGGCGGAGACGAGGACGAAGCGCCCGTGCTCGCTGGCGGCCAGCTGGTCGTGGAAGGCGCGGGTCGTGTGCTGGACGGTGCGGATCAGCAGATCGTGGAGGAGATCCCAGTCGGCGAGCGGCGCCTCGTGCAGCGGCTGCCCCCCACGCCAGCCGCCGACCAGGTGGACGAGCCCGTCGACGCGCCCGAAGCGCTCGACCAGCCCGGCGCACCACCCCCGCGCCGCCTCCTCGTCGAGCAGGTCGACCGAGCGCCCGTCCCAGCGCTCCGTCGGGATGCCGAGCTGGCCGGGGAGCGCGTCGAGCAGCCCTTGGTCGCGATCGGTGCCGGCAACCGTGGCGCCTGCCTCGGCGAGCCGGCCCGCCGCCAGCGGCCCGAGACCGCCGCCGACGCCGGCGATGGCGATGACGCGGTCGGCGAGGTCATCCATATGTGGGGGAGGCAGGATTCGAACCTGCGTAGGCATAGCCAACGGGTTTACAGCCCGTCTCCTTTAACCACTCGGACACTCCCCCAGGGTGGTCAGATGGCGATTCTAGAGGGGTCGCTACTGGTCGGGCTGCGCCGCGGCCAGGCGCTCGGTCATCTGCTCGTTGAAGCGGGTGAGGGCGGACATCGGGCGCATGAAGACGGTCAGCTCGGCGACCTTGCCGTCCTCGTCGAGCTCGAGGAAGTCGATGCCTTCCAGCTCGCGGTCGCCGACGTTGGCCTTGAAGCGGAGGACGACGGTGTCGCCCTCGGCCAGCTCGTCGGTGTACTCGAAGTCTTCGAGCACCTCGATCACCTGCGAAAGGACGAGGATCGTCGTCTCGCGCCCCTCGAAGCCGCGGAAGAGGATCGGGCTGTGGAGGACGACGTCCTCGCGCAGCGTCTCGGTCAGCAGCTCGAGGTCCTTGTTCTCGGCGGCGCGGCGGAACGGGTGCGGCTCGGCCATCGGGCAACTCTACCCCGAAGTGTCGAGTTACTCGGCTCATACGCGGAGAAGTCGACACCCCGTGGGATACTCGCGCCGTGGCGGTCCTGAGCGATCGGTTCATCTCGCGCTTCTCCTCCGCGCTCGGGGCGACCGGGCTGCGCTGGACGGGCAAGCTCAACGTGCCCCTGTATCGGGCGTCCGGCGGGCGGATCGGCGGGCGGATCGGTAACGCCCCCGTGCTCCTGCTGACCACCGCCGGCCGCAAATCGGGTCAGCCGCGCACGGCGCCGGTCGTCTTCCTCGCCGACGGCGAGAACATGATCGTGATCGGCTCCAACGCCGGCAACGACCGCGTCCCCGCCTGGGCGCTCAACCTCAAAGCCAAGCCCGACGCCGAGGTCGAGGTCGGTCGCCGGCGGGTCCGCGTCCGCGCCCGGGTCGCCGAGGGCGAGGAGCGCTCCGACCTCTGGCGCAAGTCGAACGAGCAGTACGCCGGCTTCGACGACTACGAGAAGCGCACCGACCGCGCGATCTCGCTCTTCGTCCTGGAGCCGGCCACGCCCTGAAGCGGCCGAGGGGCCGTTAGGCAAGGACGCAGGAAGCGAAGTGTGCTCTGCACACGAGCGACCGAGGACGCCGCATAACGGACCCTCGGGCCGTCAGCTGGCTTCGCGGAGCATCTGCGCCTCTGGCAGGCGCTTCAGCTTCTTCAGCGTGTTGTTCTCGATCTGGCGGATCCGCTCGCGGGTGACGCCGAAGGTGCGCCCCACTTCCTCCAGCGTCAGCGGCTCCGCCCCGGAGAGGCCGTAGCGAAGTTCGATCACCTGGCGCTCGCGCTCGGGCAGCGCGTCGAGCGCCCGCCGCACGCCCTCTTTCTGCAGGTGCTCGCTGGCTTCCTCGAAGGGCTCGAGGACGGCGTCGTCGGCGACGAAGTCGCCGAGCTCGGATTCGTCCTCGTCGCCGACCGGTTTCTCCAGCGAGACCGGCAGCTGGGCGACGCGGAGGATGTCGCGGACGTCGGAGACGGGCCAGCGCAGCTCCTCGGCGATCTCCGCCGGCTCGGGCTCGCGCCCCAGCTTCTGCACCAGCTGCCGTTCGACGTGGGCGACGCGGTTCAGTTTCTCGACCATGTGGACCGGGATGCGGATCGTCCGCGCCTTGTCGGCGATCGCCCGCGTCACCGCCTGGCGGATCCACCAGGTCGCGTAGGTGGAGAACTTGTAGCCGCGGCGGTAGTCGAACTTCTCCACCGCCCGGATCAGCCCCAGCGAGCCCTCCTGGATCAGGTCGAGGAAGCTGAGGCCGCGGCCCAGATAGCCTTTGGCGATCGAGACGACGAGGCGCAGGTTGGCCTCGACCATCTGCCGCTTCGCCAGCATGTCGCCGCGCTCGATCCGTTTCGCCAGTTCGACCTCCTGCGCCGCGGTCAGCAGGTCGACCTTGCCGATCGAGCGCAGGTAGAGCCGCAACGAGTCGAGGCTCGGCTCGACGGTGAGGTCGAGCTCTTCCTTCTTCGACTGGCCGGCGGGCTCGGAGCCGCGCTGCTCCTTGTAAGCGCTGACGCCGTCCTCGGCGATCACGTCGACGCCGTGCTCGACCAGGTGGGCGTGGAGCTGGGAGACCTGCCCCTTGGTGATCTCCACCTCCTCGAGTGTCGAGGCGATCTCCTCGAAGGTGAGATAGCCGCGGTCGCGGCCGGTGGCGATCAGCCCGCGCAGCTCCTCGATCTCGGCGATCGGGCTCTCGCCCGCGCTTGCGCCCTCGACCGAGTCGCGCTCCATCACCTCCGTGACCGTCTCCAACGGTTCGATGATCGCTTCCCTCCGCTGCGTCCCTCTCCCCAACTCCCCGGGAGGCCGGCCCCGAAGCTCCGGCCGCGCCGAAGTATAGGCGGATGAAACGTTCTTACGAATCGTCGGGTACAGGGGCCGCGGATCGCCCGGCACAGCGGTCGCTTACTCTTCATAAGCCGATGGCGAACCAGCCGACCGCAACCACCGCCGCCGCCGACGTCCAAGCCTCCGTCCCGGCCACCCAGGTGAGCCTCTCGCGGGTCGGCGTGGCCGGGGTCGAGAAGGTGATCCGGGTCAAGGCCGACGGCGCCGAGAACCTCTTCTACGCCGGCTTCGAGTGCTTCGTCGACCTCAACCCGCGCCAGGCGGGCGTCCACATGTCGCGCTTCGAGGAGATCGTCGGCGCGGCGATCGACGAGGTCGTCCTCGGCGAGGCCTTCAAGGCCGAGGTGCTGGCCGCCCACGTCGCCCAGAAGGTGCGCGAGCGCCAGGGCGGGCTGCGGGCCGAGGTCTCGGTCACCGCCCGCTACCCGGAGACGGTCTCGACCCCGGAGAGCGGGCAGAGCACCCAGGAGATCTACGTCCTCTACGGCACCGCCGTCGATTCCGAGCGCGGCACCCGGACCCTGACCGGCGTCGAGGCGCAGGGGATGACCGCCTGCCCCTGCGCGCAGGAGATGGTCGCCGGCCTCGCCCGCGAACGGCTCGCCGAGCGGGGTTTCGACGGCGAGCAGATCGAGCAGGCGATCGAGGTGGTCCCGATCGCCACCCACAACCAGCGCGGCATCGGCCGCCTCCACGTCGGCTGCCCCGAGGGTGGCCCGGCCTGGATCGACGCCCCGGAGCTGCTGCGGATCGTCGAGAGCTCGATGAGCTCGGAGATCTACGAGCTGATGAAGCGCCCCGACGAGATGTCGGTCGTGGTCAAGGCGCACGAACAGCCGCGCTTCGTCGAGGACTGCGTGCGCGAGATGGTGCGCCAGGTGGTCGAGGACTACCCCGACCTGCCCGACGACGCCTTCGTGATGGCGCGGCAGGAGAACCTGGAGACGATCCACCGCCACAACGTGGTCGCCGAGCGCTACGGCACCCTCGGGGAGCTGCGGCGGGAGCTGGCGAGCGGCGAGCACCAGCGCCCGCCACCAGACGATGCGGGAGTGGCTGGAGGCCGGCGCCGCCTAGGCTCAGCTCGCCGGCCGCGTCTTCGCGGCGGCGCGCTCCTTCTCGTGCTCTTCGATCCGCCGGCGCAGGCCGAAGAAGTAGTCGATGCCGCTGACCACGGTGGCGACCAACGCCGCGTAGACGAGGGCGTCGACCCAGCCGGGCGCCGGGTTGGTCGCGATCAGGGCGATCACGGCGGCGATCTGCAGCACCGTCTTCAGCTTGCCGAGCCAGCTGGCGGCGATCACGATGCCGCGCTCGTTGGCGATCGTGCGCAGCCCGGTGACGGCGATCTCGCGGGCGATGATCACCATCGCGACCCAGGCTTCGAGCCGGTTGAGCGAGACCAGCGAGACCAGTGCCGCGGTGACCAGCAGCTTGTCGGCGAGTGGGTCCATCAGCTTGCCGAAGGTGGTGACGGCGCCGCGCGAGCGGGCGAAGTAGCCGTCGAGGCCGTCGGTCAGCGCCGCCAGGGCGAAGACGGCGGCAGCGAGAGCGTCGCCGTTGGAGGTCTCCCCCAGCAGGGCGACGACGACGACCGGCACCGCCAGAATGCGCAGCAGGGTGAGCGCATTCGGCAGGTTGAGCGGGAACATCGCCGGTTCAGTTTGACTGCTTGACCGCGCGTTCGCGCGTCGTGCCGGGCGAAGTAGTCCTCGCCCTCGATGCTGACGTGGGGGACGATCCGCTCCAGCCAGCGTGGCAGCCACCAGGCGCGCTTGCCGAGCAGCACCATCACCGCCGGCACCAGCAGGCAGCGGACGAGGGTGGAGTCGATCGCGATCGCCACCGCCAGGCCGACGCCGAACTCCTTCACCACCGGGTCGCCGTTGAGGACGAAGCTGGTGAAGACGCAGACCATGATCGCCGCCGCCGAGGTGATCACCCGGCCGGTGTTGGCCAGCCCTTCGGTGACCGCGCGGCGCTCGTCGCCGTGCTGTTTGAAGTGCTCGCGCATCTGCGTCAGCAGGAACACCTCGTAGTCCATCGAGAGCCCGAAGAGGATCGCGAACATCAGCAGCGGCACGAAGCTGACGATCGGGATCGCGTGGTCGAGGCCGATCAGCTCGACGCCCCAGCCGAGCTGGAAGACGGCGGTGACGATGAACAGCGCGTAGTCGATGCCGACGCCGAGGCCGATCATCGTCGCCAGGGTCGAGGCCACTCCCGGGACCTGCAGCACGTGCTCGAGCAGGCGGATTATCGAGAGCGCGCAGGCGAGGCCGATCACGGCGGAGACGATCGGCAGCATCATCGCCGTCGCCGTGCCGAAGGCGAAGAGGAGGATGATCACCGCCGCCGCCAGGCCGATCGCCTCGCTGGTCTCGGTCGAGGGCTTGGAGAGCTGCTGGCCGACGTAGCTGCCGACCGCGGTTTCGAGCCCCGCCGCTTCCGCCGGCTCGGCGGCGTCGAGGACCCGCTGCGCCTCCTCTTCGTCGATTTCGCCGGGGCCGATGCCGAGGACGACCGGGATGTAGCCGATCGTCTGGTCCTTGCTGAGGAACTGCGCCCCTTCGGGGCTGAGCGGGCTGACCGCCGAGTTGACGAAGGGAATCGCTTCCAGGCGCTTGACCGTCTCGGCGACGGCGTCGGCGTACTTCGCCTCGGTCAGCTTGCCCTGCTTCGATTCGAGGACGAGCGGGTTGCTGCCGTAGGCCTGCTCGGGCAGGTTGTCTTCGAGCAGTTCGGTGGCGATCGTCGAGCCGGTGCCCGGCAGCGTCAGGTTTTCGCTCGTCTTGCTACCGCCGGCCTGGCCGATGAGGACGAGGGCGACGGCGAGGACGACCCAGGCGCCGATCACCGGGTAGTGGTGACGCGAGCAGAAACGGCCGATCGCGTAGAGGGGGCCGGTCATCGCGCGCAATCATTCCCTACCCGCGCGGCGGCGATTCACGGGGCCGGCGTGGTCCCGTCCTCGAACGCCTCGGGCACCGTTTCCAGCGGTTTCGCGCCGAGGGCGCGGCGCAGCAGGACCAGGTGCTGGGCCTGGTTGGCGACGATCGTGCCCAGCAGCGGCCGCACCCAGGACGCCGTCAGCTTCGAGATCGCGTTGAGCTCGGCGTCGATCGTGGCGCTTTCCACCTCATAGAGGAATTCGAGGTGGTCGGCCTCGCTCTTGAGGCCCTTCGCCTCGATCTCTTCCTCCGCCGGTTCCGCCTCGGCCCCCACCCCGCGCATCGCCTTGACCACGGCGTCGACGTGCTGCTGTTCCTGGGCGCGGAACTCGCGGGCGAGGGCGAGGTCGGGGCCGCCGAGCGCCCGCATGCTGCGGTCGTAGGCGTCGACCGCGGCCAGCTGACGGCCGAGGATCTCGTTGAGGACCCTGGCGTCGCTCTCCTTGTCCGGGACGGCGGTGGTGACGTCGCCACCGCCGCCGCAGGCGCCGAGCAGCGTCGCGGCGGCCACCGCGACGCTCGCCAGGAGCAGCCCGCGGCGCACGGCGCCGGCTCGCATGATTCGGTTCGGGGCCATGGCGGACGGCAAGCCTATGGAGTCCGGGGGCGGCGAAGAGCTGGCCGAGCTGGCGACGGCGATCCACGCCTGCCGGCGCTGCCGGCGGCTGGTCGAGTGGCGCGAGGCCTGCGCCGCCGACCCGCCGCGCCGCTACCGCGGCGAGGATTACTGGGCGCGCCCGCTCGACGGCTTCGGCGACCCGCGGGCGCGGGTCGCGATCGTCGGCCTGGCGCCGGCCGCGCACGGCGCCAACCGGACCGGGCGGATGTTCACCGGCGACCGCTCCGGCGAGTGGCTCTACGCCGCCCTGCACCGCGCCGGCTACGCCAGCCGACCCCGACTCCGAGCGCCGCGGCGACGGCCTGCGGCTGCGCGACGCCTACGTGACCGCGGTCGTCCGCTGCCCGCCGCCGGCCAACAAGCCGACGCCCGAAGAGCGCGACAACTGCCTGCCCTACCTCGAGCGCGAGCTGGAGCTGCTCGAGCGCTGCCGGGTCATCGTCGCCCTCGGCGCCTTCGGCTGGGACGGCGCCCTGCGCGCGGCGCGGGCGCTGGGAGCCGAGGTGCCGCGGCCGCGGCCGAAGTTCGGCCACGGCGCCGAGGCCGACCTCGGCCGCTGGCGCCTGCTCGGCTGCTTCCACCCCAGCCAGCAGAACACCTTCACCGGCAAGCTGACCGTGCCGATGATCGACGCCGCCTTCGCGCGCGCGCGACAGCTCTCCGCATAGCTCGGAACATTCTCTACCGCTGGAACGGTCTCCAGCAAAAGCGGCCAGGCCGGCTCGATCTGCCGGCGGTCATCTACATCAGGGGGTCAGAATCAGTGATTCGTCCACGGATCAAACGCACGACCGAGCCGATCGGGTCGCCCGACGGCGACCTCTACCTGCTGCGCCCGAGCGCCGACAACGACATCCGGATCGAGCGCCCCGACGAGGAGGACCGGCGGCTACTGACAGCGCTCGACGGGGACCGCACGGTGGCGCAGCTGCAGGAGGAGTTCGGCGAGAAGGCGGTCGCCGACCTGATCTCCCAACTGCGGGAGCTGGAAGTCGTCGAGGACGCGGCCGACGACGACCTGCTGGAGCCCGGGGAGCTGGCGCGCTTCGACCGCCAGCTGCGCTATTTCAGCGACGTCGGCCGGCGCGACCTGCCGCCGTCGGAGTGCCAGCGGCGCCTGCGCGAGGCGCGGGTCGCCGTGCTCGGCGTCGGCGGCCTCGGCGGCTGGGCGGCCTGGGCGCTGGCCTGCTGCGGCGTCGGCGAGATGTGGCTGATCGACGGCGACCGGGTCGAGATCAGCAACCTCAACCGCCAGATCCTCTACACCGAGGCCGACCTCGGCCTGCTCAAGGTCGAGACGGCGGCGGCGCGGCTGCGCGCCTTCAACTCGGCGACGACGGTGACGGCGACGGCGCGGCGGCTGGAGAGCGAGGCGGACATCGCCGAGTTCATCGCCGGCTCGGACGTCGTCATCGACGCCGCCGACTGGCCCGCGCACGACATCGAGCGCTGGTGCAACGCCGCCTGCTTCGAGGCCGGCATCCCCTACATCACGATGAGCCACTTCCCGCCGATCGCCCGCGTCGGGCCGCTCTACGTTCCCGGCGAGACCGGCTGCTTCGTCTGCCAGGAGGCCGCCTACCGGCGCGAGTACCCGCTCTTCGACGTCGCAGTCGAGCAGCGCCGCGCGCAACCGTCACCGGCGGCGACGCTGGGGCCGGCCTGCGGCCTGATCGGCGGCCAGGTCGGGCTCGAGGTGATGCACCTGCTGACCGGCCTCAGCCGGCCCTCGACGCAGGGCGTCGCCCACATCTACGACCTGCGGACGATGGAGGTCAAGCGCGAGCCGGTCGTGCCGGAGCCCGGCTGCCCGGTCTGCGGCCACCTGCCGCCGACCGAGCGCGTGCGGGGGGCGAACGGCGGGTAGGTTTGGCGGCGACCGATGAGGCTCGCCGTCCCGATCGCGATCGTCGTCCTCGCCGCCGCCGCGTCGGCCGGCTGCGGCGAGGAGTCCGCGGACGAGTCGGGCTCGGCCGCGACCGCGCCGCCGGCGAGCACCTCGACGGCGCCGGCCGGGGCCTCCGCCCACGCCTGCGCGCTCAGCGCCGGCGGCGCCGAGGGGCTGCGCGCCACCGGCGTCTCCTGCGGCAAGGCGCAGCGGCTGGCGATCGCCTGGCGCCGCGGCGACGAGTGCGTGCCGCCGACCGGCGCCTCGCGCTCGGCCTGCACGGTCAGCTCCTACCGCTGCCTGGCCGCCGCCACCGACCGCGGGCTCGCGGTCAGCTGCGCCCGCCCCGGGCGCTCGGTCGCCTTCACCGCCAGGCGGTAGCGGAGCGGATCAGCCGCTGCGCCGAGCGAGGCGCCCGGCAGGGTCGAGGAAGAGGACCAGCCACATGTAGGGGGCGACGGTGGGGGCGACGAAGGCGACCGGGATCGAGAGCAGGAAGACGGCGGCGATGTACATCGAGCGGACCGAGCCCTCGCGACGGGTCTTCTCGTCCGCGGTCGTGAGACCGGCGCGGTTGGCGTCGGCCGCCATCAGCTGCCCGACCAGGATCACCGCGACGAGGTTGGCCGAGTAGAGCACCACGGCCGCGGTCTCGCCGCCGTACTCGCCCAGCACCTCGCTGCTGAAGGGGATCAGCACGATGCAGCCGAGGTAGAGCAGGTTGAGCCCGAGCAGCCGCCCGTCGAAGGCCGTGACTTCGCCGAAGAAGCGGTGGTGGACGACCCAGAAGCGGCCGATCACGGCGAAGCTGATCGCGCAGGCGAGCAGGCTCCCCCGCTCGCCCCACAGCGCGTCCGCCAGTTCGCTTCCCGCCAGGTTCTTGGCGACGTCCAAATTGAGGACCAGCAGCGTGATCGCGATCGCGAAGACCCCGTCGCTGAAGGCGACGATCCGCGAGAACTCGATCTCGTTCCCCTCCCGCCGCTTCACCGCCCTCTCTCTGGCCATTCGAGGATCATCGCCCCCGGCCGCGACGGAACCCTAAAATGAGCGCCCGCGCCGGCGTAGCTCAGTTGGTAGAGCACTTCATTCGTAATGAAGGGGTCCCCGGTTCAAGTCCGGGCGTCGGCTCTCAAAAGCCCAGCTAAATAGCCACATTTGGCGATGGCGCACGATCGGTCAGAGGAGAATATGTCCCGAATATGTCCCAAGACAGCGCTAAAGTGGGGGCATGGCTGCCGCCTCGGCAAGGCTCCTCCCAGGCCCCCTTCGGGACACGTTTTCCGGGTCGAGCGCAAAGCGCGGCCCCAGTGGTTTGCCAAGTACCGGCTCCCAGACGGGCGACAGGTGCAGAAGAAGATCGGCCCCGCGTGGACCGAGCGAGGCCGGCCGGCAGCGGGCTACTTCACCAAGCGCACGGCCGAAGAGTGGCTGCGGAAGGTGCTCGATGAAGCACGGCAGCGGAACGCTGCCCGGCCTCGTCAAGACCGACGTGACCTTCGCCGCAGCCGCCGACGAGTGGCTCCGCTACATCGAGCACGACCGGGGACGGAAGCCGTCGACCGATCGCCGGCTACCGGGCGCTCCTGCGCTCGCAGCTCCTCCCCACCTTCGGCGAGCTGCCGATCGAGTCGATCACCACGCCGATGATCGAGGCGTGGATCGCCGGGGTCGACCGAGCGCCCGCCACGCGGACGAAGGCGCTCGTCCTCATGCATGGCATCTTCAAGCGAGCACGCAAGCTCTACGGGCTGCCGAGGAACCCGGTCGCCGAAGTCGAGAAGCCGCCCGTCGACAGCAGCGGCGACATCGAGGTCTTCTCGCCGGAGGAGGTCATGGCGCTCGTCCGCGCCGCTGCATCCGAACAGGACGCCGCGATCTACGTCACCGCCGCCTTCACCGGCCTGCGCCGGGGCGAGCTGCTCGCGCTGCGCTGGCGCGATGTCGATTTTTCCGCGCCAGGTTGTCCGCGTCCGGGCCAGCTATGCGGACGGCGCGCTGACCACCCCGAAGTCCGGCAAGGTCCGATCGGTCCCGATGGCGCCCGACGTCGCGGAAGCGCTGGCCAAGCTCGGCCAGCGACGCCAGTTGGACCGGCGACGACGATCTCGTCTTCGTCGGCCAGGCCGGCAGCTACCTCGACGGCCGCGCCCTACGCCGCCGCTACGACGCAGCCCTCAAGCGCGCCACCCTCCGCAAGCTCCGCTTCCACGACCTCCGCCACACCTTCGGCACCCGCATGATCGCCAAGGCCGACATCCGCCGTGTGCAGGAGTGGATGGGCCACGCCGACGTACAGACGACGATGAAGTATCTGCACTACGCACCGCGCGAGGGAGACGCTGCGCTTGTGGCCGACGCGTTCCGTACCGAGTCGGTAGAGACCCCTTAAAAAGAAAACCCGGCCCACGAGGGGCCGGGTGGTCTAGACAGCGAGTATAGGCGGGTAGTCAATTCCAGTCAATTTCAGTCCGCTTCGGTCAAGTTCAGTCCAACTCTGGCCGCCGGTGGCGAGCCGCGACATTCCGTCGATCACCAAGGCGGCGGCTTCGAGTAGCCGCCGCAAGGGTCGGGGAGCTGGTGCGCTCGAAAGTCCGCCGCCTGCAAATTGACCCACCAATGTCGGCCTGCTCCCGCCTCGGCGTCTCCGCCCAACGCACCAGCGAGAAACCGCCGCGACGGATTGACCGTGCCAACGGGAATGCGCTGTCGGACCCGCTGAATCGGAAAGCGGAGGTCGCTGTCGTTGGAGATCACGATCGCTGCGTCGATGCGCTCTTCCAAGGCGTCAAGGAGAAGATGCGACGCGACGTTGACGTCGGAGCCCTTCTCCTCACGATGTGCGATGGAGACCATGAAGCGAGCATCTGGGACCGGATCTGAGTTCTGATCCTGAATCTTGATCGGCCAGCGGGCGGTGGTCAGGACAGGCTTGCCGCTTTTGTTTGCCGTCGCGAGCGGCGCCGTCTTCACGCGGGCCACGTAATGGCCGTACTCGATCAAGTCGACAATGTTCCCCGCTTTGAGCGCCTTCAGATAGATGTCCTGCTCTTCGCTGCCATCGTGATTCGACGAAGCGCTGATCCGGGCCGTGCAATAGACGAGCCGCTCGACGCGGCGCCTTCCCAATTCCGGCGGCGCCCAATCGAGATCTTCAGAGAGCGAGCGCACGTCGAGCCAACGCCAACCCGCGGTGCCTCGACCGCAGGAATCACGTCCCCCGTAATAGAGATTGAATCCGTCGATGTAAACCCCAACCCGCATCTCGGCATCCTATGAGGCTGGACCCCGCTAGGAACCGAAGGAGTTTTCTCGGACCCAGCGGTCAAGATCCAGCCGAGTGAACCGGAGACCCCGCCGACCGATCCGCACATGGGGCAGACCGCGCGAACGCACCAGCTCGTAGAGGGTGCTGCGCGGCACATGCAGCAGATGCGCTGCTTCACTGGAATTGAGGAGAGGCTGGGCGAGTCGGAGCTGACCGTCGCCTGGCCCTCACAGCTCGATCCCCTGCGAGCGCTCGACCGTCCGCGCCTGCCTGAGCTGAAGGCCTCGCTGTGAGCGCCGGAGCGATTCCCTTGCCTGCTTCTGCGCCAGCTCGCCCGACCGATCCTTCGGCGTCGTCCCGAGCGCGCTGTCTCTGTCCTCGATGCCGTGCTGTTGGCGGTAGCCGCTCGATCCCCCGCACCGCCTTGTCCCAATGCGCCCGCTTGCTCGGATCGCTCGGCCTCTCCCCCAGCTCCTGCGTGATGTAGTCGGGCGGGTCGAGGCGGACCGCCTCCAGCCTCGCCGCTCGCGCTCGCCGATCAGGTGCTCGATCACGGCGGCCTCGGCGCGGGCCTGGTGCTCGACCGGCGCCAGCCCGGCCCGCTCGGCCTCCAGCTTCGCCGCCTCCTCGCGGGCCAGCCGCGCTCGGCAGCTCGCAGGTCGCCGACCTCGCGCCGGTACTCGTAGCGGACCTCGCGCCGCGCGAAGCGCGAGGGCGGCTCGCCGAGGCTCGCGTAGCGCTCGGCGATCGCGTCGAGCCGCGCTTCGTTCTCGGCGATCCGCTCCTCGAGGCTCGCCCAGGCGCGCTGGTTGTCGGCCTCGGCCCGGACCTCGGAGGCCAGCTCGCGACGGCGGGCGTGCAGCTCCTCGGTCGGCAGCGGCGCAGCTTCGACCCGCAGCGCCTCGTCGTGGGCGGCGGCCTGGGCGCCGTCGCGCTCGGCGGCTCTGGCGATGTGCTCCAGGCCGTTGCCGCTCGCGGCGAGCGCGGGCGCGAACTCCATCCGCTCGAGCTCGCGACCTCGGGGGTCACGTAGAAGTAGGTCTCCTCGCGGCTGCGCGAAGCGGCGACGTAGAACTCCTGGCGGTCCATCGTCGGGTCGGCCATCACGAAGGCCCGGTCGACCGTCGCTCCCTGGGCCTGGTAGATCGTCGCCGCGTAGGCGTGTTCCAGCGCCGGCGCTCCGTCCCTCCGAGTCACGCGCCCCAGGTAGTCGGAATCGACACACACCCGCCTCGCGGTGTCGATTCCGACCAACTCAACGGTCCGAGCCTCGAGCGTCCACGGCCTCGACCCGCCAGCGCTCGCGGTTGTAGATCTGGGCGCGGTGGTCGTTGACCCGCGTGATGACCTCGTCGCCGGCCGCGAAGGACGACTCGCCGACGCGGATCTCCTCGTCGCCGAGCCGGCCTTCGGCCTTCATCAGCTCCCGCGCCCGCGCGTTCAGATGCTCGCGCTCGCGGTTTAGCTTCGCGATCATCAGCGAGTCCTCGCCCGCCTGGCGGCTCGCCCACCAGTCGCGCGACGATCGCCTCGCGCCGGGCCTCGGGGTCGGCGGCGACGACGATCCGCTCGCCCGGCGCGGTAGCGCTCCAGGGCCTGCCGCCCCGTCGCCCTCGCGGATCAGCCGCGCCGCCTCGCGGTCGAGATCGTGGCGGTGGCGGATCACTTCATCGAGGTAGATCGGCTCGCTGCGATTGGCGATCGCCGCGAAGAGGCCGCCGGCCTCGATCTCGCCGAGCTGGGCGGGGTCGCCGATCAGGACCAGCTTGGCGTCGGCGGCCTGGGCGTGGTCGATCAGCCGCGCGAGGGTCGCGGAGTCGACCATCCCGGCCTCGTCGATCAGCAGCACCGAGCCGGAGCTGCATCGGCGCCTCGCCCTCGTCGGCCCTGCGGTCGAGCTGGCCGAGCAGGTGGGCGATGCTGGTCGCGTCGAGCCCCTCGGCGCGCAGGACGTTCGCCGCCCGCCAGGTCGGGGCGGCGACGAGCAGCTCGTGCGCAGCCGGCCGCCCAGCCTTCGGCCGCCGCCACGGTGGCGTAGGTCTTGCCGGTCCCGGCCTCGCCGATCACGACCTCAAGCGCGCGGCCGCCGCCGAGCAGCTGCTCGACCATCGCCCGCTGGTCGGCCTTCAGGCTCGGGCGGGCGTCGAGGACGCGGGAGACGATGATCGGGTCGACGAGGACGCGATCGCTCGGTGGCGCGCCATCTCGCTCGGCGGCCGCCGAGCGCCCGCCGCTCCAGCTCCCAGATCCGCTGGGTGGTGAAGCGGGCGCCCCTGGGACTCTCGGCGATCCGAATCACCGACTCGCTGGCGAGGAAGGCGTCGGCCAGTTCCTCGACTTCGCCGGCCGGGGCGCCGTGGGGCAGGTTGTCGGCGACGGCCTGGACTGCTTCGCGGCGGTCGAAGTGGGAGACGTGGGCGGTGACCGAGCGCTCGACCTGCTGGGCGGTCAGCAGCGTCGGGCCGGGTCGCTCGTGGCCGAGGCGCTCGCCGATCGCCTCGCGGTCGAGGCCGATCTCGGCGCCCTTCGCCCGCCACGCCTCGCGCAGGCTCTCGGTCGGTCAGGTCGCGGTCCTTGGCCTTGCGCGTGGTCAGGGTCGCGACCTGCATCGCCCGCGCCGAGGCGCCCTCGCCGGCCGCCTCGAGGATCTCGGCGCGGCGGGTCGAGAAGGCGCCGCAGCTCCTCGGCGCTGAAGCCCTTGATGTCGGCGATGCCTTTGCGGACTGGCTGCCACTCGACGCCGAGGCGCCGGGTCAGCTCGTGGCGCAGGTGGGCCTCGTAGATGTAGCTGGCGGTTTTGGCGTGTTCGTAGATCGCCGGGTGGTAGAGGCGCGACCAGCGGCCGTCCGGTCCCTTGGTCGCGTTGGCGATCAGGACGTGGGTGTGGAGCTGGGGATCGCCGGCGCGCGAGGAGCGGTGGGGGTAGGCGGCGGCGAGGAAGCCGTTGCCGGGGACGAACTCGTGCGCCGCCCGTGCCGCGCCGGGTCCAGCAGGCCTGGCGCTCCAGGTAGCCGAGCGCCTCGGCGACGGCGGCGGCGTGGGCCTCGCGTGACCTGGCCGGAGACCGGATGGCCGCCGAGCGCCCAGGTCAGCGAGACCGACTTCGGCGCCGAGAAGGTGAGATCGAAGCCGGGGACCGGCTCGCGGCTCGGTGCCGACTTCAGGCCGAGCGGCTCGCCGGTGGACCGGGTTGCTGCCGGTCAGCATCGCGACGAGCTGGTCGGCGTCGACCTTGCCTTGGAGGCCGAGATCCTCGGCGGCGTCGCCGAGCCAGTAGCCCTCGGCCTCGCCCTCGCCGGAGTAGTAGTCCTCGGCGCCTTCGGCGACCTTGCCGAGGTAGTAGGAGTGCTGGCCGGCTCCGAGCTTTCCGATCGAGAGCATCTAGCGAGGCCTGTCCTCGGCGGGGGCGGAATCCGTCGTGGGTTTCCTCCATGCCTTCTATGTCCGGCAAAAGCAGCCGGTGTATCGGGTGAGTTGCGGCCTCCACGCCGCATACGTCAGATCTGCGGGCCTGGTGCCCCCGCTTTGTTGGTGCGCTTCGGCAGTCCATCGCCCCCTAAATGCCGCTGGGGGCGCCCGTGCCCCGGGGAAATCACCCGAAGGGGTGATGTGGTGTGAGGGGGGTTGCGGTTGTGGCTGTACGTCCTTTGGTGAATCTTCTTGGATGGAGCGACTAGCGCTTTGCTGCTATGGATTGCGGCCTCGTAGAGACCACTGACTGACTGGACGGTTTCGGACTTCGTGGGGCTTGTGGTTCGTGGGGTTAAGCTTGACTGAGGCTTCAATGGCAGCGGCAGAGTTACAACGGCGGGCGCGGGCCCGAAGGAACCGAGCGGCGCGTCGGTTCAAGCCGGAGCAAGTCAAGCTCCTGCTGATTGCCGAGGCGCCACCCACGGCCTTGGATCGCTATTTCTACTTTCCTGACGTTCCGGATCACGACTCGCTCTTTCGATATGTGGCGCGCGGCATCCTCAACATTGAGCCAACGCGGGCAAACAAGCGCGAACTTCTCACTCGCCTTCGTGATCGAGGGGTCTTCTTGATTGACCTCAAGCCCGATCCCATCGATGGCAGACTCGCTAGCTGACTACGTGCCCGCGCTCCTGAGCCGGGTTCAGCGCCTCGCCCCTTCCAGGATCATCCTGATCAAGGCCACCGTCCATGACGCTGCTCTGAGCGCACTTACCCACGCTGGTCTGCCGGTCTCCGCAGAGCGGGTTCCGTTTCCAGGCAGCGGCCAGCAGCGGCGCTTCGAAGATGCGTTCACCCGAGCGCTACGGCGCTGACGCCGGCGGAAGAGCAGGCTGAATCGTTGACCCGGTTGAACGCAAGCAGGCATCGAGCAATCTGGTCTCGGCTATGGAGCAGCTACTCCGGGGCAAGCATCTGAGGCGAGACTCTTGCTAGACGCTATGGCCTCGGTTAATCACCGGGGCCATCCGAAGTAGGCCGGACCCTCTCGCTCAGTCGGGGGTTTACCTGGCCGGAGACGGGCTCCGGCTGACCCCAGGCGAAGGAGGGTCCGGCCATGAACGGCACGATGACATGGGTTGGTTTGGATGTCCACGCGCGCTCCACGCACGCCGCGGCGATCGACTCGCTGAGCGGCGAGCTGCGCAGGGCACGCTTTGGAGCGGGCACCGAGGAGGTGGTGGAGTGGCTCGGTGGCCTGGAGGCCCCGGTGCGGGCGGCCTATGAGGCGGGCCCGACCGGGTTCGGGCTGATGCGGGTGGCCGCGGCGGCCGGTTTCGAGGTGCAAGTGGTGGCGCCGAGCAAGACGCCGCGGGCCCCGGGTGACCGAGTCAAGACCGACCGCAGGGACGCCGAGCTCCTGGCCCGGCTGCTGCTCGCCGGGCAGCTGAAGCCGGTGGCGGTCCCGCCCGCGTGGCTGGAAGCGATCCGCCACCTGGCACGCACCCGCGAACAGGTCCGCCACGACCTGATGCGGGCGCGCCACCGCATCTCCAAGCTCCTGCTGCTGCACGGGCGGGTCTATCCGGGCAAGACGGCCTGGAACCAGACTCACAAGCGCTGGCTCTCCCAGCAGGCCTTCGAGCACGAGCCGACCGAGCTGGCGTTCATCGACCTGCTCGCCGCCGTCGACGGGCTCACCGCCCGCCGCGAGGCCCTCGACGAGCGGCTCTCGCGGCTTGCCCAGGACGAGCGGCTGTGGCCGACGATCGCCCGCCTGCGTGCCTTCCGCGGCATCGACACGCTCACCGCGCTGATGCTGCACCTTGAGCTGGGCGGCGACTGGCGGCGCTTCCCCTCGCCGCGCAAGCTGTCGAGCTGGCTGGGGCTGACGCCCTCGCTCGAGCAGTCCGGGGAGTCGGCGAGCCAGGGCTCGATCACCAAGACCGGCTCGGGGATCGCCCGCCGGCTCTTGGTCGAGTCCGCCCACCACTACGCGCACCAGCCGCGGATCGGCGCCACGCTCGCCAACCGCCAGGCTGGCCAGCCCGACCACGTCCTGCAGATCGCCTGGCGCGCCCAGACCCGCCTGCACCGGGTCGGGCGCCGCCTGCGCGAGCGCGGCAAGCCGGGAAACGTCGCAACCGTCGCGGTGGCCAGGGAGCTGGCGGGCTTCCTGTGGGCCGCGGCCACCGCGCCATGAGCTGACCGCCCACCACAGCGGTCGCGCTCGGCCACCTGGGTCCGGGCCAACGGCCGCCGGCACGCGCGATGCTCCTATGGGCGGCCCTCACCGGCTATGCCCGTTTCTAGATTGCGCCCGCCGGCGACGAAGCCAGCGCCCTGGGACAGATGACTCCCGCATTGTCAGACTGACAGCCGTCGATTTCGCGCCCGGACCCGGGCGCCGAGCCACTCCGATACCGGCCGCTCGCGGTCGCGATCAGTGCTGGGCACTTGACAAATCGACGTCCAT
>CAVPEX010000007.1:0-13279 GCA_963703585.1 uncultured Solirubrobacterales bacterium | reverse complement strand
TTTTCCCGTCCTTATGGATGTACATGTTTGAACATATCAAGGCGTATATATCATCTTGATATTCTATCCCCACAATTTGCTTTTCGTAGATATCTTTTATCTTTGCCTCGTCTCCATTCGCATCAGCTACCATCTTTTTCATGGCGCTAATTAGATATCCGCCGGTGCCTGCGCAATTATCTAATACCACACTGTCCTTGTTGACCATTGCCAAATCTGAAAAGAATTCTGTGATATGGGGGGGGGTCAAAACAATACCCAATCCTTTATCAGTATTTGCATATTTTAAAAATTCGTTGTAAAACTGCCCAAGAACATCAAAATAACGATAAGTTTTGACGAATGAGTTCACATTATTATCTATATCTTCTATTAATCCTTTCAAAACACCAGGTTCTTTAGATAATGCTGTATGGGTTTTAATGAAACTATATAGCAAGACGCAACGAACGAAGGCGTCACAGAAAAAAAAAAAAAACTACGTATTGCTAGAAGCGCGGGTCGGGCTCCTTGCGGAAGCGCGAGGAGTCCGACGCCCCGCGCGCGGGGTGCAGGGGGACCACGTCGTCGGCTTCCTCGCCGGGCATCAGCCTGATCGTATTGCCGCCGTCAGCTCCTCACAGACGCGCGCCACCTGACCCTCGCTGATCGCCGGGAAGAAGGGCAGCGCCAGCGAGTGCGCCGAGGCCGCTTCGGCGACCGGGAACTGACCCTCGCGGTAGCCCAGCTCGCGCAGGTGGGGGAAGAGGTGGATGCAGGGCAGGTAGGCCTTGCTGGCGACGCCGCGGGCGGCGAGGCGGCGGACGACCTCGTCGCGGTCGACCTCGTCGGGCAGGCGGACGACGTAGACGAACCAGCTGCGGCGCTCGCGGCCGCGCCCGGCGATCGGCGTCCGCACGCCCTCGACCCCGGCGAGGCCCTGCTCGTAGAGGGCGGCGACGGCGTCGCGGCCGGCCAGCAGCTGGTCGAGCCTCTCGACCTGGGCGACGCCGATCGCCGCGGCGACGTCGGAGAGCCGGTAGTTGAAGCCGAGCCGGTCGTGGTCGAGCCAGCCCATGTCGACGGCGCGGCCCTGGTTGCGCTCGGAGCGCAGGCGCGCCGCCTCCTCGGGGTCACGCGGGACGATCATCCCCCCCTCCCCGGTCGTCATCTGCTTGTTGGCGTAGAAGGCGAAGGTGGCGGGGTTGCCGCGGGCGCCGACGCGGCGGCCCTCGGAGTCGACCGCCCCCAGCGCCTCGCAGGCGTCCTCGAGGATCCCGAGGCCGTGGGCCGCGGCGAGCGCCTCCAGCTCCGGCATCGCCGCCGGGTAGCCGAAGATGTGGACCGGCAGGATCCCCCGCGTCCGCTCTCCCACCGCCGCCGCGGCGGCCGCCGGGTCGAGGTTCAGCGTCTCCGGGTCGACGTCGCAGAAGACCGGCCGCGCGCCCTCGTAGAGCAGGCAGTTGGCGGAGGCGACGAAGCTGAAGGGGCTGGTCAGGACCTCGTCGCCCTCGCCCCAGCCGAGCTGCCGCACGCCGAGGTGCAGGGCGGTCGTGCCGCTGGAGACGGCGACCGCGTCGGAGACCCCGAGCCAGGCGGCGAGCTCGCGCTCGAAGCGCTCCCCGACCGGCCCCAGCGAGAGGCGGCCGGAGCGCAGCACCGCCAGCACCAGCTCCTCCTCGCGGGCGCCGATCCGCGGCTGGGCGAGCGGGATCTGCTCGGGGACGTCCGCGGCGCTCATCGCCGCAGCCTATTGCCGCTCGGCGACGGCCGCCCGCGGCTGGAAGGCGTACTCGAGCGAGTCGACGAGCGCCTCCCAGGATGCCTCGATGATGTTCTCCGAGACGCCGATCGTCCCCCACTCCCGCTCGCCGTCGGCGGAGTCGAGCAGGACCCGGGTGACGGCGCCGGTGCCGTGGGCTTCGTCGAGGATGCGGACCTTGTAGTTGGTCAGCTCGATATCGGCCAGGTGCGGGTGGCGGTCGACGATCGCCGCCCGCAGGGCGCGGTCGAGCGCGTTGACCGGGCCGTTGCCCTCGGCGGCGCGGAAGTAGCGCTGCCCGTCGACCTCGACTTTGATCGTCGCCTCGGTCGTGACCTCGCCGCCGGCGTGCTTCTCGACCACGACGCGGAAGCTCTCCAGCCTGAACAGGGGCCGGTAGGTGCCGGCCTCGCGCCGCAGCAGCAGCTCGAAGGAGGCGGGCGCCGCCTCGTAGTGGTAGCCGCGGTGCTCGCGCTCCTTCAGCCGCTCGACCGCCCGCGCCGCGGCGGCGTCGTCCAGCTCCAGCCCGGCCCGCTCGGCCTGGCTGCGGATCGTCGCCTTGCCGGAGAGCTCGGAGGGCAGGACGTTGCGCTGGTTGCCGACCAGGGCCGGGTCGATGTGCTCGAAGGTGCGGGCGTCGGCCTCGATCCCGGCCACGTGCATGCCGCCCTTGTGGGCGAAGGCGTTGCGGCCGACGTAGGGCGCGTCGGGGTTCTGGGTGACGTTGCAGAGCTCGTCGAGGAAGTGGGCGGTCCCGGTCAGCGAGGCCAGCTGCTCGGCGCTCACCACCTCGAAGCCCATCTTCAGCTGCAGCGCCGGCAGGATCGAGGTCAGGTTGGCATTGCCGCAGCGCTCGCCGTAGCCGTTGATCGTGCCCTGCACCGTCCGCGCCCCCTCGCGCACCGCGGCGAGCGAGTTGGCGACGCCGCAACCGGCGTCGTCGTGGACGTGGATGCCGACTTCCGCATCGCCCCCGACAGAGACGAACACCTCGGCGGCCGCGGCGGTGACCTGGTCGGGCAGGCTGGAGCCGTTGGTGTCGCAGAGCGTGACGTTCTCGGCGCCGGCGGCGATCGCCGCCTGCAGGCATTCCACCGCGTAGACCTCGTCGTCGCGGAAGCCGTCGAAGAAGTGCTCGGCGTCGTAGACGACCCGCTTGCCCTGGGCCCGGCAGAAGGCGACCGAGTCGGCGATCATCGCCAGGTTCTCCTCGCGGGAGACCTTGGTCACCTTCTCCAGGTGCAGGCCCCAGGTCTTGCCGACCAGGGTGACGACGGGAGCGAAGGAGCCGACCAGGGTCGCCAGCGCCGGGTCGTCCTCGGCGCTGGTGTCGCGGCGCCTGGTCATGCCGAAGGCGCAGATCGTCGCCTGCTCCAGCTGCAGCTCCGCCAGTTGCTCGAACAGCTCGACCTCCTTCGGGTTGGAGCTGGGAAAGCCGGCCTCGATCATCTGCACGCCGAGCTTGTCCAGCGCCTGCACGACGCGGGCCTTCTCGGATGCCGAGAGCGACATCCCCTCGCCCTGCATGCCGTCGCGCAAGGTCGTGTCGTAGAGCTTCACCTGTTCCATCTGAATGCTGCCTTTCGAGTCGACGATCGGGAGGGCACGGGTGCCCGCGTGCGCGGCGGTGCCGCGCCGGCCGCTAGGCGGCAGGCGTAATTCGCCCGATCGACTCGGAATCGGAGTCGGACTCAGGGACCTCGACGAAGTCGAGCCACTCCAGGTACTCCTCGGCGCGCCCGTGCAGGGCGTCTTCGAATTTGGCCTGGATCACGCGGGTGATCTCGCCCGGCTGGCCGAGCGGGTGGTCGTCGATCTCGCGCACAGGGACCAGCTCCGCCGCGGTGCCGGTGAGGAAAGCCTCGTCGGCGATGTAGAGCTCGGCCCGGGCGATCGCCCGCTCCTCGACCGTGTAGCCGAGGTCGGTGGCGATCTGGACCACGGAGTTGCGGGTGATCCCGTCGAGGATCGCCGAGGTGTGGCCGGGCGTGATCAGGGTGCCGTCGCGGACGATGAAGACGTTCTCGCCGGAGCCCTCGGAGACGCAGCCGTGCTGGTCGAGCAGGATCGCCTCTTCGTAGCCGGCCTTGGTCGCCTCGGTCTTGGCCAGGATCGAGTTCAGGTACTGGCCGGAGGCCTTGGCGTGCGGGATCAGGCTGTCGCCGGAGATCGTGCGCCAGGAGGAGACCTTGGCGCGGATGCCGTTGCGCTTGCCCTCGTCGCCGAGGTAGCTGGCCCAGGGCCAGGCGGCGACGATCACGTCGATCGGCGCGCTCTGGGCGTAGAGGCCCATCTCGCCGTAGCCGCGGAAGGCAAGCGGGCGGATGTAGCCGGAGCGCAGGCCGATCCGGCGCAGCAGCTCGTTCGTCGCCAGGCGGATCTCCTCGACGCGATAGGGAAGCTCGAAGTAGTAGAGGGCGGCCGACTTCGGCGAGCCGGGCGAGGTGCTCACGGTGGCGGAAGACGCCGGGCCGCGCTCGGTCTCGTAGCAGCGGATGCCCTCGAAGACGCCGGTCCCGTAGTGCAATCCGTGCGCTGAGCACGTGCACCTGGGCGTCGTCCCAGGCGACGAACTCGCCGTTCTTCCAAATCAACTCCGCCGTTTCCATGTTGGGGAAGTATGCCCGATCGGACGAAGGTGTCCACCCCCCGGGCAGCGAATGACGGCCGAAACCCGAGAAAAGGAGCGAGAACGATGAAATCGAGGCTTCGCCCGAAGCTCAATTATTCCAATGCAATCGCGACGATCGCGCTTTTCGTCGCCCTCGGCGGCGCCGCCGTCGCCGCCGGCCTACCCAAGAACAGCGTCGGCCCCAAGCAGCTGAAGCGCGGCGCCGTGACCGCCGCGAAGCTGCGCAAGGCCGCGGTGACGAGCGGCAAGCTGGCGCCGAAGTCGGTCGTCGCCGGCAAGCTCGGCCCCAGCTCGGTGACGCCCGGCAACATCGGCAACGGCGCCGTGACGACGTCGAAGCTGGCGACGGGATCGGTGATCGCCAGCACGATCAAGAACGGCGTCGTCACCGCCAACAAGCTGCAGAACGAAGCGGTGACCGCGGCGAAGCTGGGCAAGGGCTCGGTGACGCTGGCGAAGCTGGCCGCCGACGTGGCGCCGCTGCTGGGGACGCTGAAAACCGGCCAGACCCTGCGCGGGGTGTTCGACCTCGGCTCGGTCGCGGTGACCGCCGGCGACCAGACCCGCGGCTCGGTCAGCTTCCAGTTCCCGCTGCTGAACAGCCCGGCGGTGAACGTCCTCAAAGAAGGCGAGACCAACGCCAACTGCAGCGGCCTCGGCGGCGGTCAGACCCCGGCGGCGACCGGCGGCAACCTCTGCATCTACATCACCAAAACCGAAAACATCGACGAAGGCACGCTGGCGGTCGAGGCCAACAACCGCCTCGGCTTCGGCCTCGTCGCCAAAGCCAAAGAAGGCGGCGCCGGGAAAACGTTCTACGCCTTCGGGCAGTGGGCGGTGACGGCGCCTTAGGCGCCTAGCGAGAGAGCTCGTCGAGGACGGCGGAGGTCATCTCCGCCGTCCCGACCTCGACCTCCCGGGGGACCTCGGGCAGCGGCGCCTGGGCGACGGTGCCGCCGGCGAGGTCGGGGGTGCGCAGGCCGCGCTCGAGCACGGCGTCGACCGCCGCCTCGATCCGCGCCGCCTCGTCGGGCCGCTCGAGCCCGTGGCGCAGCATCAGCGCCACCGAGAGGAAGGTCGCGAGCGGGTTGGCGATCCCCTTGCCGGCGATGTCCGGGGCGGAGCCGTGGACCGGCTCGAACAGGCCCGGGTCGCCCTCGGCGCCGAGGCTGGCGGAGGGCAGCATCCCCAGCGAGCCGGTCAGCATCGCCGCCTCGTCGCTGAGGATGTCGCCGAAGAGGTTCTCGGCGACGATGACGTCGAAGTCGGCCGGGCGCGAGACCAGCTGCATCGCCGCGTTGTCGACCAGCAGGTGGTCGAGGGCGACGTCGGGGTAGTCGGGCGCGACTCCGGTGACGACCTCGCGCCAGAGTCGCGAGGTCTCCATCACGTTGGCCTTGTCGACCGAGGTGACGCGCGGCTTGCGGCGCGAGCCCTCGGCGCGGCGCTGCGCCGCCTCGAAGGCGGTGCGGGCGATCCGCTCGATCTCCATCGCCGAGTACTCGCAGGTGTCGTGGGCGGCGTCGCCCTCGCGGCCGGAGTCGCCGAAGTAGATGCCGCCGGTGAGCTCGCGCACGACCAGCAGGTCGGTGCCGGCGATCCGCTCCTCGCGCAGCGGGCTGGAGCCGACCAGGGCCGGGCTCGGGCGCACCGGCCGCAGGTTGGCGTACAGGCCCATCCCCTTGCGCAGGCCGAGCAGGCCCTGCTCGGGGCGCGGCGCGTGGGGGTCGGTGGTGTCCCATTTCGGCCCGCCGACGGCGCCGAGCAGGACCGCGTCGGCCTCGCGGCAGGCGTCGAGGACCGCGTCGGTGAGGGCGGTGCCGTCGGCGTCGATCGAGCAGCCGCCCATCAGCCGCTCGTCGAAGGAGAACTCGCCCAGGGACTCCAGCAGCTCGCGCGCGGCGGCGACGATCTCGGGGCCGATCCCGTCGCCGGGAAGGACGACTATGCGGGAGGCATCGCTCAAGGGGTCGGCACTCTAGCCGGGGCGCTCAGGTGGCGACGGCTTCGATGTTGAGGCGGACGTAGTGAAGGACCAGCGGCTGCGGCAGCGCCGCGAGGACGGCGTCGGTGAAGGCCTCGCGGTCCTGCGCCTGCAGGCGCTCGTGGTGGGCGGCGAGCCCGACCGCGGAGATGAAGGCGCGCCCGTCCTCGGGTTCGACCACCTTCTCCTGCAGCCAGCAGCGGACCTGCTCGAAGCCGGCCTCGTGCAGGCGGCGTTCGGTCTCCTCGGTGCCGGCGAAGTTCCAGGGGTGCGGCCAGCCTGCGAAGGCGGGCGCGAAGCGCGGGTCGGCGGCCGCGACCTCGATCGCCTCGCGGTAGGTCCGCACGTTCCCTTCCCCACCGCACTGGGCGACCAGCCTGGCGCCGGGGACGAGCGCCCCGCGCAGGGAGCGGAAGAGGCGGTCGTGGTCGGAGATCCAGTGGAAGGTCGCGTTGGAGAAGGCCGCGTCGGCCGGGTTCGCGAGCTCCAGCTCGCAGAGGTCGGAGAGGACCAGCTCGACCCGGTCGCCCCAGCTCGCCAGGTTCGCCCGCGCCTCCTCGATCATCGCCGGCGAGCCGTCGACGCCGATCACGCGGCCCTCGGGCAGGCGCTCGAGCAGCAACCCGGTGACCCGGCCGGAGCCACAGCCGGCGTCGAGCACGGCCTCGTTGCCGCGCAGCGGCAACCGTTCCAACTGCTCGCGCGCCCACGCCTCCTGCGGCGCGGCGACGCGGTGGTAGTCGGATGCTTTCCAGTCCGTCGTGCGGCTCGCCATCGGGCTCAGAGCGCCGTCGTCACGGGACCGCGGTCGGCGGCGCCGGACTGCTCGAAGGAGTCGATCGCGCCGGCGTTCTCGAGCGTGATCCCGATGTCGTCGAGCCCGTTCAGCAGCCGGTTCTTGACGTCGGGCTCGACCTGGAACTGGAAGACGCCGGCGGCGCAGTTGACGGTCTCGTCGTCGAGGTCGATCCGCGCCTCGCCGGCCTCGCCGACGGCGCGGCAGTGCTCCTCGTCGAGGATCGCCGGCAGCAGGCCGACCTTCGTGCAGTTGGAGTAGAAGATATCGGCGAAGGAGGGCGCGATGATCGCCTGGAAGCCGAAGTCCTCCAGCGCCCAGGGAGCGTGCTCGCGTGAGGAGCCGCAACCGAAGTTGGCCCCGGTGACGAGGATCGGGTTCGGCTCCAGCTCGATCTCGCCGTCGCGGATCCAGTCGTAGAAGAGGAACTCGCCGAAGCCGGTCCGCTCGACCCGCTTGAGGAACTGCTTGGGGATGATCTGGTCGGTGTCGACGTCGGCGCGGTCCAGCACCGACACCTTGCCCTCGATCACGTCGATCGGTCGCATGCTCAGCTCCAGTCTCGGATGTCGACGAAGTGACCCTCGATCGCGGCCGCGGCCGCCATCCTCGGGCTGACCAGGTGGGTGCGCCCGCCCTTGCCCTGCCGGCCCTCGAAGTTGCGGTTCGAGGTCGAGGCGCAGCGCTCGCCTTCGGCGAGCGTGTCGGGGTTCATCCCCAGGCACATCGAGCAGCCGGCCTCGCGCCATTCGAAGCCGGCGCTGCGGAAGACCTCGTCGAGCCCCTCCGCTTCGGCCGCCGCTTTCACCTGCTGGGAGCCGGGGACGACCATCGCCCCGCACCGAGCCGGCGACCTTGCGGCCCTCGACGATCTGCGGCCGCCTCGCGCAGGTCCTCGATCCGCGAGTTGGTGCAGGAGCCGATGAACACCCGTCCCGGGGCGACCTCGGTCATCGGCGTGCCCGGCTCCAGGTCCATGTAGGCGAGGGCGCGCTCGGCCGCCTCGCGCTCGGCCGGGGACTCCAGCGCCGCCGGGTCGGGGACGCGGTCGGTGACCTCGACGACCATGCCCGGGGTTGGTGCCCCAGGTGACCATCGGCGAGATCGCCGCGGCGTCGACCTCGACCTCGGTGTCGAACGAGGCGCCGTCGTCGGTCGGCAGCTGGCGCCAGCGCTCGGCGGCGGCCTCGAAGTCCTGCGGTGCGCCGGGGCGGCCGCGGACCCAGTCGAAGGTGGTCTCGTCGGGGGCGATCATGCCGGCGCGGCCGCCGCCCTCGATCGTCATGTTGCAGATCGTCATCCGGCCCTCCATCGAGAGCGCCTCGATCGCCGGCCCCGCGTACTCGACCGCGTAGCCGGTCATGCCGCCGGTGCCGAGGCGGCCGATCGTCGCCAGGATCAGGTCCTTGGCCGTGACGCCCGGCGCCGAGCTCGCCGTCGATGCTGATCCGCATCGTCTTCGGCCGCTTCTGGACCAGGCATCTGGGTCGCCAGCACGTGCTCGACCTCGGAGGTGCCGATGCCGAAGGCCAGCGCGCCGAAGGCGCCGTGGGTGGAGGTGTGGCTGTCGCCGCAGACGATCGTCATCCCGGGCTGGGTGACGCCCAGCTCCGGGCCGATCACGTGGACGATGCCCTGGCGGTCGGAGCCCAGCGAGTAGATCGGGATGCCGAACTCCTCGCAGTTGCGCTCCAGGGCTTCGACCTGGACGCGGGAGAGCTGGTCGGCGATCAGGCGGGCTGCCATGGTGCCGTCGGTCGGGGTGTTGTGGTCGACGGTGGCCAGCGTCTTGTCGGGGCGGCGGACGGGGCGGCCGGCGAGGCGGAGGCCGTCGAAGGCCTGCGGCGAGGTGACCTCGTGGACCAGGTGGAGGTCGATGTAGATCAGGCCGTCGGAGACCTCATGGGCCTCCCAGATCTTGTCGAACATCGTCTGTGGCATCTGTTCCGTCCCTTCTCCTAGCCGCGCCGCAGCCCGGCGGCGATCACGGCGAAGAACCTGGTCGGCTCCTCGCCATCGTTCTCGAAATGATGGGGCAAGTCGGCGTCGAAAGTGACGCTGTCGCCCTCGCGAAGCTCGTAGCGGGTGCCGTCGAGCGCCAGCGCCAGGGTGCCGGCGAGGACGACCGCGGTCTCGCGGCTGCCCGGCTCGTGCATCGGCGGGTCGGCGCGGCCGCCGGTGGTGGCGCCGGGCGCCAGCACGTGCAGGGAGACGTCGGCGCGCTGGCCCGGCAGGGGCGGCGTCAGCTCCTCGAAGCGGTGCCCGCCGCGCTGGTAGCGACGGCGGCCGCTGGCACGGCTGACGGCGACGTGCTGGCCCTCGTCGAGGCGCAGCAGCTGCGACAGGGTCAGCTCCAGACCGGAGGCGATCTTGGCCGCCGAGGCCAGCGTCGGGCTGGTCTCGCCGCGCTCGACCTGGGAGAGCATCGGCGCGCTGACGCCCGAGCGCTCGGCCAGGTCGCGGAGCGAGAGGCCCATGGCGTCGCGCAGAGCCTTGATCCGCCGGCCGACGGTGGCGGATGGATCGGCGAGGGCGGGCTCGGGGATGGTGGCGACCTGGGTCATCGTGCGCGTACGTTATCACGTACGAATGTACACCTAGGCAGCGAGGAGGTGGCGAAGGTCGCGGACGATGGCCTCGGGTTCTTCGTCGAGTTGGGACCAGGCGAGGCGGGTGACGCCGTAGCCCGCGACACGCAGGCGACGGTCGCGGGCGCGGTCGTCGCGGAATGCGGTGCGCGTGCCATGGCCCTCCCAGCCGTCGAGCTCGACGATCTGCCGCTGGGCCGGCCAGAGGCAATCGACTTCGTAGGACCTGCCCCCCGCTTGGACCCAGGCGTTTAGGTGCGGCCGCGGCAGGCCGTGGCGGTCGAGGAACGGGACGAAGCGTTCCTCGAGCGGGCTCCGCTCGCGACCGGGCGATTCTGCGAGGCGGTCGAGGGCGGCGCGGATGGAGCGGACCCCCCGGCGCCCCGGGTAACGCTCGAGCAGGTCCGGCAACGAGAGCCGGTCGTCGAGCCGCAGGTATTCAGCCTGCCGCAGGGCGCTCTCGACGACTTCGGGTCGCGAGACGGCCGCGAGATCGAGGATCGTCCGCGGCACGGTGGTCACCGGGATCCCGTCGACGAGGGTGACCTCGTCGGAGGGCAGCGGCCCCGAGTGGCGCCTTATCGGGCCATGACGATGGCGCTTTCCGGCAACGGTCACCTCGATTGGTGCCCCGCCGCTGCCGCGGATGCGCCAGAAGGCGGCGGCGGAGCGATGGCTGAGCACAGCGCGAGGTACGACGATGCCCGCCTGCTGGAAAGCATGATCCGGCGTCGACGCAAGCACAGCCGCCATCCACCTGCCCCGTTGACTGACCACGAGATGCCCGACCGCGTACACCCGCGGATACAGGCGGTGAAGCCGGCCCGCCGCCAACCGCCTGTCGATCGCGCCCCGCGGAATTCCGACCCCAACAAGCTGCCCCCGTCCCACCACCCCATGCTGCCGCTCCGCCAACGCGGCGATCGCCGCGTCTCGATCGCGAGGTTGCACGTAGCCCCGCGTATCGGGGCTGGCTGCAACCTCGCGGGGCATGCCGCTGAGGTTGCACGGCGACCGCGCGCGGGTGGCGCGCGGTTCGAGCCAGGTGTGGGACGGAAGCGTGCCTAGAGCTCGCCGGAGGTCGCCTCAGGGGCCGGGGGTGCGTTCGACCGCGGCTTCGGCGGTGGCCGCCTCGGCCTCGCGGGTCGCCGCGCCTTCGAGGGCGTTGGACAGCGCCCGCAGGTAGGCGCGGGCCGAGGCCTCGATGATGTCGGTGGCGACGCCCGAGCCGCTTGCCAGGCGGCCGTCGGTGCGCAGCATCACCGTCACCTGGCCGAGGGCGTCCTCTCCCCCGGTCACCGCCTCGACCGTGTACTTGGCCAGCTCGCTTGCGGTCCCGGTCGCCGACTGGATCGCGCGGAAGACCGCGTCGATCGGGCCGTCGCCGGTCGACTCGCCGACCACCTCCTCGCCGGAGGGCAGCTTGACGCCGACCCGCGCCCGCGGCTCCCGCCGCGAGGACGCCTCGACCTCGAACCAGGTCAGCTCGTGGGCGTCGGCCCGCTCGCGCATCTCGTCGGAGACGATCGCCTCCAGGTCGAGCGCGGTCACCTGCTTCTTGCGGTCGGCGACCTCCTTGAACGCCTTGAAGGCCGAGTTGAGGGCGTTGCCCTCGACCTTGAAGCCCAGCTGCTCCAGAGCGTCCTTCAGGGCGTGTCGGCCGGAGTGCTTGCCCAGCACGATCGAGTTCGACTCCAGGCCGACTTCGGTGGCGTCCATGATCTCGTAGGTGCTGCGCTCCTTCAGCACGCCGTCCTGGTGGATCCCGGACTCGTGGGCGAAGGCGTTGCGGCCGACGATCGCCTTGTTCGGCTGGATCGGGTAACCGGTCAGGCGCGAGACCAGGCGGCTGGCGCGGGCCAGCTCGCGGCTGTTGATCCCGGTGGTGAGATGGTGGGCGTCCTCGCGGACGCTGATCAGCATCGCGATCTCCTCCAGCGAGCAGTTGCCGGCCCGCTCGCCGATGCCGTTGACGGCGCACTCGACCTGCCGCGCCCCGGCCAGCACGCCGGCGAGGAGTTGGCGACGGCCAGGCCCAGGTCGTCGTGGCAGTGGACCGACAGCTCGACCCCGCCCAGGCCGGGCACCAGCTCGTAGAGGCGGCGCAGATAGGCCGTGTACTCCTCGGGCGTCGTGTAGCCGACGGTGTCGGGGATGTTGATCACGGTGGCGCCCTCCTCGACGGCGATCGCGCAGACTTCGGCGGTGAACTCGACGTCGGCGCGGGTCGCGTCCATCGGCGAGAACTCGACGTCCTCGCAGTAGGAGCGGGCCAGCGCCACTGCCGCCCGAGCCTGGCCCTTGACGTCCTCGCGGTCGGTCTGCAGCTGGTGCTCGATGTGGATGTCGGAGGTGGAGATGAAGGTGTGGATGCGCGGCCGCGCCGCGTCCTTCACCGCCCCCCAGGCGGCGTCGATGTCCGCCTTGTGGGTGCGGGCGAGGCCGCAGACGACCGGGCCCTCGACCTTGCGCGAGATCTCCTGCACGGCGTCGAAATCGCCGGGCGAGGTGATCGGGAAGCCGGCCTCGATCACGTCGACGCCCAGGCGGGCGAGCTGCTGGGCGATCTCCACCTTCTCGGCGGTGTTCAGCGAGATGCCGGGCGACTGCTCGCCGTCTCGCAGCGTGGTGTCGAAGATATGGACGCGGTTGGCGTCGGGATTTACCTTAGTTGCTGGTCCCATCGGACCCCTCCTTCTCTACTCGAATCGAATGGCCTTTTTCTCTCGCGGCTATCGCGCCGCCCAGCGCTATTCCCCCCGAGGGGGGAGGAGAAGGAGAAGCGCGAGGCTGTCGAGCCGGCGGTCCATTCGCTTCGCGCAGCGTAGCGCAGAAGCGCGGACTGTGGAAGCGCTCAGCGGCGCGGGTAGCGACACGGCGCGCGACCGGACAGCGACGCCTGCTGGGTGTAGTCGCCGAGCTTGTAGGCGAGAGCGAAGCCGATGCCGAGCGTGCCCCTGCCGCCGGGGAAGGCGACGGCACCGCCCAGGGTCAGCTGCGGGCCTTCCGGCCCGGCGCCGGTCTCGGGCTTGGGGATGTTGCTGTAGTCGCTGTTCGTCCCCCGGCCGACGAAGAAGTCGGCGGGGCCTTCGGCGCCGTATTCGATCGGGTAGCGCTTGTAGCCCTCGAACGTGTAGATGCGGATCGTGAGCCGCCAGCTCTTGCTGCGCCCGGTGGCGGTGAAGCCTTTCGAGTCGGAGACCTTGCACTTGAGGGAGCTGAAGCTGGCCAGCACCGGCCCGTTGGCCGCCCTCAGCTCGATCGCGGCCCCGGCGCGCGGCGCGGCGAGTGCGAGGACGGCGATCGCGGCGATCGCCGCTGCGCTCCCGAGTCGTCCGCGTCGTAGCCTGAGCGCCATGGAGGAGTCTGCGCCGCAGCGTACCAACTGGCTCGCGCTGGTCGCGCCGGGGCTGGCCGTCGTGGTGATCGCCAACGACCTCACGGCGGTCAACGTCGCTCTGCCGACGATGGAGAGCGACTTCGACACGAACATCGACACGATCCAGTGGGTGATCGACGCCTACGCGCTCACCTTCGG
>CAVPEX010000006.1:0-7302 GCA_963703585.1 uncultured Solirubrobacterales bacterium | reverse complement strand
GCCGAGGGCGCGGCCCGGGCGCTGGCGATGATCGGCGCCTCCAAGCCGGCTTCGCGTTCCTGCCCGGTGGTGCTCGACCCGACCGTCGCCGCCAGCTTCGCCGGCCTGATCGGCGGCGCCCTCGGCGCCAACGCGGTCCAGCGCGGCCGCTCGCCCTTCGCCGGCCGGCTTGGCGAGGAGGTGGCGAGCGAGGCGTTCGCGCTCCACGACGACGGCCGCGACCCCGAGGGCCCGGGCTCGGCCCCCTTCGACGGCGAGGGCGTGCCGCGGCGGCGCACGGCGCTGATCGACGGCGGCGGCCTGCGCACCTACCTCTTCGACACCTACACCGCCAACCGCGAGGGCGGCGCCTCGACCGGCAGCGCCTCGCGCAACGGCTACCGCTCGCTGCCGACGGTCTCCCCCTCGAACCTACTCGTGGCGCCGGGGGAGCTCTCGGAGGCCGAGCTGCTGGCGCGGGCGGAGGACGGCGTCTACGTCACCGACGTCGCCGGCCTGCACTCCGGCGTCAACCCGGTCACCGGCGTCTTCTCGGTCGGCGCCTCGGGTCGGGAGATCCGTGGCGGCGAGCTGGCCGAGCCGGTGCGCGAGTTCACGATCGCCGGCGAGCTGGTGGCGATGCTGAGGGCCGTCAGCGCCGCCGGCGCCGAGGCTCGCTGGGTCCCGTTCGGCGGCTCGGTGAAGACGCCGCCGCTGCTGGTCGCCGAGATGGCGATCAGCGGTTCGTGACAGACCGCATCAGCAATACGTGCGGTTACGCCGTGGCCACTGTTAGATTCCGCCGTTCTTCAACCCCCGAGGAGGATTTTCGACGTGACCAAGGCTGAGTTTCTGGACCAACTTGCCGGCGACGACCGGCTCGGCAGCAAGAAAGCTGCCAGCGACGCTGTCGATGCTGTTCTCGACGCGATCACCGGCGCCCTCAGCGCCGGCGACGAGGTCAGCTTCACCGGCTTCGGCAAATTCCACGTCGCCGAGCGCGGCCCGCGCCAGGGCGTCAACCCCCGCACCGGCGAGCGGATCACGATTCCGGGCGGCAAGGTTCCGCGCTTCTCGGCCGGCTCGGCCCTGAAGACCAAAGTCAAGGGCGGCTGAGACAAGCCCGATTTCGGACGCGTCGCAACCTGACTCTTCGCGTCCGGAATTGGGTGCAGGCCAGTTGTGGCTCTGACGCGGTTCGCCGATCGGCTGGCGGCGCTGGTTGCTGAGCGCCGCAGTCAGATCTGCCTCGGCCTCGACCCCGACCCGGCGAAGCTGGCCGGGGAGGGGGCGGCGGCGGGCGCTCGGGGTGCGGCCGCCGACCTGGCCGCCGTCGCCGTCGCCGCCCACTGCCGCGACCTGATCGCGCGCGCCGGCTCCGCCTGCGTCGCGGTGAAGCCGCAGCTGGCCTGCTTCGAGCGCCTCGGCGCCCCCGGCTGGGCCGCTCTCGCCGACACCTGCGACGCCGCCCGGGAAGCGGGCCTGTTGGTGATCGCCGACGGCAAGCGCGGCGATGTGCCGGTCACGGCCGCCGCCTACGCGCAGGCCCTGGTCGGCGAGACGCCGACCCCCTGGGGGCCGGTCGCCGGCCTCGGCGCCGACGCCTTCACCGCCAACCCGCTGCTCGGGCGCGACGCGCTGGAGCCGCTGGTCGCGGCAGCGGCCGCGACCAGGGCAGGGATCTTCGCCCTGGTCCGCACCAGCAACCCCGGCGCCGCCGACGTCGAGGACCTGCCGGCGCCGGAGGCGCCGCTGCACGAGCGCCTGGCCGAATTGGTCGACGGCCTCTCCGAGCGCCTGCTCGGCGAGTGCGGGCTGAGCGGAATGGGCGCGGTGGTCGGCGCCACCGAGCCCGGGCACATCGCCCGCCTGCGGGAGCTGATGCCGCGCTCGATCTTCCTCATTCCCGGCGTCGGCGCCCAGGGCGGGCGGCCCGAGCTGCTGGGCGCCGCCTTCACGGCCGGGCCGGCCTCGGCCCTGGTCGCCGCCTCGCGCGGGATCGCCGCCGATCCCGACCCGGCGGCCGCCGCGGAGCGCCTGCGCGCCGCCACCTGGGACGTCTCTGCCGCCTGACGACGGGCGCCGCTACTACGATCATCCGCTCCTATCGGTTCTCTCATCCAGTCCAATGGAAAAACGCACCAGCGCCCTCGCCCGGATCTTCGCCGCACTCGCCCTGGCGGGCGCGGTGGTCGCGGTCGTGCTGGTCCTCTCCGCGGGGACCGGGAACGACGACTCCGGCAACGGCAAGCATCGCTCGGGCCAGACGGCGAAGCACGAAGCCAAGCCCCGGACCAAGGCCAAGACCTACGTCGTCAAGTCCGGCGACACGCTGACCGCGATCGCCCACAAGACCGGGGTCCCGGTGGCGGAGATCCTGGCGCTGAACCCCGAAGTCGACCCGCAGATCCTGATCGCCGGCGAAACCCTGAAGCTGCGATGAGCCGGGGGCGCCGCGGCGTCGCCCTGCTGGCGGTGCTGCTCGCTTGCATGTTGGGCGCGGCGCCGACGGTGGCTGCCCCGGCGCAGAAGCAGAAGCCGAAAACGCCGGCGGAAAAGCTCGGCGTCGAAGCGAAGGCGTGGGCGGTGATCGACGCCCGCACCGGCGAACTGCTGATCTCCCAGGCCGCCGCCGAGCGCCTGCAGATCGCCAGCACGACCAAGCTGATGGCCGCCTACGTGGCGATGAAGGAGATGCCGCTCGACAAGGTGGTCAGGGCCGCACCCTACGACGCCGAATACGGCGAGTCGCTGCTGGAAATGCGGACGGGCCAGGAGATCAGCGTTCGCGACCTCATTTATGGCTTGATCCTGCGCAGCGGCAACGACGCCGCCCACACGCTGGCGATCCGCACCGCCGGCAGCACCGAGCGCTTCGTGCGGCAGATGAACCGCTACGCGGCCGCCCTCGGCCTCTCCGACACCCACTACGCGAACCCGATCGGGCTCGACCAGAAGGGCAACTACTCGAGCGCGCGCGACCTGCTGACGCTGACCCGGCGGCTGCTGCGGATGCCGGCCTTCGCCGAGATCGCCGACTCGCGCGAAGCAACCCTGCGCAGCGTCACCCCCGAGCGGCGGATCACCTCGATCAACGACCTGCTCTACATGGAGCCGTGGGTGACCGGGGTGAAGACGGGCCACACCTGGGGCGCCGGCTACGTCCTGGTCGGCTCCGGGCGGCGCAAGGGGGTCGACCTGATCTCGGTCGCGATCGCTGCCCCGACCGACGAAACGCGCTACTCCGACAATCTGGCGCTGCTCGAATACGGCTTCTCGCAGTACGAGCGGCGGCGGCCGATCCGCAGGGGCCAGGACCTCGCCGACCCCTCGATCCGCTACTCGGGCGGGGAGCTGCCGCTGCGGGCCGCCCATGGCGTCGCCGTCGGCCTGCGGCGCGGCCAGCGGCTGAGCGTGAAGGTGCGGGCGCCGGCGCAGGTCGAGGGGCCGATCCGGCGTGGCGCCCTGCTCGGCCGGGCGACGCTCTACGTGGATGGCATGCCGGCCGCAGCGGTGGCCCTGAAGGCCGGGCGCGCGATCCCGGAGGCGAGCACTTTCGACCGGGTCCGCGACTTCCTTGGGAACAACGCCGTCCCTATCGCGATCGCGGCGTTCGTGATACTCATGGTCGGGGCGCTGCTGATCTTCCGGCGGCGCCGCGGAAACGACCGAGGGAGCGGGTCCGGGTGAAGCCAAAGTGATCCTCACCGTGACGCTGAACGCGGCGATCGACCGGACCGTCGCTGTCCCGAATTTCCGCCTCGCGCGACGCCACCGCGCGGTCGAGAGCCGCACCGTCGCCGGCGGCAAGGGCATCAACGTCGCCCGCGCCCTGACCCTGCTGGGACGCCCGGTGATCGCCACCGGCTTCGTCGGTGGCCCGACCGGGACGCGGGTGCTGGAACAGCTGCACGAAGAATCGGTGCTGACCGACTTCACCCGGATCGCCGCCGAGACGCGGATCAATCTCGCCGTGATCGACCCCACCTCGGGCGACCAGACCGAGATCAACGAGCGCGGCCCGGCGGTCAGCCCGGTCGAGGTGAAGAAGCTCTTCGAGCGGATCGGCTACCTGGCGAGCGGGGCGAAGATCTGTGTCCTGGCCGGCTCGCTGCCGCCCGGGTCTGGGGACGACCTCTATGCCCGCCTGATCGCCGACCTCAGCCGCCGCGGCGTCCCCGTCGTCCTCGACGCCGAGGGTGAGGCGATGATGGCCGGCGTCCGCGCCGGCGCCTCGATGGTGACGCCGAACGAGCGCGAGGCCGAGGAGCTGGTCGGGCAGGAGTTCGCCGACTCCGGCGACCTCGCCGCCGGCCTCGACGAGCTGGTTCGGCTGGGGGCCGAGGAGGCGGCGATCACCCGTCCCGAAGGCTGCGTCGCCGCGGTCGGACAGGGGACGGAGCGGCGCCTGCTCGAAGTCCACACCGAGCCGCTGGAGCCGGTCTCCACGGTCGGCTCCGGGGACGCCTTCCTCGCCGGCTACGTCGCCGCCCGCTACGAGGACCGCTCACCCGAGGACTGCCTCGCCTACGGCGTCGCCTGCGGGGCCGAGTCGACCCAGCACTTCGGCGCCGGCAGCGTCGATCGCAACCAGGTCGAGCGGCTGCTCGGAGAGGTCGCCGTGCACGATCTGGAGGTCCCCGCAGAAGTGTAGGCTGACTGTTTCAACGTCAGCCTTGGAGGACTAACTTGGAAATCGAAATCGGCCGAGGCAAGAAAGGGCGCCGCGCTTACGGATTCGACGACATCGCGATCGTTCCTTCCCGCCGCACGCGCGACCCCGACGACATCGACATCAGCTGGACCCTCGGCCCCTACCGCTTCGACCTGCCCCTCGTCGCCTCGGCGATGGACGGGGTCGTCAGCCCCGACACCGCCGTCTTGGTCAACGAGCTGGGCGGTCTCGGAGTGCTCAACCTGGAGGGCATCTGGTCCCGCTTCGAGGACGCTGAGGAGAGGCTGGAGGCGATCGCCGCCGCGCCCAAGCACGAGGCGACGCGGCTGATGCAGCAGATCTACACCGAGCCGGTCAAGGAGGAGCTGATCGGCAGGCGGATCGAGGAAATCAAGGCGCGGGGCGCGGTCGTCTGCGGCTCGCTGACCCCACAGAAAGTCCGCGACCACTACGAGATCGCCGTCGAGGCCGGCCTCGACATCCTCGTCATCCAGGGCACGGTGATCTCGGCCGAACACGTCTCGACCACGGTCGAGCCGCTGAACTTGAAGGAGTTCATCGCCGAGGTGCCGGTGCCGACCGTGGTCGGCGGCTGCGCCTCCTACTCGACCGGGCTGCACCTGATGCGGACCGGGGCGGTCGGCGTCCTGGTCGGCGTCGGCCCCGGCGCCGCCTGCACGACCCGCGGCGTGCTCGGGATCGGCGTGCCGCAGGCGACCGCGATCGCCGACGTCGCCGCCGCCCGTGCCCAGCACATGCTCGAGACCGGCGAGTACGTCAACGTGATCGCCGACGGCGGCATGCGCACCGGCGGCGACGTCTCCAAGGCGATCGCCTGCGGCGCCGACGCGGTGATGGTCGGCTCGCCGCTGGCCCGCGCCAAGGAGGCCCCCGGCCGCGGCTTCCACTGGGGGATGGCGACCTTCCATCCCTCGCTGCCGCGCGGGACCCGCGTCTCGACCAAGCAGGACGGGACGATGGAGGAGATCCTGCTCGGCCCGGCCCAGGAGAACGACGGCACCTTCAACCTGATGGGGGCGCTGAAAACCTCGATGGCCACCTGCGGCTACGAGGACATCCGCTCCTTCCAGCGGGCCGAGGTGATGGTGGCGCCGGCGCTGATGAGCGAGGGCAAGAAGCTGCAGAACGAGCAGTCGGTCGGCATGGGCTCGAATGGGCGGGCAGCAGTGTCTGCGGGGGTCGCTGTATCGGATGACTAGCGGTACGGGAGCGGCTGGGGCGGCGGGTCCTGTCACGGCAGGGGACCCACCATCCCCTGCGGTAGCTAAAGCTTCCTCGGGGATGGTCCCCCCTGCCGTGCCACCCCCCGCCCCAGCCGCTCACGAGGAGGTCCTGGTACTCGACTTCGGCGGCCAGTACTCCCAGTTGATCGCCAGGCGCATTCGCGAATGCGGCGTCTTTGCCGAGATGCTGCCGTCCGATGTGGCGCTGGAGAAGATTCGGGAGCGCAAGCCGAAAGCGCTGGTGCTCTCCGGTGGTCCGGCTTCGGTTTATGAGCCGGGGGCGCCGGCTTTTCCGACGCAGCTGCTGGACCTGGGGATCCCGATGCTGGGGATCTGTTACGGGATGCAGGCGATGATGCTGGCCCTGGGGGGCCGGGTCGAGTCGGCCGAGGCGGGCGAGTTCGGTCGCACCGAACTGATCCTGCGCGACGGCGGCGGGCGGCTGCTCGGCGGCCTACCGGAGGAGCAGAGCTGCTGGATGAGCCACCGCGACGCCGTCTTCGAGGCGCCGGAGGGCTTCGTCGCGCTCGCCTCCAGCCCCAGCTCGCCGGTCGCCGCGGCGGAGCTGACCGACCGCGGCCTCTACGGCATCCAGTTCCACCCCGAGGTCGTCCACACGCCCTACGGGACCGAGATCCTCACCCGCTTCCTGCGCGACGTCGCCGGCTGCGAGCAGCGGTGGTCGCCGCAGTCGGTGATCGCCGAGCAGGTCGAGCGGATCAAGCAGCAGGTCGGCGACGGCCGCGTCATCTGCGGCCTCTCCGGCGGCGTCGACTCCTCGGTCGCAGCGATGCTCGTCCACAAGGCGGTGGGGGAGAAGCTGACCTGCGTCTTCGTCGACCACGGGCTGATGCGGCTGAACGAGGCCGAGCAGGTGGTCGAGGCGTTCAGCCAGTTCGGGATCCCGCTGGTCCACGTCGACGCCGAAGAGCGCTTCCTCGCCAAGCTGGCCGGGGTCGAGGACCCGGAGACCAAGCGCAAGATCATCGGCGCCGAGTTCATCCGCGTCTTCGAGGAGGAGGCCGAGAAGCTCGAGGACGTCAGCTTCCTGGTCCAGGGCACGCTCTACTCCGACGTGATCGAGTCCGGTGGCTCCGACCACGCGGCGACGATCAAGTCCCACCACAACGTCGGCGGCCTGCCCGAGGACCTCGAGTTCGAGCTGGTCGAGCCGCTGCGGATGCTGTTCAAGGACGAGGTCCGCGCCGTCGGCGCCGAGCTCGGGCTGCCGGAACGGATGGTCTGGCGCCAGCCCTTCCCGGGGCCGGGCCTGGGGATCCGCATCGTCGGCGGCGAGGTCAACAAAGAGCGCCTCGACATCCTCCGCGCCGCCGACGCGATCCTGCAGGAGGAGATCCGCGCGGCGGAGCTCTACCGCCAGCTCTGGCAGTCCTTCTGCGTGCT
>CAVPEX010000005.1:0-3630 GCA_963703585.1 uncultured Solirubrobacterales bacterium | reverse complement strand
GCTGAACGAGGACTCCGAGCTGCGGGAGGGCGCGGCCGCGGCGCTGCTCGCCGCCCTCGACGCCGACCCGAAAGCCGCCGCGGCGACCCCGCAGCTGCTCGACTCCGAGGGCAACCCGACGCCCTGCGCCTGGCGCTTCCCCGGCGTCGGCACCGCCCTCGCCGGCGCCCTCTTCCTGCACCGCCGGCTGACCGTGCAGAGCAGGGGAAGGGAGACCCGCCGCGTCGACTGGGCGCAGTCGAGCGCCCTGATGGTCCGCCGCGAGGCCGCCGTCGTCGTCGGCTACATGGACCCCGCCTTCTTCGTCTACTACGACGAGTGCGACTTCTCCAGGCGCCTCGCCGACGCCGGCTGGCACTCGCTCTTCGTCCCCGCGGCCGATGCCGTCCACCACGACCAGCTCGCCACCGACCTCGCCGCCGGCCTGCCCCGCATCGTCGAATTCCACCGCAATCGCGACCTCTACATGCGAAAGCACAACGGCCCGGCCGCGGCCTTCGCCGTCCGCCTCCTCACCGCCTGCTCCTACGCCCTCCGCGCCCTCGCCGCCACGGTTCTCCCCAACCAGCCGGCCCGCATCTACCGGGCCCACGCCCGCCAGGCGCTGCGGCCCGCCCGCGGCGAATCGCTGCGGGACCGCGCAGAGCGCTCAGGCGGCTGAGGACCTCGCCGGTCTGACGATTCGGCGCTGGCAATCCGGCCCGGCTGCCGGTTCGAACTTGCCGTACATGACGGCAGCGTCGAGGTCGAGTTCGCCGGGCCATTCGACCACTCCCTTCGCCGGGTCCACCTGAACCTGCTCGAAGAACTCGCGGTCTTCCACCACCGGCGCGAAGACTCCGGCGTTGTGCCCCAATACCCCTTCCAGGCCGATGTCCATTATCGCCCCGTCAGAAAAAGTCACACGCAGCCTCGCACACGCCTTACCTTTGGTCTCGGCAGCGCTTTCCAGAGAATTTCACCGGTATGAATGTCAACACCGGCCTCGTCATCTCCACACTCGGCGTGGAAGTGCGGCGGCGGATGGTCGTCCGAGTACATGTAGATGACGATCCCATTGAACTCGCTGATCCGTGCACCCTCGGATCGTCTGGAAGAAGTTCATACGTGTGGGCCGCACCGTGTGACTACATCCGCGCGTCTTCGTCCATTCTCTCCGCCTCGTAGACCTCGGGTACGTTGCCCGCGACCGCGGCCGGCTCGGCCCGCAGGCGGCGGAGCTCGGCGGCGATCTCGCCCGGGTGGCGGAGCTTGGCGAGCCAGGCCCGCTCGCCGGGGGTGAAGAAGCCGCTGGCTAGGAGGACGAGGGGGTAGGCGCAGGCGAGGGCGGCGCGGATCAGCAGGCCGGCGGCGCCCGCGGTGGGCACGGCCAGTTCGGCCAGGCCGACGATCGCCGCCGCGCCGAGGACGACGCGGGCGAGGCGGCCCCACTCGTAGGGCACCGGGAAGAGCCGCTGCGTGAACGCGTACATCAGCGCCACGACGACGAGGTAGGAGGCGACCAGGGCGAGGCCGGCGCCGACGATCTCCAGGGTCGGCACCAGGATCAGGTTGAGGGCGACGTTGACGAGCAGGGCGGCGATCGCCGCCGGGAAGTTGAACTCGGTGCGGCCGGTGCGGCCGAGGATCACCACCATCACCATGTAGAGGGCGTAGAGGGTGACGGCGACCGAGATCAGGCCGATCGCTTCGAAGGAGTCGAAGAACTCCGGTGCCGCCAGCGCCCGCACGATCCAGCGCGAGAACAGCCACATGCCGGTGACGACGAAGGCGCAGGCGGCGACGAAGAGGGTGACTACGCCGGCGTAGGTGCGGCGGGCCTCCTCGTCGTCGCGGATCGAGTAGGCGAGCGGCGGCCAGGCGAGCTGGAAGCCGCGGACGAGGACGTTGACCGCCTGGGCGAACTTGACCGCCAGCGAGTAGAGGCCGGCCTCGGCCAGCGCCGACCGAGCGGACGATGATGATCCGGTCGACGAAGTTGAGCAGGTAGAGCGAGACCTCGGCCGGCATCGTCGGCAGGCCGAAGCGCAGCAGCCGCCGCAGCAGCGAGCGGTCGAAGACGAGCGAGAGCCGCCGCCGCTGCATCGCGATCAGCCCCAGCACGAAGACGGCGCCGCTCGCGTAGCTGCCGAGCAGCAGCCCGCGCGCGCCCTCGTCGGCGCCGACCACCAGCACCACCGTCAGCCCGATCGTGACCAGGACGTTGAGGATCGTCGTCACGAAGAAGGCCCGCGCCCGCTCCTCGAGCCGGAACAGGGTCAGCATGAACTCGAACATCGTCAGCACCCAGAGGCCGCCGATCGAGATCCGCGCCAGGTCGGCGGCCGGTTCGTCGAGCAGCGCTTCGGAGATCGGCGTCGCCAACGGCAGCGCGACGAGGGCGCCGATCGTCGCGAACCAGAAGAGGCCGGCGAAGGTGCTGGCGACGACGCGGGCCGGGTCCTCGTCGTCCTTGTAGTAGAAGCGCAGCACGGCCTCGATCAGCCCCAGCCGGACGACGATGCTGATCGAGACCACGGAGGCGAACATCACCTCGGCGGCGCCGTAGTCGGCTGGGCTCAGGTAGTGCGTGTAGAGCGGCAGCAGCGCCACCGCGATGACCTTCGAGAGGATGCTCGCCGCCGTGTAGGCGGCTCCGGTCGTCGCGAGGCGGCGCAGGTATCCCGACACGATGCGAGCCTACGCCGGGTCGCGGACCGCGGCGACGCCACTCGCGAGCGAGGCGCCGGCCGCGAGCAGGACCCAGGCGATCGGGTCCTCGAAGAAGCCGGCGTAGGCCATCGTGTGCACCAACAGGGCGACGAAGGCGGCGAAGACCGCGGCCCTGGCGGCGACCGCGCCGCCGGGCGGGCCGCGCCACATCCCCGCCCCCATCGTCCACAGCGCGACGACGATCAGGGCGACGTAGAGGACGAGCCCGATCAGGCCCTGCTCGGCCGCGACGGTGACCGGCTCGGTGTGGGAGATCGAGACCGGCACGTCCTTGTTCTCCTCGCGGTGCTCGCGGTAGGCCCGCTGGAAGGAGCCGGAGCCGTACCCCCACAGCGGCCGTTCGCCGAACAGGTCGATCCCGCCCGAGACGAGGTTGGCGCGGCCGCTGGTGTCGATGTTGATCCGCTTCCAGAACTCCTTGCCGGAGCCGCCGATCAGGGTGACGACGAGCGCCGCCCCGACCGCCCCGACGACCACCGCCGCCAGCGTCCAGCGCCAGCTCCAGCGGATCGCCGCCAGCGCCGCCAGCCCGGCGAGCAGGGCGATGTAGCTCGACTGCGAGAAGGTCTCGGCGAGGCCGATCCAGAGCACGCCGAGCAGCACGGTCAGCAGCGCGAACTTCCGCCGGTCCTTCGCCCACAGCATCGCCGCCGTCGCCACCACGGCGACCAGCGCCAGGTAGCGGCCGTACACGTTGGGGTCCCAGAAGACCGAGTTGACGCGGAAGTAGGTGTGGAATTCGTTCGACCTGATCACCTGGTCGTTCCAGAACAGCTCCCGGGTCGCGTACTCGACGCTGCCGATCAGGACGAACACCGTCGCCTCGACGCCGATGAGGATCAGCACCCACGCCAGCAGCCGGCGATTCCACTCGACGTCCCGCAGCAATCCGTACGCGACCGTGAAAGCGATGCGTGG
>CAVPEX010000004.1:0-10170 GCA_963703585.1 uncultured Solirubrobacterales bacterium | reverse complement strand
CGATTCGCGCTCGCTGATCTTCGAGACCGAGGGGATGACGCTGGTGACGATGCGGCCCTCCGACGTCCCCACCTATGTCGAGGCGGGCGCGGCCGACGTCGGCATCACCGGCAAGGACGTGCTGCTGGAGCAGTCCGACCGCGTCGTCTACGAGCTGCTCGACCTCGGCTACGGCCGCTGCCGCATGGTCCTCGCCGGCCGCGTGGGGGACACCCGGCTGGGAGAGGCGCAGCGGCGGCTGGGAATGATGCGGATCGCGACCAAGTACCCGCGGATCGCCGAGCGCCACTTCGAATCGACCGGCCGGCAGGTGGAAGTGATCGAGGTCAAGGGCTCGGTCGAGCTGGCGCCGCTGATCGGGCTCGGCGACGGCATCGTCGACCTCGTCGCCACCGGCCGCACCCTGGAGGAGAACGACCTCGAGGTGCGCGAGGCGATCGTCGAGTGCAGCGCCCGCTTCGTCGCCAACCGCGTCGCCCACAAGCTGCGCGCGACCGAGGTCGACGAGCTGACCGCGCGCCTGCGCGAGGCGAGCGCGCGATGAGGGCGCGGCGCTTCGAGTGGGAGGGGGCGGGGGCGACCGCCGGGGCGATGCGCGCGTGGTCGTCCTCCCTGGCCGAGCAGGTCGACGTGGTCGGGATCCTCGACCGGGTCGTCGGCGCCGCCGAGTCGGGGGCGCCGCTGCGTGCCCGCGAGGCCGAGGTTCTCGAGCTCACCAACCGCTTCGACGCGACCGAGGCCGCGCGCGACTCGCTGCGGGTCGATCCCGGACTCGCCGACGCGGCGCTCGCCGCGCTCGACCCGCGGCTGCGGGCGGCGCTCGACCTCGCCGCCGAGAACGTCCGCGCCGTCGCCCGGGCGCAGCTGAGCGAGCCGCGCGAGGTGGAGCTGCCGCAGGGGCAGCGGGTGACCGTCCGCGAGGTCGCGGTCGGCGCCGCCGGCGTCTACGCGCCGGGCGGCCGCGCCGCCTACCCCTCCAGCGTCCTGATGTGCGCGATCCCCGCCCGCGCCGCCGGCGTCGAGCGGGTCGCGCTGGCCTCGCCGCCGGGCCCCGACGGGCAGCTGAACCCGCTCGTCCTCGCCGCCGCGGCGCTCTGCGAGGTCGAGGAGATCTACGCGATGGGCGGCGCCCAGGCGATCTTCGCGCTCGCCTACGGGACCGAGACGATCGCCCCCGTCGACGTCATCGCCGGCCCCGGCAACGCCTGGGTGCGGGAGGCCAAGCGCGCCGTCTACGGCACGGTCGGGATCGACTCGCTGGCCGGGCCCTCGGAGCTGATGGTCGTCGCCGGGCACGACACCGACCCCGAGTGGGCGGCGCTCGACCTCTGCTCGCAGGCCGAGCACGGAGACGACAGCCCGCTGGTCGCGGTCGCCGTCGAGGAGCACGTATTGGAGGCCGTGGCTGCTGCCACCGAGGGCGCCGCCGCGGCCCGCCCCGCGGTCGGCGAGGCGCCGCTGGCGCTGGTCCAGGTCCCCGACCTCAGCGACGCGATAGACCTCGCCAACGCCTACGCGCCGGAGCACCTGGAGCTGCTGGAGGAGGACGCGGCGCTGCTCGCCGACCGGGTGACGACGGCGGGCTGCGTCTTCGCCGGCCGCCACGGCGCCACCGCCTTCGGTGACTACGTCGCCGGCTCCAACCACGTGCTGCCGACCGGCGGCGCCGGTCGCTTCTCGGGGCCGCTCGGCCCCGGCGCCTTCCGCCGTCGCATCGCCACGGTCGAGATCGGCGCCGAGGCGGCGGCGGCCCTGGCGCCGCACGTCGAGACCCTCGCCGGCGCCGAGGGCTTCCCCGTCCACGGCGAGTCCGCGATGATTAGGCGATGAGCAGGAGCGCGAACAAGGAGCGCAGCACCGCCGAGACGCAGATCAAGCTGAGTCTCGACCTCGACGGTGGCGCCGCCAGCGCCGCCACCGGGGTCGGCTTCCTCGACCACATGCTCGACCTGCTCGCCCGCCACGGCCGGCTCGGGCTCGTGGTGGAGGCGAGCGGCGACCTCGAGACCGGCGCCCACCACACGGTGGAGGACGTCGGCATCGTCCTCGGCCAGGCGCTCGACGAGGCGCTCGGGGACCGCGCCGGGATTCGCCGCTACGGCTCGGCCGTGGTGCCGATGGACGAGTCGCTGGCCGAGTGCGCGATCGACATCTCCGGGCGGCCGTTCTGTCACTTCGACGCCGACCTGCCGGCGACCTCGATCGCCGGCTTCGACACCGAGCTGGCGGAGGAGTTCCTCCGCGCCGTCGCCAACAACGCGAAGATGACCCTGCACGTCTCGGTCCGCTACGGGACCAACGCGCACCACATGATCGAGGCCTGCTTCAAGGCCTTCGCCCGCGCCCTCCGCGTCGCCGTCTCGATCGACCCGGAGGAGAGCGGCGTGCCCTCGACCAAGGGGACGCTGAGCCGGTGACGGCGCGGATCGCGATCCTCGATTACGGGATGGGCAACCTGCGCTCGGTCGAGAAGGCGCTCGAGCACGTCGGCGCGACGGCGACGATCAGCCGCGACGAGGCCGAGGTGCGCGCCGCCGACGGCGTCATCCTGCCCGGCGTCGGCGCCTTCCCGCGGGCGATGGAGCGGATCTCCGCGCTCGGCCTCGACGAGCTGATCGCCGAGCGCCGCGAGGCCGGCGTGCCGATCCTCGGGATCTGCCTCGGCCTGCAGCTGCTCTTCGACTCGACCACCGAGCTGGGCGGCGCACCCGGGCTCGGGCTGCTCCCGGGCCCCGTCGCCGAGCTGGATGCGGAGGGCCTCAAGGTCCCGCACATCGGCTGGTCGCCGGTGCGCTGGGAGCGCGAGTCGCGCCTGGCCGAGGGGATCGAGTCGGAGACGCCCTTCTACTTCGTCCACTCCTTCGCGCCGCGGCCGCGGCAGGCGGAGCTGCTGGGGACCGCCGCCTACGGCAGTCGCTTCGCCTGCGCGACGGAGAGCGGCAACGTCTTCGGCGTCCAGTTCCACCCCGAGAAGTCGAGCGCGGCGGGCCTGCGGCTGCTCTCCAACTTCGCCGGGATCTGCGCCTCCGTGCCGGCCTAGGCGCGCCGAGCGGTGCTGCTCTACCCGGCGATCGACATCCGCGGCGGCAAGGCCGTGCGCCTGCTCGAAGGGGACTACGCGCGCGAGACGACCTACGACGCCGACCCGGTCGACGCCGCCCTGCGCTGGGCCGGGGAAGGCGCCGAGTTCCTCCACGTCGTCGACCTCGACGGCGCCAAGGCGGGGGCGCCGCGGAACCTCGACGCGATTCAGCGCATCGCCGACGCGGTGCCGTGCCCGATCCAGGTCGGCGGCGGGCTGCGCGAGGAGGAGTCCGTCGCGGCGGTGCTGCGGGCGGGGGCGGAGCGGGTCGTGATCGGGACCGCGGCGCTGCGCGACCCCGCCTTCCTCGAGCGAATGCTGGCCCGCCACGGCGAGCGCGTGGTCGTCTCCGTCGACGCCCGCGAGGGCAAGGTCTCGCTCTCCGGCTGGACCGAGACCGGCGACGTCGACGTCGCCGACGCGGTCGCCTCGCTCAGCGAGCGCGGCGTGCGGCGCTTCCTCTGCACCGCGATCGAGGTCGACGGGACGATGGCCGGGCCGGCGCTCGGCGAGCTCAACCGCATCGCCGCCGCAACCCCGGCCTCGGTGATCGCCTCCGGCGGCGTCGGCGACCTCTCCCACCTGGAGGCGCTCGCCCGCGAGGCGGCGCCCAACGTCGAGGGGGCGATCGTCGGCCGCGCCCTCTACGAGCGCCGCCTCACCGTCGCCCAAGCCATCGCCGCCCTAACCTGAGCGCATGGTGCTGAAACGGGTTATTCCCTGCCTCGACGTCGACGCCGGGCGTGTCGTCAAGGGGACGAACTTCGTCGGGCTGCGCGACGCCGGCGACCCGGTCGAGCTGGCCGAGCGCTACGACGCCGAGGGCGCCGACGAGCTCGTCTTCCTCGACATCACCGCCTCGCACGAGAAGCGCGACACGATCGTCGAGCTGGCCCGGCGCACCGCCGACAACGTCTTCATCCCCTTCACGATCGGCGGCGGCATCCGCTCGGTCGAGGACGCCCAGGCGGTGCTCGACGCCGGCGCCGACAAGGTCTCGGTCAACTCGGCGGCGCTGGCGAGGCCGGCGCTGCTGGGCGAGCTGGCGGACCAGTTCGGCGCCCAGTGCGTGGTGATCGCGATCGACGCCAAGCGCGAGGAGGCGGGGTGGGGCGTCTACGTCCACGGCGGTCGCACCAGGGTCGAGGGGCACGACGCGGTCGGCTGGGCCGAAGAGGCCGTCGACCTCGGCGCCGGCGAGGTGCTGCTGACCAGCATGGACCGCGACGGCACCAGCGACGGCTACGACATCGAGCTGACCCGGGCCGTCGCCGACGCGGTGCCGGTGCCGGTGATCGCCTCCGGCGGCGCCGGCGAGCTCGCCCACCTCAGCGAGGCGATCGCCGAGGGCGGCGCCGACGCCGTGCTCTGCGCCTCGATCTTCCACTACGGCCAGCACACCGTGCGCGAAGCGAAGGAGCGCCTCGCCGCCGACGGCATCCCGGTCCGCCTTTAACCTCGCCGCACATGAGCGAGCGGACGTCCGAGAGCGTCGTCGAGGCGCTGCGAAGCGCCCATCCTGAGCTGGGCCGGATCGCGGCGGCGACGAGCGACCCCGTCTACCTGGTCGGCGGTGCCGTCCGCGACCAGCTGCTCGGCCACGGACGCGCCGACATCGACGTCGTCGTGGTCGGCGACGCCGCCGCGCTGGCGCGTGCCCTCGGGGTGCCGCTCGCCGAGCACGAGCGCTTCGCCACCGCCAAGGTCGAGCTGGGCGGGCACGAGGTCGACATCGCCACGGCGCGGACGGAGACCTACCCGGAGCCGGGGGCGCTGCCGGTGGTGGCGGCGGCCGAGATGATCGAGGCCGACCTCGGCCGCCGCGACTTCACGATCAACGCGATGGCGGTGCCGCTGCGCGGCGAGCCGGCGCTGATCGACCCCCACGGCGGCCGCGAGGACCTCGCCCGCGGACTGCTGCGGGTGCTGCACGAGCGCTCCTTCCTCGACGACCCGACCCGGGCGATCCGCGCCGCCCGCTACGCGGCGCGCTTCGGCTTCGCCCTCGAGCCCGGGACCGAGGCGCTGCTGCGGGCGACGGACCTGGGCGCCGTCTCGGCCGACCGGCGCCTGGCCGAGCTGCGCCGCCTCGCCGCCGAAGCGAGCGCACCGCACGGGTTCGAGCTGCTGGCGGAGTGGGGGCTGGTCGAGCTGCGCCCCCAGGGCGTCGAGCTGGCGGCCGCGATCGTCGAGCTGCTCCGGCGCGCGCCCTGGGAGGACGAGGTCGACCGCGGCTCGGCGGTGCTCGCCGCCGCCCTCGGCCCGGCCGGGGAGGAGGCGGTGCTCGCGGCGGCGCGGCCGCGGCGGCCCTCCGAGGCGGTCGACCTGGCCCGTGGCCGCTCCCCGGTCGAGCTGGCCCTGGCGCGGGCGCTGGGCGCCGAGTGGCTCGATCCCTACCTCGGCGAGTGGCGCGCGGTCGCCCTCGAGATCGACGGGGAGGACCTGCTCGCCGCCGGGGTGCCGCAGGGGCCGGCGCTCGGGCGCGGCCTCGACGTCGCCCTGCGCAAGCGGCTCGACGGCGAGGTCAGCGGCCGCGAGGAGGAGCTCGCCGCCGCGCTCGCGGCGGCGCGGGAGGCCTGACGGCAGGCCGCCGCGCCCGGCGCGGCCGCAGCGGCGGGCGACCAGATGCCACCGCTGCGCAATCTCCGCCCTTCCATATGGTTTCGCCCATGGAGTGGCGCGAACGCGACGGCGTGCGGTGGCTCGAGGCCGACCTCGGCGGCGCCACCGTCGCCTTCAGCACCCGCCTCGGCGGGGTCGGCGAGCCGCCCTTCGACAGCCTCAACATCGGCCTCCTCACCGACGACGAGCCGGCCGCCGTCGAGGAGAACCGGCGCCGGCTGGTCGGCGCGCTCGGAATCGCCGGGGATCGCGTCGCCTTCGGCCGCCAGGTCCACGGCAGCGAGCTGGCAACCGCGGTCGGCCCACAGCGGTGCGCCTTTTCCGCGAATGGCGCGGATAAGGCGCTGCGGAATCCGGCTGCCCTCCAGGAGGTCGACGGGCAGGTGGTCGCCGAGCCCGGCGTTGCCGCGCTCGTCTTCGTCGCCGATTGCCTGCCGGTCGCCCTGCGCGGGCCCGGGGGCGTGGCGATGCTGCACTGCGGCTGGCGCGGGCTGGCCGGCGGGATCGTCGCCGCCGGCGCCGCGGCCGTGGGCGCCACCGACGCCGCGATCGGCCCCGGCATCGGTCCCTGCTGCTACGAGGTCGGCACGGAGGTCCTCGGCGCCTTCGCCGGGCTGGGCGAGGGGATCGCGACGGCCGGACCGGTCTCCGCAGGCGGCGTCGGCGTCTCGGCCCTTCCCCGGCTCGACCTGCCGGAGGTGGCGCGGCGGCTGCTGGCCGAGGCCGGCGTCGAGCGGGTGGAGGCGGCGGGCCTCTGCACGAGCTGCGAGCGCGAGCTGTTCTTCTCCCACCGCCGCGACGCCGGCAGGACGGGCCGCCAGGCAGGCCTGGTCTGGCTCGGCGAGCCCCCCGCCGCGGCGGCGCCGACGCCGGGGGCGCCGGCCTGATGGCGAACTTGATCCACGGCATCGACGCGGTCAAGGTCGCCGCCAACCTGGAGCGCGTGCGCGAGGTCGTGGGGGAGGGGGTGGAGGTGCTCGCCGCCACCAAGTACGTGCCGCTGGAGGAGATGGGGACGCTGGCCGAGGCCGGCGTCCGCCTCATCGGCGAGAACCGCCAGCAGGACCTCGCCGCCAAGCACGAGCGCTGGGGCGACGCCTTCGAGTGGGACTTCATCGGCAACCTGCAGAGCCGCAAGCTGAAGCAGATACTTCCCCTCTGCCGGCTGATCCACTCGGTCGCCACCGACTCGGTCCTGCGCGAGCTGGGCAGGCACGGCACGCCGGAGACCGAGGTCCTGGTCGAGGTCAACGTCAGCGGCGAGGAGGGCAAGGGGGGAGTGGCGCCGGCGGATCTGGGCGAGTTCCTCGCGCGCTGCCCGGTCCGCGTCGGCGGGCTGATGACGATGCCGCCCTTCAGCGAGGACCCGGAGGCCTCGCGTCCCTACTTCGCCCGCCTCGCCGAGCTGGCCGCCGCCCACGGGCTGGGGCGGCTCTCGATGGGGACCTCCCAGGACTGGCGGATCGCGGTCGAGGAGGGGGCGACGATCATCCGCCTGGGCACCACGCTCTTTGTGTGAAACGGCGCTAATCTGGCTGCATCCGGTGGAGGACTCGGCCCCCGCAGGCCGAATCACGCGATACAGATGGCCCTGAGAGATACCTGGCATAGAGCGTTGGTCTACTTCGGCCTCGCCGAGGATCACGACTACGGTCCCGAATACGAGGACGAATTCGAGCCGGAGACCGGCACCGAGGAAGTCTTCGAGGCCCGGCGCGAACGCGACCAGGGCTCGGTCCGCCGCCTGCCGACCTCGCGCCGCGCCCGGCGCGACGAGATCGACGACATCTTCGCCGACGACGAGCCGATCGCCGCCAGCCGCACCCGCACGCTGCGCCCGGTCGGCAACGGCGGCGACATCCAGGTCCACCTGGTGATCCCGCGCAACTTCAACGACGCCCAGCAGGTCGCCGACCAGTTCAAACGGTCGGTGCCGGTGATCCTCAACCTGCAGACCGCCGATCACGAGCTCTCGAAGCGGATGATCGACTTCTGCTCCGGCCTCACCTACGCGCTCGACGGCGGCATGCAGCGGATCGCCGAGAAGATGTTCCTGCTGACCCCGCGCAACGTCGAGGTCTCCGCCGAGGAAAAGGCGAGGCTGATCGACAAGGGCTTCTTCAACCAGTCCTAACCGAGCCGCCTCGGCAGTGGCGATCATGGCCCGGGGATAGTCTCCCGGGCCATGATCGTCGGTTTCATCGGCTCCGGGAACATGGCCGCCGCGATGGCCCGCGGCTGGGCCGGAGCGGTCGAGGGGATGCTCTTCTCCGACAGCGGCTCGGGCCGCGCCGCGGCGCTCGCGGCGGAGCTGGGCGGTGAGGCGGTCGGCAACGCCGAGATCGCCGAGCGCGCCGACCTGGTGGTCCTCGCGGTCAAGCCGGCGATGCTGGAGGAGGTCGCGCCGCAGCTCGGCGCCGCCCGCAGCGTCGTCTCGATCCTCGCTGCGCAGCCGCTGCAGCGGCTGCGCGCCGCCTTCCCCGAGGCCGCGGTCCTGCGGGTGATGCCGAACGTCGGCGTCGAGGTCCGCAAGGGGGTGCTCTGCGTCGCCGGCGAGGCCTCCGGGGAGGTGCGCGCCAAGCTCGCCGTCCTCGGCCACGTGGTCGACCTCGCCGACGAGGACTTCGACGAGGCGACGGCGATCATGGGCTGCGCGCCCGCCTACCTGGCGCTGGCGGTGGAGGCGCTGGCCGACGCCGCCGCCGCCGCCGGGCTCGACGCGGAGCTCGCCCGCGAGCTGGTGGTGGAGACGACGGGGGGGACGGCGGAGCTGCTGCGGATCCGCCACCCGGCCGACGTCCGCAAGGCGGTCACCTCGCCCGGCGGCAGCACCGAAGCGGGCCTGGAAGCGCTCGACCGCGAAGGCGCCCGCCGCGCCTTCGAGGCGGCGGTCGAGGCCTCGCTGGAGAGGATGCGGCGATGACCGCGCCGCTGGCCGCGATCACTCGCGGCGACGTCGCCGACTACGTCAGCGCGGTCTTCATCGTCTACCTCGCCCTGATCTTCGCCAACATCCTCATCTCCTACGTGCCGCGGATGCCCTACCGGCCCTGGCTGCGCTCGCTGCTCGACTTCATCACCGACACGACCAATCCGTACCTGAACGTCTTCCGGCGCTTCATCCGGCCGATCGGGGGCGGCGGCTTCGCGCTCGACCTCAGCCCGATGGTGGGGGTCATCGTGCTCCTCGTGGTGCGGGCGGTCGTCGTCGGCCTGATCCGAGGGTGAGCGCTCGAGCCACCCGCGCCTGGTGCCTCACCGGCGCCCTCTGCGGGCTCGTGGTCATCGCCGACCAGGCGGCCAAGGCCGCGATCGAGGCCCACGTCACGATCGGCGAGCAGATCGAGGTGCTCGGCCCACTCGAGCTGACGCTGACCCACAACCGCGGCGTCGCCTTCGGGATCGCCGGCGGCGCCGGCGCGCCGCTGGTCCTGGTCACGCTGGCGGCGCTCGGCGTCGTCGGCTACCTGTTCTCGCGCAACCCGACCCGGCCGGGGATGTGGATCGCCACCGGCCTGCTCGCCGGCGGCGCCCTCGGCAACCTCGCCGACCGCGTCCGCGCCGACGCGGTCACCGACTTCATCGACCTGCCGCCCTGGCCGCCCTTCAACCTCGCCGACGTCGCGATCACCGCCGGCGTGATCCTGCTGGTCTGGATCTACCTGCGTGACGCCGAGCGGGACGGCGCGGCCGGCCGGGAGCAGGCGGATGCCTGAGGGGCCCGGTCCCGAGTTGCGGATCGTCCACCTCGACGAGGCGCTGGCCGTCGTCGACAAGCCGGCCGGGCTGGTGGTCCACCCGGCGCCGTCGCACACCGGGCCGACCCTGGTCAGCGAGCTGGGGGAGATCCTCGGCGGCGGCGACCCGGAGCGGCCGGGGATCGTCCACCGCCTCGACAAGGGCACCAGCGGCCTGCTCGTCGTCGCTCGCACCGAGGCGGCCCATGCTGCCCTGCAGGCGCAGGTCCAGCAGCGCGAGGTGGAACGGATCTACCTCGCCCTCGCCGGCGGCCGCCTCGCCTCGCGCACCGGCACGATCGACGCCCCGATCGGCAGAGCCTCCCGCCAGCGCCACCGCATGGCCGTCTCCGGCGCGGCCTCGCGCCAGGCCCGGACCCACTTCACGGTGCTGGAGCTGCTGGCGCGGGAGACCTACCTGGAGGCGCGGCTGGAGACCGGCCGCACGCACCAGATCCGCGCCCACTTCGCCGCCATCGGCCACCCCCTCACCGGCGACGCCACCTACGGCGGCGCCATGCGATACGGCCTCCAGCGCCAGTTCCTCCACGCCCACCGCCTCGCCTTCGATCACCCGGTCTCGGGGCAGCGGATGAGCTTTGAGTCGGGGCTGCCGGAGGACCTGGCACGGGCGCTCGAGGCGGCTCGGGGGGCATAGCGGGGGTGGGTGTGGGGCTCGGGTGCCCCTCTCCCGGAGACCGTCGCGCAGCTGGGCGGCGTGCAGGGCGA
>CAVPEX010000003.1:0-52234 GCA_963703585.1 uncultured Solirubrobacterales bacterium | reverse complement strand
AGCTGAGGCAGGCGAACTGCTCGGAGAACAACATCACGCCGGCGTGCTCAGCTTCGCTTCCGCCGCCGGCGGACTTGGGACCGTCGATGATCTCGACTTCGATCAGCCCGGCGGCGAGGCCGGCGGCGGCCTCGACCGACTCCGAGAGCCGGCGCCGCAGCTCCGATTTCATCACCAGCCGGTCGACGACGACGGAGACGTCGTGTTTGAACTTCTTGTCGAGGACGATCTCCTCGTCGAGCCGGCGCAGCTCGCCGTTGACCTTGACCCGCGAGTATCCCTTCAGCCGCATCTGCTCCAGCAATTTCCCGTACTCGCCTTTGCGGCCGCGGACGACCGGGGCCATCACCACGAACTTGGTCCCGTCCTCCAGGGTCATCAACCGGTCGACGATCTGCTCCTGGGTCTGGCCGGTGATCTCCTCGCCGCACTCGTGGCAGTGCGGGACGCCGATCCGCGCCCAGAGCAGCCGCAGGTAGTCGTAGATCTCGGTGACCGTGCCGACCGTCGAGCGCGGGTTGCGCGAGGTCGTCTTCTGGTCGATCGAGATCGCCGGCGAGAGCCCCTCGATCGAGTCGACGTCGGGCTTCTCCATCAGGCCGAGGAACTGGCGCGCGTAGGACGACAGCGACTCGACGTAGCGCCGCTGCCCCTCGGCGTAGATCGTGTCGAAGGCAAGGCTCGACTTGCCGGAGCCGGAGAGCCCGGTGATGACGATCAGCGCGTCACGCGGCAGCTCGAGGTCGACGTCCTTGAGGTTGTGCTCACGCGCGCCGGAGATGACGATTCGGTCAGAGGCAGGCACCACGTCCGAGTCTACCCAGGTCGAACAGTATGTGTGGGGTATCTGCTTCGCTCCAGTTGACGCCTAACCTCGGCCTGAGCGCCCCGTTCCTTTCCGCCCCTGCTCGCCGCCGAGGATCCGCTTGAGCGGGATCGGCTCGGTCTGGACGGCCTCCTGCAGCAGCCGGTAGAAGAGCAGGCCGGGATAGCGCGAGCGACGACGGTTGAAGCGGAAGCTGAACTCGTCGAGGTAGTAGTCGAGCTGGTGGGGCTGCACGGAGCCCTGGTGGGTGCCCAGCAGCCAGCGCTTGAGCAGGGCGAAGACGCGGTGCACGTGGGGCATCGAGGCGGAGGCGGGCTGGCCGCTGCGCGAGACGTTGACCGGGTCGTGGCGGTAGCCGAGCCGGGGCAGGCCGGCATAGAGGTTCCAGCCGTCGGTCCTGACCTGACCACCCGCCGCCACCGCCTCGCAGACGAACCCCTCCAGCGCGGGCTTGCTTGCCCGGTCCAGTCGGCTCAGCCGGATCCGCCCCGCGGACTCCCGCACTCCGCGACGCACCTCCACTGCGCAGATCACGATCGACTTCTCGGCCGTTTGGCGGCCATCGGTGTCGATATCGCGCCCGCCCACGTAGGCCTCGTCGACTTCGACCAGCCCGTCCAGGGGCTCGCGGCCGGGGCGGACCATCGCCCGGCGCAGCTTGTGCAGGTGGGCCCAGGCGGTCTCATAGGAGCCCAGGCCCATCGCCCGCTTGAGGCCGAGCGCCGACATTCCCTGCTTTTGGGAGACCAGCTGCCAGATCGCCGCGAACCAGTTCAGCAGCGGGGTGCGGGTGCCGGCGAACAGGGTGCCGGCGGTCGCCGAGGTCTGGCGCTCGCAGGCTCGGCAGACCCAGAGGTCGCGCTTGGTGCGCCAGCCCTCCTTCGAGCCGCAGGCGGGACAGCGGAAGCCCTGGGGCCAGCGCAGCCGTTCCAGGTACTCCAGGCATGCCCGCTCGTCGGGGAAGAAGCGTTGGAACTCCGGCCAGTCGCGTGGGTAGTCCCGGCCTGCCCTGGGCCGGTCCTCTCCCTGCCCGCCTTCGTGCGGCGCCTCCACTGCGTTTCGAGTCTACTGGAGCGAAGCAGATACCCCACACATATGTTCGCAAGACCATCGGACGCCCCGAGCGGTTAGCTTTCAGCCGATGGCAGATGTCCGCCCCCTCAAGGCCCTCCACTACGACCTCGCCAAAGTCGGCTCGCTCGACGCCGTCGCGGCGCCGCCCTACGACGTGATCGACGCCGCCGGGCGGGCGCGGCTGCTGGAGCGCTCGCCCTACAACGCCGTCGCGATCGACCTGCCGAAACCGTTCGACCCCGCCGATCCGGCGAGCGAACCGGCGGGGGATCCCTACGAGGAGGCGGCGCGGACGATCGACGCCTGGCGCGCCGAGGGGGTGCTGGTCGTCGATTCCGAGCCGGCGATCTGGGCCCTGACCCAGGACTACACCGCCCCCAACGGCAACTCCTACAGCCGCCACGGCATCCTCGCCCGGGTCCGGGTCGAGGACTACGAGACCGGCACCGTCCGGCCCCACGAGCGCACCCACCCCGGCCCGCTGCTCGACCGGCTGGAGCTGACCCGGGCGACGCTGCTCAACCTCTCGCCGATCTTCTCGCTCAGCACCGAGGACGCCTGGCCGCTGGTCGAGCCCGCCGTCCAGGGCGAGCCCTGGGGCGAGGCGACCGACGAGGACGGCACCGTCAACCGCGTCTGGCGGGTCGCCGACCCGGCCATCCTCGAGGCGGTAACCGAGCGCCTCGCCGGCGCCCAGCTGCTGATCGCCGACGGCCACCACCGTTACGAGACCGCCCGCGCCTACCGCGACGAGGTCGGCGGCGAGGGCCCGCACAACTACACGCTGATGGCGCTGACCGGGCTCGACGACCCCGGCCTCACCGTCTTCCCCACCCACCGCCTGCTCTCCGGCTTCGCCGAGGACCCGGAGCGCCAGCAGCGTCTGGGCGGCGGGCTGCGCGAGATCTTCGAGGTGACCGAGGTCGACCGCGACGGCATCGACCCCGCCGGCGAGGAGGGCGTCGGCGTCTTCGGCCTCTACGACAGCTTCCACCGCCAGGCCTACCGGCTGCGCCTCAAGGACACCGCCGAGCTCGACCGCCTGCTCGCCGGCAAGCCCGAGGCATACCGCCGCCTCGACTCGGCGATCCTCGAGACCCTGGTGCTCAAGGACCTGGCGGGGATGAGCGGCCACGACATCGACGAGCGCCGCGGCCTCGAATACGCCAAGAGCGTCCCCGCCGCGCTGGCCATGGTCGACGACGGCCCCTACGACGTCGCATTCATCCAGCGCCCGGTCCCGGTCGAGCAGGTGCGCGCCGTCGCCGAGACCGACGAGAACATGCCGCCGAAGTCCACCTACTTCTTCCCCAAGGTGATGACGGGCTTCGTCTTCAACCCCGTCGGGTAGCGCGCCCGCCGCGCGTAGGATGACCCTCTAGTGGTCAAGATCTACACCAAGAAGGGCGACGACGGCACCACCTCGCTCTGGTACGGCGGCCGCGTCCCCAAGCACCACGGCCGCACCGACGCCTACGGCACCCTCGACGAGGCCTGCTCCCAGCTCGGCGCCGCGCGCGCCCTCTGCGGCCCCGAGCAAGCCGCGCTGGCCGCCGACATCCTCCGCCTGCAGGACGGCATCTACATCGCCGGCGCCGAGCTGGCGACCTCGCCGCAGGCGGCGGAGCGGCTCGAAGACGGGGTCAGCCGCACCACCGAGGCGATGGTCGCCGAGCTCGAGACCCTGATCGACCGCTACATGGCCGAGGTCGACCTGCCGCCGAAGTTCGTCATCCCCGGCGGCAACCAGCTCTCCGCCCAGCTCGACGTCGCCCGCACCGTGATCCGCCGCGCCGAGCGCCGCATCTCCGAGCTGAAGGAGGCCGGCGAGCTGAGCCGCGACACCGTGATCCACTTCGTCAACCGCGCCTCCGACCTCGCCTTCGCGATGGCCCGCTTCGCCGACGTCGAGGATCCGGTCCTGTTCGAAGGCCGGGACAGGAACAAGCCCCGATGAAGGTCGTCGCCCGCCGCACCGACGCCTTCGCGCACGAGGTCGAGATGGAAGGCCACACCGTGGTCGTCGACGAGCCGCCCGAGCTGGGCGGGCACGACCTCGGCCCGCGGCCGACCCGGCTGCTCGCCGGCAGCCTCGCCGGCTGCACCGCGATCACGATGGAGCTCTACGCCGAGCGCAAAGGCTGGGACCTCGGCCCGCTCGAGGTCGAGGTCGAGACGACGATCGAGAAGGCGACGCCGACCTCCTTCGAGGTGAAGCTGCGCCTGCCGGCTGGGCTCAGCGAGGAGCAGCGCCAGCGCCTGGTCGCGATCGCCCGCAGGTGCCCCGTCCACAGGGTCCTCGCCGGCGAGGTCCCGGTCACCGTCTCCGAGCAGGTGGAGAGCCTCTAGATGAACCTCGGGCTGGCCGGCCGCGCCTGCGTCGTCACCGGCGCCAGCCGCGGCATCGGCCGCGAGACGGCGCTGCAGCTGTGCGCCGAGGGCGCCGGTGTGCTCCTCGTCGGCCGCGACGAGGGGCGGCTGCGCGAGGTCCAGGAAGAGGCCGACGGTGCCGGCGTGCCGGCCGGGGGGCGGGCCGCGATCCTCGCCCTCGACGTCACCGAAGCCGCCGCCGGCGAGCGCATGCTGGCCACCGCGAGCGAGTACCTCGGCGGGCTCGACGTCCTCGTCAACAACGCCGGCTTCGCCAGCTGGCGCGACCTCGACGACGTCCCCGAGGAGGACTGGCGCGCCCAGTACGAGATCAACGTGATGGCGCCGCTGCGGGCGATGCGGGCGGCGGTCCCGGGCATGGTCGAGCGCGGCTGGGGCCGCATCGTCAACGTCTGTTCGACCTCCGGCAAGCGCCCCTCCGCCGCGATGGCCGACTACTCGGTCGCCAAGGCGGCCGAGCTCTCGCTCTCCCGCCTCTTCGCCGACCGCTACGCCAAGCACGGCGTCCTCGTCAACGCGATCTGCCCCGGCCCGACGAAATCGGACATGTGGATGCGGCCCGGCGGGATGGCCGACCAGTCGCAGCCGCTGGTCGGCGCCGCGGATCGCGAGGAGGCGCTGGAGATCGCCGGGGCGAAGCGCCCGATCGGCCGCCTCGCCGAGCCCGAGGAGATCGCCTCGGCGATCGTCTTCCTCTGCTCCGAGCGCGCCTCCTACGTCAGCGGCGCCGCCTGGTCGGTGGACGGCGGCACCGTCCAGATCATCATCTGAAGATGAGGAACGAGGTCGACGCCGCGGTGCTGCTGCCGCTGTACGGCTGGCCGGACGATCCCGGGCTGATCTTCACCGAGCGGCGGGCGGACCTGAGGCGCCACGCCGGCGAGATCTCCTTCCCCGGCGGCCGGCGCGACGAGGCCGACGCCGATTTCGCCGCGACCGCGATCCGCGAGGCACAGGAGGAGATCGGTCTCGACCCCGCGGTCGTCGAGCTCGGCGAGGCACTGCCGACCACGGGAACCTTCGTGACCGGGTACCGCATCCACCCCTTCGTCGGCCGAATCCCCCACCCCGTCGAGCTCGAGCTGGAGCCGAACCCGGCCGAGGTCGAGACCGTCCTCACCTTCTCGCTGCAGCTGCTGCGCGAGAACTACGCGATGCGCCGCCTGCTGCGCCGCGGCGTCCCCATCCACACCCCCACCTACGAGGTCGAAGGCCACCTTATCTGGGGCGCCACCGCACGAATCCTCGGAGACCTGCTGGAGCGCCTCGGCTAGACGTCCTTCTCGATCGGGACGCCCACGAGATTGCCCCACTCGGTCCAGGAGCCGTCGTAGTTCTTGACGCTCTCCTCGCCCAGCAGCTCGTGCAGGACGAACCAGGTGTGGGCGGAGCGCTCGCCGATCCGGCAGTAGGCGATCACCGGGGTGCCCTCGGAGAGGACGCCCTTGGAGGTGTAGAGCTCGCGCAGCTCCTCGGCCGACTTGAAGGTGCCGTCCTCCCTCACCGCCTGCGCCCAGGGCACCGAGGCGGCGCCGGGGATGTGGCCGGCGCGCTGCGCGCCCTCCTGCTCGTAGCCGGCCATTGCGATCAGCTCGCCCGAGTACTCCTGCGGGCTGCGCACGTCGACCAGGTTGGCGCCGTCACCGAGGGCGGCACGGACCTCGTCGCGGAAGGCGCGAATCGAGTCGTCGCCCGGCGCCGCGGTGAGGGTCGCGGCGGGGCAGGACGGCGCCTCGGTGCTGGTCTCGCGACCCTCGGCGATCCACTTCTCGCGCGGGCCGTTGACCAGCTTCACCTTGTCGTGGCCGTAGTAGCGGAAGTACCAGTAGGTGTAGGCGGCGAACCAGTTGTTGCGGTCGCCGTAGAGGACGACGGTGTGGTCGTCGGAGATGCCGCGGCCGCCCATCAGGGCGGCGAAATCCTCGGGGCCGAGGAAGTCGCGCTTGACCTGGTCCTGGAGGTCGGTCTTCCAGTTGAAGCCGATCGCGCCAGGGATATGGCCCTCGGCGTAGAGGGCGGGGTTCTCGTCGACCTCGACGATCCGGATCGAGTCGTCGCCGAGGTGCTCGGCGACCCAATCGGTCTCGACCAGGACGTCCTTCGCGTAGCTCATGAAACCTCCTAGCTCGAGACTTTCTCCTTCCCCGGCTGGGGAACGATGCGGATGTAGGGCTTCGGCTGCTCCCAGCCTTCCGGGAAGAGCTCCTTCGCCTCGTCCTCTTTGACCGAGCCGGAGATGATCACGTCGTCGCCCTGCTGCCACTGCGCCGGGGTCGCGACCTTGTGCTTCGCGGTCAGCTGCAGCGAGTCGATCACCCGCAGCACCTCGTCGAAGTTGCGCCCGGTGGTCATCGGGTAGACGAGGATCAGCTTGATCTTCTTGTCGGGACCGATGACGAAGACGTTGCGCACGGTCTGGTTGTCGGCGGGGGTGCGGTCGGCGGCGTCGCCGGAGACGTCGGCGGGGAGCATCCCGTAGAGCTTGGAGACCTTGAAGTCGGCGTCGCTGATGATCGGGTAGTTCGGTGCCGTCCCCTGCGTCTCCTCGATGTCCTTCGCCCAGTCCTCGTGCTTGTCGAGCGGGTCGACCGAGAGGCCGATGATCTTCACGTTGCGGCTGTCGAATTCCGGCTGGATCCTCGCCATGTAGCCGAGCTCGGTGGTGCAGACCGGCGTGAAGTCCTTGGGGTGCGAGAAGAGGACCGCCCACGAGTCGCCGATCCAGTCGTGGAAGCTGATCCGGCCCTGCGTCGTGTCGGCCTCGAAATCGGGTGCTACCTCACCAAGCTGCATCGCCATCGCTCCTTCGCGTCTCCGTCGAGATTTACCTAAATTCCTATCCGAGTTTAGCTATTTGACCTTGCCGGCCGGCGAGAGCACCTCCGTCGCGGCATCCCTCATCCGCGCAGACCATCGCTCCACGTCGATCGGTTCGGTTTCCACCACCGCGCAGGGAATCCGCCAGGTTCGCCCGGCGGCGCGGACGATCTCGGCGCCGGCCGCAAGCACGCCCTCCTCAACGCTGCCGGTCGCCTCGTAGACGACCCCCCGCACCGGGGTGTCGACGAGGTGTTCCATCAGCCGCTCCAGCCGCGGGCCATGGATCGCCGCCAGCTCCTCCGGCCCGCCCGTCGCCGAGCCGAGCAGGTGGAGGACGACGGTGACGTCGCCGACCAGCTCGATCAGCGTCCCGACCCGGTCCGGGTCGGCCAGGGCGGGCTCGATCCCGGCCGCCTCGATCGCGGCGAGCCCCTCCTCGTGGCGGCTGGTCCCGCGCACCGCCCATCCCTCCGCCAGCAGCCGCTCCCCCAACGACCTGCCGCGGCAGCCGCAGCCGACTATGAGCGCGCGGGCCACAGTCAGGCGAGTCTAGGCCGCGTCGCTCCGCGCCGCCCGCCAATCGGCCGCCCGGCCTGAAAATCGGTGCGCCTTATCCGTGAATAGCATCCGGAAAAGGCGCACCAGAATTCTCTAGCCGTTCTCGAGCGGGCCGCGGCCGCGCAGGCGCAGCCGCTCGTCCTCGGCGACGCCGGCGTGGAGCTCCTCCTCGGTCAGCTCCGGGGCGCCGCGGCGGCGGCGCATCTCGTTCTGCGCCTCCAGCATCTGACGCACGTCGTCGATCTCGTTCTGCACCTCGACCTCGGGCGAGCGGGTCGGCTTCCAGTCGACCAGGTCAGCGGAGGAGCCGGGGTAAAAGTGACCGACGATCAGCAGCGCGCCGATCATGAAAGCCAGTACCGCCAGCGTCCCCAGAACGAACAGCACGGATAAAGGGTAGCCTCGCGAACCGTGAGCGACGGCTTCGAAGAGCTGGCCAGCGTCGACGGCACGGTGACGCCGACCGCGGCGGCGACGATCGGCCTCAAGGACGACGGGGTCTACCGCGGCGACGGCGCTTTCGAGGTGATCCGCCTCTACGAGGGCAAGCCGTTCGCCCTCCCCGACCACCTCGACCGCCTGGTTCGCTCGGCTACCGCGATCGAGCTCGAGTTCGACCGCGAGGCGCTCGAGCGCGAGATCGAGGCGCTGCTGGCCGCGGCCGGCCCGATCGACGGGCAGCTGCGGCTGATCGTCACCCGCGGCGGCCGCCGCATCGCCGCCACCGAGCCGATCCCGGTGCACGCGGAGACGCTCAGCCTGGCGACCGTCGTCTACTGCCCGACGGTGATCCTCAACGGCGTCAAGTCACTCTCCTACGCCGCCAACATGCAGGCCAGCCGCATCGCCAAAGGCCACGGCGCCGACGAGGCGGTGCTGATCCGCCCCGACGGCACCGTGCTGGAGCCGCCGACCTCGACCGTCTTCTGGGTCTCCCCCGAAGGCGAGCTGCGCACCCCGGCGCTCGACGACGGAGTGCTGGAGTCGATCACCCGCGACCGCCTGATCAAGGCGATGCACGTCGAAGAGGGCAGCTGGCACGTCGACGACCTGCGCGCCGCCGGCGAGGCCTTCCTCGCCTCGACCACGCGGGAGATCCAGGCCGTCGCCGCGATCGACGACACCGTGCTCCCCGCCGCGCCCGGCCCGCGCACGCGCGAGGCGCAGGAGGCCTTCGCGCAGACGCTCGGGCGCGAGCTCCGCGAGCTTTGAACACGAGAGGGAGGGACAGGGGGTAGATGGACTTCCAGCTGAGCGACGAGCAGAAGCTGATCTCCGACGCGGCGCGCGAATTCGCCGACCGCGAGATCCTGCCGCGCGTCCGCGACAACGACCGCGCCGCCCGCTTCGACCGCGAGCTGGCGAGCAAGATGGGCGAGGTCGGCTTCCTCGGCGCCCCGGTCGCCGAACGGTACGGCGGCCGCGGCCTCGACTACATCGGCTACGGGCTGATCGTCGAGCAGGTCGGCCGCGCCGACTCCTCCGCCCGCACCGTCGTCTCCGTGCAGGCCTCGCTGGTCGCCGGCTCGATCGAGAGGTGGGGCAGCGAGGAGCAGAAGGCGACCTGGCTGCCGCGGCTCTGCTCCGGCGAGGCGCTCGGCTGCTTCGGCCTGACCGAGCCCGACACCGGCTCCGACGCCGCCAACCTCCGCACCCGCGCGACCAAGACCGACTCCGGCTGGTCGATCAGCGGCCAGAAGATGTGGATCTCGCTCGGCAACTTCTCCGAGGTGGCGCTGATCTTCGCCCAGACCGACCCGGCCAAGAAGCACCGCGGCCTCGCCTGCTTCCTCGTTCCCACGGCATCAGACGGCTTCACGACGCAGGAGATCCACGGCAAGCTCGGGCTGCGCTCCTCCGACACCGCCGAAATCTCGCTCGACGGGGTCGAGGTCGGCGAGGAGGCGATGCTCGGCGAGGTCGGCGACGGCTTCAAGCTGGCGATGAGCGCGCTCGACAACGGCCGCTACAGCGTCGCCGCCGGCTGCGTCGGCATCTGCGACGGCTGCGTCGACGCCTCGGTCGCCTACGCCACCGAGCGCAAGCAGTTCGGCGTCCCCCTCGCCCGCTTCCAGCTCGTCCAGGAGATGATCGCCGACATGATCCTCAAGCGCGACGCCAGCCGGATGCTGGTCCTGCGCGCCGGCGTGCTCAAGGACGAAGGCAAACCGAACACGATGGAGACCTCGGTGGCGAAGCTCTACGCGACCGAGTCGGCGGTCGCGTGCGCCAACCTGGCGATCCAGGTCCACGGCGGCTCCGGCTACGTCGACGACTACCCGGTCGAGCGCTACCTGCGCGACGCCCGCGTGACCACCCTCTACGAGGGGACCTCGCAGATCCAGAAGCTGATCATCGGCCGCCTCGCCACCGGCGTCAACGCGATGCTCCCCTTCGAGGAGAGCTGATGGTGGCCCTGGTCGAGACCTCGATCGACGACTTCCACGTCGCCCTGCTGCAGCTGAACAGCCCGGAGACCCGCAACTCCCTCTCGCCACAGCTGCGCGGCGAGCTGATCGAGGCGCTGGAGCGCTTCGACGCCGACCCCGCGGTGCGCGCCATGGTGATCGCCGGCTCCGACCAGGTCTTCGCCGCCGGGGCCGACATCCGCGCCCTCGCCGAGCGGCCGCTGGAGGCCCCCTCCGACCCCGAGGGCACCGCCTTCTGGACCCGGCTGGCGGCGATCGAGAAGCCGCTGGTCGCCGCCGTCACCGGCTTCGCCCTCGGCGCCGGCTGCGAGCTGGCGATGGCCTGCGACACGATCGTCGCCGACGAAACCGCCCGCTTCGGTCAGCCGGAGATAACGCTGGGGATCATCCCCGGCGGCGGCGGCACCCAGCGCCTCACCCGGGCGATCGGCAAGCAGCGGGCGATGGAGTACGTGCTCACCGGCCGCCACTTCGACGCCGGCATGGCCGCGATGTGGGGCCTGGTCAACAAAGTCGTGAAGAAGGGGCACTGCCAGAACGAGGCGCTGGAGCTCGCCCGCACGATCGCCGAGCGGCCGCCGATCGCCACCCGCCTCGCCAAGCGCGCCATCCTCGCCGCCGAGGAGAACGGCATCGGCGACGGCCTGCGGACCGAGCGCGAGCTGTTCGACCAGGCGATGGCGACCGAGGACCGGGTCGAGGGAACGCAGGCATTCCTCGAGAAGCGCGAGCCCGACTTCAAGGGCCGCTGAGCTACTCGCCGACCAGCCTCATCATCAGTTCGGCGGCGAGGCACTCCTCGCAGCCCTCGACCTCGTCAGGAAGATCGAGGTAGTGGACCGAGTCGAGATGGGTGCATTCCGTGGCCGTTCCCGGAAAATACACAGGTGGCCGTCAGCCGACGAAGAGCAGCACCCAGACGATCGCCGCCAGCAGCGAGACGACGATCAGGCGGACCCCCAGGTCCTTTTCGCCCTGCTGCAGGTTGAGCAGCCCGAGGATCACCCCGGCCGGCGGCAGCACCACGGCGATCCCGAACGGAAAGATGCTTGAAGCGCGCTCGCCCACGGGCGCAGCCTAGGGGAAGCGGCGCCGGCGGGTATCGGAAGCCGGGCTAGGGAGCGATCTCGGCCGGCTCGCCGCCGGGGAACCAGTGGGCCTCGACCGGGGGCGGGCTGTCGCGCAGGAAGCGCTCGGCGTCGAGGGCGCCCATGCAGCCGGTGCCGGCGGCGGTGACCGCCTGGCGGTAGGTGTGGTCGACGACGTCGCCGACGGCGAAGACGCCGCCGAGGTTGGTCCGGGTCGAGCCGGCCTCGGTGACGATGTAGCCGTCCTCGTCGGTCTCGACCTGGTCCTTGACGATCTCGGACTTGGGGGTGTGGCCGATCGCGACGAAGGCGCCGGTCGCCTCGATCTCCTCGCTCTCGCCGGTCTCGGCGTGGCGCAGGCGGATCTTCTCCAGCTTGCCGTCCTCGCCGGCGACGAACTCCTCCGGGATGAACGGCGTCTTCAGGCCGATGTTCTCCTTCTCGCGGGCGCGGTCGAACATGATCTTCGAGGCGCGGAACTGGTCGCGGCGGTTGACGATCGTCAGGTGCTCGGCGAACTTCGAGATGAAGATCGAGTCCTCCATCGCCGAGTCGCCGCCGCCGATCACGATCACCTCGTGGCCCTTGAAGAAGGCGCCGTCGCAGACGCCGCAGGTGGAGACGCCGCGGCCGCCGAGCTCCATCTCGCCGGGGATCCCGAGCCGCTTCGGCTCCGCCCCCATCGCCAGGATCACGGTCTTGGCGCGGTGCTCCTCGTCGCCGAGGAAGACCTTCTGCACGCCGCCGTCGGAAAGCTCGACGCGGTCGACGTCGTCGGTGACGAAGCGGGTCCCGAAGCGCTCGGCCTGGGCGCGGAACCGGCTCATCATCTCCGGGCCCATGATCCCCTCGGGGTAGCCCGGGTAGTTCTCGACATCGGTCGTGTTCTGCAGCTGGCCACCCCACTGGAAGCCCTCGAAGACGAGCGGCTCCAGGTTGGCGCGGGCGGTGTAGAGCGCAGCCGTGTAGCCGGCGGGTCCGCCGCCGATGATGATCACGTTCTCGACCTTCTTCGCCTCAGTCATCTTCCGTCTCGACCTTCTTCGTCCCGATCTTTTCGCGCTCGGAGTCTAATACTTTACTTTTTATAGTATCCCCCTGAGGGCTTCCGGGCAACTCTCCCGCAGGCGGCGGCGAGAAGCCCGCCATCGCCGGCTCCAGCTCCGAGGTCGCACCGTCGCCGCGGTCGATCGGCAGGCCCTCTATTTCCCAGCGGTGGACCGTTTTGCGCAGCTGGAAGAAGGCGACGATGCCGGGTGGGATCGGCATCCAGAAAGCGACCAGGCGGAAGATCAGGACCGCCGGGAAGACGGTCTCCTCGGGGATGCCGAAGAGGACGAAGGCGCCGATCATGCCGGCGTCGACGGCGCCGACCCCGGCCGGGGCGAGCGGGAAGAGGTTGGCGACCATGCCGAGGAAGAAGCCCTGGACGACCACCGCCAGCGGCACGTGGACTCCGAAGGCGTGGAAGGAGGCCCAGAGCACGCCGATGCTGGCCGCCCAGAAGCCGGCGGCGCCGATCACCGCCAGCCCACCCTGGCGTGGGTGGGTGAAGAGGCTGATCGCGAAGCGGAAGCCCTCGCCGAGGGTCGCCGGCACTTTGGCGGCGGTGTGGAGGAACGACTTCGCTTTCTCCCCGTGGGCGAACGGCGTCAGCCGCTGCTCGATGTCGGAGGGGATCAGCGCGATCAGCACCCCGAGCACGATCAGCACCCCGGCGATGCCGGCCGGGATGATCGTCAGCTCGATCGAGTCCTCGCCGTTGAGGACCCCGGTCCGCAGCAGCACGCCGAAGATGATCAGGGCGATCGGGTAGAAGGCGTAGTGGAGGGAGATGAAGGCGACCATGCGGCGGGCGACGTCGCGGCGTCGCATCCCCGCTTTGCGCAGCGCCCAGTAGGTGAGGGCGATGCCGCCGGCGCCGCCGGCGGAGAAGAGCAGCGTCGCGGCAACCCCGGCCATGTTGATCTCGTAGGTCTCGCTCCAGCGCAGCCGCAGCGCGTCGCCGCCGACGACCGCCTTGAAGAGGGCGATGTAGGTCGCGTAGGCGAGGACGTTGAAGCCGAGCGCGATCCCGATCCAGACCGGATCGGCCTCGTCGAGCCTGCTCATCGCGTCCCCCAACCCGACCAACTTGGGGAAGAGGAAGTAGATGCTGCCGAGCAGCACCAGGACAAGGACGAGCATTTGGATCACGCGCCGCGTCGTGAACTGCGGCATCTCGACGATCCGGTTGCCGTTACCCGAATCTCCGTCAGACACGACTAAGACGCTACCCGCTGGCGATCCTCTCCAGACGCTGAAGCGCTCCGTTGACGCCGCTGACCAGAGGTTCCGCCAAAGACTCGCCGCGCCGCACGACCGCGACCAGCAGCGCCCCGGCGGCAAGGTCGGTGACGTAGTGCTCGCCCAGATAGACGAGCCCGAAGCCGAGCGTCAGCGCGTATCCCCAGCCCAGCGCGCCCTCGACCTTGCCGGCTTCCGAGAGCGAGAGCGCCGCGCAGACCGAGGTGGCGAAGTGCAGCGATGGCATCGCCGCCCAGGGGTTGCCGCCGAGCGCCTCGTACATCGGCTCCCAGGCATCGCCCCAGGTCGGTTCGCCGACCTCGACCATGATCCGCCGCACCTCGTCGCCGGTCAGGCCCTGTTCGGAGGACCACCAGGGCGGCGCCGTCGGCACCGCGAAGTAGACGGCGCAGCCGATGTCGAAGACGGCCGCCATCTGGCGGGCGGCGCGGGGGAAGCGGTCGTTGTCGCGGACGAGGATCGTGGCCAGCGCCAGGTAGGGCTCGATGAACCAGAGCCAGTGGGTCCAGGTGAGGACGCGGTCGATCGCCCCCACCCGGGGCAGCCGCGCCAGCGCTCGCTGCAGGCGCACGTTGGGCAGGGTGCCGCGGCCGATCGCGCGGTCGACGGCGATCGGGTAGCGGGCGCGGAGGCGGGATCGCAGGCGCTCGGGATCGTCGTAGGGCATCTCGTGGACGACGGTGAAGGCCCACATCTGCAGCGCGAAGAGGGCGACGTCGCGCTTCTTCGAACGCGGCTCCAGCACGGCCAGCGCCAGCGGTCCGGCGGCGCACACCGCGATCGTGGCCGGGGCGGGGATGCGGAGGCGGCGGCGGACGAGAGGAACGGCGATCGCTGCGCCCACCGCGGCGCCTGCACCCGCGCGGACCGCGAGCCGGAGCGCGCGTGATGAGGTGGGGCGACGCCTCATGGGGGCGGCGAGTATAGGTAGGGGGCCGGGACCGGGAGGGGCGGGCGCCGCCACTGGGACGAAGCCGGCACCGCGATCGGGACGGGCGCCCACCGACCCAGCCGCCGCAGCGCCGCCCGGCGTGAATAGAATGGCCGCGCTTTGGCGCCCCACTCCCCTGGCACTGACCAGATCGACACCCTGCTCTGGATCGGCTTCGTCGCCGCGGTCATCGTCGTGGTCGCGATCAACGTCGCCCTGATCTACGCCGTGCGCCGCTTCCGCGCCGAGCGGGGCACCGAGCCGCGCCACGGGCGCGACGACCGCCACGGCCAGCTCCGCGTCGGCGCCGTCCTCACCGCCTTCGCCGCCGTCATCTTCGTCCTCAGCATCGTCTTCACCGACAAGGCGCGGGAGACGCCCAGCACCGGCTCTGCCGGCCTCGCCTCGCTGAAGTCGGAGCCGCTGACGATCAAGGCGACCGGCCAGCAATGGCTGTGGCGCTACGACTACCCCAACGGCGCCTTCTCCTACTACAAGCTCGTCGTCCCGGTCGACACCGCGGTCAAGCTCGAACTGGTCTCGACCGACGTCATCCACACCTGGGACGTCCCCGACCTCGTCGGCAAGCGCGACGCCGTGCCCGGCAAGGTCAACGACGTCGTCTTCCTCGCCGACGACGAAGGCACCTACGGCGGCGCCTCGGCGACGCTCTCCGGCCAGGCCTACGCCTCGATGCGGACCGAGGTCGAAGCCGTCTCCCCGGACGAATACGAAGCCTGGGTCGAACAGCAGAAATCCGACATCGAGTCCGCCCAGGAACGGGTCGTCGGCCTGATCGAGGGCGGTGAAGTCCCATGAGCCAGAGCCCCCGTCCCGAGCTGGTGATCGACGGCTATCCGCGGCGGCGGCCGCGCTGGATCGAGCTGGCGACCAGCGCCGACCACAAGGACGTCGGCCGGATCCTGATCTCCGCCTCGCTCGGCTTCCTCTTCCTCGCCGTCGTCGAGATGCTGCTGATGCGGCTGCAGCTGGTGATCCCGGAGAACAGCTTCCTCTCCCCCGTCACCTTCAACCGCATGCTCTCGACCTACGGCGCCACCGCGATCTTCTTCTTCGCGATCCCGCTGGTCCTCGGCTTCTTCTACTACGTGACGCCGCTGCAGATCGGCGCCCGCGGCACCGCGCTGCCGCGGCTCGGTCAGATCGGCCTCGGCCTCTTCGCCGCCGGCGCCACCGTCCTCTACGCCGGCTTCCTCTTCACCCCCTCGGAGGCCGGCGTCAACCCGCTGGCGCCGCTGACCGAGGTCGCCTTCCTCTCCAGCAACGGCGTCGACGCCTGGGCCGCCGCGACCGGCCTGGCGACGCTGGGCTTCGTCTTCATCGCGATCGACCTGCTGACGACGCTGCGCAACCTGCGCGCGCCCGGCATGGCCTGGCGCCGGGTGCCGGTCTTCGCCTGGGGCGCGGCGGTCAGCTGCTGGCTGCTGCTGGTAATCGGCCCGGTGCTGCTGGCGGCGCTGACGATGCTGCTGATCGACCGCAACTACGACGGCGTCTTCTTCGCCGACGGCTCCGGCGGCGCGCCGCTGCTCTGGCAGCACCTGAGCTGGATCTTCTACACCGGCACCTACATGCTGGTGCTGATCTTCGCCTTCGGCGCGATCGCCGAAATCGTCTCCTCGTTCTCGGGTCGGCAACTGCTCAACCGCGACGTCGTGATGGGCTCGATGGCCGCGATCGCCGTGATCGGCACCCTGGCCTGGATGCAGAACATGCTGACCGCGCCGATCGGGATCGGCTGGATGTACTTCGCGATGCTGATGTCGCTGGCGCTGATCGTGCCCATCGGCCTGATCCTCTTCAACCTGATCTCGACCCTGATCGGCGGGGCGCTGCAGATGCGGGCGCCGCTGCTGTTCGCCGCCGGCGCGATCTCCTCGATCTCGATCGGCCTCGCGGCCGAGATCAGCCACTCGATGGTCGCCGCCTCCTGGGAGCTGAAGAACACCACCGACGCCACCGCCGCGACCCACTTCGCGCTGGTCGGCGGCGCCGTCTTCGGCGGCTTCGCCGCGCTGCACTACTGGTTCCCGAAGATGACCGGGCGGACGATGGGCGAGAGCCTGGCGCGGATCTCCTTCTGGACGATGGTCCTCGGCGCCCTGCTCGCCTTCGTGCCGCTCTTCCTCGCCGGCTCGACGGAGAACGAGGTGATCGACGCCTACAAGTTCTTCGGCGGCAGCGGCGTCAGCGCCTACAACCTGATCGCCTCGATCGGCGCCCTGGTCCTCGCGATCGGCATCGTGCTGACGATCGCCAACGCGATCTCCAGCCGCGAGAACGGCCCCGAGGCGGGGCACGATCCCTGGGGCGGCGACTCGCTCGAGTGGTTCACCCTCTCGCCGCCGGACCCGCACAACTTCGACGTCCTGCCCGACGTCCGCAGCGCCCGGCCGATGCGCGACATCCGTGACGCGATCGCCCATCGCACGAGCCGCGCCGAGCTGCCGGCCCGCGAGTCCGAGCCGGTAGCCTGAGCGCCATGGAGTCCGGCGCCGGCGCGCAGATCGCGCCCAACCCGACGGCGTCCGCGGCGGTCCCCCGCTCCGCCGCCGCCACCGTCCTGCGCGACTACCTGACGCTGACCAAGCCGAAGGTGCAGTCGCTGCTGCTGTTCACGACGGTGACGACGATGTACGCGGCCGGCGACCCCTCGCCGGGCCTGATCTTCCTCACCTGTCTCGGCGGCGCCCTCTCCGCCGGCGGCGCCGGCGCGATCAACCACGCCGTCGACCGCGACGTCGACCGGATGATGAAGCGGACCGCCGACCGTCCCGTCGCCTCCGGCCGCGTCTCCCCCGCCGCCGCGATCGCCTTCGGCACGCTGCTCGGCTGCGCCTCCTTCGCCCTGCTGGCGCTGACCGTGAACCCGCTGGCGGCCGCTCTGTCGCTCTCCGGCCTGCTCGGCTACGTCTTCGTCTACACGCTCTGGCTGAAGCGCTCGACGCCGCAGAACATCGTCATCGGCGGCGCCGCCGGCGCGGTGCCGCCCCTGGTCGCCTGGGCGGCCGTCACCGGCGGCCTCAGCGGCATGGCCTTCTACCTCTTCGCGATCGTCTTCTTCTGGACCCCGCCCCACTTCTGGGCGCTCTCCCTGCTGATGAAGGACGACTACGCGAAGGCGCGGATCCCGATGCTGCCGGTGGTCGCGGGCGAGGCCGAGACCCGGCGCCAGATCCTCCTCTACACCGTCCTCCTCTACGCGGTCACCCAGCTCCCCTTCTGCGCCGGCGGCCTCGGCGTCGCCTACCTGGTGCCCTCGATGCTGCTCGGCGCCGTCTTCATCGGCTTCTCGGTGCAGCTGCTGCGGACCGCCGACCGCCGCTGGGCGCTGCGCACCTACCTCTTCTCGCTCGCCTACCTGGCGCTGCTCTTCCTCTCGATCGCGATCGCCGCCAACGTCTAGCCTGGCGCCGCCAGGCTAGACGTTGGTCCTAATTGATAGAAATCCCCCCGTGGATCGCGAGAGCGCACGCAAGAACATGAGCGCCGGCCTGGTGGCCGGTGGTCTCGCCGCCGGCGTCTTCGCCCTCTGCTTCGTCGTCGCCCTCCTCTACATCGCCCAGTAGCGATGAGCGAGCACCGTCAGATCACCGAGCCGGGCGAGACGGTCTTCACGCCGAGGCCCTCCTGGGCGCCGGCCTTCCTGGCGCTGGGGGCGATCGGCCTGGTCTGCGGCGTCTTCGCCTCGGGCTTCATCTTCGCCCCCTACATCTACGCGATCGTCGGCGCCGTCATCGCTCTCGCCGCCTTCCGCGGCATCGTCCGCGGCGCCATCCGCGATTACTACCGCCTCCCGCGCAGGCAGCGCGTCCCCGGCGCCGCTCTGCCGGTCGAGACGATCAGCATCCCCCCGAAGCCTTAACTGCATCCACTGACGCCCTGAGACCAAGCAGGTCGTGGGACGCAGGGAGCGAGAGAGGGAAGCGCACTGCTAATAAGTGCGTGACCCGATCCGGGTGACCGAGGACCGCGAGATGCGCCGGTATCAGGGCGTCAGCCGGGCGTCATGCCCGAGGTTGCGCCGTCGCTGGTCCAGACGCGGACGATGTCGCGCATCGAGAGGACGCCGATCGCCTCGCCGCCCTCGAAGACGACGAGGTGGCGGACGCCGCGGCGGGACATCTCGGCGGCGGCGCGCTCGAGGCTCCAGTCCGGGGCCGCCGCGATCACCCCCTCGCTCATGTGGTCGCCGACCCGCTCCGCGTCGGGGTCCTCGCCGGCGGCGACGGAGAAGAGGAGGTCGCGCTCGGTGACGATCCCGGGCGTCGGCGAGTCGGCGTCGTCGACCAGGGCGGCGCCGGTCTTCCCATCGACCATCCTCGCCGCGGCCTCGCGCAGCGTGTGGGTCGGACCCACCGTCACCGCGACCTCCGACATCCCGTCCCTCACCTGCATTCGGCGTCCTCCTCCGGCGCGCCTGTTGAGATAGTGCGAATCGCCTCAAGACTACCCGAATCGGCCCCCGCCACAAGACGCTTTCGGGGGGCCTCGACATATAGACTCCCGCCCGCCTTCTGCCCTATGTCCCGCCGCCCGAAACTCATCCAGCCGCTGTTCGCCCTCGCCGCCCTCGCGGCCGTCGCCGTGTTCGCCTCGGGCTGCGGCACGACCAGCGCCGACACCGCCCGCGGCCGCACCCTGTTCGTGCAGAAGTGCGGCACCTGCCACAGCCTCGCGCAGGCCGGGACGACCGCGCAGATCGGCCCCAACCTCGACCACGCCTTCGCCGCCGCCCGCGCCGTCGGCCAGGACAGCGACACGGTCGAAGGCATCGTCAAGGACCAGGTCTCGTACCCGCGTCCCGAAAACGGCAACCCGGCCGCCTCGATGCCGGCCGACATCGTGACCGGCCAGGACCTCGACGACGTCGCCGCCTACGTCGGCGAATTCGCCGGCGTGCCCGGCGCGGCGCCGCCCAAGGTCGAAGGCGGCCCCGGCGCCCAGGTCTTCGCCAACAACGGCTGCGGTGGCTGCCACACCTTCGCCGCCGCCGGATCCGGCGGCGTCACCGGCCCGGACCTCGACGAATCGCTCGCTCCCGGCGACAGCACCGCCCTGATCGAAGAAATGATCGTCGACCCCAACGCCGAAATCGTCCAGGGCTACCGCGCCAACGTGATGCCGTCCAACTTCGGCGAAGCGCTGTCGAAAAAAGAACTCGAAGACCTGATCCAGTACCTGATCGAAAACTCCCCCGCCGGCAAAGGCCAGGCGGGCGGCTGACCCAGGACGGCTGACAGAGGCGGCCCAAAGGCCGCTGCCATCATCCTCGTGACGATGCGGGAACGCCTCAAGAACCGCCTCGAGATCTCCCCCAGGCGCTACGCCCAGGTCAGCGCCGTCGCCCTCGGCGCCCTGGCGCTGATCGTGGTGACCGGCGCCGCCGTGCGGCTGACCGGCTCCGGCCTCGGCTGCCCGGACTGGCCCAAATGCTACGGCGGCACCACGCCGCCGCTCGAATCCCACGCGGTGATCGAGTACGGCAACCGGCTGCTGACCGGCTTCGTCGGCATCGCCGTGATCGCCGCCTGCGTGCTCGCCTTCTTCCGCAAGCCCTACCGCTGGCACCTGGCGCTGTTCGGCGCCCTGCTGCCGCTGGGCGTGATCGGGCAGGCGATCCTCGGCGCCCTGGTCGTCAAGTACCACCTCGCCCCGGGCCTGGTGATGTCCCACTTCATCCTCTCGATGATGCTGCTCGACGCCGCCTTCGCGCTGGCCTGGTGCGCGCGCTACGAGCCCTGGGAGCGGCGCCGCTCGAAGGATTGGCTCGGGGTCTGGTCGGTGCGGGCGCTGATCCCGCTCGGGCAGCTGACGATCCTCGCCGGCACCATCGCCACCGCCTCGGGCCCCCACGCCGGCGCCCACGAGGGCCAGCTCGTCCACCGCTTCACCTTCGAGGGCGGCGACACCCTGGAGTGGGTGGTCCAGCGCCACGCCGTGCTCGCCAGCGTCTACGGGCTGGCGGCGATCGGCGTCTGGTTCCTCCTGCGCCGCCCAGGAGGCGACAGGAGGGCGCTGAAGCCCCTGACCTTGGTCCTGGGGCTCCTCGCCCTTCAGGGCGCCATAGGCGGCGTCCAGTGGGCTCTGGAGCTGCCGGGGGAGATCGTCTGGGTCCATGTCGCCATCGCCACCGGCAACTGGCTGGCGATGCTGTGGACGGTCGCCGCCGCCGGCCGGCTCGAGCCGCGCAACCGCCCGGCGCCGGCCGAGGCCGAGGCGGGCGAGGGCGCGTCCGCCGCCGCGGGCGGCTCGCCCGGCGCCCCCGCTCCCTCGGGCGCGGCGTCCGCCTCCGCGCCGGGCACCGTCTAGGAGCGCGCGGCCGCTGCCCTTCTGGCTCTCGATCGGCGCCCTCAGCTTCGTCCAGGCGGCCCTGGTCGCAGCGCCGAGGCCGGCGGAATTCGCGCCGCTCAGCCGCCTGCGCAGCGGCTGGTGGGCGCTGGCGCTGCCGCTGCCGATCGCCGCGGTCGTCGCCGCGATCGAACTCAGCAGCGACAGCGCCCGCGTGCTCACCTACCTGGCGCTGGTCGCGGTGCCGCCGCTGGCGGCGCTGGCACTGGCGGCCGTGGTGCGCGGGGCGCGGCCGCCGCTGGGGCTGCTCGCGGTGCCGCTGTTCGCCCTCGCCTGGGCCCGCGAGGGGACCTTCGGCGGCCACGTCGCCGCCCTCGCCCTCTCGGCCCTGGCCTGCGTCAGCCTCGGCTGGCTGCTGGTCTGCGTCGTCCCGGTGCGCTGGGTCAAGCTGGGGATCTACGCGATGGCGGCGATCGACGCCTACCTGATCGGCACCGACCTCCTGCAAGGGCCGAACGCCGTCCTCAACGCCGCCGCGCCGGCTGCCGGCCTGCCGAAGCTGCAGCTCGCCCACTTCGGCTCCGCGGTGATGGGCTTCGGCGACCTCTTCGTCGCCGCCACCCTCGGCGCCCTGTTGGCCAGCGAGAGGCGCGTGCAACTGACCGGCGCCGTCGTAGCGGCCGGCATCGGCGTCGCCTTCGACTTCCTCTTCTTCGCGGTCGACCAGCTACCGGCGACGGTGCCGATCGCGCTGACCCTGGCGGCGCTGGAGCTCGCCGGCCGCAGGCCCTGAGCCGGGCTCAGAGATGGGTCAGCGCGTAGCCGAGGACCGTCAGGACGTAGGCGAGGAACGCAGCCGCGAAGGCGCCGATGATGACGTTCTGGAGCCGGACGATGTCCCCGTGGAGCCGGTCGATCCGTCCGTCAATCGCGTAGAGCCGCCCGTTGGCCTGCTCCAGCTGGTTCTCGATCCGCCCCACCCGCCCCGCCAACTGCTCGAAGCGCTCGTCCGCCGCCTCGAACCGCTCGTCCATGCGCACAAAGCGCCGGTCCATGTCCCCAAACCGCTCGTCAATGCGAGCGAAGCGCCTGTCCGTGTCATCGAAGCGCTCATCCATGCGCGCGAAGCCGACGTCGACCCTGGCGTTCAGCCTGTCGAGGCGGTCGTCGGTCCACATCTCTCTCACGGCCTCCATGCTGCCAGATCAGGGAACCGGATGTAACGATATGTCTGCGAAACGAAAAGGCTTCGCGTCAACTCTGGCGCCGCTTCCGCGCGGCCCAGCGATAGCCGTGAACGCACCCCGCGATCACGAGCACCAGCCCCCACAGGGCCCCGACCAGCGGCCGCGTCAGCAGCGTCAGCGCGATCACCGACGCCGCCGCCGCGCCGACGATCACGACCCATTTGAAGACGGCCTCCTCGGAGAGCCTCATATGCAGCCGGCCCGGCCTGAAGGATGTAGACGGTCACGTAGACGATGATCCACCTCTCCGGACCTACACATGGGAATGCGGATTTCGCTTGTTCATGCGGCTTCTCGTCCGACTGAATCCGGTTGTTTCCGGTAGCACTGGCGCACGACTGGCGCACCGCCGCTACCGGATCAGCCTCACCTCGGCACCGACATCAGCCTTCGCCCATTCGCGATCGGTGGTCAGTGCGGGGACACCCAAACGCTCCGCGAGGACAAGGCAAACCCGGTCAGCGAGGGACAGACCTTGCGCCTTGGTGATGGGCCGTAGCGTCGCGACCTTGACGCAATCGGCGACGGTGAGCGCCTCGACCCAGATCATCAACTCCTCGCCGTTCACCCCCAGGCGGCCTGCCACCGCTGCCGGATCGTCCCCGTCTGCGGCGACCTTGGACAGGACCTCCGCCCAGTTCACGACGCTGATCGCAGCGCCTTCGGCGATCGCGTCCACGACGCTTGCGGCGCCCTTCTCGTCGTGCAGTAACGCCATCACGGCAGAGGCATCGAGCACCGAAGTCGGCGCTCGGACCGCCTCAGCGTCCGGCACGGCGACGGCGGGCTTCGTCCTCGCGGTCTTCCGCTCGGGCTTCGGCGCGCCGCTCAGCGATCAGCTCATCGCTGAATGCCCTCTCCGGGTCGCGGCCGAGCATCCCCCGCACGCTCTCGGCAGCGGCCCGACGCCGCTCTATCTCCGACTTGGTGAGCTTGGTGGCCTGCGCCATGTTCAGCATGGTACCTCCCCTGCGGGCGCCAACCAGACAGCTGGCGATCTGCTGGATAGTGGAAGTCGGCTGGCCCGATCCCACCCCGCGTCTCACTGGCGCACCAACTGGCGCACCAGATCGGGACTCTTCCGGAAATGGCTTGCTAGAGCCGCCTCAGAGGATGTAGACCGTCACGTAGACGATGATCCACATGACGTCGACGAAGTGCCAGTAGATGCCCGGCACCTCGACTCCGAGGTGGTCATCGGCCTTGGGGCCGAAGTGGCCGCGGAAGGCGCGGACCGTGGCGAAGCTGAGCAGCATCAGGCCGATGAAGACGTGGGCGCCGTGCAGACCCGTGAGGCCGTAGAAGATCGAGCCGAAGGCGAGGTCGCGGGCGCTGAAGCCGATGTGCGCGTACTCGTTGATCTGGATGAAGAGGAAGCTCGCGCCGAGCAGCAGGGTGAGGAGGAGGCCGAGTTTCAGCCCGGTGCGGTTGCCGCGGCGGATCGACTCCAGGGCTAAGTGGATCGTGAAGCTCGAGGAGACCAGGATCGCGGTGTTCATGCCGGCGACGGCGACCGGCAGCTCGTAGGGGTGCGGCGGCCAGCTCGGCGGGTCGACGACGACGCGGAGGAAGAAGTAGGCGGCGAAGAAGGCGCCGAACAGCATCACCTCGGAGACGATGAAGAGGAGGATCCCGAGGACCTGTTTGTCGATGCGGGAGCTCTGGTTGGCCTCCGGCGGGCCGTGGTGGTGATCGGCGTGGTCGTGGCCGAGGGCTACGGTTGCGCTCTCCATCAGCTCGCGCCTCCCTCGGCGACGGCGGCGGCAACCGCGGCGGCGGGCCGGCCGACCTCGATGTGCTCGACCTGCTTCTCGGTGATCTCGCGCACGCGGCCGATCAGGTCGTCCTCCAGCCACTGCGAGCTCTCGCCGGCGAAGGTCGAGATCAGCACCTCGTCGATGCGGTAGTGCTCGATCGCGTTCTTGACGGCCTGGAAGGGGTCGGGACTCATCGGCTGCCCGGTGGCGTCGACCTCGGCGCGGTAGAGCTCGGCCAGGGTCGAGGCCAGGTCGCTGACGATCTCGGCCTCGCCGACCTCCTCGCTGCGCGGGCAGACGATCGTGTAGCGGTGCGGGCTGGCGGCGGCGCGCTCCTTGAGGCGGTCGACGAGGTCCGGGGCGGCGACCGTCTTGGTCGCGACGACGAGCGTGTGGATCAGGTCCCAGCGGATCGCGTCCTCTTCGATCCGGACCGGGATGTGGGTCAGCTTGGTCTCCGGTTCGACCCGCTCGCGAGCCCACTCGACCAGGTCCTTGCGGGTGAAGCCGAAGCGGGTGTCGTAGAGGCAGGAGAGCAGCACCTCGCCCGGTTCGTGGGCGCGGACGGCGTCGTCCAGGGCCAGCGAGGGCTCCGGGTCCATCACCTCGCCGATCGAGTCGACGCCGAACTCGCGCAGCACCGACATCGTCACCTCGACCCGGGCGCGGGCCGCCTCGTAGAGCTCGCCGGCGTCGATCAACTGGCCGACCGAAGGCTGATTCTGCGGCGCCGCGACGACGACGCCGGAGACCTCGTCCTGGCGCTCGCGCACCGCCTCCAGCAGCTTGCGGCCACCCGCGACCTCGTTGAGGAAGACCAGCAGCGGCCGGCCGTCGCTGGCGGCGCTCACGTCGAGCCCACCACGCTCGGCTCGTCGGCGGGCACCTCGGCCCCTTCGCCGGCCATGATCGCGTGCCGGGCGCCGGGGACGCCGAACTCGTAGGGCCCGCCGACGACGCGGGGGATCTCGTCGAAGTTGAAGATCGGCGGCGGCGAGGTGACCTGCCACTCGATCGAGTTGGCGCGCCAGGGGTTGGCTTCGGCCCGCGGCCCGAAGCGCCAGCTGACGATCATGTTGTAGAGGAAGACCAGCTGCGCGGCGCCGAGCGCGAAGGCGAAGACGCTGATCAGCAGGTTCCACTCGCCGAACTGTTCGGCGTAGTCGGCGACGCGGCGCGGCATCCCGTCCATCCCGATCCAGTGCATCGGGATGAAGGTGCCCCAGGTCCCGATCAGCGTGCCCCAGAAGTGGACCCGCCCGAGCTTCTCGTCGTACATGCGCCCGGTCATCTTCGGGAACCAGTGGTAGATCCCGGCGAAGATCGTGAAGACGGAGCCGCCGAAGAGGACGAAGTGGATGTGGGCGACGATGAAGTAGGTGTCGGAGACGTGGATGTCGAGCGGCACCATGCCGAGCATGACGCCGCTGATGCCGCCGATCGTGAAGGTGACGATGAAGGCCAGCGCAAATAACATCGCCGTCGAGTAGGTGTGGATCTTGCCGAAGTAGAGCGTCCCCAGCCAGGAGAAGATCTTGATCCCGGTCGGCACCGCGATCAGCAGCGTGGTGATCATCATCGGCACCCGCAGCCAGCTGAACATGCCGGCGACGAACATGTGGTGCGCCCAGACCGAGTAGCTCAGCACCACGATCCCGATCAGTGCCAGGGCCATCAGCCGGTATCCGAATATCGGTTTCCGGGCGTGGATCGAGATGACCTCGGAGATGATCCCGAAGCCGGGCAACATCATGATGTAGACGGCCGGGTGGGAGTAGAACCAGAAGATGTGCTGGTAGCTGATGACGTCGCCGCCGGCGGCGAAGTTGAAGAAGTTGGTGCCGAGGAGGCGGTCGAAGAGGACCATGAACTGGGCGCCGGCGATGAACGGGGTCGCGGCGACGACCAGCAGCGAGGTCGAGAGGTTGGCCCAGACCAGCAGCGGCATCCGCCAGAAGGTCATCCCGGGCGCACGCATGGTGATGATCGTGACCAGGAAGTTGAGCGCCGTGGCGATCGACGAGGCGCCGGCGAACTGCACGCCGACGTTGAAGAACGACTGCCCCAGCGGCGCCCCGGTCGAGAGCGGCGCGTACCCGGTCCAGCCGGCGTCGAAGGCACCGCCCGGGGCCAGGAAGCTGAGGATGAACATGATCCCGGCGAGCGGCAGCATCCAGAAGCTGAGCGCGTTGAGGCGCGGGAAGGCCATGTCCGGCGCGCCGATCATCAGCGGCAGCACGTAGTTCGCGATCCCGGCGAAGACGGGCACGACGAAGACGAAGATCATGATCGCGGCGTGCGTCGAGAAGAGGCCGTTGAACGTGCCCGGGTCGACGATCTGCGTGCCCGGCTGGGCCAGCTCGGCCCGGATCAGCAGCGCCAGCAGCCCGCCGATGAAGAAGAAGAAGAAGTTGGTGCAGATGTACTGGATGCCGATCACCTTGTGATCGGTGTTGAAGCGGAAGTAGTCCTTCCAGGTCTTGGCGCCGTGCTGGGAGTGGTCGTCGGGGATCGTCGGCATGCCGGCGGCCCAGCGCAGCCAGTAGTCGAAGCAGCCGAAGCCGGCGAGGAAGCCGAGCGGGGCGAGGATCATCGGCACGACGATGTGGGGGTAGCCGGTCTGCTCGGTCTGGAAGACCGGCAGGTCGGAGATCGCGCGCAGGGCGACGACGAGACCGAAGCCGAATGCGCCGGCGGCGAGGGCGCCGAGCGCACCTCGAATCCAGCCGGGTTGCTTGATCGCAGCGACCATCAGATCTCCTCCATTATGCCCCGCCCGCGCCGACGGGCACCGGGTTCGTCTCCGTGTCCTGCTTGATCGCCTCGAGGTAGCCGGCCGGGATTTCTCCCTTCAGACCCTCGACCCATTCCCGGAACTTCCCGGGCGGCTCGACGACCACCTCGGCCCGCATCGTGGAGTGGCCAAAGCCGCAGAGCTCGGTGCAGATCAGCTGGTAGGCACCGACCTTGTCCGGGGTCACGATCGCGGTCGTGGTGATGCCCGGGACGTTGTCTTTCTTGATCCGCCACTCGGGCACCCAGAAGGAGTGGATCACGTCCAGCGAGTGCATTTTGAACTGGACCTGGCGATCGACCGGCACGTGCAGCTCCCCCTCGGAGAACTTCATGTCCTTGCCGGGGTAGCCGAAGCTCCAGGCGAATTGCTGGGAGAAGACGTCGACGGTGAGCGGGTTCTCGGCCTTCTCTTCGATGTCGTTGAGGACCGCCCAGCTGTAGCCGGCGCCGAAGAGGACGATGATCGTCGGGATCAGGGTCCAGGCAACCTCGAGCCGGGTGTTGCCGTGGATCGGCTCGCCGTCGGACTCGTCGCCCGGCTTGGCCTTGAATTTCCAGAGGGCGTAGAAGAGCATCACGCAGACGAGCGAGAAGACGAGGGACGAGATGACGATCATCACGTTGAGGAGGTCGTCGATCTTCGGCGCCGCGGTGGAGGCCTCCTGGCCGTTCCAGTTGATCGAGAGCATCACCGCCGAGATGGCGGCGGTCAGCGCGACCGTGGCGGCGATCATCTTCGCTATCGGGAGGCGGCCGTACATCAGGCGGCGGCCATTCTATTGAAGCGGCGGCGGGAGGCTTTGCGGTCCCCAGGTGACGCTTGACACTAGCCAACCGGGAGCGGCAGGTCGTCGAGCTCGCCGGCCGCGGCGGCGAGCACGCCCCGGGCCACGCCCTCCCAGCTCCAGAGCCGCCGGACGGTGTCGACGAGCACCTCGCGATCGGCCTCGCGCCGCGCCTCGGGCAGGGCGAGCCAGCGGTCGAGGCGGGCGGCGATCGCCTCGACGGCGCCGGGCTCGACGGGGAAGGAGGTGAGCCCGGCGACCTCGGAAGGGAGGTCGGCGGCGAGCTGGCGGGAGACCTCCAGCATCCCCGAGTGCCCGGCCGAGACCGGCAGCGCCCCGCAGGCCGCAGCCTCCGCGGCGACCATCCCGAACGCCTCGGGGAAGGTGCTCGGCATCACCAGCGCCTCGGCCTGCGGCAGCAGCGCCGCCACCTCGTCGTGCTCGAGCCGGCCGATCAGCTCGACCGAGCCGGCGGCGGCGCGGGCGGCCTCGGCGTAGCCGGGGGGCGGGTCGGCGAGGAAGGCGGAGAGGATGCTCAGCGGCTCCTCCTCCCCGCCCTCGAGCGCGCGGCCCAGCCGCGCCACCTCGCGGGCGTCGTCGAGGTCGCCCCGCTCCAGCGCCGCCAGCAGCCGCCGCAGGCCCTGCTCGTACTCGCCGTAGCCGGCGACCTGGAGGCGGGCCCGCGGGTGGGCGGCCCGGACCAGGGGCCAGGCCGCGAGCAGGAGGTCGACTCCCTTGGAGACGATCAGCTTGCCGACGAAGACGACCAGCGGCCGGCGCCCTCCCGGCGCCGGGGCGAAGGCGTCGACGTCGACCCCCGGGGGGCCGAGGCGGGTCTTCGCCTTCAGGCCGGTGACGTTCGGCAGCGCGGCCCAGAGGGACTCGGCGGTGTGGCCGGAGCCGACCAGCACGCCGGCGGCCGCCCGCATCCCCTCCTCGGCGTAGGGGAGGAAGCGGGGGTGCGGTTTGACCGTGTACTCGAGCGCCGAGCCGTGGATCTTGGCGGCGAAGCGGGCGACGCCGGCGCGGGCGAGGATCGCCGGGCCCATCACCAGGTGGTTGGCGAGGGCGGCGTCGATGCCGCCGGCGGCCGCGGCGACCTCGCGCACCGCCGCCACGTTGGCCTCGACGTAGCGGTCCAACTCCGCCTCGCTCAGCTCCGGGAAGGCCTTGACCTCGAAGCCCTCGTAGGGGTCCTTGACGTAGACCGGCAGCAGGCCGCCGATATCCGGGTTGTGGATCTGCACGCCCTCGAGCCGGACCTCGCGGTCCTGGCAGAGCAGGTGCACCTCGTGCCCGAGCCCGGCCAGCGCCGGAGCGAGGTTGGCGTTGTAGATGTTGCTGCCGGTGCCGCGCAGCATGTAGCCGTGGAAGAGGAGGACACGCATCGCTGCCGCCCAAGCTATTAGTCTTCCCGGCGATGAACGACCGTCAGCTCTACCGCATGCGCGCCAAGGCCTCCGGCCGCGAGGCGATCGCCCACGCCGAGCCGGGCCAGATCTACGTCGACCGCGAGACCGGCGAGGAGATGGAGCCGGTCGCGATGGTCCTCCCCCTCGCCCCCTCCGCCTCGGCCCTCCCCCGCACCCCGGCCAACCTGCGGTCCTGCCGCCGCTGCGACCAGCTGATCGGGCTGGACGTCAGCGACTGCCCTTACTGCGGGCTGCGGCAGGAAGCTCTTTAGCTCCTAGGTGGGGGACGGGCGCCTACCGGCGCTCGGCCCCCAGCAGAGCGGCCTGATCTACGGTTTTTTGACCAGCGTCGCGGTGTAGAGCAAACGCGCGTTGGAGTAGTAGCACCCGTACGTCTTGACCTTGCCGACCCCCTGCTGCGGGTGCCCGCCCTGGATGTCTTCCTTGGAGGAGCAGTGCTCGGGCAGGCGGCTGCCGCGCCAGGTGTTGTCGGCGGAGACGTTGAACGCGAACATCGGCGCCCAGGTGGGGACGGTCAGCGCCACGACCTGGCCTTTGAGGACGGTGAGCGGGTGCTCGAGGGCGAAGACCGGGGTGCTGCCGAAGTAGGGGTTGAGCGTCGCCAGCGGGCTCTGGCGCACGAGCGTGTAGCGCGGCGGCTTGGAGTCTTCGACCGGGCGCAGGATCCCGATCCGGGCCTGCGAGGGGCTGCCGAGGAAGTCGTTGAAGAAGCCCACCTCGTCGGTGGTGGTTTTCGTTTCCACCGTCGAGGGCTTGGCGAGGGTGATCGACCAGGCGACGACCTTGCCTTCGAAGGGCGCCTCGTAGGGGCGGGCGACGCCGCCGGCGATCGCCTGGAAGCCGGTCACGTGGCCCTCGACGCGGCAGGGCGCGATCTCGACGTTGTTGACGATCTTGCCGGGACAGGAGGCGGGCGGGGTTTCCGCGGTCTGGCCCAGGACCACGACCCGCAGCGGCGCCGAGTCGGCGTCGCGAGGGGCGGCCACGGCGACCAGCGCCGCGAAGGCGCAGGCGGCGGCGGCGGTCAGCGCCCAGGCACGGCGGGTCCGGGTTTTCGTCTCTGCAATGGGCATCGAAGCAGGCAACACGGGGCCATCACCCCAGTTGCGCCGCCCATCTTGCCGTCCGCGCCGGGGGAATGCCGCCGGCCGCAGCCGTTTGCACGATCCCCGCCATTTCCGGCGATGTAGTGTTGCCACGCCAGATGGAGGCTTCGAACCGCGCAGACGACTTTCTCCCAGCCGGTCTCGCCTCCCTCGGGATCGAGGCCGACGAGGTCGAGCTGGCGGTGATCGGCGCCGCCCACGCGATGTTCTGGCCGCCGATCCTCGAACTGCTCGAGCTCGACACCGAGGGCGCCGCCCCCGAGCACGGGGTCGACCTCTCCCTGCCACCGACGACGGCATGAGCGCGCTCGACCTCTCCCTCCGCGCCCAGGCGGCGGCGCTCGCGGCCGGCGAGGCCGACCCGGCTGAGCTGCTGGAGGCGGCGCTGGAGCGGATCGAGCAGCGCAACCCGGCGATCAACGCGGTCGTCGAGACCTTCCCCGAGCGCTCGCGCGAGATGCTCGCCGCCGCCCCCGAGGGGCCGCTGCGCGGCGTCCCGGTCGTGATCAAGGACGAGTGGCCGCTGCCCTGGCGCGCCCAGCGCTTCGGCGCCGCCGAGATGCTCGCCCCGGCCGCGCCCGGCGAGTCCGGCCCCTACCGCGCCCTGCGCGACGCCGGCGCCGTCATCGTCGGGGTCGGGAACATGCACGAGCTGGGCGCCGGCAGCACCGGCAACATCTCCGTCTACGGCCCCACCCGCAACCCCTGGGACACCGAGCGCTGCCCCGGCGGCTCCTCCAGCGGACCGGCCGCGGCGGTCGCGGCGCGCCTCGTCGCCGGCGCCGTCGGCGCCGACGGTGTCGGCTCGATCCGCTTCCCCGCCGCCTACTGCGGCCTGACCGGGCTGAAGCCGACCTTCGGCCGCGCCGCGATGGCCGGCCACCACATGGACGGGATCTCGACCATCATCGTCTCCGGGCCGCTCTGCGCCGACGCCGCCGACGCGCGGCTGCTCGCCTCCGTCCTCTTCGGCGAGGAGCTGGAAGCGGGCGAGGCTCGTGGCCTGCGGATCGGCATCGTCCGCGACAGCATCGCCGACGACGTCTCCCCGGCGGTCCGCGACGCCTGCGAGGAGGCGATCCGGGCGCTGGCGGAGGAGACCGGCGGCGAGCTGGTCGAGGTCGAGCTCGCCGACGTCGAGCCGGCGGCGCTGGCGACGGTCCTGATCGCCAACACCGAGGGGCTGAGCGGGATCAGCCCGACCCGGCTGAACGCCCTCGACCCGGAGCTGAGCCCGATCGGCCGCGGCCTGCTCAAGTACCGGATGCTGCTGCCGGCCGTCGCCGGCGTCAAGGCGCACTCGGTGCGGACGCTGATGCGCCGGCGGCTCGCCGCCGCCTTCGCCGAGGTCGACGTGATCGCCTGGCCGACCGTGCCGGCGGTGGCGCCGCCGCTGCAGGCGCCGCTGGTCGAGCTGCCCTCCGGCACGCTCACCGCCGACGCCGCCAACGTGCGCGGCGCCGGTCTCGCCAACCTCACCGGCATCCCCTCCGTCAGCGTTCCCGTCGGCCTCTCCGAGGGGCTGCCGATCGGCCTGCAGCTGCAGGCCGCCTGGGGCCGGGACGGGCTGCTGCTCGACGCCGCCGAGGCCCTGGAGCGCGCCAACGGACGCCGCTGGGTGGACTCGCAGTCGCCGCTGGCGCGGGCCGCCGAGATCACGGAGGCCTAGGCCGTGCCAGCGATCGTGGTCGCGGGGCTCGAGCGCGCCTTCGGCGAGGTGCTGGCGGTGCGGGGCATCGAGATCGAGGTCGAGGAGGGCGAGATCTACGGCTTCCTCGGTCCCAACGGCGCCGGCAAGACGACGACGGTGCGGATGCTGACGACCCTGCTGCTGCCGACCGGCGGCAGCGCCACGGTCGCCGGCCACGACGTGGTCAGGGAGGCGCGGGCCGTGCGCGCCTCGATCGGCGTCGCCCTGCAGGAAGCGGCGCTGGACCCGCTGATGACGGGGCGCGAGCTGATCCGCCTGCAGGCGACCCTGCAGGGGATCCCGACCAGCGAGGGCCGCCGCCGCGCCGACGCGCTGCTGGAACGGGTCGACCTGACCGCGGCCGCCGACCGCCGCGTCGGCACCTACTCGGGCGGGATGCAGCGGCGGCTCGACCTGGCGGCGGCGCTGGTCCACGAACCGCGCGTCCTCTTCCTCGACGAGCCGACGACCGGCCTCGACCCGGTCAGCCGCAAGACGATCTGGGAAGAGGTGCAGGCGCTGAACGACGACGGCACCACGGTCTTCCTCACCACCCAGTACCTGGAGGAGGCCGACCAGCTCGCCGACAACGTCGGGATCATCGACAACGGCAAGCTCGTCGCCGAAGGCACGCCGCAGGCGCTGAAGGGCGAAATCGGCAACCCCCACATCGAGCTGCAGCTGGCCGAGGGCTCGATCGGCCGCGCCGAGGAGGTCTGCCGCGAGATCGGCCGCCTGCTGCCGCCGAAGGACGCGCGGCGGGTCCTGGTCGAGGTCGAGAACGGCGCCGCCGACATCCCGCGCGTAGTCCGCGCCCTCGACGAGGCCGGAATCGGGGTCGAGTCGCTGGAGCTGGTCCGCCCCACCCTCGACGACGTCTTCGTCGCCAAGACCGGCTACCACCTCGAGAAGGAGGAGGAGGCCGCGCAGGAGCCGGCGGAGGCGTGAGCTCGCTCGCCGCCAACGCCCGGGTGGTCAAGGCGCTGGGGATGCGCTCGCTCCGCCAGACCTTCCGCCGGCCGCAGCTGATCGCGCCGATCATCGTCTTCCCGACCCTGCTGCTGGCGATCCAGACCGGCGGCGCCGGTGGTGCGGTCGAACTGCCGGGCTTCCCGCCGGTGCAGAGCTTCCTCCAGTTCATGCTGGCCGGAGCGATGATGCAGTCGCTGATGCTGGCCGGCAACAGCGGCGGCATCGCCCTCGCGGTCGACATCGAGATGGGCTTCACCGACCGCCTCTTCTCGGCCCCGATCCCGCGCTTCGCGATCGTCCTCGGGCGGCTGGCGGGGACTGCGGCGCTCGGGCTCTTCGGCTCGACCTGGTTCCTGGCGATCGGGCTCGTCTTCGGCGCCGAGATCGAGGGCGGCGTGCCGGGGGCGCTGCTGGCGATGGCGCTGGTGACTGCGGCGGCGATGGCGGTCGGTGGGATCGGCGCCGCGATCGCCCTGCGCACCGGCAGCGCCAGCGTCGTCCAGGGCCTCTTCCCCCTGGTCCTCGTCGTCCTCTTCCTCTCCTCCGCCTTCTTCCCGCAGGAACTGATGATCGAGCCGGCGAAGACGATCGCCGAGTACAACCCGCTCAGCTTCGTCGTCGAAGGCGTGCGCGAGCCGATCATCTCCGGGATCGACGCCGCCGACACCCTCTACGCGGCGCTCTCGATCCTCGGCATCGTCGTCCTCGGGCTCGTGCTCAGCGCCCGCGCCCTGCGACACCGGCTGCGGGTGGGCTGATGGACACCGCGCTCTCGATCCCGGCCTGGCGCGCCAACCTGGCGACGATCGCGGCGATGATGGCCCGAGCCGAGAACGAGCTGGTGCGGGTGCCCGGGGCGGCGATCCCCGGCGTGCTGGCGCCGACGATCTTCTTCCTCGGCCTCAACGGCGTCTTCGGCGCCCTCACTCAGCTGCGCGGCTTCAGCGCCGGCAGCTACGAGAGCTTCATCGTCGCGGTCAGCATGCTGCAGGGCGCCGGCTTCACCGGCGCCGCCGCCGGCGTCAACCTCGCCCGCGACTACGAAGCCGGCTGGGTCGACCGCCTGCTCGTCTCCCCCGCCCCGCGCTGGGTCCTGCTCGCCGGCACCGTGCTCGCCGCCAGCGCCCGCTCGCTGATCCCCGGCACCTTCGTCTTCGCGATCGCGCTCCTGCTCGGCGCTCAGTTCCCCGGCATCGACGGGATGGCGATCTGCTTCGCGATGGTCGCGGCGATCGCCGCGGTCGCCGCCTGCTGGGGCTCGTTCCTGGCGCTGCGCTTCAAGAGCCAGTCGGCGGCGCCGCTGATGCAGGCGGGGACGATGGCGCTGATCCTGCTCACCACCGCCTACGCGCCGCTGGCGCTGCTGCAGGGCTGGCTGCAGGACGTCGCCCGCCTCAACCCCGTCACCCAGGTGGTCGAAGCCGCCCGCCAGGGGTTCGTCGGTGAAATCAGCTGGGCCGACACCTGGCCGGGACTGCTGGCGCTGGCGGGGATGCTGGCGGTCCTCGGCGGCCTCGCCCTGCGCGAGATGCGGCGCACCGCGCTGTGAGCGCGGCGGCCGCCCAGGTCGGCGACGGCGGGGGCCTTGCGCGGTCCACGGTCGAGCTCGCCGAGCGGGTGCTGGGCTGGAACTGGGTCGAGGGCGAGCGGGCCGGCTTCCGCTACCGCTACACCCGCCCCAGCCCCGGCCGCTACCCGTGGCAGTGGTACTGGGACTCCTGCTTCGCGGCGATCGTCTGGCGCCGCTTCGACCCGGCCAGGGCCCGGGCCGAGCTGGAGAGCCTGCTCGGCTCGCAGCGCCCGGACGGGTTCATCGGCCACACGATCTTCTGGGACAGCAGGGTCTCGCTGCTGCGCCTCGCCTTCTACAACGTGCGCTCGCGCAGCGCCCTCAACACCGAGACGATCCAGCCGCCGCTGCTGGCCTGGGCCTGGCAGATCGCCGTCGGCGACCCGGCCGCGCAGCCGCGGATCGCCGCCCACGTCGACTGGCTGGCGGCCAACCGCGACCTCGAGGGCGACGGCCTGCTCTGGATCGTGCAGCCGGACGAGTCCGGGCTCGACGCGTCGCCCAAGTTCGAACCGGTCTGGGGCCGCCGCGCCAACGGCCGCATCGGCTTCCCGTTGCTGGTGCGGCGCAACCGCCAGCTCGGCTGGGACGCGCGGCGGCTGCGCGGGGCCGGCGAGCCGGTCCTCTGCGAGACGCTGGTCAACACGATGTGGTCGCTCTCGCTGCAGGCGATGGGACGCCCCTCGGCGACGCCGGCGCTGGTCGACCGGCTCTGGGACGAGCGGCGCGGGCTCTTCCTCGACGAGGCGCAGCCGGGCGGGGTGCGCCCGGACGTGCTCACCTGGGCCGCCCTGGCGCCGCTGGCGCTGCCCGACCTGCCAGAGGAGATCGGCCGCCGCCTGGTCGAGGAGCACCTGCTGAACGAGCGCGAGTTCCTGACCCCGGTGGCGCCGCCCTCGGTCGCCGCCTCGGAGCCGAGCTACGAGCCGGGCGGCGGCCGCGGCCCGATCCGACGCTACTGGCGCGGCCCGACCTGGGTCAACTCCGCCTGGCTGGTCTGGCTCGGCATGCGCCGCCTCGGCTACCAGCAGGAGGCCCAGCGCCTCGCCGACAACCTGATCGCCGCCGTCGCCCGCGAAGGCCTGCGCGAGTACTACGACCCGCGCAGCGGCAAAGGGCGAGGCGCCGAGGACTTCGCCTGGTCCGCCCTGATCGCCGAGCTGGCGGATCCGCGGGGGTAGGACCGGCCCCCTCCAAGGGCGTCGGGCCGGGGCTGATGCTTCAAGAGTGTGACCTGTCTCACGCTCGGACCCTACGAGGGAGGGGTCGGCAGAGTCCCTGCCGCAAGCGGCGTCATGTTTTTCGCAAAGACCAGTCGGCGAGAGACGGCTCAGCTTACGAGTGCGGAAACCTAGCGCAGCGGACTCGTTACTCCCGCCCCCCTCCGACGCACGCCCGAGGTAAGGCTATTTGTACCGGTAGGTGATGCGGCCGCGGTCGAGGTCGTAGGGCGACAGCTCGATCTTCACGCGATCCCCCGGGAGGATGCGGATGTAGTGGCGGCGCATCTTTCCCGAGATGTGACCGAGCACGTCGTGCCCGTTGTCGAGTTTGACGCGGAACATCGTGTTGGGGAGAGCCTCGGTGATCTCTCCCTCCATTTCGATCTTTTCCTCTTTGGCCATGCGGCGGGGAGCGTACCTGACGAAATCGCCGAGCGCGGCCACTGTCGCCGCCGTGTCAGGGTTCCTGCGCGTTCCAACCGAGCCAGCTGCGGGCGTGTTGGAGAGCGCCGGGGCGGTCGGAGACCTGGCCCGCGTACTGCGCCGCCTCCAGCTCGGCCAGGGCTTCGCCCAGCCGCGGGCCTTCCTCGACGTCCAGTTCCGCCACCAGCTCGTCGCCCCGCAGGAGCGGCGTCGGCGGCCCGTCGCGGCGCCAGTCGAGGCCGGCGGCGACCATCTCGCGGGCGAGCGCGAGGTGCGCCTTGACCATCTCCGGGGTGGCCAGCGGGCCGGCGCCGCGGGCGGAGAGGCGGTCGGCGACGGTCAGCAGCGTCACGTCGACGGTGACCGGGTCGGTCGCCCGCAGGTAGTCGTGGACTCGCCGCGCCGGCAGCGGCATCTCCGGGATCAGGAAGCCGAGGCGCAGGTGGTGCAGGGTCAGCGCCCGCAGGTGCTGGGTGAGGCGACGGCTGGCGCGCAGGCGGGCGCAGATGCCGCCGATGATCTCGGCCCCGACCTCGTCGTGGCCGCGGAAGCCGACAAACCCGCCCTGCTCGGAGCGGGTCGCCGGCTTGCCGATGTCGTGGAAGAGGGCGCCGAAGCGAAGTGCGGTGCCGCGGCTGACCTCGTCGGCCAGCGGCTCGGCGAGCAACGCCGCCACCTCGGCGGCGCGCTCGCCGGCGAAGCGCGCGAGGTCGGCCTCGATCTCCAGCGTGTGCTCGAGCACCGCGAGGGTGTGGTCGTGGACGTCGAGATGGTGGTTGGGGCCCTGTTCGACCCCCTGCAGCTCGGCCAGCTCGGGCAGCACGACCGGGGTCAGCTCCAGCTCGGCGAGCAGGCTCAGGCCGCGCAGCGGGTCGGGACCGCCGAGCAGCTGCCGCAGCTCGGCCAGCTGCCGCTCCCCCGCCGGGTCGGCGGCGCGCGGCGCGGCGGCGCGGGCCAGGCTCACCGTCCCCGGCTCGACCTCCAGGCCCAGCTCCGCCGCGAAGCGGGGAGCCCGCAACAGTCGCAGCGGGTCGTCGCGGAAGCTGCCCTCCCCCACCGCCCGCAGCACTCGCCGCTCGAGGTCGGCGAGACCGTCGAAGGGGTCGATCGCCTCGCCGCCGGCCAGCGGCACGGCGACGGCGCCGATCGTGAAGTCGCGCGCGGCCAGGTCGGCCTCGATCGTGCCGCCGCGCAGTGCCGTCACGTCGACCTGCCAGCCCGGCGTCGCCGAGACCACGCGCCAGGTCCCGAACTCGGCCGAGAGCTCGAAGGCATGCTCGCCCAGCTCGGAGCCGATCGCGCGGGCCACCTGCCCCGGGTCGCCGGCGGTGGCCAAGTCGAGGTCGCCGACCTCCTTGCCGAGCGCGGCGTCACGGACCGCGCCGCCGACGATCCAGGCGTCCTCGGCGTCCTCCAGTGCCCGCCGTACCGCCGCTACGACCGGCGCCCGGCCGAGGACCTCCACGGGATTGGCGGGTTTGTCGCCCATGGGGCTACAGAAGTTGCCCTGTCACGCGGCCCGGCGCGGCACCCGCGCCGAGATCCCGCAGGTGACCTCGTAATTGATCGTGTCGAGCCGGGCGGCCACCTCCTCGGCGAAGATCCGGTCCTCGCCCTGGCCGCCGATCAGGACCGCCTCGTCGCCGGGCTCGACCTCGGTGTCCGGCCCGAGGTCGATCGTCAGGTTGTCCATCGAGACGGTCCCGACCAGCGGGCGACGGCGTCCCCGCACCAGCACCTCGGCGTTGTTGCTGAGCCCGCGCCGGACCCCGTCGCCGTAGCCGAGCGGAACGACGCCGACGCAGGTCTCGACCGGAGCCGCCCAGGTCTGGCCGTAGCCGGCGCTGGTGCCGGCGGGGAAGCGCTTGACGTCAGCCACGTAGGAGAGCAGCGAGAAGGCGGGCCGCAGGCCGCGCTCGCCCGGATCACCCTGGAACGGGTCGAGGCCGTAGATGGCGACGCCGCAGCGGGCCATGTCGTAGTGGCTGCGCCGGTCGCGGAAGACCGCGGCGCTGTTGGCGGCGTGGATCAGCACGTTCGGGAACTCGGCCCGGACCACGCCGGCGACCCGATCGAAGCGCTCGAGCTGCTCGTCGAAGTAGCGGGAGTTGGGTTCGTCGGCGGTCGCGAGGTGGGTCCAGACGCCTCCCAGCTCGAGGTCCGGGTCGGCGTCGCAGGCCCGCGCCAGGGCGAGCACCTCCGCCGGCGTCTGGTTGCCAAGCCGGCCCATGCCGCTGTCGTACTTGACGTGGACGCGCGCCGGTCGCCCGTGGGCGCGCGCCCGGTCGGCGAGGAGACCGCGCGGCCCGTCGCGCCACAGCGCCACCTCCGAGCCGGCCGAGAGGACGATGTCGACCTCCTCGACGGTGAGCGCGCCCATCGTCAGCAGGGGGATGTGCTGGAAGCGGCGGCCGACCTGTTCCGCCTCGACCGCCGTCGCGACCGAGAGCCTGGTGGCGCCACCGGCCAGGGCGGCGCCGGCGCAGCCGTCGGCGCCGTGCCCGTAGCCGTCGGCCTTGACCACCGCGCAGAGCTCGGCCCCGTCGCTCAGCTCGGCCTTCAGCCGAGCGCAGTTTGCCCGCACCGCGTCGTAGTCGATCCGGGCGACTGCCCGCTCCATCGGACTACTCGGTGTCGTCGACGAGAGCGGCCAGGGCGTCGGCCCTGGTGACCATGCCCGCGAGGCGCCCGTCGGCGTCCACCACCGGAAGGTGGTTGTGGTGCTTGTCGGCGATCTTCTTCGCGACCCGGTCGGCGGCCTCGTAGTCGTGGGCGACGATCGGGTCGGCGGTCATCAGCTCGGCGACTTTGGTCGCGAAGGCTTTTTCGAGCCGCTCCTCGAAGCCCTTCATCGAGCCGACGAAGACGATCCCGCCCATGATGTTGAGGTAGTGCGGCAGGTGGAGGTCGGACTCCTCCTCGCTGAGGATCAGGTCCGACTCGCTGACGATGCCGACGACCTTGCGGTCCTCGTCGATGACGGGGATCGCGCCCAGGTCCGTTTTCGAGAGCAGGTCGATCGCCGTGCGGGCATCGTCGTCCGCGGTCACGCTCGGCACATCGGCGTCCATGATCTCCGCTGCGGTCTTCATCGCTGCCGAGATTATTCGACCGGGGCGGCGGGAAGCATCCCCACCGGTATCGAGTCGATCACGTCGGTGGCGATCACCGACTCGGCGGAGCCGACCCGGGAGGCGGCGTCGCGGCCGGCGCGGGCGTGGGCGGCGACAGCTGCGCAGGCGGCGGCGAACGGCTCCAGGCCGCGGGCGAGCAGCGCCGCGGTGACGCCGGAGAGGACGTCGCCGCTGCCGGCGGTGGCGAGCCCCGGGGCGGCGACCGCGTTGACGGCAAGGCGCTCGCCGTCGCAGACGATCGTGTCGTCGCCCTTGAGGACGACGATTGCCCCGCTCGCCGCCGCGGCCTCGCGCGCCGCCGCCAACCGGTGGGCGGCGATCTCCTCGGAGTCGCGCTGCAGCAGCCGCCCCAGCTCGCCAGCGTGGGGGGTGAGGATCGTCGGCGCCGCGCGGGCGGCGAGGTCGCCGAGGCGGCCGGCGAAGGCGTTGAGGCCGTCGGCGTCGATCACCAGCGGGCAGCCGATCTTCGCGGCGACCTCGCGAGCCAGCTCCAGCGAGCCTGGGTCGCGGCCGAGCCCCGGCCCCAGCACCCCCGCCGCCGCCCGCTCGAAGGCCTTCAGCACCGCCTTCTCGGAGACCGGCACGAGCCGCCCGTCGCCCCCGGGGCAGGCGACCGACATCACCTCCGGCTGGGCCAGCTCGAAGACCATCTCCAGGTCGGCAGGGACGGCCACCGTCGCGTAGCCGGCGCCGGCCCGGATCGCCGCCAGCGAGGACATCCGCACCGCGCCGGTGAGGCCGCGCGAGCCGCCGGAGATCGTCACCTGGCCGGAGCTGAACTTGGTCGAGCGCGGACCGCGGGCCGGTGCCAGGGCGAGGACCGAGGAGTCGATGACGCCGCCGGCCGGCCGCGAGGGCGCGCCCGCGGGGATCCCGATCGGCGCCACCCGCAGCTCACCCGTCCCCCACTTGCCGGGCGCGATCCGCTGCCCCAGCTTGGCGGCGTGGAAGCTGACGGTGACGTCGGCCTCGACCGCGGCGCCCGCCACCTCGCCGCTGGAGGCGTCGACGCCGGAGGCGATGTCGCAGGCGACAACCGGCACCCCGCAGCGGTCGATCGCCTCGATCGCCGCCGCCGCCGGCTCCCGCGGCGCCCCCTCGAAGCCGGTGCCGAAGATCGCGTCGACGACAGCGCCGGAGCCGGCCAGACGAGAATCGAGATCCGCGGTGACGTGCTCGGCCTCGACCCGGCCGAGGTTGACCGCCGCGTCCCCCTTCAGCTCGTCCGCCGGCCAGAGCAGCAGCACCTCGGTCTCGAACCCCATCGCCGCCAGGTGCCGCGCCGCCACGAACCCGTCGCCGGCGTTGTTGCCCTTGCCGCAGACGACCCTCACGGGCCCCTGCGGGCTCAGCTCCGCGACGGCCTCCGCGACGGCCGACCCCGCCGCCTCCATCAGCTCCAGCGAGGGCACGCCCTGCTCCTCGATCGCCCAGCGATCGACCGCCCGCATCCCCTCGGCGTCGTACAGCGGCTGCAGCCAGGGCTCCATCCGCAGCAGCCTAGCCGCGGACGGAAGCTCGCCTGAAGGCTGGAGCAAGATGATTCATTGATATTTGGCAAATATCATTTGACCTCCTCGCTCCGCGACCGTGTCGCCGAGCCACAGCGCCGGTCCCGGAGCGGCTGGCCTGACCGGCTACTTGGCGATGCCGACGATCAGCTTCGCGCTGGTGCGGTCGCCGTCGCTGCCCGAGCCGAGGGCGAGGAAGTCGATCTTCTGCAGGTACGGCAGCGCTTCCGCGAAGCCGATGTCGTCGGCCGGCACCAGGTTGGAGACGAGCCGCACCGCGCGGGGGCCGTCGGCGTAGGCGGAGATCGGCGTGCCGCCGAGGGCGGCGACGGCTGCCTTGTAGACCGGGTCGTCGCCGAGGGCCGCGCCGGTGCTGCCGGCGAGGGCGGCTTTCGCCGTCGCCAGGCCGTAGCCGATCACCAGCCGTTCGTCCTCGGCGGCGACCACCAGCGGCTGGCGGCCCAGTTCGGGGCTGCGGATCGAGAAGCCGGTGGCCTTGCCGCCGATCGCGGTGACGCCGGGCGTGCCGCTGGACCGCAGCAGCAGGCCGATGTTGGAGACCGTGTTCTTCGCTTCGCTGCCGCTCTTCGTGCTCACCACCAGCGCCCCGGTCAGGTTCCGTTCGCTGCTGCCTTCGACGAAGACGCCGACGTCGCCGAACGAGACGGCCAGCTTTTCCAGGTCGATGCCGGTTTCGGCCTCGAGGGTCTTCTTCAACTGGTGCGGCGGCACCGCGTCGGGGATCCCCTTGGCATCGAGGTTGTCGATCGCCTCCCCGAAGCGCTCGCCGAGTTCGGCGGTGGCGAAGGCGAGGACCGAGCTCGCCGGCAGCGAGGCGAGCGTCTCCGAGGCGTCGCCGCCGCCGGGCTGGTCCCCGGTGACGTCGGTGCTGAGGTCGATCTCGATCTGGTCGGAGCCGGGGACGACGCTGGCGACGGCGGTCGCTTCCTCCGGCTCCAGGCCCGAGCTTTCGAGGAAGAGCTCGGTTTCGGCGTCGATCGAGCTGCCCGATTCGCCGATCAGGCTGCCGATGTCGACGTAGACGTCGGCGACGCTGCCGCTGGGCGCGCCGGCGAGGGCGTCGGCGTAGGGCCCTTCGTCGGCGAGCGAGTCGCCGTCGGCGGCGTCGACCATCGCCTTGAAGTCGGCCTCGTTCTCGGTGAAGACGAAGAGGTCGTCGACGATGCCGACCACTTCGCCGTCTTCGGGGTCGAGCTTGTAGTCGACGCCCTCGTAGGAGGCGTCTTCGGCTTCCTCTTCGCCGTCGTCGGCTTCGGTGAACTTGTCGATGAAGTCCTGGGTGGCGCCGGTGTCGGTGCTCTGCAGCGCGAAGGCAGCGGCGTTGAAGTCGTCGCCGTCGTAGTCGCCGAGCCAGAGGCCGGCCTTCTCGCCGAGCCACGGTTCGACGTCTTCGGCGTAGTCGAAGGGCGAGCCGGAGTCGGACGCCGCCTCGTTCAGTTCTTCGACGATGAACTCGCCGAGGTCGTCGACGCCGAGGATCGTCTGGGCCAGCGAGTCGAGGTCTTCCTGGGCGCTGCCGCCGGGCTGCAACGAGGCTTCGACGAAGACCGGCGAACCGGCCGGCACGACCGACGCCGGGTCGGAGCCGGAGTCGCCGCCACCGCCGCAGCCGGCGACGACGAGCGCGGCCGTGGCCGCGGCGAGGAGGATGACGAGACGGTGCCTCACGCGAGCGCGGATGCTAGCGATCGCCTCACTCGACGGTGACGGTCTTGGCCAGATTTCGTGGCTGGTCGACGTTGAGACCGCGGGCGCGGGCGATGTCGTAGGCGAGCAGCTGCAACGGCAGCACCGCCACGATCGGCTGCAGAATCCAGTCGGTGCGGGCGACGTAGATGGTCTCGTCGGCGACTTCGGCGGCCCGCTCGCCGCCGGCGGTGGCGATCGCGATCGTCTGGGCGCCGCGGGCGCGCACCTCCTCGACGTTGGAGAGGACCTTCTCCAGCACCGGGCTGTCGGTGGCGACGCAGACGACCGGGGTGGACTCGTCGAGCAGCGCGATCGGACCGTGCTTCATCTCGCCGGCGGCGTAGGCGTCGGTCGGGATGTAGGAGACCTCCTTCAGCTTCAGCGCCCCCTCGAGGCAGACCGGCAGGCCGATGTGGCGGCCCAGGTAGAGGAAGAAGTCCTGGTCGCTGTGGGCGGCGGAGACGGCGAGGACGCCCTCCTCGGTCATCTCCAGGGTCTCCTCGATCTTCGACGGCAGCCCCTTCAGCTCGGCCACCAGCTCGGCGATCCGCTGCGCCGGCAGCGTCCCGCGCAGCTCGGCGATCCGCAGCCCCAGCAGGTACATCGCCGCCACCTGGGCGACGAAGGTCTTGGTCGCGGCGACGCTGATCTCCAGCCCGGCCCGGGTGTAGAGGACGGCGTCGGCTTCGCGCGTGACCTGGCTGCCCATGATGTTGGTGACGGCGAGGACGGTGGCGCCGGCCTCGCGGGCCAGCCGCATCGCCGCCAGCGTGTCGGCAGTCTCGCCCGACTGCGTCATCCCGATCACCAGGTCGCCGGGGCCGACGACCGGGTTGCGGTAGCGGTACTCGGAGGCGATGTCCATTTCCACCGGCACCCGCGCCCACTCCTCGATCGCGTAGCGGCCGATCAGACCGGCGTGGTAGGAGGTGCCGCAGGCGACGATCACGATCCGCCCCACGTCGCGCAGGAAGGAGTCCTCGAGGGCGACGTCGGAGAGGTCGACCCCGTCGTCCCCGGGCAGCCGGTCGGCGATCGTCTCGGCGACGGCGTCGGCCTGTTCGTGGATCTCCTTCAGCATGAAGGTCTCATAGCCGCCCTTCTCGGCAGCGTCGGCGTCCCAGGTCACCTCTTCGGGCTCGCGCGCGATCGGCACCCCCTCGGCGTCGGTGATACGGACCCCCCCGGCGTCGATCTCGACGATCTCGCCGTTTTCGATCGGCACCGCGGTGCGGGTGTCGGCGAGGAAGGCAGGGATCGCCGAGGCGAGGAAGGTCTCCCCCTCGCCGACCCCGGCCACCAGCGGGCACTCCTTGCGGGCGCCGACCAGCAGGCCGGGCTGGTCGGCGTGCATGGCGACGAAGGCGTAGTGGCCGCGCAGCTCGGCGTAGGCGGCGCGCACGGCGGCCGGCAGGTCGCCGTCGTAGTGGTGGGCGATCAGGTGGGCGACGACCTCGGCGTCGGTCTCGGAGGTGAAGTCGTCGCCTTCGGCCTGCAGCCGCCTGCGCAGCCCGGCGTGGTTCTCGACGATCCCGTTGAGGACGATGTGGACGAGGCCGGAGCTGTCGTCGTGGGGGTGGGCGTTCTCCATGGTGACGCGGCCGTGGGTGGCCCAGCGGGTGTGGGCGATGCCGGTCTGCGCCGCCGAGGAGCCGTTGCCGGCGGCCTCGCGCTCGGCGACGGCGGCGCGCAGGTTGGCGAGGTTGCCGACGGCGTGCACGCTGCCGACCGCGCCGTCCTCGATCAGCGAGATGCCGGCCGAGTCATAGCCGCGGTATTCCAGCTTTTCGAGGCCGGTGAGCAGCAGCTCCTCACAGGGCCGCCCACCGACGTATCCGACGATTCCGCACATGAAGGCGAGTAAGGGTAGAGGGCCGGAGCCCTCAGGCCAGCTCGTCGCGGACGATGCCGGCAAGGCGGTTGCAGACCGAATCGGCCTCCTCGGCGCTCGGCGCCTCGACCATCACCCGCACCAGCGGCTCGGTCCCCGACGGCCGCAACAGCACCCGTCCGCGCCCCTCCAGGCCCTCGCTCTCGCGCTCGACCGCCTCCCAGACCGCGGCCGCGTCGGCGACCGCCTCGCGGTCGCCGACCTCGACGTTGACCAGCGTCTGCGGCAGCTTCTCCATCGGCGCGGCGTCGGCGAGGGGGGTGGCGCCTAGCTCCCGCATCGTCATCAGCGCCGCCGCGATCCCGTCGCCGGTGGCGACGAAGTCGGTGGCGACGATGTGCCCGGACTGCTCGCCGCCCAGCGCCCACTCGCGGCGGCGCAGCTCGTCGATCACGTAGCGGTCGCCGACCTGGGTGACGGCGACCTCGATCCCGGCGTCGCGCATCGCCCGGTGGAAGCCGAAGTTGCTCATCACGGTGACGACGACGCCGCCGCCGAGCTCGCCGCGGCGGGCCCGGCCGAGGGCCGAGAGTGCGATCAGCTCGTCGCCGTCGTGGACGCGGCCGGAGCAGTCGACCGCCAGCACCCGGTCGCCGTCGCCGTCGAAGGCGAAGCCGATCTCCGCCTCGGTGTCGCGGATCCGCTCGGCCAACGCCTCGACGTGGGTGGAGCCGCAGCCGGCGTTGATGTTGCGCCCGTCGGGCTCGACGCCGACCGTCTCGACCGTGGCGCCAAGGCGCTCGAAGATCGCCGGCGCCGCCTGGTAGGTGGCCCCGTTGGCGCAGTCGAGGACGACGTGGCGGCCCGCGAGGTCGAGGCGGAAGGCGGACTGCAGCTCGCGCAGGTAGTCCTCGAGGCCGCCGTTCAGCTCGCGCACGCGGCCGGGCTCGGCGGCGGCCGGCGACTCGTCGAGCAGCGACTCGATCCGCTCCTCCTCCTCGTCGTCGAGCTTGACGCCGGTGGCGCTGAAGAACTTGATGCCGTTGTCGCCGTAGGGGTTGTGGGAGGCGGAGACGACGGCGGCGAGGTCGAGCCCGAGGCGCTTGACGAGGATCGCCGCCGCCGGCGTCGGCAGCACGCCGCCCAGCAGCGCGTCGCCGCCGGCCGCGGCGATGCCGGCCGCCAGCGCGGACTCCAGCATCGGCCCCGACTCGCGGGTGTCGCGGACGATCAGGACCTGCGGGCGGTCGGCCTCCAGCGAGGCCGTGGCGGCGCGCCCGAGCGCGGTCGCCAGCTCGGCGCTGAGGAACGTTCCAGCCTCTCCTCGGACCCCATCGGTACCGAAGAGCTTTCGCCCAGTCCTCACCCGGCCCCCGTGGTGACTATCCGGGAATCCCCGCGTGCGGCTGGCGAGCGCCGGACCGAGCGGGGATAGGACGCAGGGAGGCTGAATGGCAGCGCCATTTGGCCGACTGAGGACGACGCCCCGCGAAGTGTCCGGAGCCGCCAGGCGTGCGTGAGGATTCCCGGATAGTCACCTAGCGCTTGCTGAACTGGGGCTTCTTGCGGGCCTTCTTGAAGCCCGCCTTGCGGCGCTCCTTGACCCGGGCGTCGCGGGTGAGGAGGCCGCGGCGCTTGAGGTCGCCGCGCAGCTCCGCGTCGATCTCGGTCAGGGCGCGGGCGATGCCGTGACGGACCGCTCCCGCCTGGCCGCTGATGCCGCCGCCGTGGACGCGGACGCGGACGTCGACGTTGCCCTCGTAGCCGGAGACGGTGAGCGGCTGCTTCGCCATCGTCTGGTGCAGGGGGCGGGGGAAGAACTCCTCGAGGCTGCGCTTGTTGATCTCGAACCTGCCGTCGCCGGGGACGAGGGTGACGCGGGCGATCGAGCGCTTGCGCTTGCCGGTGGCGAGGAAGCGGGCGTCGCTGTCCAGCTTCGCCGGGGCGCGGCTGGCGGCCTCGGCGTCGGCATCCTCGTCGGCGGCCAGGGCGGCCTCACGGCGGGCTTTCTCCTCTTCCTCGGCTTCGAGGCGGGCGCGCTCCTCGGCGCTCAGCTCGCGCCCCTCGGGCTCGACCGCGATCGGCTCCAGGTCGGCGCCGGGGATGACGTCTTTCTTCGGCTCCTCGGCGACCGGCTCCTCGGCAGGCGCCTCAGGGGCAGCCTCCTCGGCGGCGGGTGCCTCCTCCGGCGCAGCCTCGGCCTGGGGCTCCTCAGTGGTCGTCTCCTCGGTCGGCTCGGTCGTCTCGTCGCGAGTCTCGTCGTCTGCCATCAGATCGTCTCCATCGGTTTCGGCTGCTGGGCCGCGTGCGGGTGGTCGGGCCCGGCGTACACCTTCAGCTTGGTCAGCTGCCGGCGGGCAAGGCGGTTGCGCGGCAGCATCCCCTTGACCGCCTTGCGGATCACTTCCTCGGGGCGGCGCTCGAGCATCTCGCCCAGGGTCCGCGACTTGATCCCGCCCGGGTAGCCGCTGTGTCGCCAGTAGGTCTTCTGCGCCAGCTTGTCGCCGGTGACCCGGATCTTCTCGGCGTTGACGACGACGATGAAGTCGCCGGTGTCGACGTGCGGCGTGTACTCGGGCTTGCGCTTGCCGCGCAGGGCATCGGCGATCTGGGTCGCCAGCCTGCCCAGGGTCTTACCCTCGGCATCGACGACGTACCAGTCTCGCTGGCGGTTGGCGGAGTTGGCTACAAAGGTCTTCATCGCGCAAAAACCGCGCAGGCGAACTGCGCGGGGTCGCGGATGATAGCCACCTTCGCGCACCTGCGGGCCTCCGGGCCGTCGCCTATACTGCCGCGCCAGCAGTGCCGAATCCCCCGCGGACGCCGTGGGGGAGCGGAGGAACCGAAGAGACCTTGCAGGTCTCAGGGGCGAATCGGACGAATCTCAGTCCGTAGCGCATCTCTTTCAGCGCGAGCCCGACAGCTAACTCCGCAGGCCAACGAAAGAGAGGGCTAGCGGTGCGCAGGAAGCTGAGTGGCCGGCCGAAAAGGGCCGGCAGAATAGGCGTATTGGCGGCGATCGCGCTGCTGGCGACGTGGGCGATGCCTGCCACGGGCGCCCTCGCGGTGACCGGCGGCGCCCCCACCCCCGGTGGCAGCCCGCCGGCGCCGGGCAGCACCTCCGGCGCCCCCTCGGCCGAACCGAGCGCCGGCGCCCTGACGATCGTCGCCGCCGAAACGACCCCCCGCAAGTCCTTCTACTTCGGCTACCGCTACCCGCGCCTCTCCTACACGCTCGGCAGCAGCCAGCCCCAGAACGACATCCGCGTCGACGTCGTCAACAGCGCCGGCGAAGCGGTCAAGACCTTCTTCCGCGAGGACGTCGCCCCCGACGTCCCCGGCAAGATCCGCTGGGACGGCACCACGAACGAAGGCAAGCCGGCACGCAACGGCCGCTACAGCTTCCAGATCGCGCCGCAGACGCCGGCCGCGCCAGCCGCCCGGCGCGCCACCTCCTCGACCGCGCTCAGTCTCAGCTTCACCTTCTTCGGCTATGCCTTCCCGATCCTCGGCGCCCACGAATACGGGATGAGCGCCGGCCGCTTCGGCGCCGCCCGCTCCGGCCACACCCACCAGGGCCAGGACGTGATGGCGGCCTGCGGCATCCCGCTGGCCGCCGCCCGCGGCGGCAAGGTCCAGTACTCGACCTGGGACGACGCCGCCGGCAACTACGTGGTGATCGACGGCAAGGGCACCCCCTACGACTTCATGTACGCGCACCTGGCCGAACCGTCGCCGCTGAAGGTCGGCGAAACGGTCCGCACCGGGCAGCCGATCGGGATCGTCGGCGACACCGGCGACGCCCGGGGTTGCCACCTCCACTTCGAGATGTGGGCACCGCCCGGCTGGTACGAGGGCGGCTCCCCCTTCGACCCCCTCCCCTATCTCGAAAAGTGGGACGCCTACAGTTAGCGCATGTGCATGCAGTGCATGGCCACCGCGATGACCGCCGGCGCTGCCGCGACCGGGCTCCGGGCCCTCATCGCGACCCACACCCCGAGCTGGATCACGCCGCGCCGCCTCAAGATCGCCACCGCCGCGATCCTCACCACCGCCGTCCTCGCCGCCGGCTCCCAGGTCTCCAGCACCCCCTCGTCAGCTGAGGCGAATGCGGGGGAAGCCCCAGCCGAAACGCACCAAGCTCATTAGGAGCGGTCCCGGTAGGGGTGGAGCGTCTTGTACTTTTTCGGCGCGCCGAAAAAGTTAAGCGAACCCCTACCGGGGCCGCTCCTAACCACCTATCGGGCGCAGCGCTCGCACTTCCCCCGCAGCTCGACCACGTGCTCGGTGATGTCGAAGTCGATGCGGTCGGAGAGCTTGTCGATCGCCTGCTCCAGGGAGGAGTCCTCGAAGGGGACCATGCGGCCGCACTCGCGGCAGATCGCGTGGTGATGGTGGTGGCCGGCGGGGTCGACCCGCTCGTAGCCGGCGGTGCCGCGGCAGACCTCGATCCGCTGCACCAGGCCCAGCAGCTCGAGCTGCTCCAGCGCCCGGTAGACGCTGGCCCGGCCGACCGGCGGCCGGCGGCGGCGCAGCTCGTCGTCGAGGTCGAGCGCGGTGACGGCGCAGTCGTGGCGGGCGAGGGCCTCGACGACCGCCGTGCGGGCGCCCCCGCGGCGGTGGCCGGCGGCCTGCAGGGTCTCGAGCGCGTGCTCGGCCCAGGCGCTGTCGATCGCGGTCGTCATCTCAACCGATCGTAGCCTCCGCCGGGGTGGGCTCCCGCGAGCCGAGCGCCCGCAGGCGGCCGATCAGCGAGAGCAGGTAGGCGGCGACGATCGCCAGCGCCACCGAGGCGCCCCCCGCCGTGCCGGCGTAGTAGGAGAGGTAGAGACCGGCGAGGCCGCCCAGCACGGCGACCGCGGCGGCGACGAGGATCATCGGCACCATCCGCTCGGTCAGGTTGCGGGCGGCGGCGGCCGGGCCGACGAAGACGGCGACGACGAGCAGGTTGCCGAGCCCTTGCACCGCAACGACGATCGCCAGCGCCAGCAGGACCATCAGCGCCGCTTCCGCGCGCCCCGGCGCCAGGCCGAGCGCGGCCGCCGCGCCGCGATCGAAGCCGGCAGCCAGCAGCCGCGCGTGCAGCAGCGGCAGCACCGCCGCGACCACGACCAGCAGCGCCCCGGCGGCGGCGAGGTCGCCGTCGGACGGGCCGAGGATGTCGCCGAAGAGCAGCGACTCGATCCCCGGCGGCGAGTCGGGCGAGAGCGCCAGCAGCACCCCGAGGCCGAACATCGTGGTGACGACGACGGCGACGCCGAGGTCGCGGCTGACGCCCGGGATCCGCGCCGCCAGCGCGATCGCCAGCGCCGCCAGGACGATCGCCGGGGTCGCCCCCAGCAGCAGCGGCACGCCGGCGATGGCGGCGATCACCAGGCCGGGGAAGAGCGAGTGGGCGAGCGACTCCGACGCGTAGGAGAGCTCGAAGAGGACGACCCAGCAGCCGATCGCGGCGCCGGCCAGCCCGAGCATCGTCATCTCGGCGATCGCGCGCTGCATGAACGGTTCTTGGAGCGGATCGAGCATGTCAGTGGGCGTGGTGCGGGCGCAGGATCGCCCGCCCTCCGGTTCCGGGCAGCTCGACGATCTCGCCGCCGTAGGTCGCTTCCAGCACCTCGCGGCTCAGCGCCTGCGCCGGCGGGCCGATCGCGACCTGGCGGCGATTGAGGCAGAGGACCGAGTCCCAGCGCTGGGCCTGCTCGAGGTCGTGCGTTGCCATCACGATCGCGTGGCCCTCGGCGGCGAGGTCGCCGATCAGCGCCTCCAACCGCTCGGAGGCGGGTCGGTCGAGGCCGCTGAACGGCTCGTCCATCAGCAGCACCTTGGCGTCCTGGACCAGCGCCCGCGCGATCAGCGCCCGCTGGCGCTGGCCGCCCGAGAGCTCGCCGAAGGTCTCCTCGGCGAGCCGGTCGAGGCCGACCCGCCGCAGCGCCTCCAGCGCCTGCTCGCGCTCGGCCCGGCGCGGTCCCCGCCACCAAGGCAGCCGCGAGAGCGAGCCCATCGCCGCCACTTCCAGGGCCGAGACGGGGTAGTCGAGCCGCGAGCGCTCGGTCTGCGGCACCGAGCCGCAGGAGGCGCCTACCCGCAGCGTCCCCGCGAGCGGCCGCAGCTCGCCCAGCAGCGCCCGCAACAGCGTCGTCTTGCCGCCGCCGTTGGGGCCGAGCAGGGCCAGCCGCCCGCCGGCCCGCAGGGCGAAGCTGACCTCGCTCACCGCCGGCGGGCCCGAGCCGTAGCCGACGGCGAGCCCGCTGGCCTCGATCAGGGGTTGAGCCGGCATCCTCGCCTTCCGTCGGTGAAGCCGCGCACCATCGCGTCGGCGTTCGCCGCCTCCATCGCCAGGTAGGTGGCGCCGTCGGAGTCGGCCGGGCCGAGCGTGTCGCCGTAGAGGGTGTAGCCGGCGCTGGCGCCGGTCTGGCGCGAGATCGCGTCGGCGACCTTGGCGCTGAGCGAGCTCTCCGGGAACACCGCCCTGACGTCTTCGCGCTCGATCAGGTCGATCAGCTCGCTGACGTCCTTGGCCGAGGGCTGCGCCTGGGTGGTCTGCGAGGGGATGACGGCGCCGACGACGTCGATCCCGTAGCGGCGGGCGAAGTAGCCGAAGGCGTCGTGGTCGGTGACCAGCTTGCGTTCGGCCGGCGGGACGGCACCGAGGCAGGCGGCGATGCCGGCGTCGAGCCGGGCCAGGCGCCGCAGGTAGGCGTCGGCGTTGCGGCGGAACTCCGCCCGGTGGGCGGGGTCCGCGGCGACCAGGCGGCGGGCGATCTCGCGCACGGCGGCCTCGACGTTACGCGGGTCGTGCCACCAGTGGGGGTCGAACTTCGACGCCTCCTCCCCGCTCGACTCGCCGGGCAGCCGCTCCGGCACGGTGGCGCCGAGGTCGACGACGGTCGCGTCGCTGCCGCTGTCGGAGACGATCTGGTCGATCCAGCTGTCGAGGTCGTCGCCGTTGGCGAAGACCAGGCCGGCGCCCGCGGCCGCCTCGACGTCGCTGGGACGCGGCTCGTACTCGTGCGGGTCGGTGTTGGGCTCGAGCACCTGGTCGACCGAGATCGCGTCGCCGCCCACTTCGCGCACCCAGTCGCCGATCTGGGTCGTCGTCGCGACCACCTCGAGCTTGCCGTCGCCCGGGCCGGAGCCGCCGCAGCCGGCGCCGAGCAGGGCGACGGTGAGGGCCGTGGCGGCGAGGGCGGCGGCGCGGCGCCCGGGCCGAGGCAGCGCCCGCGCCAGCGCGGTGACGGCGAACAGGCCGCCCGCCACGCAGGCGATCGTCGCCCCCGGCGGGGCGTCGGTCTTGACCGAGAGCCAGAGGCCGACGGTGCCCTCGACCGCGACGAGGGCGACGCTGGCGACCTGCCAGCTCAGCATCCGCCTGGTCAGCAGCCGGGCAGTGGCGGCGGGGACGACGAAAAGCGAGGCGACCAGCAGGGCGCCGACGACCGAGAGCGTCGCCGTCGTCGCCAGCGCGATCAATCCGAGCAGCAGGGCGTCGAGCAGCCGCGCTTCGCGGGGGCGCGCCTTCAGCGCCTCGGGTTCGAAGCCGTGGGCGAGCCAGCGGCGGCCGACGAGGACGCTAGCGACGAGCGTTGCGACGGCGGCCACGGCGGCGAGGGCGATGTCACCGTCATCGATCAGCAGCAGGCTCCCGAACAGCATCGTCTCGACGTTGGAGCCGGAGTCGAAGACGTCGCTGGCGAGGATGACGCCGCCGGCCAGGCAGCCGACGAGGACGAGGGCGACGATGCTGTCGCGGCCCTCGTCCCGGCCCCTGCCCAGCGCCGCGTTGCCGAGCGTGAAGGCAACGGCGGCGGCGAAGGCGCCGAGCGGCGCCGCGAACCCGAGCCCGTCGGCCAGGACCAGACCGGGGAAGGCGGCGGTGCCGACGGCGTGGGAGAAGAAGGCGAGGCCGCGGAGCACGATCCAGGTGCCGAGCAGTCCCGCGGGGACGGCGAGGATCAGCAGCTCGAGGAGGCCGCGCTGGACGAAGGGGAGTTCGAAGGGCTCGAAGATGCGCCGATCATAATGAGAATGAATCTAATTTGTATATAGACCCCCGCGCGTGAAGCCCAGCTGAAACCCGCCGCTGCTTCGAGGCCGCCTTTCCGCGGAATTTGGGGCCTTCGCTTTGGGGTAGTAGGTCACCCCGACGCCGTCTCCGCCGTCACGGCCCTGGCCAACTTCGAGACGGGCGGGTCGCGTGGAGGGTGAGCCGGGGTGGCCGGGGTGGGGCCGGGGCCTGACCGCAAACGCTCACTGGCCCCGTCCCACCCTCGACGCTCCCCTTTAGCTGCAGCTACTTGGAGCGCTACTCCC
>CAVPEX010000002.1:0-8981 GCA_963703585.1 uncultured Solirubrobacterales bacterium | reverse complement strand
CCCCCGGCTGGATTCGAACCAGCGACCGTCGGATTAGAAGTCCGGTGCTCTGTCCACTGAGCTACGGGGGCCGTGACAGAGATTATGGCTCCGCAAGGCGGTTCCACCCGCCCGATCGCATACGATCGTCACGTGCCGAAGTTGCCGGTTGCGGGGACCGAGCTTCACTACGAGCGCGCCGGGGACGGCGAGCCGCTGCTGCTGATCCAGGGGATGAGCGGCACGCATCTGGCCTGGGGCAGGCCGTTCGGCTCGCTGCTCGAGCGCAGCTTCGACTGCGTCGCCTTCGACAACCGCGGCATCGGCCTCTCGGGCCCGGCGGAGGAGCCGTTCACGATCGCCGAGATGGCGGCGGACGCGCTCGGCCTGCTCGACGCGCTGGAGGTCGAGCGCGCCCACGTGCTCGGCATCTCGATGGGCGGGATGATCGCCCAGGAGCTGGCGCTGGCCCATCCCGGGCGGGTGCGCTCGCTGGCGATCGGCTGCAGCTACTGCGGCGGACCCGGCTCGCAGCTGATGGACCCGACCGACTTTCAGGTGCTCGCCGCGGCGCTGGCCTCGGGCGACCGCGAGCGCGTCTACCGGGCGATGTGGGAGCTGAACCTCTCCCCCGGCTTCCGCGCAGACGAGAGCCGCTACGCCGAGTTCCACGAGATGGCCTCGGCGCTGCCGGTGGCCAGACGCACCGTCGAACTGCAGCTGCAGGCGATCGTCGCCCACGACACCAGCGCCCGGCTGCCGGGGCTGACCGTGCCGACCCTGGTCCTGCACGGGACCGAAGACCGCATCCTCGGCGTCGCCAACGGCCGCCAGATCGCCTCGCTCGTCCCCGGCTCCAGGCTCAAGATCTTCGAGCGGACCGGTCACCTCTTCTGGTGGGAGCACCCGGAGCGCGCGGCCGAGCTGGTCCGCCGGCACGCCCTCGCCGAGACGGGTTCCTAGCCCTCGCCTTTTTCGGGGAGGCAGGCCGCCGGGTCGAGCCTGCCGTTGACCTTGAAGACATAATCGGGCTCGGGCACGATGTCCGGCTCTTCGATCACCAGCTTCAGCGCCGGGTCGTTCTTCACCCAGGCGTAGACCGGGAACTGGTACGGGTTGGGGACCCCGGAGTTGTAGGGACCGACGTCCTGCGTGTACTGGCTGAGGATCAGGTAGTCGTAGTCGCCTTCGTTGATCGCGCGGCGGAACTGGCGGCAGCTGGTCGCCAGGCGGTAGGTCCCGTCCGGCCCCTTGACGCCGACGTACTGGACCTCGTTGTCGAGGTGGCCGCCGTAGAAGCCGTACTGGCCGAAGATGATCTCGCTGGAGCCGGCGATGCCGATCTTCTTGCCGCGCTGCCTGCGGGCGAAGTCGTAGGCTTTCTGCGGCCCGCCTTCCTGCAGGAAGAGGGTCGATTTCGTGTAGTGGTGGTCGGCGTACTGGACCTCCTGGGCGCGCCCGAGGACGACCGCCAGCAGCAGCACCGCGCCGCCGATCAACGCCACCATCCCGCGACTGACCTGGCCGCGCACCCGTCCCAGACCGAGCGCCGCCGGCGCCCAGACCAGGGCCAGGGTGATGAAGATCGTGCCGACGATGAAGCCGGGGTACCAGCGCGGCGTCGCCAGCACCGTGATCGCGTAGACGCCGACCAGGAAGAGCAGCGTCTGCCAGGCGCGGCGGTCGGGCGCGCGCAGGGGCCTGGCGATCGGCAGCAGCACCATCGCCAGCACCAGCCCCGGCACCAGGTAGCGGGTGTTGGTGAAGAAGCCGGTCGGCGCGCCCTCCTGGCCGGCGGCGGTCAGCGGCGTCACCAGGTAGACGACCGCGGTGGCCAGGGCGGCGGCGGCGATCACCCGCAGGATCACGTTGCGCGAGCGCCAGACGATGTAGATCGCGGCGGCGACGGCGATGATCAGGATCAGCGGCCAGAGCGGCCCGAAGGCGTTGTCGAGCTGGGGGAAGAACCAGCGGCGGTAGATCGTCGGTTCGGTCAGGTAGTGGGCGACGGCGAAGCGCGGGCGCGGGTCGAGCGGCATCTGGTCCGGCGTCGGCAGGTTGAGGGGGCCGAGCTTGGTGATCGGGATCGGGTTGCCGCCGGTCTTGATCATCGCCCGCAGGTACCAGTAGCCGCCGACCACGACCATCGGCACGGCCATCACCCAGGCGGTGGTCCAGCGCCGCCCCCTGCCGCTGAAGACGACCATCCCGATCGTGATCGCCGCCACCGGCACGAGGAAGGTGAACTTGACCGAGGCGGCGAGGCCGGCGGCGATCCCCGCCAGCACCAGCGGCCCCTTGTCGAGCAGCGGCGCGTCGCGCTCGGGCGCGTCCTGCACCGCTCCCGCCGCCGGCGCCCGCCGCTGGTGGCCGTTGATCAGGAAGGCGACGAAGGCGAGCAGGAAGGCCAGTCCCATGATGTCGTTGCGCGCCTCGCCGGGCTGGGTCTCGATCATCACCCCGGCGTCGAGGACGATCGCCCCCGCGACCAGGGTCGCCGGGCCGACCTTGTAGGGACGGCCGACGCACCAGGCGGCGAGCAGGGCGATCGCCAGCCAGAAGAGGTTCTGCAGCGGCGCCAGCCAGTCGCTCTTGAAGAGGACGATCGCGGCGCCGTTGACGAGCTCGGTGCTCTGCGGGTAGAACCAGGCCGCCAGCCGCAGCGGGTCGGTGTAGTGGAGGTGGACCGTCGAGTGCTCCTGGGCGATCGTCGCCGCGAAGGGCATGTGGTACCAGGTGGTGTCGCCGCCGAACATCCCCTGGTCGAGGCTGAGCTGGGACGGGAAGGTCCACTCGGCGACGGTGAAGGAGGCGACGCCGACCGCCAGCAGCAGGGCGATCGTCTGCACCCTCGGCGCCTTCACTTGCCGCGCGTCGATAGGCGCCATCCACCAGCCCAGCCAGGCGGCGCCGAGCCCGACCGCGATGCAGACGAAGACGATCCAGCCGAAGCGGAGGATGCTCAGCGTCCCCAGCAGCTCCAGCGAGAGCACGAGCAGGGCGACGGCGATCGTGGCGTCGGCGAGCCGCGCCAGGGCGCCCGTGAATTCGGGGACGATCCAGCGGCGCAGCCAATAGCCGCCGAGGCCGACGGCCGCGACGATGCCGATCACGGCCAGGCAGCCGCCTATGTAGGAACCGAAGGAGGGCGCCACGAAGCGCGGGATGCTATTCGCCGCGCCCGGCGGGGGTCAGGACGCGCCCCCGCGCCGCTCAGGACGCGGCGGTGGGGATCCTGCAGGAGACGCCGGTCCCGGCCAGGCCGCAGTACCCGTTCGGCACCTTGTGCAGGTACTGCTGGTGGTAGTCCTCGGCGTAGTAGAACGGCCCCGCGGGCTCGACCTCGGTCGTGATCGGCTCGTGGCCGGCCTCCCGCAGCGCCTCGTCGTAGGTCCGCTTCGCCATCTCCGCCGTTGCCACCTGCGCGTCACTGGTCGTGTAGACCCCCGAGCGGTACTGGGTGCCGACGTCGTTGCCCTGGCGCATCCCCTGGGTCGGGTCGTGCTCCTCGAAGAAGACCTTGAGCAGGTCGGCGTAGGAGATCTTCGCCGGCTCGAAGGCGACCAGCACCGCCTCGGCGTGCCCGGTCCTGCCGCTGCAGACCTCCTCGTAGGTGGGGTTCGGCGTGGTCCCGTTCATGTAGCCGACGGCCGTCGTGTAGACGCCGTCGAGCGTCCAGAACAGCCGCTCCGCGCCCCAGAAGCAGCCCAGCGCGAAGTAGGCCACCTCGACCCCGTCGGGGAAGGGCGGCTTGATCGGCGTGCCCAGGACGGCATGGGTGTCGGGAACCTCGAAGGCGCGCTCGCTGCGGCCCGGCAGCGCCTCCTCGGGCGCGGGCATCTTCGTCTTCTGGGGGCTCAGCATCGTCATCAGCCTTCCAAGTCCGCTCATCTCAGCCTTCTTCCGAGTCCGTTCTCGTTTTTTCTCTGACCAAGACGTTACGGCAGCGAGATAACAGGACGATGAACCGGCAGCCCGGCCTGGCCCGCCTGCCCGCCGCCGCAGCGGGTACGGTCCCGGCATCGGCTGCCTGCTCTTCCTTCTCGCCTTCATCTCGCCACGCCTGGTGCTGTTCCTGCTGTGGCTGTTCTCCGACCTGCTCAGCCGCGCCTTCGACAGCTGGTTCGTCCCCTTCCTCGGCTTCTTCCTGCTGCCCTGGACGACCCTCGCCTACGCGGTGATGTGGAGCAGCTCGGACGGCGTCTTCGGCTTCGAGTGGTTCATCGTCGTCCTCGCCTTCTGCTTCGACCTCGGCTCCTACGCCAGCCGCGACCGCTTCCGCAGCGCCCGCGACTGACCCGTCGCGCGGGCGGCCGGGCGCTCAGGCGCCGTTGATCGGGTAGGCGTAGCGGATGTGGCTCTTGGCGATGACGGCGAAGGGGCGCTCGTCGACCTTGCCGTCGACCAGCGATGTGATCTCGACGTTGGTCAGCGGCACGAATTCGAGGTCGCCGCGGTTGAGCGAGTCCGAGAACCGGCTCTGGTAGCCGGCGGGCGGCAGGGTCACGTCGCCGACGATGAGCTGCCGATCGGTTTCAAAGGCAGCGCGCTCGGTACGCCGTTCGATGGAGTCGCCGGTATTCATGCTGCCTCAATATCGACGCGATCGCGCCAAACGCGACTAGTTGCAAACCCGACTGTATAAACGTCCAGACGGGTGGTATCCGGCCCGGCCGCTCGCTAGCTCTGGTGGCGAGCGAACCACTCACCGAGGGCCTGCACGCCCTGGCGCTGCGTCTCGCCCCCGCCGAGGCCGCCGAGCGGCCCGTCGCCGCGCATCATCAGCAGCTTCAGCTTCTCGCCCTCGACGGTCCGCAGCTTCAGCGCCACGCTGGCGCCGTCCATGATCGCGGCGCCGATTTCCGGCCAGCCGCCGCCCCCACCCTCGGCGCTGGCCGCGGCGATCCGCTCCGGCGGCAACGAAAGAGGCTCCCCGTCGGGCTCGAAACGGCGACTCATCCCCTGCACGACCAGCCGCCCGTCGGCGACGACGATCGCCACCATCCGACCCTTGAACAGGCCCGACTGGGTCGCCACGCAGCACGCCAGCAGCTCCTCGCCGGGATCGAGCAGGGACTGGGCCACCGGTCGCAGCTTCTCCCCGAGGTCGGCCATCGCGCCAAATCGTACGCCGTCCTCCCCCCGGCGCTTCGCGCTGAGCCTCTCGAGCGAAGGTCTTAGATCAGCTCCGCGATCAGCTCCGCGGCACGGGCCGCTCCGTCGTTCTCCACTGGGCGATAGCTCACCCCGCGCCCGATCTCCTCGGCGATCGCCTGCGCGATCTGCTCCGGGCCGGCCGAATCGAAGTCCATACAGCGCCCAGCGCCGTAGCGCTCGAGGCGGTGGCGTACATGGAAGTTCTGCTCGAAGTGGTGGCGGAGCGGGAAGTAGAGGAACGGGCGCTGGTTGGCGGTCAACTCCATTGCCGTCGTCAACCCGCCCTGGACGACGGCCAGGTCGCAGACGGCGAGGTGGCGGTAGAGGTCATGCACGTAGGGCCGTATCTCCAGGCCCGGGAGCTGGGGCAGGCTCAGAGGATCGATCCGCGGACCGGCGACGACGATCATCCGCAGCTCCGGCACCCGCTCCTTTGCCTCCGGGAAGGCGGCGATCACCCGCCGCAGGAGGTGGGCGCCGACCCCCGAGCCGCCGACGGTGACGATGCAGACTCGCTCGTCGTCTCGGTAGCCCAGCGCTCCGCGGTCGCCCACGTCCTTTGGGTCGAAGCCGGTGACGTAGCCGGCGAAGTCGTAGTGGGCCTCGGTCCACTCGCGGATCGGAGGCAGCTCTGGGCCAAAGGAGTCCGCGACGATGTCATCGGGCTGACCGACGAAGATCGCCCGGTCGCGGACCCGCGGGAAGCGCTCGATGTGCTCGATCATCTCGGCGTTGTAGTCGGCGGTCAGGTGCGCCTCATGGTCGCCGCCGTCTTCCATCGGCAGCCAGCCGACGAAATCCGTCAGCCAGACGTAGGCAGCCCGCTTCTGCTCCGGGTTCTCGTGCAGGTAGTAGTCGAGCTCCCAGGCCTCGTCGCCGATCCAGAGGTCGTAGTGCTCCTCGTTGACGAGGTCGTGGAAGACCATGAAGTTGGCGAGCAGGATCTCGTCCATCCGGCGGATCGCCTGGAAGCAGTGCAGGTCGTGCTCGGCCGACTCGCTCTCGATGTGCGCCGACTCGTTGGCGAGCTGGGCGCTGGCGGGGTGGATGCGCTCGCCGCGCGCCTCCAGCACCTTGGTGACCGGGTTCTGGGCGAGCCAGTCGATCTCGAGCTCGGGGTGGAGCTTGCGCAGCTCCGCCGCGATCGCCAGCGTCACGCTGGGCGTGACCGAGGCCGACGGGGGAGGAGATGTAGAGGGCACGCTTGCGACGCGCCCGGCCCCGGGTTCTGCGGCCGGAGATCGGGCGTGGAGCGAGGAATTCGCGCAGGAGGAGGTTGACCGCGACGGGGTCACGCACGTGGGGACCATGACCAGATCCCTCGAGCATCGAGAGCTGACCGCCGGTCGCGTCGGCCAGCGCGATCCCGCGATCGGCACCGGTGACCGCGTCGTCGGTGCCCTGGATCACGAGCACCGGGCAGCGAACCCGGCCGCAGAGCTCCGCGGTCTCGGACTGGTCCAGCTTCTCGCCGAGCTGGGTGGCGATCAGCGTCTCGGCATTCGTCTCCAGGCCCCAGCCGACGCAGTCCTCGATCGGCTTCGTCGAGTGCGGCTCGTTGAACATCTGTGAGAAGAAGAACTCGAGAAAGCCGCGATAGTCGCGAAGCCAGGAGAAGCGGTTGTACCTTCCCCAGCCCTCTTCGACCGCGGCTTCCTGCTCCCAGACGGAGGGTGACCAGCGCTCGCCCGGACCCCTGCCGAGAGCCACCGCAGGGCAGATGAAGACCGCGGCCTCGACCCGCTCGGGGTGCTCTGCCGCGAGCAGGAGCCCCCGCTGGGCGCCCATCGAGAGCGAGACCAGAACCGCCCGCTCCGTCTCGGTCGCATCCATCACGGCCAGGGCGTCGGCGGCGAACTCACGCTCCCCGTAGCCGGTCGCCGGCCGGTCAGACCGGCCATTGCCGCGACCGTCGAAGGCGACCACACGACAGTGGCGCGCCAGGTACGGGATCTGCATCTTCCAGTGCCGCGAGTGGACGATCGACCAGGTCGGCAGGAGGAGCACGGTCGGCTCCCCCGACCCGTACACCTCGTAGAACAGGTTCACGCCGTCGCGGTCCACATAGCCCGACTCCTCGGGGTAGCGAGCTCGCGACTGCTCCGGGGTCGATTCGCCTACCGAGACAGCCATCCGTCGATCCATTCCAGGAGCTCGGTGTGTCCCGCCTCGATCCCCCCGAGGCGCTCGACGATGATGCCGAGATTGAAGGTCATGACCAGGGAGACGAGGGCGGGCAACGGCATCTCGATTCCGAGCTCGCGATGGGGTTCCTCGAAGGCCTCGGTCAGGACCGCGCGCCACTCTTCGCTCACACGCGAGAGGCGCAGGCGCAACTCGGAGTTGTTCCAGCCGAGCGCCTGCAGCTCGAGCCAGACCTTCTCGTAGGTGAGATCCTCGTCGACGAGATAGGCGATCGCCGTGCGCCACTTCTCGACGAATGGCCCCTCCGCCGCGTAGAGCTCCCGCTGGCGGGCGATCAGCCGGGTGGTGAAGCGCTCGAGCGCACAGACGAGCAGGTTCTCGTTCGAGCCGAAGTAGTAGTGGACCAGCCCCTGATTCACGCCCGCCGCCTCGGCCAGGCGCCGCGTCGTGATCCCGGCGTGGCCAACCTCAGCCAGGAGCCGCTCGGCCGAATCGAGCAGCGCCTCCTCCACGTGCGAGGTCTGGGGCGAGGGAGCTCTTCCCGGTGCTTTCCATGCCGAGGCTGGTTTAGTCATTTGCCTAAGGCAGTTGACCAAAACCGCCTGCCGTTGTCAAGCGCACGTGCCAGACGACCCGGAGCTCATTGCCTAAGGCACCGCAGCAGCTAGCATCGGTCCTGTGGAGCGGTGCGAGAAAGTTGGTCCATCGGCCGCGGCGGACGCCGAGGCCCTGCGAGTCCAGCACCTGCGCGAAGACGCGCGGCGACCACTCAGCGTGAACCTCGCCGAAGGCATCGCGCTCAGCCACAAGCTGCTGCGAATCACCGGCGCCGCGCTCAAGAGTTGAGCGAGCCGGCCTTCGACGAGCTGTTGCGGCGTCTGGCCGACGCGGATGTCGAGGATCTGGACGCCGCCACCGACTGATCGATTGAGGCTGCAGTTCTGGGCCAATTTGCCCAAATCGGGGCGGCTGGATTTGAACCAGCGACCTTTCGGCCCCAAACCGAATGCGCTACCAGACTGCGCTACGCCCCGTGACGTTCGATTCTAGGGCCATTCGGAGCGCACGCAGTCCATCCAGGCCTGGAGACGGGATCGCAAATAGGTGTCGGGCGTGCGGTGGACCTGAAGGACGCCGTACCGAGAACGCCACACGCGGCCGCCAAGTCGACCGCTGTTGGACTTGCGCTGGAACTTGATCGCGGCGGGATCTACATCCACAACCCGTGCCCAGAACTCACAGAGCGAGCGCGGATCCTGGTCGGCATGGTGCTGGAACGAGAACACCACCGGATTGGAAGCGAGGCGGCGAATCCAGGTTGCGCCGAGGCGGACGACGGCTGGATCCGAATTGCAGATCGCAACGACGTTTCGGGACCGCTTCGACCCCTCGCCAATGTACATGCAGACGAAGTCTCGGAACGTCGTCTGCTCGATGAGCGTCGGGTATTCGACCCGCCCTGCTCGTAGGCGGCCTCGCGCCGGCGACGATGGATTTCCCTCGTCACCCGGCCGGCGCGGTGGGAAGCGAGCTTGCGGCGCTCCGTCTGGCCGATCGGCAGGTCTCGAACCCAGTAATAGACCGTCGTCCGAGGCACCGCGAGCCGCTCCGCAAGCTCGTCGATCGTCATTCGCCGCTCGCTGCGCAGCTGGCGTGTTCTCTCCCTCACATATGTTGGATAGGCCAAATCCATCCTCCCC
>CAVPEX010000001.1:0-59958 GCA_963703585.1 uncultured Solirubrobacterales bacterium | reverse complement strand
ATGTTGTGTGACCGCTAGCGACTACGTATTGCTGCGTGGTTGACATAACCAGGAATCGGCCCGTCTGCAGGGAATCTGTCGTGCGTGAAGCAGGCCGAGATCGAGGCGCTGGTCAGCGAGGGGGCGGATGCGGTCGCCGCGGTGATCGCCCGGCTGGAGGCCAGGATAGACAGGCAGGATGCCGAGATCGCAGGGCTCAGGGCACGACTCGGGCAGAGCTCCCGCAACTCCTCCAAGCCGCCCTCCTCCGACGGCTACGCCAAGCCGGCGCCGAGGAAGCGCAGCCTGAGGCGACCGTCGGGCCGCAAGCAGGGCGGCCAAGAAGGTCACGAGGGTGCGCGGCTTGAGGCGGTGGCGGACCCTGACGAGCGAATCGGCCACGAGCCCGAGCGCTGCTCGGGCTGCGAGGGCCCGCTCGCCGACGCCGAGCGGCTCAAGGGAGGCGAGTCGCGCCAGGTCTTCGACCTGCCCGAGGGCAAGCTCCTGCGGGTGATCGAGCACGTCGCCGAGCGGCGGCGCTGCGACTGCGGGCACGTCACCGCCGGTGAGTTCCCCGACGGGATCGGGGCGCCGACACAGTACGGCCCCGGGATGCGGGCGCTCGGCGTCTATCTCGTCGTCTACCAGCACCTGCCCTACGACCGTGCCTCCCAGGCGCTCTGCGACCTCGCCGGCGCGAGCGTCTCGACCGGCACCATCCAAAGCTGGGTCGCCTCCGCGGCCGCCGGGCTCACCGCCTTCGACGCGCGACTGCGCGAGCTGCTCGTCGGGGCCCCGGTGGTCCACTTCGACGAGACCGGCGCCCGGATCGCCGAGCGGCTCGGCTGGGTGCACAGCCAATCGACCGAGAAGCTGACCCGCTACGTGGCCCACCGCCGCCGCGGCGGCGAGGCGATCGACGACGCCGGGGTGCTGCCTACGTACGAGGGGGTTGCGGTGCATGACGGCTGGGCGCCCTACCGCAACTACACCGACTGCGATCACGCGCTTTGCAACGGCCACCATCTGCGCGAGCTCCAGGCCGCGACCGAGGCCGGCCACGGCTGGCCGGAGGCGATGAGCCGCCTGCTCTTGGATGCCAAGGAGTGGGTCGATCTAGCCACGACGGCCGGCGAGAAGAGCCTTGATCCGAAGCTGCTCGCGAAGCTCGGGGCCGACTACGAGCGCATCATCGCCTCCGGGCGCGCCGAGCACCCGCCGGTCGGGGGCAAGAAGACGAAGGCCCACAACCTGCTCTTGCGGCTCGACCGCGACCAGGTCGAGGTGCTGCGCTTCGCACACGACTTCCGCGTCCCGTTCACCAACAACCGGGCCGAGTCAGGACATCCGGATGGTCAAGCTGCAGCAGAAGATCTCCGGCTCGTTTCGGACCGCCGAGGGCGCCACGCGCTTCCTCGCCGTGCGCGGCTACGTCTCGACCGCCCGCAAGAACGGGATCGAGGCCCTCGCCGCGCTCGCAGCGCTCGCCGCCGGGCGGCCGTGGCTGCCGATGGCCTGCGGCCCCTGAGGTCGCGACGCCGCTTCGTCCGCACCCGGACCGATACTCCCGCCGATGGGCCGAAAGAGCAAGTCGCCCAGCGCCGGCGCCGCGCGAGACCTGCCTCGCCGCCCACGCCCCGGCCCGCCCCCGACCAGCCTGAGGCGCAGCCCGAGCGCCCGCTGCTCGAGCAGATCGCCGCCGGCGAGCTCGACCCCCACCTGACCGCGATCGCCGAAGCGATCCGCGCCCGCTCGGAGCTGCTCGAGACGGTGGCCTCGGCCGCGGCGCTCGCCGAGCTTCGCGTCGGCGATCGGGTCCGCATCAACCACCGTGCCACGCCCCGCTACCTGCACGGCGTCGAGGGCGCCGTCCTCGCTCTCGACGACGAGGGCGCCACAGTCTGCGTTCACCGCCCGATCGGCCGTTTCAAGAGCGGCGAGATCCGCTGCCCGCCGCTCGTCTTGGACCGGCTTCCAGAGCTGCCTGAGCGCGATCGCGAGCAAGCCGCCGCATGAGCCGCGCCCGTCAAGCCGATCCCGAGCTCGACAGCCTGATCGCCGAGATCACGGTCGACTGCCACGACGAGGACGAGGCGCTGATGGGGTTCGAGAACGCCTTCGAGGAGGCCGGCCTGCCGTGCCGGGGCACCGTCGTCGGCGAGGAGGTCGAGGTCCTATCCGTGGGCGCGAGCGGCGGGCGCCGCGAGCTGATCGCTACCTGCCGGCGCCTCGGGCGACGTCATGAGGTCGCCCTGCTCGATCTCCACCTCGACACCGATCCGGAAACTGCGCGCCTGATCGCCGCCTACCGCCGCCGGCTTCGGTAGGTGGGCTGATCACCACCTGATCCACCTGAACAGTTACTTCCAAGCTTGGTTCTCGACCGACGCGGACTGCCTGGACTACCTGGAGTGGCTGCGCTGGCCCGAGGGGTGGGTCTGCCCTGAGTGCGGTCACTCTGGCGCCTGGGAGCTGGCGGACGGGCGCTATGAGTGTCGCGAGTGCCACGGGCGCACGTCGGTGACAGCGGGGACGATCTTCGATCGCACGCGCACGCCGCTGACGGTGTGGTTCATGGCCTGCTGGCTGTTCGCGACCCAGAAGGACGGGATCTCGGCGCTGAGCCTGAAGCGCTCGCTCGAGATCGGCTCCTACCAGACGGCGTGGGCGATGCTGCACCGGCTGCGCTCGGTGCTCGTGCGTCCGGGCCGGGAGCGGCTCGAGGGCGTCGTGGAGGTCGATGAGAGCTACTTCGGCGGCGAGGAGGCCGGGCTCGCCGGCGGGCGGGCAAAGGGCAAGAAGGTGCTGGTCGGTGTCGCGGTGGAGCGGCGCGAGCCGACCGGCTTCGGGCGCTGCCGGATGGTGCCGTTGCCCGACCACTCCGCGGCGACCCTGCGGGGATTCCTCGCCGACAACGTCGAAGAGGGCGCGACGGTCGTCACCGACGGCCTGCCCTCCTATCCGCCAGCGGTCGCCGGCCTGTACACCCACGAGCGGCTCGTCGGCAGTGGCAGCGCCACGACGACCAAGCTGCTGCCCGGAGTGCACACGGTCGTCTCGCTGGCCAAGCGGTGGCTGCTCGGTACTCACCAAGGGAGGGTCGGCGATGCCCACCTCGCCGGATATCTGAACGAGTTCGTGTTTCGCTTCAACCGCCGCCGCTCACGCAGCCGTGGGCTCGTCTTCTACCGCGTGCTCGAGCTCGTCGCCACCCACGACCCTGTCCGCTACCGCGACCTGATCGCCAACCCCCGGCCCGGAAGCAGACCGCCGCACCCGCCACCCGCAACACGTGGGCGACCCGCCAGCCTCGAGCGTCCGCCCGCAAACCGGCCCTGGCGGGCAGTCAAGACGCATGACTCCGGTTAGATGGATATCCAGGACCTCGCTTCGATCTCCCCGGCGGGGGTCTGCACCGAGACCCGCGTGAAGCGGCCGGGGACGAGCTCCCGAAGCGGGCTGTCGTGGTCGAATGAAGCGTCCATCGTGGACCTCCTGACTCGTTGACGGCTGTCGCTGAGCCGTCCGGCAGCGGACAGGGAGGCGCAACCGTCCACCCCCGGAGCTGCGGAGTCGCGGTTGGAGCGCCCTGCCTGCCGCTGCCAGGCTCGTGGCGTCAGACGGCAACGAGTCCTGAGCCGTGCCGGCGACTAACTCGCAGGGGTGCCGAAGACGGTCGCAGATGAAGGGTTCGAGGACTACCTGCGGGAAGGGGGTGCCGAGCCAGGGGGCACGAGCCCGACCCGTGGGACCTAGACGGTCTTCGCCCGGACTACATCCCGACGGCCGAGGGTGAGCAGATAGCCTGCGAGGTCAAGCAAGTCGGCAAGGGGTCCAACGCGGAACGCTTCAACACGAGGTGCTCATGAGCAAGCGTGCCGTCCCCTACGGCCCGAATGAGACCACGACGCTTGAAATCGCCTGCCGCGCGACCGCCGGAGACCTCGCCGATGAGATCCCCTACGCCTTGCTGCTCACGATCGACACGCCAGCCGCGCTCGCACTCCCGATCTATGACGAGGTTCGGCAGGCGATCACCGCTCGCGTTGCTGTCCGCCCCGCGACCTAACAGACGACCGTTGGCGACAACAAAGGCGGGTACACAGCGACGTGCCGGTCTTCGGCCTTCAGTGACCCAGATACCGACCTCGAACTCATCGCCGTTGCGACCGAACAGCCCGGCGTCGGCACCCTGTTCGGGCTTCGCATTCTGCCGAGCCGCGCGAAGACACACCTCAGGTCTGCGGCAGGACAACCATCCAACAGACAACGCCGAGGTCCTCGGCCTCGATTGGCTCCGGGGCGACTGGTGAGTCCACTGGACGAAGGCCGAAATCATCGACCACCTCGATGACTTCGCCTGCGGCGGTGTCACGAGAAATCTCGGAGGACTCGAGGCGATCTTGGACCTCGCGCAGCGCGCGACGGACCGCCGAGCTGCGCTCAACCGAGAGCGCAGCGTCTGCCGCGTCCAGCAGGTCCGCCGCCACCGGAACCGCGACGGAAGGGTCGCGGAGGAGTTCGAGCGCCCAGCGCTGACGCGGACCGATCTGCTCCTGGCGAGCGCGAACGTCGGCGCGCTCATTGTGCTCGGCGACGATGCTTGCGGCGGCCGTGCTCCAAGCGGCGTCGAAGTCGATCCCGACCGGATCGGCCGGCATCCCGCCCTCGGGATCGATCCGGCGCAAGATCTCGAGGTCCCCGCTCACCAGCTCGTCCCCATCCAACTCGACGTAGCGCCAATATCGATGTCCAGCCTCGGCGTCGGGCATCGCCCTGGTACGGGTCGCAAAGAAGACGCCCGCCGGACCCCGCGAGCGACCAGCGGGGCTCTGGCGAAAGCAGGCCCCGACGCCCCAGGGCAGGCGCATGACCCGCTCGACCTCGCCCTCCCTGATGGCCCTGTCGATCAGCCGGCCGCAACTCCTCGCCGACAAACGCTCCCGAATCCTCTTCGGCTTCCTGTGCCAGCTCGGGATCGCCCGCGGCCAGCCTCCCGGCGAAGCTGCGCAACTCGACCTCGAGGCCCTCTATCACCTCGGACTCCATGCCGTAGACGCCGCTGGCGGCCTTGATCTTGCCCTGAATGCGCGCCTCAAGCCCGAGCAGTCGCTCGAGCTCGCCTGGGGCCGGCAGCATCGTGGCGAGAAATACCTCCTCATGGGGACTGAGCAGGCGGATGACCCGCCCGTTCCGCTGCACCACCCGCTGCGGGTTCCAAGGCATGTCATAGGAGATCACCGCCTGCGCCTGCTGCAGGTTCTGGCCCTCGGAGAGAACGTCGGTGGAGAGCAAGAGGTCGACGGCGCCGTCGGGCGGCTCGTAACCAGGCCAGACCACCGTGTCCGGCGCAAAGCGCGAAAGCGCGGCGGTGCGCTCGTCGGGGGTCGTCTCTCCTCCGATCACCGCGACCCGGTCGCGGCCACCGACCCGCTCCGGCAGCCGCTCGTCCAAATACCGAACCGTTGCACCGAAGGTCGAGAAGACCGCGACTTTCTCGGCCGGAGAGTCCTCCAGCAGCCGAGCGAGCAGCTCCAACTTGGGATCCTCCCCCTCACCGAGCCGCGACAGCTCGGTGCGGATCGACGCCAGCCGGTCTCGGTCGGCCGCGACCGCCAGCCGGAACTCGGGGTCGAACTCGTCGAGCGCCCGCACGCCGTCGTCTTCCAAGCGTGCCTCCAGCCATCCGCTCAGACCCGCCTCGTCGAAGTCTTCGGAAGCTGCCTTGCGCAAGGCCGCCCCGGAGATCACCTTTCCCTCCTCCCAGGCCGCAAGAAAGGTCTCGTGCGCATCGATCATCCGTTCCACGGTCTTCAGGCACGCCCACCAGCAGGACTCAAAGCGCTTCAGCAGCCCCGACTTCAGGAGCCCGGCCAGTTGGGCCTCAACACTCGTTTCCTCGCCAGCGAGGTCAAACGCGCTGGGCCGGTAGCGCGCCATCGACAGTGCGTCGATCCCCTCGGCGATCGACTCGAAGAGGCCGGGATGGGCGGCATCCAAGTCGTAGCGATGGGTGCGCAAGGTGGGCTTTGGGAAGCGGACTGGGGTTCCGTTCGGAAAGGTTGCGCCCTCATAGGTACGCTCGATGAAAGCGCGGTCGCGCCGCACGCTGACCGCGTCGGCGAGCGGGTAGAGCACGTCGGGACTGAGGTTCTCCGGATCGCGCTCGTTGGCGCCAGCGGCCAGAAAGAGGTCTCGCACCGAATCGATGCCGACCGAGCTGAAGGCTCGATCGTGGCGGGCGAACAGCATCACCAGGTTGTAGAGGTCCCAGAGGCCGTTGTTGATCGGCGTCGCGGTCAGCAGGACGACCTGCTTTCGCTCGCCGCCCAGCAGCCGCTCGATCGCTCGGTACCAGGTCGTGTCCTCGTTGCGCAGCGCGTGCGCCTCGTCGACTAAGACCAAGCGGTAGGAGTCCTTGCGGTTGTCGAGGTGGCGCCGGCGCTGCCGAGCATCGGGCACGAGCTGCTCGTCGGAGGAGAGCTCCTGAAAGGAGATGACCTGTGCCGACAGCTTCTCCTGGTGGATGCGCTCCTGCCAGCGGCCCTTCAGCTGCGCCGGAGTGATCACGAGCGCGTAGACGCCGTCCTCCTTGGTCCGCTCCTCGATGAACGACAAGCCGACCTCCGTCTTTCCGGTCCCGACGCCGTCGGCATAGATGACGCCGCCGTGCCGCCGCGCGATCACCCGCGCCCGCTCGTAGCCATCGCGCTGAAACGGCGCCAGCTCCAGGCCGGTGGGGCGACTCGCTCGTGCAGGGTCATCCGGCTGGGGTGGATGCAGCTCGAGCAGCGCGCGCAGGTAGACGGTGCGCGGGTCGATCCTCCCGGGTCGGGGAACAGCAGTTCGCGCAGGTCTCCGCCGAACTCGACGGCCGCGTCCCAGAGATCGTCGAACCAGGCGAGCGCCTGCCCGGCGACGTTTGGCTGATAGTGGGCGAGGCCGAGCTCCAGGTTCGCGAAGAGCCCTGCCCCCGTGAGGTTGGCGGAGGTGACCAAGGCGACGCGCGGATCAGCGGAATCGCCGAAGAGGTACGCCTTGCCGTGCAGGAAGCGGCTGGTGAAGCGGCGGACGTCGACCTCCGGCCGACTGAGCCACTCTCCGACTCTCTTGAGCCGCTCCGCGGCCCGCGACGGTGGGAATCGCGAGAAATCGCGCTCGTCCCGCAGCGCCTCCAACTGCAGTCGGAAACGGTCGATTGGGGGTGGATCGGCGCCGAGGCCCGGCTCCGGCGCGGCGCCCAACAACACCCGCACCGGCCTCCCGTCGAGGATCTCGGCCAGGTGGTGCAGGCCGGCGAGATTGACGTAACCGGTGGCGACCGAAAGCGCGTGCTTCTCGTCGAGGTCAGAGACCAAGTAGGCGAGCGCTGCAGAATGCCGGGTCTCGTCTGTGCGGTTGTCGAGGAGCTCGGGACGACTCATCTTGGACCCAACTCCGCGAATCGCTTGCGAACGGCCTCGCGATAGTCGTCCGGCACCGCAGCCGTGGTGAAGTCGTCGAAGACGATCTCGAGCTCCTCGGCGGTCAGTTCCCAGGCGCGGGCGACCAGGGCGTCGATCTCCACACGGAGGGCGGTGCGTTCGTCATCGTCGAGTGGACCATGCTCGACCCCGGCCGCCTCGGCGAAGTCGGCAAACCGCTCGTCAGGGCAGGAGAGGCGTGCCGCGGGAGCAGAAAGTGCCTGAACCGTCGCCTCGTCGAGGTCGGGAAGCTTCAGGCCCTCGAGAATGAAGAAGCTGAGATGCGTCTCGACGAACCGCCTTGCCTGCCAGTCGAAGACGAGGCTGTTCATCACGGCAAGGCAAGCTGCTTTCCCAAGTACATCTTCGTCGAGAAAGGTCAAATACGGCGCGGAGTTTACGAGGAAGTGCTTGGGCGGTACCAGGCAGGCGATGATCGTCCGAGAGTTCGTACGATTGGTCACGTCGCGAAACGCTATGCGCGCGGAGCCAACCGTCCGCTCCACGGCTTGACGGCGCGCCGGAAGATCAACTCTAGGCGCAAGAAGAGACCCCGAGCCAGGCCGCGGCTTGCGTGCCTTTGCCAGCGCTTCTTCGCTCGGCGGACAGGCCCGCGCCTCGGCCCCACTCGGATCGAACTGGTCGAATGACTCGCCCTTCCACAGTGGCCATCCGTCGTCTGCGTCCTTCCAGAGCTCGGCGTTGCTGGTCTCGTGGAACTCGGCCACCGGAAAACAGCGCCAGCGACCGCCGCCGAAGGGGAACTCGCGACCATAGCGCAGTTTGGCAAGCAGGTCGGCCGCCGCCTGGCTGGGCAGCAGCGGCACCTCGAGGTCGGGGCCGAGGCTGCTCCGCGCAACTTGTAGCCCCTCGCTTTCCGACTGGAGAGCGAACTCCACGGCCGACTTTGCCACCCCCGCGACCTCAAGCGTGTCGCCGTCGCGGGATGCGCGGCGGCGTGCGGAAAGCAATGCCACCGTGTACTGAGGGTGCGTGTCAAAGGCCCACAGCCGGTTGTTCAGCAGGAAGTCCACGCGCTCCGGACTCGCCTCTTCGAACAGCCAGTGGCGAAAACCGGCGGATCCCTTGGCGAGGAAGACCGAGCGCGGTAGCACCACCCCCAGCCTGCCGTCGGCGCGCAGCAGATCCCGGTAGCGCTGGCAGAAGTACTTGTACACATCGGGGTCGCCGGCCCCTCCCGAGTACCCGGCCGCCGGTCCAAGGTACCCACGCAGCTGGGCCATGCGCTGCCGTTCGGCCTCCAACCGGGTCGCCAGCTCTGGACGTTCTACTTTCAGCGCCTCGATCGCCGCGCGCCGCTCCTTCTCGGGGAGGGAGCGGATCCCGGGCATGTGCAGCGCGTAGAAGGCGAGCTCCTCGATCGTCACCTCCTCCCACGGCGGGTTGCCGACGACCACGTCGAAGCCGGGATTCTCGCGCGCGAAGACCTCGGCGAAGGCAAGCGGCCAATGCAGGGCACGCTGCTCGGCTACCAGCTCCGCCGCCTCGGCGGTGAGCCTTGACCCGCCTCCAGCGATCAGGTCGCCGCCCTGATTGAGTGCCTCGTCCCGGGCTCCGCTCAGGCCGAGCGGCTCTGCCGTCCACAGGTCGAGCACACGCTGTGCCCCTGCGACCTCAGACTCCAACTCGTCCTCGGCGGCGCGGCTCGCGGCGACCTCATCGGGAGTCCGGTCATCGATCGCTCGCAGGTCCATCGCCTTGGCCGCTGCACGCCGGATCGCCGCATCGAGCTCTTCGCCGAAGAGCACAATTTGTCCATCCCCCCGGGCGGGCGCGATTGACTCCGGCCGCACGACCCCGATCAGCGAATTGCCGACCCTTACGTTGTGGTCCAGGTAGGCGAGCGAGAGGCCTGGCACGAAGGCGCCCAGCCAAAGCGACACCTTGGCGATCTCGGCGCCCATCGGCGAGAGGTCGACGCCATAGACGCAGCGCTTCAAGACGAGACGCTTGAGCAGGGCGGTGTCCTCGACCCTCGTACCGACCGTGCGACCAGCCGAGGCACGCAACGAGTCCAGCTCCAGGCGCAACGCCGGCAGAGCCAGGTCGCCGAGCAGCGTCGCGATTTGGTCCGCCAGCTCGTTCAGCACCTCGACCAGGAAGTGGGCGCTGCCGCAGGATGGATCGATGACGGCGAAGTCGAAGAGCTTCGCGGCCGCCGCGGCCGGGTCATTCCGAGACAGCTCGCGGACGGTCCCGAGGTGGGCTTCGAAGGCCGGGCGCACCGACTTGCGGACGAGATGGCGCACCAGCTCCGAACGCGTGTAGTAGACGCCACCCCCCTTTCGACCGCCCTCATTGGTCAGCCAGAACAGCTCACCGCGTCGGACGTCGGGCTCACCACCTTCCTCGTCGCTGCCTTCGCAGGGGCGGTATCGATCACTCTTGGAGTCGTACCGGTAGTCGCGATCGGCGACTGAGAGACGCAGCGAAAGCAGCCCCTCGTAGATGTGGCCGAGATGGCCGATCGCGAGCCCCGAGAAATCCACCCCGACTTCGCGTCCGCCTTCCTCGCGACGGGCCAGCGCCACCAGCGCCGGGCCGAGGGCTGCATCGGCAATCGAGGCGCGCTCGAGCAGCGCCGCGCCATCGAAGTCCGAAGGCGAGAAGAGGGCACCGTTGTAGGCGGGGACACCCCAGGCCGTCTGCCCGGTGCGCATTGCCTCGACCAGCGAACTGACATCGCGCCAGAGCGACGTTGCCTGCGGGTCGGCGCTGTCCAGCTCCTCCGCCGCGCGCTCGGCGATTCGAGTGAGGCTGCGCTGTGCGTATGCATGGTGGTCCATCGGCAGGTAGCCGGCACTCTCTGCGTAGAGCAGAAAGAGGGCACGGAAGACAAACGTGAGGGCCGCGGCCTCAAGCTCGGCGCGGACCGCATCGTCTTCGAGGTCGCGGCCCTCGCCCGCTGCCCAACGACCGAGCTCGCGGCCCAGCACCGGAAGCACCTGCTCGCGCAGCGCGCGGTCGAGACGCTCACGTAGCTCGGCTCCATAGTCCCGTGCCTCGCGCAACACCTCGTCGAAGCCACCCTTGGCGAGGTAGGCGGGGGCCAGCAAGCCAAGCAGCGGGCGATCCGCGGGTTCCAGGTTTGCGGCATCAAGCTCGAGATACGTCGTCGCCGCACCGCCATCGTCCCCCGCTGCCCGTAGCAGCCTCATCCTGGGGCCGGCGGCGAGGACGCCGTAGTCGGTGTTATGTGTTTCGCACGCAGCGAGCAAGGCGCCCTCCGGCAGCCGTCCCGCCTCATCTAGGCGCGCGAACTCGTCCGCTGAGCGGTAAGGATGGATGACAAGCGCGGGTCTCCCGCCCACCTTCGCCAGATACCCCCGCCGGGAAAGGCTTTCGATCTCGTAGCCGAGCGCCTCCAGCGCCTCCCGCCAGCCGTTGGTCGGAACCTTCTCGGCGAGGCCAGATAGCTCTGCCCAGCGCTCCTCCGCGTCGCGAAGCCTGGTCCGGTAGAGGTGCCTGGTGCCCAGCCCGCGGACGATCAGTCCCGGGACCCCCTCCGCGTCGAGCCGCTCCAGCTCGCCCCCGAGGAAGCGGATCGCTTCGACCCGACCGAGCTCGGCGGCCTCCTCGACGAGCCCTAGCAGCGCCTCCGCGCTGACTCGGCGCAGGGGACCGTCACGCTGCGGACCGAGCACTCGCACGTGCCCTTCGCCCTCAGGATCGTCGGCGATCAAGAGCAGCGGTGCGGGGCCTCCTCCCTGCCGCCGTTTCCAGGCAGCGCGCAGCTTGCGCTCGTCCCCGCTCGCCGTGCGCCCGAACTCGATTCCGTTGACCATCCGGCTCTGCGGCACGCCGTCGCCCGACCCGGCATCTTTGCTGGCCGGGATCGCCTCGATTCCGTCGAATAGCTCAATCGCATCCACAAGTCGTAAGCGGACGGTCGGCCCGCAGCGCGAGGCTAACCGACGCGTCGGAACGAGTTCACGGAGATGCGGCATCGCTCCGACAAGACGAATCGCCGCATCAACTCCCCCCCCCCCCCCAAGTCCCTGACGATCGATCAGGCCGTGGCGGCCGAGAGATGGCGAAATCCCACCGGGCTGACCGTTCGCGAAGAAATTGGTACCCGTTTGGTGCCCGCTAGCTCTCGCAACAACCAGCACAAGACATGAAAAAGGCCCCGTTTCCGGGGCCTTTCTCAATAGCGGGGGCGGGATTCGAACCCGCGACCTTCGGGTTATGAGCCCGACGAGCTACCTGGCTGCTCCACCCCGCGGCGGTCTTGGAATGCTAGCACCGGGAGATGGTTGGGAGCGGTGGCGGTGGGTAGCCGGGAGGCAACGACCGGAAGGGGGAGCGATGGGCACGGCCGCGTGGACGATCTCCGTCATCGCGACCCTCGTCGTCGGGTATCTGGCCTGGAAGGCGTGGGGGCCGGCTGACGCGAACGAGTAGCGGCCCGGACGCGGGTCGGGCCGGGGATTGCGCGAGGGTCTTCGCGCTTTTGGCTCGCTCTAGAGTGCCGGGCCATGTCGGATCGGCCCAAGCGCGTCGCGGTGATCGACGTCGGCACCAACTCGGCGCGGTTGCTGGTCGCCGACGTCGCCGGCAACCGGGTCGAGCCGGTGGAGCGGCGCAGCACGGTGACGCGGCTGGGCCGGGGGGTCGACCTCTCCGGGCGCCTCTCGGCCGAGGCGATCGAGGACGCCTGCGAGGCGATCGGCGGCTACGTCGGCATCCTCGAGGAGCTGGCGGCCGAGCGGGTCGACGCGATCGCCACCAGCGCCGTGCGGGACGCCGAGAACGGCGCCGCCTTCGTCGCCGAGCTGCGGGAGCGCTTCGCGCTCTCGGCCCGGGTCATCGACGGCGAGGAGGAGGCGCGGCTCACCTACCTCGGCGCCAGCTCCGAGCAGCCGCCCACCGTCCCCACCCTGGTCATCGACATCGGCGGCGGCTCGACCGAGCTGATCGTCGGCAGCGGCGAGGAGATCTCCTTCCACGCCTCGCTGCAGGCCGGCGTCGTCCGCCACAGCGAGCGCTACATCGCCTCCGACCCCCCCACGGCGGTCGAGCTGGAATCCCTCGCCGCCGACGTCCGCGGCCTGATCGAGGCGGCGGTCGACGGGGGCGTCGAGGTGGCGGCGGGGATCGCCGTCGCCGGCACCCCGACCTCGCTGGCGGCGATCGAGCTGGAACTGGAGCCCTACGACCCGACACGGGTCCACGGCCACGTCCTCGTCCTGCCGGCGATCCAGCGGACGTTCTCGCGGCTCGCCTCCGCCCCGTTGTCCAAACGGGTGGAAATACCCGGCCTGCACGCGGACCGGGCGCCGACGATCGTCGCCGGGGTGGTGATCCTGGTCGAGGCGATGCGCGCCTTCGGCCTCGAGCGGATCACCGTCTCAGAGCACGACATCCTCTATGGAACCGCGATCTTGGCCGCGCGGGATTGACTATTTAGGCGCCTCCTGCAATCGAAGAACTTCACCGTACCGGCTGGACAGAACGGCGATCCCGACCCCGACATTTGGGCTATTGCACCGGTCGAACCCCCAGAAGTAGGTATGCTGTAGCTACCTGCAATTAGGTAGCAGGAATTGGGCCGACTAGACGCATCGGACAGCCGAGCGCATAATCGACCTACTGGGACGAGGCGGGGTTCGCCCTTCCTTGCACCCAGTGACAGGGCTTAGGCGATTGCCGCATCATGGCGCCTCCCGCCGTCTGAGCCCATCAAATAAATGGTCCCTGAAGACGTACCCCTGCCCGTCCTGAGGGACCAGCTTGAATCGGTCGCCAGCAATGGCGACCGATTCTCGTTTCTGGGACCGAACGGGCGCGGGCCCGCCGCCGCTCAGGCCAGGTTCGATTTGCGCGGGTAGACGACCTCGGGGTCGGTCAGCACGTTGACCAGGGTCGGCCGCCCGGAGGAGAAGGCGCGCTCCAGCGCCGGCTTCAGCTCGCCGGGCTCGCGCACGAGGATCCCGTCGCAGCCGAGCGCTTCGACCAGCTCGTCGTAGCGGGTCTCCGGCCGCAGCTCGGCCGCGACCGAGTAGCCGTAGAGGAACTTCATCGGGTGGTGCTCGAGCGCCCAGATCCCGTTGTTGCCCATCACGCCGACGACGCCGAGCCCGTGGCGGGCCATCGTGTCGAACTCCATCCCGGCGAAGCCGAAGGCGCCGTCGCCCAGCAGCAGGCAGACCTGGCGGTCGGGATGCGCCACCTTGGCGCCGATCGCCTGGCCCGGCCCGGCGCCGAGGCAGCCGAAGGGGCCCGGGTCCATCCAGCAGCCCGGCTGGTAGGTGTCGATGAAGCGACCGGCGTAGGAGACGAAGTCGCCGCCGTCGCCGACGACGATCGCGTCGCGGTCGAGCACTTCGCCGAGCTCGCGGTAGATCCGCACCGGGTGCAGCGGCGAGCGCGGGTCGTCGAGCTGCTCGCGCTCGGCCGCCCGCTTCTCCTCCTCGACGTTCCGCAGCTGCTGCAGCCACGGCCGCGTGCGCGGCTCCCCCGCCCCGGCGCTCTCGCGCAGCGCCGCCAGCGTCGCCCGCACGTCGCCGACCAGGTCGACGTCGGGCAGGCGGTTGGCGGTGAGCGCGTTCGGCGCGACGTCGAGGCGGACGATCCTCGTCTCGCCGCCGAAGCTGCCGCCGAAGCCGAGCCTGAAGTCCATCGGCACGCCGACGACGAGGGCGACGTCGGCGTCCTGCAGGGCGGTGCCGCGGGCGCGGCTGAAGGACAGCTCGTGGTCGGCTGGCAGGCAGCCGCGGCCGAGCCCGTTGAGGAAGACCGGGATGCCCAGCGCCTCCGCCAGCGCCCGCAGCTCCTCCTCGCCATGGCCCCAGTAGAGGCCGGTGCCGGCCATGATCGCGGGGCGCGTGGCGCCGGCCAGCAGCGCCGCCGCCTCCTCCACCCCCGCGGCCGCCTGCGGCGCCGGCGCCGCAGGCGCCGCGGGCACCTCCAGCTCGGCCTCCGTGAAGACGACGTCGAGCGGGTAGTCGACGAAGGTCGGGCCGCTGGGGGCCGCCGTCGCCGTGTCCAGCGCCGCCGCGGTCATCGCCGCGATCCGGCCCGGCTCCTTCACCGTCGCCGCCGACTTGACCAGCGGCGAGACGAACGGCAGGTGGTCGATCTCCTGCAGCGAGCCCGAGCCCCAGCGCATCTCCGGCGCCCGTCCGCCGAGCACGCAGACCGGCGATCCGTTGGCCTGGGCGCCGGCGATCGCGCTGAGCCCGTTGGTGACGCCGGGACCGGCGGTCAGCGCCGCCACCCCCAGGCCCCGGGTCGCCTTGGCGATGCCCTCGGCGGCGAAGGCGGCGGTCTGCTCGTGCCGCACGTCGAGGATCCCGATCCCCTCCTCGCGGCAACCGTCGTAGATCGAGAAGAGGTGGCCGCCGGAAAGCGTGAACAGGTGCTCCACCCCGCGCGACTTCAAGACCTTCGCGACGATCCTTCCCCCGTGCGCCTCCATGGAAGCGCACCCTACCGCGCCCGGGGAGCGGCGCAGCGGGCGGTTTACCATCGCATGGCCCGGGTGGCGAAACTGGTAAAAGCGGCGCCCTTAAAAGGCGCTGTCCCTTCGGGGGCTTGCGGGTTCGAGTCCCGCCCCGGGCACTCCGGCTCCGATCCAGGAACGCGGCGTTTCCCAATTGCCTAAAAGGGCGATAAATGTTCGAGTGCCGCAACTCGCCCGCTGTTACGGTGTCCATAGGTCAAACGACGCCTTCCCTGGAGGAGAGCTTGGAGGCATCAGCCCTATCGCACGCCAGTCGCCGCGGACTTCTCGCCCGCCGCTCGCCGCTGCTCAAGCTGCAGGGCGACGAGAAGCTGATCGCGATGGCCCGCAGCGGCAACGCCGGCGCCTTCGAGACGATCGTCGACCGCTACCAGGGCCGCCTGCTCGGCTTCTGCCGCCAGATGCTCGGCTCGACCGAGGACGCCGAAGACGTCCTGCAGGAGGTCTTCGTCAACGCCTACCGGGCGATGCTCGCCGACGAGCGTGAGATCAACCTCCGCCCCTGGCTCTACCGGATCGCCCGCAACCGCTGCCTCAACCACCTGCGCAAACCGACCGCCGACGCGCAGGAATCGATGGACATGGTCCCCGCCGTCGAGGCCTCCTCGACCGCCGAGCGGGTCCACAACCGCGAGGAGTTCCGCCAGATCCTCAGCGACGTCAACAAGCTTCCCGAGACCCAGCGCTCGGCCCTGCTGCTGCGCGAGATGGACGCGCTCTCCTACGAGGAGATCGCCGCCGCGATGGACACCACGGTGCCCTCGGTCAAGTCGCTGCTGGTGCGGGCGCGGATCTCGCTGGCCGAGGCCAGCCAGGCGCGCCTGCTGACCTGCGGCGAGGTCCGGCTCGAGCTCTCCGAAGCGGCCGAGGGCCTGCGCAAGGTCTCCGCCCCGGCGCGGCGCCACGTGCGCGAGTGCGACGAGTGCGCCGACTTCCGCTCCCAGGTCCGCTCCAACGAGAAGGCGCTGGCGGCGCTGTTCCCGGTCGGCCCGCTGATCGCCTTCAAGGGCGCCATCCTCTCCAAGCTCGGCCTCGGCGGCGCCGGAGGCGCCGGTGGGCGGCGCGGCGCGGGCCGGCGCCGCGGGCGCCGGTGTCGCCGGCGCGGGCGCCGTCGGCGGCGTCGGCGCGGCGATCGGCGGCGGCAGCGCCGCGACCGGCATCGGCGGCGCGATCGGCGGCGCGATCGGCACCAAGGCCGTCGCCGGCGTCGTCACCGCCGCGGTCCTCACCGCGGGGGCGGCCGTCGAGGTGAAGGAACACACGAACTCGGCGCCCTCCGAACAGGTCGCGCCGAAGATCTCGGCTGACGTCCCCTACCCGGGGCCCGCGGTGGCCATCGCCCCGCCGCAGCCCGTGGTCAAGGCCAACGCCGAGATCGCAGCGCCGCCGGCGACCGAACCGGTCGAACCGCCGGTCGTCCCGGTCGAGGAAACGGCGACGGAAACGCCGGTCGCCGCGACCGAGGAAGACGAAGCGGGCCAGTCCGGCGGCGAAGAAGGCGAAATCGCCGCCGGCACCGCCGAGTCCGAAGCGCTGAACGAGGCCCAGCCCTCCGACCACTCCACCGCAGGCGCCCACAGCGGCGGCGAAACGGTCGTCGTCACCGTCGGCGAAACGCCGTCTCCGGTGGCGGACCCGCCGCCCGCGCCGCCGGTGGCCGAATCGCCTCCGCCTCCGCCTCCGCCTCCGCCCGCCGAATCGCCCGCGCCCGGCTCGGGCGCCTCGACCGGCGCCACCACCTCGGCGACCGCCGCTCCCGACGCCTAGTCCCGGCCGGCCGGCCAGGGGCTACGCGGTGTGCGTGTCCCCCGGCTCGAGGATGACCACCTTCGAGGAGGTCTGGGCTTCGACCTCCGACTTGAACGCCTCGGCGTCGGTGGAGACCGGCGGGAAGGTGTCGAAGTGCATCGGGATCACCGTCCCGGCCCCGACCAGCTTGGCGGCGACGACGGCGTCGTGGCGGTCCATCGTGTAGTGGCCGCCGATCGGCAGCAGCATCACGTCGACCGGGTTGCATTCGGCGATCAGCTTCATGTCGCCGAAGAGGCAGGTGTCGCCGGTGTGGTAGATCGTCTTGCCGCCGATGTCGATCAGGAGGCCGGTGGCGACGCCGATCGAGACGCCGTGCTCGGCGCTGTAGGGCGCCTCGGCCGAGCCGGGCGTGGTGCTGGTGTGCCAGGCGGGCACCAGCTTGACCCAGCCCCAGTCGAACCTGATCGTGCCGCCGAGGTTGGGGTCGCTGACCGACTCGACGCCGCGCGCCTGCAGCCAGTTGGCGAGCTCGACGATGGCGATGCAGTGGGCGCCGGTCCGCTTCGCGACCTCGACCGCGTCGGCGGTGTGGTCGGCGTGCGCGTGCGAGAGCGCGATGTGGGTCGGGTTGACTTCCTCGGCGCTCGCGATCGCCTTCGGGTTGTTCGGCCGCAGGAACGGGTCGACCAGCACGTCGACGTCGCCCTCGCTCAGCTCGAAGCAGGAATGGCCGTGGAACTTGATCTCCATCTTCAGCGCTCTCCCTTCGGATCCGCGGTTTCGCTCATCTCTTCCCTCAGTGCCCAGCCGACTGCGACTCCAACCATCATCCCCATCCGCGCCTCCTCGGCGAGCAGGGAGCGGACGGCGGCGATGCGCTCCTCGGGGTCGGGAGCAGTTGCCGCCTTCAGCGTCTCCGCCTCGTGCGGCTCGCCGAACCAGCCACCCTCGGCCAGGGCGGCGGCAAGCACCTTCTGCAGCTGCGGCGCCGCCTGGGCGACGACGCGCTCGGCTTCGGAGAACCGCTCCGGGTCCAGCAGCCGCTCGATCGCGGCCTCGAACTCCCTCTCGTCTGGCACGAGCGCAGCCTAGACGGTTCCTGCCGCCGCCAGGCGTACACGACGGTTTCGCCAGCCCCGCTAGTCCGAGGAGTGCAGGGCCGAGGTCGCCAGCCCGGCCAGGCCGCCGACGGCGCCGCCGACCAGGCCGGCGACGAGGTCCGCCGAGGGCACGAACAGCGGCAGGGCGATGAGGACGGCGGCGGTGACCGCGACGCCGATCGTGTCGTACTCCTGGTCGATCGCGCCGTCGGCCTCGGCGCGGCGGATCGCGAACCAGGCGGCGACGGCGCCGAGCGCCATGCCGTTGCCGCCGACGAGGACGTCGATGTCGCCCTGGCCGTTGGCGACGGCGGTGCCGGCGATCATCCCCAGCGAGCCACAGGCGACGAGCAGGATCGCCGTCGGCGCCGTGCCCAGCCGGCGCTCGATGCCGGTCGCGAAGATCGCCAGGGCGACCGCGACCACGAACAGGTAGCCGACGTCGCCGTAGTTGAACGGCGCGGTCAGGTAGCGCCACCAGTCTTCGTAGCCGGGGACGACGATGCCGCCGAAGGTGGAGATCGCGTCGCCGCTCGCCTCCTGGACCAGCAGCAGGATCGCCGAGCCGAGGATCACCGTCAGCGTCGCGTAGGGGCGGTCGGCGCGGAGCGCCTCCGGGCGGCGGTGCGGGAAGATCCGGCGCCGGCGCCGGCGCGGCCGCTGCGCCTCGAGCGCCGTCGTCGCGGCGCTCCAGCTTCGGCGCCCGCTTGCGCAGCCGGGCGCCGCAGTACGGACACTCGGTTACGTAGGGACTGACCTCGGAACCGCAGTTCTTGCAGATGACGCTGAGCTCAGTCTCGCTCATCTCCCCGAGAATACCCCCCGCGTGCCTGGCCTCGCCTCCCTTTGCGGTGACATACTGCGACGGAACCCGTCTTCGAGGAGGAAATCACGTGGAGTTGAAGAGTCTGACCGAGCAGAAATCGCTGCTGGCGACCCTGCCCCCCGGCAAACGCGCCCGGCTGCACCGGCTTCTGTTCGAGTTCGGCCCCGGCAACGGGACCCTGATGCTGCTGCCGATCGACCAGGGCATCGAGCACGGCCCGCGGGACTTCTTCCCCAACCCGGCCTCGAAGGACCCCGACTACCAGTTCCGGCTCGCCGCCGAGGCCGGCTACTCGGCCCTCGCCTGCCAGATCGGCATGGCGGAGAAGTACTACCCGGACTACGCCGGCCGCGTGCCGCTGATCCTCAAGGTCAACGGCAAGACCGACATCCCGCCCTCGGTGAAGGCGCTCTCGACCTGCAACGCCAGCGTCGAGGACGGCGTCCGCCTCGGCGCCGACGCGATCGGCTACACGCTCTACGTCGGCTCCCCGCGCCAGGACGAGGACCTCGCCCAGCTGCGCCAGGTGCGCCAGGACTGCGACCGCTTCGGCATGCCGCTGGTGGTCTGGTCCTACCCGCGCGGCGAAGCGGTCGACGGCAAGGGCGGCGCCGGCTCCTTCTACGCGATCGACTATGCGGCGCGGATGGCGATGGAGATGGGCGCCGACGTGGTCAAGCTCAACATGCCGAAGATCGACCCCGGCAAGGACAAGGACGCCCCCGCCCCCTACAACGAGATGGAGGTCGACCAGGCGGAGGCGATCCGCCAGTGCGTCGAATCGGCCGGCCGCGCCCTGGTCGTCCTCTCCGGCGGCTCCAGGACCGACGACGAGACCGTGCTGCAGAACGCCCGCGACGTGATGGCGGCCGGCGGCTCCGGCGTCATCTTCGGCCGCAACGTCTGGCAGCGCGAGTGGAACGACGCGATCGAGATCGTCGGCCAGATCAAGGAGACGTTGCTCTCCAACGTGCGGCGCACGCCATAGCGGCGCGCGAGTCCGAGCGGCTCGGCCCAGGGCCGGGGAGGGATCGTCCCTCCCCGGCCTTTTTCGTGGCATGAGGAGGCACTCGACCGGCAGCGTCGCGCTGCTCCTGCTTGCGGCCGCGGTCATCCTGCGGCCCTGGGAGGAGCTGGGGCGGCTCGGGGCGGCGACCGAACCGCGCAGCGCGCGTGCCTTCGTCACCCGCGTCGTCGACGGGGACACGATCGAGGTCCGCTTCGACGGCCGCGACGAGGACGTCCGCTACATCGGCGTCGACACGCCGGAGACGGTCAAGCCGGGGACGCCGGTGCAGTGCTTCGGCCCGCAGGCCTCGCGCTTCGACCACGCCCTGGTCGAGCGACGGCGGGTGCGGCTGGTCTTCGGCGTCGAGCGCCGCGACGTCTACGGCAGGCTGCTCGCCTACGTCTACCTGGGCGAGCGCTTCGTCAATGCGGAGCTGCTGCGCCGGGGGCTGGCGCGGACGCTGACGATCCCTCCCAACGACCGCTTCGCGAGCCGCTTCAAACGGCTCGAGATGGCGGCCGCACGGGCCGGCAGGGGGCTCTGGGGCGCCTGCTGACCTTGAGCGATTCGTGAGCGCTCCAAGAGCGAAACATGAGTTCTGCAAGATCCTTTGCTACGGTGCCCGCGGCTCCCCGGAGCCCCCTTCTATGAGAATGCGACAGAGCATCTCCCAGTTCGAGACCGCCTTCGAGCAGGAGACTTCGCTCGAGCGCCGCCGGCGCGAGCAACTCCGCCGCCGCGCGGCGAACCGCTCGCGGGCGCGCAAAATCAACCGCACCGAGCAGCAGGGCAAGGTTCGGTTCAGCGTCCTCGCGGTCTGCCTGACCGTGACCGTCGTCGTCGTCGTGGTGGCGATGTTCGAGGCGCTGGCCTTCCTGATGGCCTAGCGTTTCCGCTGGCTCGCCGCGAACCAATGCCGACCTTGAATAGACTCGCGCGCCGATGGCTCGACGCTCACTGAAGCCCCAGCTAAACCAGATCCGTGCCTGGGTCCACCAGGGCCGGACCGATGCCTGGATCGCCCACCAGCTCGAGATCAGCGCCACCGAGCTGCGCGAGTTCCGCAGGCAGTACGACCTCTCCCCCGACGACGAGAGCGCCGGCTCCAGCGAAATCGACCTCCGCGACGAGATCGAAGCGGAGATCGAAGCCGCCACGGCCGAGCAGGAGGAGGCCGAGGAGGCCGAGGAAGGCGAGGAGGAAGAGAAGGAGCGCGAAGGCGGCGAGGAAGCCGGAGAGGGCGGCGCAGGGGCTGCCGGGCGTCGTCGCCGGCGTCGTCGCGGTCGCCGCGGGGGTCGCGGCCGGCGCAAAGAGCTCGAGGCGACCTTCGACCACGGCGAAGAAGAGGGCTACGGGCTCTGGCTCGACGCCTCGGTCAAGGACAACCCGGTCTACGCCGAGCACTGGGCCGGCAAGCGCGACGTCACGGTGCGCATCGAGGCCGACCAGATCGTCATCCGCCGCGCCGGCTCCGAGCCGGCCGGCGAGCGCGAAGAGTCCGACTCGGACTCCGAAGCCGACGAGTAGTCGCTAGACCTGCAGCTTGCGGCCGCCGGCGAAGTCCGTGGCCCCACGGAGGTAGAGCCAGAAGGCGGCGTCGGCGAGGGACTGCGCGTCCGCCGTCGCCCCGGGGGCGACGTCGATCGCCACCTGCTGGGCCCAGTCGGTACCGCGGCCGTAGAGGTCGGCCAGCTCGGCGGCGCTGAAGGTCGGCCCGATCCGGCGCCGCAGCTCCTCGCGCACCGCGTCGACCATGCGGTCGGCGACGCGGCGCGCACGCGGGTCGTCGATCGCCTGCATCTGGCGCCAGCCCTCCTCCCACTGGAAGAGCGCGTTCTCGAGCGGATAGCTCACCGGCACGAGGTTACCCAGACGGCGTGTTCGGGATTTCGCGCAGGGGAGCGTTGGTGGCGCCGCAGGCGCTCGGGTCGAGCTCGCCGTCGACCCTCCAGACGATGACCCGGCCGCTGCGCAGCACCGGCTGGACGGCGTCCTCGCCGCGCAGCCAGCGCGCCTCCGGCGAGGCGATCGGCTTGCCGGGGTGGAGGAAGTTGAGGAAGGGGGCGGTGACCAGGTAGTCGAGGTCGGCGGCGTCGACGGCGGCGCGGAAGGCGGCGCAGGTGAGGATCGCGTTGAAGGCGCCGTGGGGGCCCTCGGCGCCGAGGTAGAGGACCTCGTTGGAGAGGTCGGTGCCGTAGAAGCCGTAGCCGGCGAAGCCGGCGGTGGTGCCGGCGAGGCCGATGCGGGCATCCTCGATGCCGCGCGCCCAGCGGTAGGCGGAGTCGAGGTCCATGCCGGGGATGCGTTCGTCGGTGGGACCGTCGTTGGCGAAGCGGGCGTCGAGGTAGTGGCGCTGCAGCGGGTAGCCGAGCGCGACCACGACCAGCGCCAGCGCCGCGAAGCCGCCGAGGACGACGCCACGGCTGGCGCCGCGCCCGCGGGCGAGCAGCAGGGCCGCCGGCACGCCGACGGCGAGGGCGACCGCGAGCAGCGCGAACAGGCGCGCCCGGTCGTGGAGGGCGTCGTCGGGGCGGTTGGTGACGAGGAAGACCAGGACCAGGCCGCCGAGCAGCCACCACTGCCGCCGCGGGGCGTCGAGGAAGCGGGGCAGCGGCAGCAGGACGATGCCCCCCAGCAGGGCGGGCACGACGTAGCGGATGTTGATCCCGAAGCCGACCGGTTCGCCCTCGGCGCCGGCGGCGCTGAGCGGCGTGAACAGGTAGGCGAGGAGCCCGAACAAGGCGACCGCCCCGACCCAGCGCACGATCCGGTCGCGGCCCCCGAGGACGGCCAGGAGCGCCGCAGCGGCGGCGCCGAAGACGACCAGCGGCCAGAGCAGGCCGAACGCCTCGTGCAGGCCGGGGGCGAAGAAGTGGCGCCAGACGCCGGTGTCGGTCGCGTAGTGGACGATGCTGAAGTCCGGCCGGCCCTCCTGCAGGCGCTCCGGATGGGGCAGCGAGATCGGCCCCAGCTTCTCGACCTCGGGGATCGGGTTGCCGGCGACGACGAGGTTGCGCAGGTACCAGTAGCCGCCGGCCGCGAAGGCCGGCACGAACCACCAGGCCGCCGCCGCCCAGCGCCTCCCGGCCGGCGAGAGCACGACCACCGCGACGCTCAGCGCCGCCGCCATCGCCAGCGCCGTCACCCGCGTCCCCACCGCCAGCCCCGCGGCGAGCCCGGCCGCCGCCAGAGGCCACCCCACCCAGGAGCCTTCGGCGGCGGATTCTGTCTCCCGAGCGCCGCGGGCGTTCCAGGCGGTGACGAGGATGGCGATCACGGCGAGGACCAGGGCCGCGGCGGCGAGGTCGTTCTTGGCGGCCCCGGGGTCCCGCACGACCAGCGTGTGGCACTCGAGCAGGATCGCGGCCGCAACCACGGTCAGCACGCCGCGCCCGTAGGGCCTCCCGACGCACCAGGCCGCCAGGAACGCCACGGCCAGCCAGCCGAAGTTGACGAAGAGCGAGCAGGACATCCCGCCCCGTCAGCAGCATCCCCACGGCGTGGACCACTTCCGAGTTCTGCGGGTAGAACCAGTTCGTGAAGACCGTCTCGACGTGGTGCATCCCCGTCAGCGAGTGCCCCCGCGCCATGTCCGCCGCGAACGGCAGGTGGTACCAGAGGCTGTCGAAGTTGAAGACACCTCGATCCAGCGCGTGCTTCGTCGTGATCGACCAGTGGAACACGACCACGGCGATGACCCCCGTCATCACCAGCAGGCCCCACGCGCTCTGGCCGGGGGGTGGCGTCGCAGGGGGGACCGCCCCCGAGGAAGCTTTAGCTACCGCAGGGGGCGGCGAGTCCCCTGCGGCGACAGGACCCGCCGGCCAGAGCGCGCACGCGACCGCCGCGAGGACGCTCGCGGCCACGACCGCCCCCGCGTAGAACACCCCGAACGTCCCCAGCAGCTCCGAGATCCAGATCAGCAGCGCGACGCCGACGATCGCCTCGACCAGGCGGGCAGGCGCACCCTCCCAGGAGGGCAGGAGGCGCTGACGCAACCTGTAGGCGCTGAAGCCCAGCGAGAGGGCCACGAGAGCGACCTGGGCGGCTCCCAGCAGGTAGGAGCCGAAACTAAGCATCGGAGACCCCTGTGAGGCCTCTCAGCCGCCGAGGCCGTGGACGACGACGGGGGCCTCGCCTTCGGCGACCATCCCCTGCGAGCGCGCCTCGCGGTCGATCGCGATCGGGTCGTCGGAGGACTGGACCCGGTTGTGGAGGCGGCGGTTGGCGTCCTGCAGCTCGTGCAGCTTCGCTTTCGCCGCCGTCGTCGCCGTGTAGGTCCTGACGAAGTCGATCGCCGGGTTGAGGTAGGAGTAGAGGACGGCGGCGAGGACGAGCGTCAGCGCCACCCGGCCGACGCGGTCCCACTTGATCCGGCTCGGCCCGCTGCGGGCCGCCGGGCGCCGTTTGCGCGCCGCCGGGCGACGCCGGGCTGCGGCGCCGCTGCGGCCGGCCTTGGCGCGTGCTGCCATGCCCGGTCCTTTGCGGCCGGGCTTCGCATTCCTTCATTTATGAGCGACGCTGAACAAAAGCGTTCAAGCCCGGGAATTGGGCCGCCGAGCCCAGCTCCTCCTCGATCCGCAGCAGCCGGTTGTACTTGGCGACCCGGTCCGAGCGCGAGGGGGCGCCGGTCTTGATCTGGCCGGCGCCGGTGGCGACGGCGAGGTCGGCGATCGTCGTGTCCTCGGTCTCGCCGGAGCGGTGGGAGATGACCGCGGTGTAGCCGGCGTCGCGGGCGATGCGGATCGCCTCCAGCGTCTCGGTCAGGGTGCCGATCTGGTTGACCTTGACCAGGATCGAGTTGCCGACGCCGAGCTCGATGCCGCGGCGCAGCCGCTCGGGATTGGTGACGAAGAGGTCGTCGCCGACCAGCTGCACGCGGTCGCCGAGGCGCTCGGTCAGCAGCTTCCAGCCGTCCCAGTCCTCCTCGTCCATGCCGTCCTCGATCGAGACGATCGGGTAGCGCGAGCAGGCGTCCTCCCAGTAGGCCGCCATCTCCTCCGGGGAGAGGCTGCGACCCTCGTGCTCGAGCACGTAGGCGCCGTTCCCGAAGACCTCGCTGGTCGCCGGGTCGAGGGCGATGAAGACGTCGGCGCCGGGCTCGTAGCCGGCCGCCTCGACGCCGGCGAGGACGGCCTGCAGGGCCGCCTCGTTGGACTCCAGGTTCGGCGCGAAGCCGCCCTCGTCGCCGCCCGCGGTGGAGAGGCCCTTCGAGTGCAGCGACTTCTTCAGCGCGTGGAAGACCTCGGCGCCGACTCGCAGGCACTCCGAGAAGCTCTCGGCGCCGGCGGGGACGACCATGAACTCCTGGAAGTCGACCGAGTTGTCGGCGTGGGCGCCGCCGTTGAGGACGTTCATCATCGGCACCGGCAGCAGGCTGGGCTCGCCGCCGCCGTAGAGCTCGGCCAGGTAGCGGTAGAGCGGCTGCTCGGAGTCGGCGGCCGCGGCCTTGGCCGCCGCCAGCGAGACGCCGAGCAGCGCGTTGGCGCCGAGGCGACCCTTGTTCGGGGTGCCGTCGAGCTCGATCATCGTCGCGTCGAGGGCGCCCTGTTCGGCGGCACGGGCGCCGGTCAGGGCGGCGGCGACCTCGCCGTTGACGTTGGCGACAGCGCGCGAGACGCCCTTGCCGGCCCAGGCGTCGCCACCGTCGCGCAGCTCGACCGCCTCGAACTCGCCGGTCGAGGCGCCGGAGGGGACCGCGGCGAGGCCGCGGGCGCCGGACTCGAGGACAACTTCGACCTCGACGGTCGGGTTGCCGCGCGAGTCGAGGATCTGGCGCGCGTGAATGGAGGCGATGGCGCTCACGGGCGCGCCAGTCTATTCACAGTCGCCGCGCCGGCGCGTGAAGAGAGAACCCCCACCTCGGACCGAAGCGGCGTGGCAGAGCTTTCCCGTACATAGTCCGGGAAAGCTCTGCCACGCTCGGTCCCTCCAGGCCCTACATGCACGCCCGAGGTAGCGGTTGAGCGCGTCCGAGGTGACGACTATTCGCCGCTCGGCGCTTCGGTGCCTTCGGGGGCCGCTTCGGCGCCTTCGGGCAGCGCCGAGGCGCCTTCTTCGCCTGCTTCGGGCAGCGGCCGCTGCGGCAGCCGTTCGCCCTGCGGTTTGAGGACCGTGGTCGTGCCGGGCAGGGCCGGCGCCAGCTGCTGGACCGGGGCCGGGCATTCGGTCGCCGGCGCTTTCGGGTCCGCTTCGTAGCAGGCGGGCGAGGCGGTCGAGGGGTGGCCGGAGCCGACGTAGTTGGCGCAGCGTTCGATCGCGAAGCCGGAGGCGCAGAAGGTGCGCGAGGTCCATTTGCCCTGGTAGTCGGTGACGAATTCGGAGAAGAATTCCTGCTGCACCTGCTGGGTCAGCTGGGTGGCGATCTGGGAACGGACTTCGCCCAGGGCCTGGGCTTTTTCGGGATTCAGCTTCACGACTTCGATCAGGGTGTAGTTGCCCTGGTATTTGATCGGTCCGACCAGTTCGCCGGTGGCGGCGCCGAAGATGTCGGCTTTCAGCGGTTCCGGCAGGATTTCTTCGTTCAGGCCTTTCTGCAGGCCGCCTTTGCTTTTCGTCGACGGGTCTTCCGAGTATTTCGCCGCCACCTTCTTCCAGCTGGCGGGCGAGGAGTCGGCTTCGAGCGCTTGCTGCGCCGCTTCGACGTCGCCCTTGTCTTTGCTGGTGACGATGCGGGCGTCGCGGCTCGGTTTGGTCGTGAACTGGGTCGCCTTGGCGGCGTCGTAGTAGTCGGAGATTTCCGAGTTCGAGGGCGGCGGCGCTTCGTTGCTGATCTGTTCCTGGATCTGAGTGCTCAGCAGCTGCAGCTCGACCCGCTTGTCGACGTCCTCCTGGGTGAAGTTGGAGGTTTTGAGGAATTCCGCGTAGGCCTTGTCGGTCGGGAAGTTCTGTTCTTTGATCTGTTCGAGTTCGTCTTCGATCTGTTTGTCGGTGACGGAGATGCCGAGTTCTTCCGACTCGCCCTTGATCCAGATCGTGTCGAGCAGTTCGCCCAGCGCCGCGCCCTTCAGTTCTTCGTATTTGTCGGTGCCGACCTTGGGGACTTTTTTCGTCCCGCCCTGGCTCGCCTGCTGCAGCAGCGCCCGTTTGAATTCCTCTTCGCTGACGTTGCCGATGTCGTCGGGGACGCCCTCGACGGTCGCCACGTCGCCGGAGGGGACGCTGGGCTGGCCGATCCCCTGCGCGACCGCGAAGCCGACGAAGAGAAGGATCAGGAGCGCGCCGAAGACCACCAGCCAGAGGCGCTGGATCCCCGCGGACTTGCTGCTCTGCCCCGATTTCGCTCCCACGAAGCGCGCAGCATAGTCAAATCGCTTCGCGTGGGCAGCTCAGGCCGCCGCGGCCTCGCCGGCGCGGCGCGCCTCCCGCAGGCCGACCGCCATCGCCAGCACCGCCGCCAGGCGCTCCTCGGGATCGCCGGGCACGCGCACCGCCGCCGTCTGCTCGCGCCATTCGTAGAGCGCCCCCTCGACCTGCTCGGAGAGGACGCCGGCGCCCTCGGAGTCGAGCTCGACCCCGGTGACGCTGAGGCGACCGCCGCGGAACTCGACGCTGCGGGCGCCCGCCAGGCCGAGCTCGATCCGCGCCTGCTGCAGCTTCAGCAGGTTCTCCGCCTGCGACGGCAGCGGGCCGAAACGGTCGTCGAGCTCGTCGCGGATCGCCCGCAGCCGGCCCGGCTCGCGGGCGGCGACGATGCGGCGGTGGATGTCGATCTTCGCCGCCTCGAAGGGGACGAAGGTCGCCGGCAGGTAGGCGTCGACCGGGACGTCGAGGCGGACCGGCTCCGGCGCCTCCTCCCTCTCCCCCTCGGCGCCGGCGGCCTCGGCGACGGCCTCGTCGATCATCTGGCAGTAGAGCTCGAAGCCGACCGCGGCGACGTGGCCGGACTGCTCGTCGCCGAGCAGGTTGCCGGCGCCGCGGATGTCGAGGTCGCGCATCGCGATGCGGAAGCCGGAGCCGAGCTCGGTGTGGTCGGCGAGGGTCGAGAGCCGCGCCGCCGCCTCCTCGGTCAGCGCCTCCGCCGAGGGGTAGAGCAGGTAGGCGAAGGCGCGCTCCCTGGAGCGCCCGACCCGGCCGCGGATCTGGTAGGCCTGCGAGAGCCCGAGCTGGTCGGCGCGCTCGACGATCAGCGTGTTGGCGGTGGGGATGTCGAGCCCGGACTCGATGATCGTCGTCGTCACCAGGCAGTCGGCCTCGCCGCGCAGGAAGGAGAGCATCGTCTCCTCCAGCTGGCGCTCGTCCATCTGGCCGTGGGCTTCGGCGAAGCGGGCGCCGGGGACGAGGCCGCGCAGGCGCTCGGCCACCTCGGGCAGCGAGTCGATCCGGTTGTGGAGGAAGAAGGCCTGGCCGCCGCGCTCGAGCTCGCGCCCGATCGCCTTGCCGACCAGGTCCTCGTCGTAGGGGCCGACGTAGGTGCGGACCGGGCGGCGGCCCTCGGGCGGCGTCTCGATCACGGAGATGTCGCGCAGGCCGGCCAGGCTCATCTGCAGGGTGCGCGGGATCGGCGTCGCCGAGAGCGCCAGCACGTCGACTTTCAGCTTCAGCTGCCGCAGCAGCTCCTTCTGCTTGACCCCGAAGCGCTGCTCCTCGTCGACGATGACCAGGCCCAGGTCCTTGGCGCGGACGTCGCGCGAGAGCAGCCGGTGGGTGCCGATGAGGACGTCGACCTTGCCCTCCTGGAAGTCCTTCAGCACCGCTTTCACCTCGGCCGGCGGGCGCAGGCGGGAGACGCCCTCGACCCGGAAGGGGAGGTCGGCGAGGCGCTCGCGGAAGGTGCCGAAGTGCTGCTGGGCGAGGATCGTGGTCGGCACCAGGACCATCACCTGCTTGCCGTCGGAGGCGGCCTTGACCGCGGCCCGCAGCGCCACCTCGGTCTTGCCGAAGCCGACGTCGCCGCAGACCAGGCGGTCCATCGGCCGCTCGGACTCCATGTCGCCCTTGACCGCCTCGATCGCCTCCAGCTGGTCGGCGGTCTCGCGGTAGGGGAAGGCGGACTCCAGCGCGATCAGCCATTCGCCGTCGGGCGAGTAGGCGTGGCCGCGGCGGGAGCGGCGCTCGGCGTAGAGGTTGAGCAGCTCGCCGGCCAGGGCGCCGGCGGCCTTGCGCGCCCGCGCCTTCATGTTCTGCCAGCGCTTGCCGCCCAGCGCCGAGAGCGTCGGTTCGCCGCCGGCGCCGAGGTAGCGGCTCAGCTTCGCCAGCTGGTCGGTGGGGACGTAGACGCGGTCCTCGCCCTTGTATTCGAGGTAGAGGTAGTCGCGGGTGACGCCGCCGACCTCGCGCGTCTCGAAGCCGGCGAAGCGGGCGACGCCGTGGTCCTCGTGGACGACGTGGTCGCCGACCCGCAGTTCGCTGAAGGCGAGCCGGCCGCGGCCGCCGCCGGTCGCCGGTTCCTCGGGGCGCCGGCGGCGGTGGACGAGGCGGCGGAAGGGGTAGACCGCGAGTTTCAGCTCGGGGCTGACGAAGCCCTCGCGCAGGCGCGCCTCGGCGAAGGCCAGGCCGGGGTCGGGCGAGAGGCGGCCGCCCTCGATCAGGCGGGCGTCGAGGCGGTCGAGGCCGTAGCGGGTGCGCTCGGCCTCGCCGCGGTTGTCGAAGGCGACGACGGTGCGGTAGCCGGAGCGGACCAGTTTCTCCAGCTCCGCCTCGGCCTCCTTGACGCTGCGGGCGGGCGACTCGGCGCGGGCGGCGCGGAAGGCGTCCTCGTCGTCCTCGCCGGCGGCGGTCAGCGCCAGCGCGGCGCGCTCGGCCAGCGGCGCGGCGACGTCTACGTAGAGGCGCTGGGCGTCCTCGTCGTGCATCGCCGTGGTCGCGTCCTCCCAGTGGTCGCGCAGCGCCGGCTCGATCTCCTCGGAGGCGGCGAGGACGACCGCGGCCGCGGCCGGGACCAGATCCAGCGGGGCGAGGAAGCGGTCGAGCGGCAGCGCTTCGGCCAGGTTCGGCGACTCCTCCCCCTCCTCCCCGGCGGCCAGCGCCGCCAGCTCGGCCAGCTCGCGGTGCTCGGCGTCGAGCTCGGCCGCGGGCGCCAGCTCGACCCGCTCGGCGTCGCCCAGCGAGCGCTGGGTGAAGGTGGAGAACCAGCGCATCGAGTCGACCTCGTCGCCGAACAGCTCGATCCGCACCGCCCGCTCCTCGGTCGCCGGGTAGACGTCGAGGATGCCACCGCGGACGGCGAACTGGCCGCGCTCCTCGACCTGCTCGACGCGTTCGTAGCCGGCCGCGACCAGGTCCTCGGCGATGGCGCCGAGGTCGACCTCCTCGCCCTTGGCGATCGCGAACCCGGCCGGTCGCAGCGAGGCGTCGGGGACCGCCTCGGCGAGCGCGGTGGCGCCGGCGACGACGACGGCGTCGGCCTCGGAGCCGAGCGCGTCGAGGGCGTCGATCCGCAGCCCGACCAGGTGCGGCGGCGGCGAGACGTGCGAGGCGTAGCCGGTGCCGCGCGAGGGGTAGAAGCGGACCCGGCGCGGCGCCAGGTAGGCGCGCAGGTCGGCGGCGAGGTCGCGGGCGGAGCGGTCGTCGGCGGCGACCAGCAGCGCCGGGCGCCCGGCGAGGCCACGGTCGTCCTCGAGCAGCGCCGCCAGCAGCAGTGGCCGCAGCATCGCCGAGGCCCGCACCGTCACCGCCCCCCCGCCGCGGGCAGCCTCGCGCACGCGACCGGCGAGCGCGTGCACGCGCTCGTTCTCGGCGGCGATCTCGATCAGTGGGCGAAGAGACATGGACAGGCGAGTCTAGATAGAGCTGGTCGCCTGATCCGGCGAGGCTCCGAGGGTGTCAGGCAAGGAAGCAGGGAGCGCCGTGTGCTCTGCACGCAAGCGACCGATGACGCCGCCTGACGCCCTCGGAGGCCGCCTAGTCAGGCGACGGCAGGCCAGGCCCCGAGCGCTGCCACTCGACCTGGCCGCGGCCCTCGACCTCGGAGCGGCCGACGACGTCGTCCCACTCGTGCAGCATCCGCTTCAGGCGGGCGACGTTCTCGGGCGGGTGGGCGGCGACCCCGGCGGCAAGCTCGAGGGCGGAGCCCTCGGTGCCGGCGGCGGGGGCGACGCGGTTGACGAGGCCGATCCGCAGCGCCTCGTCGGCGCCGATCGTGCGCGAGCTGAGCAGCACGTACTTGGCGGCGGCGAGGCCGCAGAGGGTGACCAGGCGGGCGGGGCCGACCGGGGCGCCGAGGGCGGCGCCGGGGAAGCGCAGCCGCAGGTTGGAGCCGCCGACCCGCATGTCGCAGGCGGTGGCGATCTCGGCGCCGCCGCCGACGACGTCGCCGTGGCAGGCGGCGATCGTCGGCTTCGGGAAGGCGACGATCGTGTCGTAGACGTCGGCGAACAGCTGCATGCGGCGGACCCTGCCCTCGGCGTCCAGCTCCTCGCGGACGTCGGCGCCGGCGGAGAAGCCGAGGTGGTCGCCGGAGCTGAAGACGACGACCCGCACCGCGTCGTCCTCGTGGGCGACCGCCAGGCGCTCGAGCAGCTCGGCCAGCATCCGGGTGTTGAGGGCGTTGCGGGCGTCGGGCCGTTCGAGCCGGATCAGGGCGACGCCCTGCTGGTCGACGGCGTAGCTGGTCAGCGGGCTCGGCTCACTCATCGCCCGTGGAACCTAGCGGCTTGACGGGGGTCAGGCACGTGCGCGGGGGCGACGCAGGGCGAGCTGGGCGCCGCACGCGGGGGAAGCGGGTAGTGGTTACTACCCGCGAGACCGTGGTGGCGAGCCGGCGATGGCATGCGGCGTCATCCGCGTGCGTGGATAACCCCCGTCAAGCCGCAAGCCGTTCGACCAGCCGCTCGGCCTCGCGGGCGGCGTCGGCGACCAGCGCCTCGACCTCGGCCTTCGGCTCGCGGAACTTCCCCAGCACGTGGGCGGAGACGATCTCGGGATCGGTCGAGTCCGGCCGCCCCACCCCCACCCGAACGCGCCAGAACTCGGCGTCGCCGAAGCCGCGCTTGAGGCTCTTGAGGCCGTTGTGGCCGGCGAGGCCGCCGCCGAGCCGCGCCTGGATCTCGCCGAAGGGGAGGTCGATCTCGTCGTGCAGGACGATCACCCGGTCGAGCGGCACCTTCAGCGCGCCGCGCGCCGGGCCGGCGGAACTGCCGGATTCGTTCATGAAGGTCAGCGGCTGCAGGATCGCCACCCGGGGGCCCCGGGGCCGGATCCTGCCTTCGACGAGGCGGCCGCGGAACTTGTCCCGCGCCTTGCCCAGGTCCCAGCGCCGCGCCAGCTCCTCGGCCACCAGGAAGCCGACGTTGTGCCGGGTCGCGGCGTACTCGGGGCCGGGGTTGCCCAGGCCGACGATGAGGATGCGGTCGCCCCCATCGCCGCCCTCTCCGCGGCCGTCGCCGCGGAGACGGCGGAACAGCGACACGGGCTACTCGCCCTCGGACTCGCCGCCCGACTCGCCCTCGCCGCCCTCGCCCTCGGCGGCCTCGCCTGCGCCCTCGCCGACCAGCTCGGCCTCCTCCTCGACCTCGGGCTCGGCGACTTCTTCGACGCGGGGCGGCGAGAGGGTGACGATCGTGACCTCCTCGGGGTCCTCGGCGACGAAGGCGACGCCGCTCGGCGCCGGGACGGAGGAGAGCTGCAGGGTGTCGTTGATCTCCATCGTGGAGACGTCGAGGACGATCCGGTCCGGGATCTCGGTCGGCAGCGCCTCGACGGTGATCTCGCGGGTGACGTGCTCGAGCACGCCGCCGCCCTTGACGCCCGGGGAGCTGTCCGCCCCCTCGAGCTCGATCGCGACCTCGGCCTGGATCGCCTCGTCGAGCTTCACCTGCTGCAGGTCGATGTGCTGGATGCTGCCGCGCACGGGGTGCATCTGCTGCTCCTTGACCACGACCGGGACGGCTTTGCCGCCGTCGACCTCGAGGTCGAAGAGCGCGGCGCCCTCGCCGATGATCGTCCGCACCTCGCGTTCGGAGACCTGGAACGGGGTCGCCTCCGAGCCGCCCGAGTAGACGACGCCCGGAACCAGCCCCTCGCCGCGCATGCGACGCGAGGCGCGCGAGCCGAACTGGGCGCGGGGAGCGACCTTCAGGGTTGAACGTGAGCTGGCCATCGGACGGGAGAGAATAGAGAACTGGAGCGCTGTGGCACCCTTCGGGGCGTGGCCGACGATTCGAAGATCCCCAAGGGCAGGGTCCGACGCTCGGCCAAGCTGGGCTCGATAGTCGGCGTCCAGGGCGCCCGCTACGCCGGCACCAAAGCCGCCAACGTGGGCCGCTCGGAGGAGGGCGGCAAGGAGCACCTGGAACAGCGCCACCTGGAGACCGCGGTGAAGATGGTCGGGGCGCTGGGGCAGATGAAGGGCGCGGCGATGAAGCTCGGCCAGTTCGCCTCCTTCATCGACACCGAGTTCATCCCCGAGGAGTACCGCGAGATCTACCAGGAGCAGCTGGCGAAACTGCGCACCGAGGCGCCCTCGATGCCCTGGGAGAAGGTGGTCAAGGTGCTGGAGGAGGAGTACGACGGCGAACCGCTGTCGGAGTACTTCGCCGAGATCGAGGAGGAGGCGTTCGCCGCCGCCTCGATCGGCCAGGTCCACCGCGCCGAGCTGCTCGACGGCCGCGAGGTCGCGGTGAAGATCCAGTACCCGGGGATCGCCGAGGCGCTGGAGGCGGACCTGCGCAACGCCGGCACCCTGGTACGGCTGGCGCGGGCGATCGCGCCGGGGCTCGACGCCAAGGCGATCGCCGAGGAGCTGCGCGAGCGGCTGATGGAGGAGCTCGACTACGAGTACGAGGCGCAGAACCAGCGCTCCTTCGCCCGCGCCTACCGCGAACACCCCTTCATCTACGTGCCCGAAGTCGTCACCCGGCTCTCGCGGCGGCGGGTGCTGGTGACCGAGCTGGTGAGCGGGCGCGGCTTCGAGGAGATCAAGCAGCTGCCGCACGAGGAGCGCAGCCGCTTCGGCGAGATCGTCTTCCGCGGCAGCTTCGGCTCGATCTACCACCTGCAGCACTTCAACGCCGACCCCCACCCCGGCAACTACATCCTCATGGACGACGGCCGCGTCGCCTTCCTCGACTTCGGGATGACGAAGAAGCTCGACCGCGAGCAGATCCTGCTCGAGCAGCGCGCCTTCGACGCCGCCTCGCGCGACGACCCCGAGGCGGTGCGCCAGGCGCTGCACGACCTCGGCTTCGTCAAGAAGCCCTCGAAGCTCGACGCCGAGCGGCTGCTGGACCACATGCGCGCGGTCGGCGGCTGGTACCTGGAGGACCGCGAGATCGAGATCAGCCCCCGCCGGGTGATGAAGATCATCGAATCGACCAACGACCCGCGCTCGGAGTACTTCGACCTGATGCGGCGCGAGTCGATCCCCGCCGACGAGCTGATGGGGCGGCGGATGGAGATCGGCGTCGTCGCCGTGCTCGGGCAGCTGCGGGCGAAGCGGAACTGGCACCGGATCGCCCGCGAGTGGGTCTACGCCGACCCGCCGGCGACCGAGCTGGGCCAGCAGGAGTGGGAGTACTTCGAGGAACGGGGGCTCAAGCGAACGCCCGGACTTGCCGAACTGAGCTGAACGATGGGCAGAATCCGACGCGGTCGGGCACTGACGAAGAAGAGCTGGGCGCTGCTCAACGAACACCGTGAGCTGATCCGCTTCCCGCTCTACGGCGCCGTGGCGATCACCCTGCTGGGGATCGTCTTCCTCGGGCCCGGCCCTCTACCTCTTCGACCAGGACAGCCTCGGCGGGGCGATCCCGCTGCTGGTGATCGGCCTCTACGTCCTCACCGTCGTCGGCCTCTACTTCAGCGTCGGCCTCGCCGCCGCCGCCGACATGATCTTCGACGGCCAGCAGGCCACCGTCGCCGACGGCCTCGCCGTCTCCCGCGCCCGCTTCAGCCAGATCTGCGGCTGGGCGGCGATCTCGACCGCGATCAGCGTGCTGATGGGCGTGCTCGAGAACCAGGGCGGGATCGGCGGCCAGATCGCCGCGCGGCTGGTCGGGACGGCCTGGTCCCTGGTCACCTTCCTGGCGGTGCCGGTGATCGCGATCGAGGGAACGGCGCCGTTGCGGACGCTGAAGCGCTCCGCCTCGATCTTCCGCGAGCGCTGGGGCCAGCAGATCGCCGGCAACATCGCGATCGGAGCCGCGGTCTCCCTGCTCGGCGTGCTGCCGGCCGCGATCCTGATCGTCGCCGGCGTCGTGATCTGGTCCTCGGCCTCCTTCCTCGGCGCCCTGCTGGTCGTCGTCGGCGCGCTGGTGCTGGCGATCACGATGCTGGTCGGGCATGCGCTGAACGGGGTCTTCGGCGTCGCCCTCTATCGCTACGCCGTCGCGGGTGAAACCGCCGGCGGCTTCACCAAGGAGGAGCTGGAGTCCGCGGTGAAGGTCAAGGGCGGCGGCCGCAACGCGCCGCCGACGGCGACGCCCGGCACCATCTGAGCGCGCCGCTCCGCGCGGACGCAACGGTTCTCAATACGGTCCGCCGGTGGCCGAGCTCGAGGCCGTCGACGACCTCTCCTTCGAGGTGCACGCCGGGCGCGTCACCGGCTTCCTCGGGCCCAACGGCGCCGGCAAGACGACGACGATGCGGGTGCTGCTGGGCCTGCTGCGCCCGACCCGCGGCGAGGCGCTGGTCGACGGCCGGCCGCCGGCGCGGATGAGCGACCCGCTGCGGACGATCGGGGCGGCGCTGGATGCGGCCGCCTTCCACCCCGGCCGCAGCGGCCGCAGCCACCTGCGCGCGCTCGCCGGCGCGGCGCGGATCCCGGACTCCCGGGTCGAGGAGGTGCTGGAGCTGGTCGAGCTGACCGGCGCCGCCAGGCGGGCGGTCAAGGGCTATTCGCTGGGGATGCGGCAGCGGCTGGCGCTGGCGGCGGTGCTGCTGGGCGAGCCGCGCATGCTGATCCTCGACGAGCCGGCCAACGGGCTCGACCCGCAGGGGATGCGCTGGCTGCGCGACCTGCTGTGCGACCGGGGTCGGGCTGCTGCTGGTGCTGGTCCTCGTCCTCGTCCTCGGCGTGCTCGTCGTCACCACCGAGTTCCGCCACGGCACCGCCAGCTCCATCTTCCTCGCCACCCCGCGCCGCTGGCCGGTGCTGGTCGCGAAGCTGGCGGCGACGCTCTTGGTCGGCCTGCTCGCCGGGCTGGCGTTCGTCCTCGTCAACGGCGGCCTGGCGCTCTCGCTGTTCTCCAGCCGCGGCGGCGAGATGCCCTCGGCCGGCGACCTCGCCTCGGTCTACGCCGGCGCCGTCGTCTCGCTGGCGCTGATCTGCGCCTTCGGCTTCGGCGTCGGCGCCGTCGTCCGCAACCAGGTCGTCGCGATCATCGCCGCGGTCGGCACCGCGCCCGTCTGCCGCCGCGACGTCAGCGACTGAGCGTTTCCGACTTTCACCACACCAGGGTGTGGTCGATGTCGGAAGCGAGGCTCAGAGGCGAGCGAGCAGGCGCGGGTCGTTGGAGCAGATCCCGTGCACGCCGGCCTCGACCAGGGTCGCCATCCGCGCCTCCTCGTCGACGGTCCAGGCGATCAGCTCGACCTGGGCGATCTCGCAGATCCGCGCCAGGCGCGGCGTCACCAGCGGGTGGTAGACCCACATCGCCGAGACCTCCAGCTTCGGCAGCTCCACCGCCGCCAGGCCGGGCAGGCGGTGGCGCATCGCCACCAGCGCGGCGGCCATCGGCAGCTTCGCCCAGCGCTTGGAGGTCCAGTCCTTGGTCACCTTGGGATAGGTCCAGCCGCGCCGCAGCTCCGGCGCCAGCTCGCGGATCTTGGCCAGCGTGTAGTGCTCCATCGTCGAGACCATCGCCCGCTCGATCAGGTTGCGCTCGCGCAGCGCCGCCACCAGCTCCTCCTCGCGGCCGGGCAGCTTGATGTCGAGGTCGATCTCGACCCGGTCCAGCGGCGGCCGCAGGAAGGCGTCGAGCGCCTCGGTCAGGGCCAGCGGCGTGCGCCGCCCGGCGTCCTCCCAGTCGTGGGCGACGACCAGCGGCGCCCGCTGCTCCAGCGGCAGGTGCGCGTCCGCCAGCCAGAGCACGTCGAGCTCGATCGTGTCGGCGCCATGCTCGACCGCGGCGGCGAAGCTCTCGACCGTGTTGCCGGGCACGATCAGGTCGGCGCCCTTGTGGCCGACCAGTCGCAACCGGGTTGCTCGCTCGGTGGCCAGGGCTAGAACAGCTGGTTCTCGCCGGCGAAGATCTCCGAGACGGAGTCGTCGGTGAAGATGCGCCGGATCGAGTCCGCGAAGGTGCTGGCGGTGGAGAGCACGGTGATGTTGTCGGGGGCGCCGGAGCGCAGCGGCAGCGTGTCGGTGACGACGATCTGCTCGATCGCCGAGGCGGCCAGGCGCTCGTAGGCGGGGCCGGAGAAGACGCCGTGGGTGGCGCAGGCGATCACTTTCGCGGCGCCCTCGTCGAGCACGGTCTGGGCGGCGGCGCAGAGGGTGCCGGCGGTGTCGATCATGTCGTCGACGAGGACCGCGGTCTTGCCCTTGACGTCGCCGACCACGTAGCCGATCTCGGCCACCTGCTGGGCCGGGCGCTCCTTCTCCATCACCGCCCACTGGGTGCCGATGCGGCGGGCGAAGTTGCGCGCCGTCTTCACCCGGCCGGCGTCGGGGGAGACGATCACCAGCTCCTCTGTCAGTTCCTGGTCGATGAACCACTGGGTCAGCATCGGCATCGCCGTCATGTGGTCGACCGGGACGTGGAAGAAGCCCTGGACCTGGCCGGCGTGGAGGTCCATCGTCAGCACCCGGTCGACGCCGACGCCCTCCAGGCACTTGGCGACGATGCGGGCGGAGATCGGCTCGCGCGGGGCGGACTTCTTGTCCTGGCGCGCGTAGCCGTACCAGGGCAGGACGGCGATGATCCGGTGCGCGGAGGCGCCCTGGGCGGCGTCGATCATCGTCAGCAGCTCCATCAAGGCGTCGTTCGGGGTCATCCCCTGCTGCTCGTTGGCGCAGGTCGACTGGACGATGAAGACGTCGGCGCCGCGGATCGACTCCTCGTAGCGGGAGTAGATCTCGCCGTCGGCGAAGGTCTTCAGCGTCACCTGTCCGAGGTCGAGGTCGAGCTTGCCGGCGATCTTGGCGGCGAGGTCCATCGAGCTGCGGCCGCCGAACACCATCATCCGTTTCCGGTAGTCGTGTTCGATGCCGGTCGCCACCTCGGGCTGCTCCTCGATCGTGCTCACGGGCTTTGTTCCTCTCGCATCTTCGCCGCCTTCTCGGCCGCGTATCCGTCGATGTTCCGTTGCGCGTTCTCGCTGACGGCGAGCGCCCCATCGGGCACGTCGTCCTTGATCACCGCGCCAGCGCCAGTGTAGGCGGAGTCCCCGACTTCTACCGGCGCGATCAGCATCGTGTCAACGCCGATCCGCACATCTCGACCGATGGTGGTCCGGTTCTTGCGGAATCCGTCGTAGTTGGCGGTGATCGTGCCGGCGCCGAGGTTGCTCCCGGGCCCGACGTCGGCGTCGCCGACGTAGGCCAGGTGCGGGACCTTCGCGCCCTCGCCGAGGTGGGAGTTCTTGATCTCGACGAAGGTGCCGGCCTTCGCCGCCGGGTCGAGGGCGGCGCCGGGGCGCAGGTGGGCGAAGGGGCCGACCGAGCAGCCGTCGCCGACGGCGCACCCGGCCAGGTAGGAGTGGAGGACGCTCGCCTCGGCGCCGACGACGCTGTCGATCACCGTGCTCAGCGGCCCGACCACGGCGCCCTCGCCGACGCTGGTGGCGCCGCGCAGGCTGGTGCCGGGCTCGATGCGGACGTCGGCGCCGATCTCGACGCCGGCGTCGATCCAGGTCGAGCCGGGGTCGACGACGGTGACGCCGGCGAGCATGTGGGCGGTGAGGATGCGGCGGCGCGCCTCGGCCTCGACCCCGGCGAGGTCGGCGCGGTTGTTGACGCCCATCGTCACCGCGATGTCGTCGGCGAGGTGGGCGGCAACGGCGTGGCCCGCGGCGCGCAGGGCGGGGAAGACGTCGGGCAGGTAGTACTCGCCCTGGGCGTTGTCGTTGGAGAGCCCGTCGAGCGCCGCGGCCAGGGGCGCGGCGTCGAAGGCGTAGGTGCCGGCGTTGACCTCGCGGATCGCCAGCTCCGCGGCGCCGGCGTCGCCGGCGGCTTTCGCCTCGACGACCCGTTCGACGTCGCCGCCGGCGCTGCGGACGACGCGGCCGTAGGCGCCGGCCTCGGGCAGCTCGATCGTCAGCATCGTCGCCACGGCCGGCGAGGCGGCGTGCGCATCGAGCAGCTCGGCGATCGTGTCGGTGCCGATCAGCGGCACGTCGCCGGAGAGGACGAGGACGGTCTCGCTGTCCTGGATCAGCGCCCTGGCGGCGCGGATCGCGCCGCCGGTGCCGTCGGCCTCGGGCTGGACCACGGTCTCGGTCCCCTCGGGGAGGGCGGCGGAGATGTCCCGCCCCGGCGAGACGATCACCGCGACCCGCTCGGCGCCGGCCTCGCGCGCGGCGAGGATCGGCCAGGCGACCATCGGCTGCCCGCAGACGGGATGCAGCATCTTCGGCGTGGACGAGCGCATGCGGGTGCCCTCGCCCGCCGCCATCACGAGAACCAGAGGCGAGCTCACCCCCAGATCGTATTAGCGATGGACTGAAGTCGCTTCAGGCCGCGCGTCGTGCGAGGTCTTTCCCGACGAGGGCGATGCTCGTCAGGGTCCAGCCGGCGAAGATCAGGTCGATGCCGACCAGGAGGCCGATCGCCCAGTCGGCGGAGCTGGGGAGCTCGGCGAGGACGAGGATGCCGATCAGCAGGCCGGCGACGCCGCTGAGGCCGACCAGGCCGGCGTTGGGCTGGCCGCGGTTGAGGAAGGCGACGGCGACCCGGGTCAGGCCCATGAGGAGGAAGTAGATGCCGAGCACCAGGGTCAGCGTGAGCGTGCCGTTGTGCGGTTCGACGATCAGCCAGACGCCGACGATCGCCGTCAGCGCCGCCCACAGCAGCCGCAGCACCACGGTCCCGAGGCCGGGCGCGGAGAAGGCCGCGGCGAGGAGGAAGGCGCCGGCGACCAAGAGGATCCAGCCGATGAAGATCGCCGTCCCCACCGAGGCGACCGCGGGGACCAGGATCGCGACGCAGCCGACGACGATCGCCAGCACGCCGGCGAACATCAGCGCCTTCCAGCTCTTCTCGAGCCCTTCGCGGACCTCCGGGTCCATGGACGCTCCTCCGATCTCCACGAACAGAGCCTATTCCGACCGGCGGATACCCTGCCCAGCTTTCCGCTCGGCCTCCCGCTCGTAGAAGCGGACCCACTTTCGCACCGCGTTGTCGGAGACCCCGTACTTGCGGCCGACGGCGCAATAGCTCGTCGCCTCGATCTCCGCCAGCAGTTGCTCGTAGGGCGGGCGCTCGGCTTTGCGGATGGACGGCTTGGCGACACCCCGAAACCTGGAGCGATCCCAGCGGACCCCGCACTCGCGGGAGCAGTAGCGCTGCGTCCCGCTATAGGGGACGAACGTGCCCTGGCACCGGATGCACTGTCTCCGTGCCGGCTGAGTGCGATTCTTGCGCCCACAATGCGTCGGCAGGGTCGCGGCGCAATTCGGACACACGATCCTCAGGTTCTCGAGACGGTGGTCATCCCGGACCCCGTTGATGTGGTCGAGGATCATCGACATCGAGTGGCCGTTCCAGTTCTCGCCCTGGCCACACATCTCGCACCTCGGCTCCTTGAGCCCCTCGGCGTAAAGCCGCCGCTTCAGATGGAACCGCGAGTAGCTCGAACCTTCGACCATGGCCTCCGAGAGAGGGCAAGCTCGCGCGAGATTGCCCTGCCCTGCTTTCAACCGGTCGAAATGGTCCGTCGAAATACCCCAAGCAGCCGCGTGCTTCTTCAGGACCCGCCAGCCGCCGCCGGTGGGGCAGAGCCCCAGTCTCCGCAGGCTCTCAGCCCAGGAGTACGAGGCGGCGATCACCTCCCTCGCCTGCTGCTCCGTATAGCTAAGGCACCTTCCTGCCATGCCCACGATCATGGCAGACGATGCAGACAGAAAGTTGCGACTGGGGAGCCCGGGCTCGAACCGGGAATGGGCCATCCAAAGTGGCCAGTGTTGCCTATTACACCACTCCCCAAAGGGGGACCAAAGCTTAAGCCCGCCGCTACTCCTCCGACCCGCCCCGCGGCACCTTGCCGCCCTTCGCCCCGGGCTCCTGGGCGGGGCCGCTGGGGGAGGCGATGCCGAGGACGCGCATCGCCTTGAGGCCGAGGCCGAGGCGCTCGCGGCCTTCGGTGGCGGAGACGTCGTGGCCGCAGAGCTCCTTCACGCGCTCGAGGCGGTAGCGGACCGTGTGGCGGTGGGTGAAGAGCTGTTTGGCGGTGGCGGCGACGTTGCCGTCGTTGTCGAGGTAGGCCTCGACCGTGGCCACCAGCTCGGTCTCGTACTGCTCGTCGTAGCTGGCCAGCGGCTCGATCGTCTCCGCGTAGAAGCGTTCCAGCTCGCCCGGGTCCTCGCTCATCGCCGGCAGCAGCAGGCGGTAGGCGCCGGTGTCCTCGAAGGCGAGCACCGCGTGGCCCTCAGCCTCCCCGACGTTGACCGCGAGCCGCGCCTCGCTGCCGGCGCGGTAGAGGTCGACGGGGTCGGCGCAGCGGCGGCTGCGGCCGGTGGTGAGGTGGAACCCGGCGAGGCTGTCGTCGAGCTCGCGCGCCAGCCCGGCGGCGGCGCGGGCGAGCCGCTCGTCGTCCTCGGCGGGGACGATCACCGAGATCTCGGCCGCCACCTCCCCTTCGCTGGTCGTCGCCAGCGAGCCGGGGGCGAGAGATCGCAGCGCCCGCAGCGCCAGCGTCAGCACCCGTTCGCGCCACTCGCCCGTCTGCGCCGCCCGCGGGGCGGCGCGCAGGACGACGACGCCGGCGCCGCGGTCGAGGTCGGCGCCGAGCTCGGACCCGCGGGCGACGATGTCGCCGCGGTCGGTCACCTCGCGGGCGAGCACGGCGGCGACGAAGGCGCTCGCCACCTCCTCGCTCTCCCACTCCGGCGAGCGCGAGCGCTCCAGCTCCAGCGCCAGCAGCGTCGTCACCATGCGGGCGATCGTCGGCTCCGGCGCCGATTTGGCCCGGTAGCGCAGCTCGCCGACGGCGCTGTCGGCGACCCGCAGCTCGACCGTGGTCACCCCCTCGCCACCGGAGAGCAGCTTCTGCTCCTGGTCGGGAGAGGCGCCGGCGACGGCGAGGACGGCGCTGGAGCGGTCGATCAGGGCGACGCTGGCGCCGAGCAGCCGCGCCGCCGCGCGGGCCACCGCCGGCAGGCCGGCACCGGACTCGACCGCTTCCGAGAGCGCGTCGAGCAGGCCCGGATCTCCGGGCTTTGCAGGGATTTCGCTCCCTTTCGAGGCAGCTGGCATGCGTTCATTATCCCTAGACAGGCGATTGGCGACCCCCCGCGCTCGCCTATTCGCCGTGGATGAATTCGGTGATCTCGGGGTAGTAGTAGACGATCGCCAGCCCGATCACTACCCCGATCACGGTCAGGGCGGCGAGGACGAAGAGCGAGAGGAAGCCGGCGACGGTCTTCTCCCAGATCCGGCCGTGGGCGTTCAGCGCCGGGCTGAGGATGAGGGCGACGAAGACGACGGTGCAGATCAGCCCAGCCGCCGCGAAGAGCAGGTACTGGTTGCCGATCTTCTCCAGGGCGAGGAGCGTCATGCGGTTGAATTCTGGCGCACCTGGGAGATGACCAGGCCGATCGCGGCGCAAAGGGAGAAGGCGGCGGCGCCCAGCGCCCAGCCGCCGCTGACGTCGCTGAGGTAGTGGACGCCGAGGTAGACGCGCGAGAGCCCGACCAGCACCGTCAGCGTTATCCCGACCGCGACCACGGCTGCCGCGCGCGCCATCCCAGGCCGCAGCCGCAGCACGATCGTCACCGCCAACCAGACGTAGAGGACCGAGCGCGCCGCGTGGCCGCTGGGGAAGGAGGAGCCGGCCGAGTCGACCAGGGGGTCGGGAGGGCGCGGCCGGTCGACCGCGTCCTTGACCTCGTGGAAGCCGACCGAGATCAGCGCCATCCCGGCGAGGAGGACGCCGAACTCGGCCCAGCGCCGGCGCGCCGCCAGCAGCGCCGCGCAGACCGCCGTCAGGCTGAGGGTGAAGGCGCCGCTGCCGAGGAAGCTGACGACCTTCGAGAGGCCTTCGAGGAAGCCGCTGTGGAGGTGGCCGACGATTTCGAACGCGGTTTCGTCGCCCGGCGTCGGGCCGGGTTCGCGGCCGAGAACGACCGCGTAGGCGACGAGGACGAACAGCGCCACCGCGAGCGTCGCCATCAGCGAGGTGAACTCGAGGCCGAAGGTGCCGCCCGGCGTCACCCGGTTCCAGAGGAACCGCAGCTGCGGCTGGTAGCGCCGCGCCAGCACCACGATCCAGCGGGTGGCTCCGTGCCGCTCCATCCGGGCCACGGCGGAGCGCCGGTTCTCCTCGACCCGGAAGTGGCGGTAGAGGAAGATCGAGCCGGCGACGACGACGATCAGCGTGCCGAGCAGGAAGGCGCCTTTGCCGGCGTACTCGGCGGCGGTCTCGATGCTGCGGGAGAAGAAGTAGCCGACGAGGATGTGGGCGGTCGACCAGAGCCCGGTGCCGAGAATGCTGTAGGGGACGAAGTCGCGGTAGCGCATCCCCGAGCTGCCGGCGATGAACGGGGCGAGGGCGCGGACGAGGCTGATGAAGCGGCCGATGAAGATCGTCTTGCCGCCGTGGCGGGAGAAGTAGCCCTCGACCCGTTCGAAGCGCTCGTGGCTGATCCCGACGCGAGGGCCGTGCTGCAACACGAAGCCGCGCCCGAGCCGGCGGCCGACGAAGAAGCTGGTCGAGTCCCCGGCCCAGGCCGCGAACCAGGCGATCGCGATCAGCAGGTAGAGGTCGATCGCGCCCTGCCCGGCGACGGCGCCGCCGAGCGTCATCACCGTCTCGCCGGGGACGACGAGGCCGACGAAGGCGCCGGTCTCGGCGAAGGCGAAGACGCCGACCAGCAGGTAGGTCCAGGCGCCGAGCGTGTTGGAGATGTCTTCGAGCAGCCCCTGCAGGTCGATGCTGCCGAGCTCCCGGCTGAGCAGGTAGTAGCCGAAGGCGACCCCCGCGGCGACCGCGACCAGCAGCAGGCGTTTGCGACTGCCCCCGCCCTCTCCCGGCAGCTTCACGCCGCCCTCCCGGCCTCGCAGACGATCGCGTCGTCGCGGTCGATGGCTTCGGCGGCCTCGCGGGCGGCGCCGAGGTCCGGGAAGAGCCCGACCGCGGTCGGACCCGACCCGCTCAGGATCGCCACCGCCGCGCCGGCTTCGCGCAGCGCGTCGAGCGCGTCGCCGATCCCTGGCCGCAGCGAGCGCGCCGGCGCCTCGAGGTCGTTGACGAGCAGCTGCGGGTAGGCGAGCGGCGAGGCGCCGGCGCCGGCCACCTCGCGCAGCCGCCGCGCCAGCTCCTCCAGCTCCTCCGGCTCGCGCCCGAGCCCGAGCCGGTCGGCCTCGGCGAAGACCGCGGCGGTGCCGAGGCCGCCGCCGTCGGGGAGCAGGACGGCGGCGTGCGGCGCCGGCGGCGGCAGCGGCTCGACCAGCTCGCCGGCGCCGCGCACAAGCGCCAGCGCCGGGACCAGCTGCGAGGGGACGTCGGCGCCGAGCTCGGCGGCGAGCCGCGGCAGCTCGGCCACCTCGCCCCGCGCCAGCCGCAGCACCGCCGCGGCGTCGGCGCTGCCGCCGCCGAGGCCGGCGGCGACCGGCACCCGCTTCTCGATCTCCAACCGCAGCGGCGGCTGCTCCCAGCCGGCGGTGCGCAAGGCCGCGAGCGCCCGCGCCGCCAGGTTCTCCCCCTCGACGCCGGCGCAGACGACCTCGTCGGCGGCGGCCTCGGAGACCCGGATCAGGTCGGCCAGCGACAGCGGCTCGAACAGCGAGCAGAGCTCGTGCAGGCCATCGGCGCGGGTCCCCCCGAGGTAGAGGCAGAGGTTGAGCTTGGCGGGGGCGTGGAGGAGCATCGCGGCGGCAGGGACGTCACTCGTCGGCCTGCAGCTTGGCGGAAAGCGCGGCGAGCTCCGGTGGCGACAGCGCCTCGGCGCGGGCGTCCTCCGGCAGCCCCAGCTCGGCCAGCGCCGCCCGCGCCGCGGCGAGGGCGCCGGGCCGGGCGTGCTCCAGCGAGCGGGCGAGGGACTTGCGGCGGTGGGCGAAGGCGGCGCGGACCAGCTGCCGCGTCGGCGCGTCGGCGCCGGGGCCGGTGCGCCGCAGCCGCAGGATCGCCGACTCGACCCGCGGCCGCGGCTTGAAGACGGCGGGGTCGACGGTGCGGAGGATCTCAACCTCGCAGGCGAGCTGGGCGACGACGCTCGGCGAGCCGTAGGTGCGGCTGCCCGGCGCCGCCCGCAGCCGGTCGGCGATCTCCCGCTGCACCATCACCGTCCAGCGCCGCAGCCCCGGCAGCTGCTCGATCGTGCGCAGGATCAGCGGCGTCGCTACCGCGTAGGGCAGGTTGGCGACCATCGCCGTCGGCGCCGGCTCGAAGCCGCCGAGGTCGAGCTTCATCGCGTCGCCCCAGTGCAGGCTGACGTTGGGACGGGCGGCCAGCGCCGCCAGCGCCGGCTCCAGCCCGCGGTCGATCTCGACCGTGTGCAGGTGGGCGACGGCGGCGGCGAGCCGTTCGCTCAGCACCCCTTCGCCGGCCCCGACCTCGAGCACGACGTCGGCCGGCTCCAGCTCGGCGTCGCGGACGATCGCGTCGAGCAGGTTGGGGTCGGCGAGGAAGTTCTGGCCGAGCCGCACCAAGCCGAGCCCCGGCTACCAGCCGAAGAGCGCGCGGGCATTGGCCTCGACCGTGCGCTCCAGCTCCTCGTAGGAGACACCGCGCTCCGCGGCGACCAGCTTGGCCGTCTCGACCACGTTGGCCGGCTGGTTGCGCTTGCCGCGCATCGGCTGGGGCGAGAGGTAGGGCGCGTCGGTCTCGACCAGGATCCGCTCCTCCGGCACCTTGGCGGCGGCGAAGCGGAGCTCCCGGGCGCTCGAGTAGGTGACGTTGCCGGCGAACGAGCAGTACCAGCCGCGCTCGGCCGCGTCGCCGACCCGCTGCGGCGCCGAGAAGCAGTGGAGGACGACCGTGTGCCCGGGGGCGCGGGCGTCAAGGGTCGCGAAGATCTCGTCGATCGCCTCGCTCTCCCCCTCGCCGTCGCGGGCGTGGATCACGATCGGCAGGCCGAGGTCGACGGCGATCTCGATCTGGGCGGCGAAGGCGCGCCGCTGCTCGGCCGGCGCGGCGGTGTCGCGGTAGAAGTCGAGGCCGGTCTCGCCCAGCGCCCGCACCTTCGCGTGGGCGGCGAGGCGGGCGATCGCCGCCGCCGCGTCGTCGTCAAAGCCGTCGGCGTCGTTGGGGTGGCGGCCGACCGCCGCGAAGACGCCGGGGTTGCGCTCGGCGCTGGCGATGACGCCGGCGTTGGTCTCCGCGTCGAGGCCGACGTTCAGCACCCGCTCCACGCCCGCCTGCGCCATCGCCGCCAGCAGCTCGGCCTCGGCCGGCTCGCAGAGGAAGAGGTGGGCGTGGGAGTCGATCATCGGCGCGGCTCAGCCTACCCGGGCGCATCGCACTAGCCTTGCCCCAGATGGGGGACCCGGCGGACTACTACCGCGAGATCTACGCCCGCGGGCTGGGCGGCGAGACGCCGCCGATCCCGGTCTCGATCGAGGAGCTGGAGCGGCGGGCGATCGCGGCGATGGAGCCGCGGGCGGCCGACTACGTCGGCGCCGGGGCGGGGGGCGAGGACACGATCCGCGCCAACCTCGAGGCGTTCCGGCGCCGCCGCATCGTGCCGCGGATGCTGCGCGACGTCTCCGTCCGCGACCTCTCCACCACGGTGCTCGGCACGGCGCTGCCGGCGCCGCTGATGCTGGCCCCGATCGGGGTGCAGAAGGTGGTCCACCCCGAGGGCGAGCTGGCGACCGCACGGGCGGCGGCCGCGCTCGGCCTGCCGATGATCGTCAGCACCGCCTCCCACTTCACCCTGGAGGAGATCGCCGCGGCCGGCGGCGAGGGACCGCGCTGGTTCCAGCTCTACTGGCCCGACGACCCGGCCCTGCTGCGCAGCTTCGTCGAGCGCGCCGAGGCGGCCGGCTACGGGGCGATCGTCGTCACCGTCGACACCTTCATCCCCGGCTGGAAGCCGCGCGACCTGCAGCAGGCCTGGCTGCCCTTCCTCGAAGGCTCGGGGAACGCCAACTACATGCAGGACCCGGTCTTCCGCGCCGGCCTCGAGCGGACGCCCGAGGAGGACCTCGGCGCCGCCACCGGGCACTACCTCGGCGTTCTCGCCAATCCCGCCCTGAGCTGGGACGACCTCGCCCAGCTGCGCGAGCTGACCTCGCTGACGATCCTGGTCAAGGGCATCCAGCACGCCGAGGACGCCCGCGAGGCGGCGAGGCGCGGCGTCGACGGCATCGTCGTCTCCAACCACGGCGGCCGCCAGGTCGACGGCGCCGTCGCCTCGCTCGAGGCGCTGCCGGCAGTCGCCGAGGCGGTCGGCGGCGAGCTGGCGGTCCTCTTCGACAGCGGCGTCCGCGGCGGCGCCGACGTGCTGAAGGCGCTGGCCCTCGGCGCCGACGCCGTCTGCCTCGGCCGCCCCTTCGTCTGGGGTCTCGCGCTCGACGGCCAGGCCGGCGTCGAAGCGGTGCTGAAGATGGTCCTCGCCGAGCTCGACCTGACGATGGCGCTGTGCGGGCTGACGCGGCCCGAGGAGATCGGCCCGGAGCTGCTCGCGCCAAGCTGAGCCCGACCCCCCGCGCGCGGCGAACTGCATCAAATTCTGGCCCCCAGAAGGCCAGAATTTGATGCAGTTCGGTCGGCAGCTCAGGTATCGATCTTCGGGAACAGCTGCGGCACGCGTTCGACCCGCTGGCCGCCCTGGCGGGAACCGAGTTCGGCCAGCTCCCGGCCCTCTTCCCGCAGCGCCGCCAGCAGCGTCTCGCTGGTCCGCGGCAGGTAGGGGACGAGCAGCAGCGTCGTCACCCGCAGGCCCTCGACCAGGTTGTAGAGGACTTCGTCGAGCCGCTCGGGGTCGGCCTCGTCCTTGGCCAGCACCCACGGCTGCGCTTCCTCGACGAAGCGGTTGAGGCGGCGGACCAGGTTCCAGGCGACCTCCAGGGCCTGGGTCAGCTCGGCCCGGTCGAGCAGCTCGCTGAAGCGCTCCACGGCGCCTTCGAAGTCCTCGGCCAGGGTCGCGTCGACCTGGGCCACCGGCACGGTGCCGTCGCGGTAGCGGTCGACCATCGCCAGCACCCGGCTCGCCAGGTTGCCGTAGTCGTTGGCCAGCTCGGTCTCATAGCGGGCCTCGAAGCCGGCGGTGGAGATCGAGCCGTCCTGACCGAAGCTGACCTCGCGGAAGCAGTAGAAGCGCAGCGCGTCGGCGCCGAAGCGGTCGATCACCTCGAACGGGTCGAGCACGTTGCCCAGCGACTTCGACATCTTCTTCTCGCCCATCAGGAGATACCCGTGGATCGCCATCCGCCGCGGCGGCTCGAGGTCCGCCGCCAGGCACAGCGCCGGCCAGATCACCGCGTGGAACTTGAGGATGTCCTTCGCCATCACGTGCATGTCGGCCGGCCAGAAGCGGCCGCTCAGGTCCTCGCCCTCGCGGGCGAACATCAGCGCCGTGACGTAGTTGAGGAGGGCGTCGAACCAGACGTACATCCGCTGCTCCTGGTCCCAGGGCAGGCGCATCCCCCATTTCAGCTTCGGGCGCGAGAGCGAGACGTCCTCCAGCCCCTGCTTGACGAAGGCGACCGCCTCGTTGCGGCGGAAGTCGGGGACGACGAAGTCCGGCCGCGCCTCGTAGAGGTCTTCGAGCTGGGCCTGGAAGGCGGAGAGCCGGAAGAACCAGTTCTCCTCGCGTTCCTTCTCCAGCGGGATCTCGTGGATCGGGCAGGTGTTGCCGGGCCCCAGCTCGCGCTCGGTCTTGAAGTCGGCGCAGCGCGGGCAGTACCAGCCTTCGTAGACGCCCTTGGTCACCCAGCCGTTGTCGTAGACGCGCTGCATGATCGTCGCCACCCGCTCGGCGTGGCGCGGGTCCGAGGTGCGGATGAAGAAGTCGTTGGTCGCGTCGATGATCGGCATCAGCTCTTCGAACTTGGCCGCGTTGCGGTCGGCCAGCTCCTGCGGCGCGATCCCCTCCCGCTCCGCCGCGGTCTCGATCGGCTCGCCGTGCTCGTCGGTGCCGGTCAGGAAGAAGACGTCCTCCCGGCGCTGGCGCATGTGCCGCGCCAGCACGTCGGCCGCCATCGTCGAGTAGGCGTGGCCGAGATGCGGCTCGGCGTTGACGTAGTAGATGGGGGTGGTGACGTAGTAGCTCACGGAGGTACCTCGGCCGGGGTGAGCGTCCAGGCTATCGGCGCGCGTCGCGGCCGGTCAGGGCCTTGTAGAGGTCGTTGGCGCGGGTGCCGGTGAGGGCGGCGACGACGGAGGCGGCGGCGCGGGGGCGGGCGCCGGACTGGACCAGGTGGCGCAGGGCGTCGACGGCGAAGGCGACGTCTTTGTCGTGGGAGTCGGTGGCGGCGGGACCGATCACCAGCACGATCTCGCCTTTGACGTCGCTGCGGAAGCGGCGGGCCAGCTCGCCGAGCGAGCCACGGGCGACCTCCTCGTGGACCTTGGTCAGCTCGCGACAGACGGCGGCCTGGCGGTCGGGCGCCAGCGAGGCCAGCGCCGCCAGCGACTCGCCGACGCGGCGCGGCGACTCGAAGGCGACCACCGTCTCGGCCGAGCGCAGCACCCGCTCCATCTCGCCGGCCCGGCGCGGCAGGAAGCCCTCGAAGCGCCAGCGGTCGGTCGGCAGGCCGGAGGCGACCAGGGCGACCGGCACGACCGAGGGCCCGGGCAGCACCGTCACCTCGAGGGCGCGCTCGATGCAGCGGTGGATCAGCTTGAAGCCGGGGTCGGAGATCGCCGGCATGCCGGCGTCGGAGACGAGGGCGATGACGTCGCCGCGCTCGATCCGCTGCGAGAGCTCGACCGCGCGCGAGGCTTCGTTGCCCTCGTGGTTGGAGACCAGCCGCGGCGCCGGCCGGATCCCCAGCCGGTCGAGCAGGGCGCCGGTCTTGCGGGTGTCCTCGCAGGCGATGAAGTCGGCCGAGACGAGCGCCTCGCGCACCCGCGGGCTGACGTCGTCGAGGTTGCCGATCGGGGTCGGGCAGACGATCAGCCGCCCCGGCATCAGGCGGCTTCCCCGTCCGATTTCCCCAGTTCGATCCGCGCCATCGCGGCGGCGCCGATCATGCCGGCGTCCGGGCCGAGCTCGGCGGCGACGACCGGGACCTCGTTCATCGGCAGCAGCGCCCGCGCCCGCAGCTCGCGCCGGGCCGGCTCGAGCAGCAGGTCGCCGGCGGCCATGACGCCGCCGCCGATCACGATCAGCTCCGGCTCGAAGATGTTGGCGAAGCTGGTCAGCGCGACCCCGAGGCGGGTCCCGATCAGGTCGAAGATCGCGATCGCGGTCGGGTCGCCGTTCAGCGCCGCCTCGGTCACCGCCCTGCCGTCGATCGGGTGCCCCTCGGCCAGCATCGCCGCCAGCACCGAGTCGGGGTCGCTTTCGGCCGCCGCCAGCCCCTCGCGCCCGAGCGCGGTGCCGGAGGCCATCGTCTCGACGCAGCCGCGGCCGCGGCAGTTGCCCTGGCAGGGCGGCCCGTTCATGTCGATCACCATGTGGCCGAGCTCGGCGCCGGCGCCGGTGGCGCCGCGGTAGATCTCGTCGCCCAGGATCAGGCCGCCGCCGATCCCGGTCCCGATCGTCAGCAGGACCATGTCGTCGGCGTCGCGCCCGGCCCCGTAGAGGTGCTCGGCCAGGGCGGCGACGTTGGCGTCGTTGTCGACGAAGACCGGCAGCCCGACCCGCTCGCTGACCAGGTCGCGGATCGCCAGGTCTTCCAGCGGCAGGTTGACCGCGGAGACGGCGACGCCGCGGTCGTGGTCGATCGTCGCCGGGATGCCGAGGCCGACGGCGCTGACATCGGGTCGCGCTACCTTCGCCTCGCGGACCTCGCGGACCAGCAGCTCGACCAGCTCGTCCTCGGTCTGACCGGTCGATGCCTCGCGCTGCTCGTAGAGGGCCTCGGTGCCGGCGAGCGCCCCGACGAGCATCTTCGTCCCCCCGAGATCGACCCGATCGTCTCCCCGCGCTCACGGGCGAGCGGGGGCTGGAAGGCGGCTGACCGAACACATCGCCATGATTTCTAGCCCTTTTATGCCCGACGATGACGAGCAGCGGCCGCAGGGACCGCCCGAGTACAACGTCTACCGGTCCCGCAAGGGCCTCTTCGCGAGGCTGCGATCGGCCGATCTCTCGGCCCTGAAGGAGCGCGCAAAGCTGCCTGGCAAGCGGCCTGGCGGCGAGGAGCCGGGACGCGAGGGCGGCTCCCGGCGCGAGCGCAGGCGGCCGCCAGGGCGCCCCCCGACCCCTCCTCAGGCGGGTCCTCAAATGGGTCGGGATCGCCGTTCTGGGATGGATCTTGCTCAGCTTCCTCGCCTTCGCCGTCTCCGCCCAGATCCAGTCGTTCAAGCTCTCCGGCGAAGCGAAGGACGCCCTGCACGGCAACCCGTTCCTGCTGCCGAGCGCGCAGACGATCCTCGTGCTCGGCACCGACGCGCGGCCGCCCCCGGAGCCGGCGACGACAACACCTCCGAAGAGTGCTTCGAACAGCAGTCGAACGGCGACGCCCCCGCACGGCGACTGCTTCGACGGCGAATTCCGCGCCGACACGCTGATGCTGATCCGGGCCGGCGGCGGCGCCTTCCGCAAACTCTCGATCCCGCGCGACGCCTACGCCGAGATCCCCGGCCAGACGCCGCAGAAGATCAACGGCGCCTACGCCTTCGGCGGCGCCGCGTTGCAGATCAAGACGGTCGAAGACTTCCTCGACATCGAGATCGACCACGTCGCGATCGTCGACTTCACCGGCTTCGAAGACCTGATCGACGCGGTCGGCGGGGTCACCGTCGACGTCCCGGTCAAGCTCTGCGCCGACATCTCCGGCGGCGCCGGCGGCGGCCAGGGCGGGATCACCCTGCGCCTCGGCAAGGGCGAGAACACGCTCAACGGCGAAAAGGCGCTGGCCTACTCGCGGGTCCGCAAGCCGAGCGAATGCCCGGGGCCGGGCGTCGAGCGCCTTCACCCTCGGCTACACGACGACTTCGACCGCGAGAAGGCCCAGCAGGCGGTGATCAACGGCATCAAGGACCGCCTCACCGACCCCCTCCGCCTCCCCTACAACTTCGTCAAGGGCCCGATCATCGGCTGGGACGCGCCGAAGGCCTTCGTCAGCGACATGGGCTTCTTCACGATGCCGCAGCTCGTCCTCGCCGCCGGGATCGGCGGCAGCTCCCCGGCCAACGTCCTCTGCGGCAACCCCAACGCCGGCTGCGGCGAAGGCCCCGAAGGCTCGGTCGAAGTCCCCGAGTCCGTCCGCCGCGCCGCCGTCAAGCGCTTCCTGGACGGCTGAGAATCAATCCACCTTGGCGGCGGCCTTGGAGTCGCCCGAGCTCTTCGAGTCGCTCGACTTCGACTCCGAGGAGCCGGAGTCCGAGGAGCTCGACCCGGCGGCCTTCGACTCCTTGGCGCCGTCGCTCGCGGCGGCGCCCTTCTTCTTGCCGTAGTCGGTGTTGTACAACGATTGATTCTCAGCCGTCCAGGAAGCGCTTGACGGCGGCGCGGCGGACGGACTCGGGGACTTCGACCGAGCCTTCGGGGCCTTCGCCGCAGCCGGCGTTGGGGTTGCCGCAGAGGACGTTGGCCGGGGAGTCCGCCGATCCCGGCGGCGAGGACGAGCTGCGGCATCGTGAAGAAGCCCATGTCGCTGACGAAGGCCTTCGGCGCGTCCCAGCCGATGATCGGGCCCTTGACGAAGTTGTAGGGGAGGCAGAGGGGGTCGGTGAGGCGGTCCTTGATGCCGTTGATCACCGCCTGCTGCGCCTTCTCGCGGTCGGAGTCGGTGTAGCCGAGGGTGAAGGCGCTGACGCCCGGCCCCGGGCATTCGCTCGGCTTGCGGACCCGCGAGTAGGCGAGGGCCTTTTCGCCGTCGAGCGTGTTCTCGCCCTTGCCGAGGCGCAGGCTCATCCCGCCCTGGCCGCCGCCGGCGCCGCCGGAGATGTCGGCGCAGAGCTTGTGGGGGACGTCGACGGTGACGCCGCCGACCGCGTCGATCAGGTCTTCGAAGCCGGTGAAGTCGATGATCGCGACGTGGTCGATCGGGATGTCGAGGAAGTCTTCGACCGTCTTGATCTGCAGCGCGGCGCCGCCGAAGGCGTAGGCGGCGTTGATCTTCTGCGTCGCCTGGCCGGGGATCTCGGCGTAGGCGTCGCGCGGGATCGAGAGTTTGCGGAAGGCGCCGCCGCCGGCCCGGATCAGCATCAGGGTGTCGGCGCGGAACTGGCCTTCGAAGCAGTCGCCGTGGGGGGCGTCGCCGTGCGCCTGCTGTTCGAAGCACTCCTGCGAGGGGGCCGCCCCCGGCTCCTTGGTGTCCGGCGGCCGGGCGTCGGTGCCGAGGACGAGGATCGTCTGCGCGCTGGGCAGCAGGAAGGGGTTGCCGTGGAGGGCGTCCTTGGCTTCGCCGGAGAGCTTGAAGGACTGCAGCTGGGCGGAGACGGCGAAGGCGAGGAAGCTGAGCAAGATCCATCCCAGAACGGCGATGCCGCCCCATTTGAGGACCCGCCTGAGGAGGGGTCGGGGGGCTCCCTGGCGGCCGCCTGCGCTCGCGCCGGGAGCCGCCCCTCGCGTCCCGGCTCCTCGCCGCCAGGCCGCTTGCCAGGCAGCTTTGCGCGCTCCTTCAGGGCCGAGAGATCGGCCGATCGCAGCCTCGCGAAGAGGCCCTTGCGGGACCGGTAGACGTTGTACTCGGGCGGTCCCTGCGGCCGCTGCTCGTCATCGTCGGGCATAAAAGGGCTAGAAATCATGGCGATGTGTTCGGTCAGCCGCCTTCCAGCCCCCGCTCGCCCGTGAGCGCGGGGGAGACGATCGGGGTCGATCTCGGGGGGACGAAGATGCTCGTCGGGGTGCTCGCCGGCACCGAGGCCCTCTACGAGCAGCGCGAGGCATCGACCGGTCAGACCGAGGACGAGCTGGTCGAGCTGCTGGTCCGCGAGGTCCGCGAGGCGAAGGTAGCGCGACCCGATGTCAGCGCCGTCGGCCTCGGCATCCCGGCGACGATCGACCACGACCGCGGCGTCGCCGTCTCCGCGGTCAACCTGCCGCTGGAAGACCTGGCGATCCGCGACCTGGTCAGCGAGCGGGCCGGGCTGCCGGTCTTCGTCGACAACGACGCCAACGTCGCCGCCCTGGCCGAGCACCTCTACGGGGCCGGGCGCGACGCCGACGACATGGTCCTGCTGACGATCGGGACCGGGATCGGCGGCGGCCTGATCCTGGGCGACGAGATCTACCGCGGCGCCACCGGCGCCGGCGCCGAGCTCGGCCACATGGTGATCGACATGAACGGGCCGCCCTGCCAGGGCAACTGCCGCGGCCGCGGCTGCGTCGAGACGATGGCCTCCGGCACCGCGCTCGGGCGCGAGGGGCTGGCGGCGGCCGAAAGCGACCCCGACTCGGTGCTGGCGGCGATGCTGGCCGAGGGGCACCCGATCGACGGCAGGGCGGTGACCGAGGCGGCGCTGAACGGCGACCCGACCGCGATCGCGATCTTCGACCTGATCGGGACCCGCCTCGGGGTCGCGCTGACCAGCTTCGCCAACATCTTCGAGCCGGAGCTGATCGTGATCGGCGGCGGCGTCATGGCCGCCGGCGACCTGCTGCTGGAGCCGGCCCGGCGCGAGCTGCGGGCGCGGGCGCTGCTGCCGATGAACGAGGTCCCGGTCGTCGCCGCCGAGCTCGGCCCGGACGCCGGCATGATCGGCGCCGCCGCGATGGCGCGGATCGAACTGGGGAAATCGGACGGGGAAGCCGCCTGATGCCGGGGGGGCTGATCGTCTGCCCGACCCCGATCGGCAACATCGACGACGTCAGCCCGCGGGTGCGCGAGGCGCTCGTCTCGGCCGACTTCATCGCCTGCGAGGACACCCGCAAGACCGGCGCCCTGCTCGACCGGCTGGGGATCCGGCCGGCGCCGCGGCTGGTCTCCAACCACGAGGGCAACGAAGCCTCGCGCGCGGTCGAGCTCTCGCAGCGGATCGAGCGCGGCGACGTCATCGCCCTCGTCTCCGACGCCGGCATGCCGGCGATCTCCGACCCCGGCTTCAAGCTGATCCACCGCTGCATCGAGCGCGCCCTCGAGGTGACGGTCCTGCCCGGCCCCTCGGTGGTGCCGGTGGCGCTGGTCGCCTCCGGGCTGCCGACCGACCGCTGGCGCTTCGAGGGCTTCCTGCCGCGCCGGGCGGGGGAGATGGAGCGGGTGCTGCGCTCGGCCGAGACGGTGGTCGCCTTCGAGTCGCCGCGCCGCGTCGGCGAGTCGCTGGCGGCGCTGGCCTCGCTGGCGCCGGACCGCCAGGCCGCCGTCTGCCGTGAGCTGACCAAGGTCCACGAGGAGGTCGCCCGCGGCTCGCTCGGCGAGCTGGCCCGCCGCTTCCGCAGCGACGTCAGAGGCGAGATCGTGCTGGTGATCGGTCCTGCCGCCACCGACTCCCACGACAAAGACGTCGCCTTCGCCGTCGACGCCCTGCGCCACCTGGTCCAGTCCGGCGCCCGCCCCCGCGCCGCCGCCTCCGTCGTCGCCGCCCTCACCGGCACCCGCGCCAACGACCTCTACAAGGCCCTGACCGGCCGCGACGCGCGCCGATAGCCTGGACGCTCACCCCGGCCGAGGTACCTCCGTGAGCTACTACGTCACCACCCCCATCTACTACGTCAACGCCGAGCCGCATCTCGGCCACGCCTACTCGACGATGGCGGCCGACGTGCTGGCGCGGCACATGCGCCAGCGCGGGGAGGACGTCTTCTTCCTGACCGGCACCGACGAGCACGGCGAGCCGATCGAGACCGCGGCGGAGCGGGAGGGGATCACGCCGCAGGAGCTGGCCGACCGCAACGCGGCCAAGTTCGAAGAGCTGATGCCGATCGTCGACGCGACCAACGACTTCTTCATCCGCACCTCGGACCCGCGCCACGCCGAGCGGGTGGCGACGATCATGCAGCGCGTCTACGACAACGGCTGGGTGACCAAGGGCGTCTACGAAGGCTGGTACTGCCCGCGCTGCGCCGACTTCAAGACCGAGCGCGAGCTGGGGCCCGGCAACACCTGCCCGATCCACGAGATCCCGCTGGAGAAGGAACGCGAGGAGAACTGGTTCTTCCGGCTCTCCGCCTTCCAGGCCCAGCTCGAAGACCTCTACGAGGCGCGGCCGGACTTCGTCGTCCCCGACTTCCGCCGCAACGAGGCGGTCGCCTTCGTCAAGCAGGGGCTGGAGGACGTCTCGCTCTCGCGCCCGAAGCTGAAATGGGGGATGCGCCTGCCCTGGGACCAGGAGCAGCGGATGTACGTCTGGTTCGACGCCCTCCTCAACTACGTCACGGCGCTGATGTTCGCCCGCGAGGGCGAGGACCTGAGCGGCCGCTTCTGGCCGGCCGACATGCACGTGATGGCGAAGGACATCCTCAAGTTCCACGCGGTGATCTGGCCGGCGCTGTGCCTGGCGGCGGACCTCGAGCCGCCGCGGCGGATGGCGATCCACGGGTATCTCCTGATGGGCGAGAAGAAGATGTCGAAGTCGCTGGGCAACGTGCTCGACCCGTTCGAGGTGATCGACCGCTTCGGCGCCGACGCGCTGCGCTTCTACTGCTTCCGCGAGGTCAGCTTCGGTCAGGACGGCTCGATCTCCACCGCCGGCTTCGAGGCCCGCTATGAGGCCGAGCTGGCCAACGACTACGGCAACCTGGCGAGCCGTGTGCTGGCGATGGTCGACCGCTACCGCGACGGCACCGTGCCGGTGGCCCAGGTCGACGCGACCCTGGCCGAGGACTTCGAAGGCGCCGTGGAGCGCTTCAGCGAGCTGCTCGACCGGGCCGAGCTGACCCAGGCCCTGGAGGTCGCCTGGAACCTGGTCCGCCGCCTCAACCGCTTCGTCGAGGAAGCGCAGCCGTGGGTGCTGGCCAAGGACGAGGCCGACCCCGAGCGGCTCGACGAAGTCCTCTACAACCTGGTCGAGGGCCTGCGGGTGACGACGCTGCTGCTCGTCCCCTACCTGCCGCGGACCAGCGAGACGCTGCTGGCGGCGCTGCGGGAAGAGGGCCGGGAGCTGGCCGAACTCGGTTCCCGCCAGGGCGGCCAGCGGGTCGAACGCGTGCCGCAGCTGTTCCCGAAGATCGATACCTGAGCTGCCGACCGAACTGCATCAAATTCTGGCCTTCTGGGGGCCAGAATTTGATGCAGTTCGCCGCGCGCGGGGGGTCGGGCTCAGCTTGGCGCGAGCAGGTCCGGGCCGATCTCCTCGGGCCGCGTCAGCCCGCACAGCGCCATCGTCAGGTCGAGCTCGGCGAGGACCATCTTCAGCACCGCTTCGACGCCGGCCTGGCCGTCGAGCGCGAGACCCCAGACGAAGGGGCGGCCGAGGCAGACGGCGTCGGCGCCGAGGGCCAGCGCCTTCAGCACGTCGGCGCCGCCGCGGACGCCGCTGTCGAAGAGGACCGCCAGCTCGCCGCCGACCGCCTCGGCGACTGCCGGCAGCGCCTCGAGCGAGGCGACGGCGCCGTCGACCTGGCGGCCGCCGTGGTTGGAGACGACGATGCCGTCGACGCCGCGCCTCGCCGCCTCGCGGGCGTCCTCGGCGTGCTGGATGCCCTTGACCAGGATCGGCAGCGAGGTCAGCTCGCGCAGCTGGGCGAGGTCGTCCCAGCTCAGGGCGGGATTGGCGAGAACGCCGAGGTAGTGCCCGGTGGCGGCGCCGAGGTCCTCCTCGGGCGTCCGCTCGAGGCCGGCGCGGAAGACCGGGTCCTGCATGTAGTTGGCGTTCCCCGAGCCTTCGAGGAAGGGCAGCCAGGCCTGCTGCAGGTCGCGCGGCTTCCAGCCGGGGATGAAGGTGTCGACGGTGACGACGATCGCCCCGTAGCCGGCCGCCTCGGCGCGCTCGACGAAGCTGCGCAGCAGGGCCGGGTCGTCGGGCCAGTAGAGCTGGAACCAGCGCGGTCCCTCGCCGCCGGCCGCGGCGATCTCCTCCAGGGTGAAGTGGGAGGCGGTGCTGACGATCATCGGCAGGCCGAGCGCGGCCGCCGCCCGTGCGGTCGCCAGCTCGCCCTCGGGGTGGACCACCTTCTGCACCCCGATCGGGGCCAGCATCAGCGGCGCCGGCAGCGCCGTGCCGAGCACCGTGGTGGAGAGGTCGCGGACGGAGACGTCGCGCAGCATCCGCGGCACGATGCGGCGGCGCCGGAACGCCTCGAGGTTGGCGCGGATCGTGTCCTCGCCCCCGCCCCGGCGCCGACGTAGTCGGCCGCCCGCGGCTCCAGCGCCGCGATCGCCCGCCGCTCCAGCTCCTCGATCGAGACCGGGATCGGCGGCGTCTCGCCGCCCAGCCCGCGGGCGTAGATCTCGCGGTAGTAGTCCGCCGGGTCCCCCATCTGGGGCAAGGCTAGTGCGATGCGCCCGGGTAGGCTGAGCCGCGCCGATGATCGACTCCCACGCCCACCTCTTCCTCTGCGAGCCGGCCGAGGCCGAGCTGCTGGCGGCGATGGCGCAGGCGGGCGTGGAGCGGGTGCTGAACGTCGGCCTCGACGCGGAGACCAACGCCGGCGTCATCGCCAGCGCCGAGCGCAACCCCGGCGTCTTCGCGGCGGTCGGCCGCCACCCCAACGACGCCGACGGCTTCGACGACGACGCGGCGGCGGCGATCGCCCGCCTCGCCGCCCACGCGAAGGTGCGGGCTCTGGGCGAGACCGGCCTCGACTTCTACCGCGACACCGCCGCGCCGGCCGAGCAGCGGCGCGCCTTCGCCGCCCAGATCGAGATCGCCGTCGACCTCGGCCTGCCGATCGTGATCCACGCCCGCGACGGCGAGGGGGAGAGCGAGGCGATCGACGAGATCTTCGCGACCCTTGACGCCCGCGCCCCCGGGCACACGGTCGTCCTCCACTGCTTCTCGGCGCCGCAGCGGGTCGGCGACGCGGCCGAGCGCGGCTGGTACTGCTCGTTCGCCGGCAACGTCACCTACTCGAGCGCCCGGGAGCTCCGCTTCGCCGCCGCCAAGGTGCCGGAGGAGCGGATCCTGGTCGAGACCGACGCGCCCTACCTCTCGCCCCAGCCGATGCGCGGCAAGCGCAACCAGCCGGCCAACGTGGTCGAGACGGCCAAGCTGGTCGCCGCGGAGCGCGGTGTCCCCTACGAGGAGCTGGAGCGCACGGTCGAGGCCAATGCCCGCGCGCTCTTCGGCTGGTAGCCGGGGCTCGGCTTGGTGCGGCTCGGCCAGAACTTCCTCGCCGACCCCAACCTGCTCGACGCGATCGTCCGCGACGCCGAGCTGGAGCCGGCCGACGTCGTGCTCGAGGTCGGGGCCGGCGAAGGGGTGCTGAGCGAACGGCTCGCCGCCGCCGTCGCCCACCTGCACACGGTCGAGATCGACCGCGGGCTGGAGCCGGCGCTGGCGGCGCTGGCCGCCCGTCCCAACGTCAGCCTGCACTGGGGCGACGCGATGAAGCTCGACCTCGGCGGCTTCGAGCCGGCGCCGACGGCGATGGTCGCCAACCTGCCCTACGCGGTAGCGACGCCGCTGATCCTGCGCACGATCGAGCAGCTGCCAGTACAGCACGTACCATAACAACAACAACTGGACCCGCGAATGTTGGATTCAACTGGCTGGCAATTGGGCCTGAATGAGCACTTTATATCGGCTTGACGTTCGCGATACGGCCGGCGTTCTGCAAGCGCAGGTCACCGACTTCACTTCGCTGGCTTACACGAAGACGGTCAACACGCCTGGAATTTTGCAGTTTGGCGTTCGCGGAGATCATAGTCTTTTGACCACGTTGGCCGACAAATGGCAAATTGAGGTATGGCGGAAGCTAGACGGATATGAATGGTACCGCGACTTTGTCGGCCTGTACCGCTCTGGAAACTGGCAATTTACTGACAAAAGCAAGTTCATGGCCTATTGTCCGGGGCTAATGTCTATTTTAGGCTGGCGCATTGTGGCCTGGAAAGCTAACACAACCAACCGGTCTACTTTCGTGAATGCAAAAGCCGAAACCATTATAAAAACATTGGTAACCTACAACGCCACTTCAAGCGCGACAACTGGAAATGGAAGGTTGAGAGACGGAGCAATTTCTGGCTTGTCCGTTGCGGCCGATAGCGCCGGTGGAAATACGCTAGATTGGAATTGTGCATTTGATAATCTGCTTGAAACCTTGCAAAAATTGGCATTGGTGGCAGGTGGTGATTTCGATCTGGTAAAAACGTCTTCAACTGCCTGGCAATTTCGCTGGTACGCCGGACAACTTGGTACAGCAATACATTG